>DASZRL010000078.1:0-23965 GCA_035549175.1 Chitinophagaceae bacterium | reverse complement strand
TCCCTCCGGGGAAAAGAGCCAGGGGCAGGCCGATGCGGGGATAATGATTGATAAAATAGTTCATGGTGCCGTCCCCGCCGATGATCCAGACTGCGCGGAAGCCCGAAAATTCCCCGGGCCATGCCTGGGTAAATACCTGGTGGGAAAGGCCTCGTTCCCGCAGCCAGTCCTGCAAGCGGACGGTGATCCGCCGGGCGCGGCCGCTGCCGGCCAGCGGATTACAGACCAGGGCGATATGGCCGGATGGTAACATAGACATAAACAAATACCGCCTGTTTCAGTAGCGGGAAGCGGGCGAAAGGGATTTGACGCTATCCAGCCATTCGCCGCAACCGGTTCCACCGTTCGCCAAGCAGGCTACGGCAGGATCCGGATGGTCCCGGCCCCGTTATACGAATGGTACTCCCCGAAATACATGGCATCCGCACTGGCCGGGCCGGTTCGGTAAATGCCCGGACTGACGGCGCGGACCGCGTAATAATAAGTCTGGCGGTTGCTGCGCAGATCCACGAAAAAGTGGATCCGGTCATCCCGGACATCCAGCGCCCTGGGCGTGGCAGCATCCCGTATCCAGTCCATTCCCGGGATATCCTTGGTCCGCGGATTCTCGATTTCAAAACCTGCCGGCAGCAGGTCCGTGATAACCACGTTGTCCACGTCCGTAGAAAAGGACCGTTCCAGAGTAATACCCACGATCACCAGGTCATTCTGGTGAAAATCCCTACCGGCCAGCGGATGGCCAAACCGGTCATAGAAACGCCTTCGAACCCGCAGGTAACTGTCTTCCTGGCGATAAGTACCTGTGGCGCTGATACCCTCGGCGACCCAGTAATAATAAAGCTGCCCGCTTCCGGAAGCAACCAGGTCTAGATGGCTGGCCAGGGCCGGGTCCAGGTTACCCTGCCACTGTCCGTTGCGGGTCCTGGCCAGGACCCGCCCGCCCGAGCGGATTTCCCCTTCAGCATTGGATTGACCGACGCTGCGGGCCAGTTTGCCCAGTGCCAGGAAGGCAAAGGAGCGCTCCTGGGTGCTGAGCCAGGGGCTGGTCCGGATCCGCTCGCTCACGTGGCGGGCCATCACCGGGACCTGGGGATTGGCGGGATCCACCTCAAGCAGGGCATTCAGGGCGATCGCCTCGTCGCGGAGGGGCGAAGCATAACTGCCCCCGGTCTGCGGGACGGACGATTCCCCCTGGAAGGCAGCCGGCAGCAATTCACCGAAGGATCGCTTATCCCCAGCCGTGGCATAGGCCGCGGACAATAAATAGCGGCTGTCCAGCGCCAGTACCGAGGCATTGGCCTTATAGTAATTCATGGCGGGCACATTGGAACGTCCAGCCAGCGCCAGCACATACAGGCCGTAGGCCACCTCCTTGGGAGCGATTTTCCGCTGCTGGTCGCGGTTATAGTAATAGGTAATCAGTTCCTTTTTCCGCAGGCGGCCGGAGATGTATTCCAGCATGGTTTCCAGCAGGCTGGTCTCCACGTCAAAACCGGCCTTCCTGGCCTCCAGCAGAAAATGGGCGGCATAGATCGTGGTCCACCAGTCCTCCTGGCCCTCCCCGTCCCACAGGGTGACCGCCCCGTTATACAACTGGCGCATCCGGATCTTGCGGATGGCTTCCTGCACATTGGTGTTGGCGCTGCCGGCACCCGTCCGGCCCTGCTGCAACAGGTCCGCCAGATCTCCGTAATAGAGCTGGGGAAAAGCAGCCGAAATCGTTTGCTCGGTACAGCCAAAGGGATACTGGATCAGTTCCGAAAGCTGATCAGCCAGGCCGAGTACCGGCGAGCGGCTGACCACCAGCCGGTAGCGGGCACTGGATGGAATAAAATCGGCCAATTCGGCTGAGATCACCTGGCTGGTCCCCGCCGTCAGGGTACCGCTTCCGCTGCGTTTCTGCAGGGTGGAGGCCGGCCGGATAGACAGCTCGGTTTCATCCCGGAACTGCTCCCCAAGCGCCCGGACTGATACCTGTACCTTTCCCGTGCCAATCTGGGGTGCTGCAGTAAGGGTGTACCGGGCCATGGCTTCCCCACGGGCGGATATCCGGACCGGCAGGTTGGAGGCACCTATCACCCGCAGAGGACCCGTGACAGCCAGGTCGGCCGTGGCCATGGCCTCCCGGTCCGTCGTATTGGACAGGTTTACCGATACTTGTATACTGTCCCCCGGGCTCAGAAACCTGGGCAGGGCCGTGCTGATGACGACGGGATCCGCCACGGTCATCGCCTGTTCCGCGCTGCCGAAGCCCTGGCCTTTATAGGCAACGGCCATCAGGCGCACCTGCCCGCTGAACGCAGGGATGTCTAATTCAAATTCAGCTTCACCCCGGCCGTTTGTCTGTACGATGCCGCTCCAGTAGCTGACCACCCGGATCCGCTTGGCCGGCATGGGATTGACCCGCCTGTCCAGGCTGAGTTCACCGTCCCCGCCCGTACTGCTGAGGCTGGCCCGCAATTCCGGGAAGAGCAGGGGATACAGGTCGTAATTGGATACCTGAAGGGCCCGCTTCTGATAAAAGTACTGGTAGGGGTCCGGCGTTTTAAAATCCGTCACCTGCAACACGCCATTGTCCACGGCGGCCAGGGTCACATAACTGCCCGGGGTGGTCCGGACCCGGACATGCTGCCGGGTATTGGAGCGAACCGATGCCTGGGCTACTAGGGTAACCGGTAGGCGGCGTTGCGGGTCTTCCACGCGGATACTCTGGTATCCGTGGGCAACCGTCAGGGGGATATCCGACAGATCATGCGGTTTGATGAGGGTGGCCGATATATAGACATTGGGCAGATCCTCCGCGGATACCGGCAGGTCCAGGCTGGCGGTTCGCTTGTCCACATTGACGTATTGGTAACTGAGTACATGGTCCGTTTCCAGGGTTACCAGCATACGCCCGCTGAACGGCGTTTTAAACAGGGCCTTAACGGTCTGGCCCACCTGGTAGCTTGGCCTGTCCGTTTCAATATCGATTTGTCCCTCCGTATTTACCTCGAAGGAGCTGTTATCGCCGCCCCAGCTGCCGTAACTGTAGAAGGACCTGGAAACATACGTGCCCGCACCCGGAAGGAACACCCGCACCTCGTAATCCCCCGGGGACCGGGGGATGTAGGAAAAGGTGGTTGCAGGGCCTATGGCCTGCGTGTTGTCGGACAGGATACGGTCCTGCTTCTGGGACTCGTACCGGAAATAACTGCCGCTATGGGCCAGGACAGTCCGGTATTCGTGTTTGATCACCTGGACGCGCCCCTGTGCCGTCACCGCATTGCCCTCGCGGTTGACTGCCACCAGGGGAAAACGGATGACCTGGTTGAGCGGGTAATAGTCATATCCGTCCTGGCGAATGCCGAAAAATACGTCCTGGGTGAAGATGGCCACCGACGTAGTGCGGCTTACCGGGCGGCCGGTCTCATCAAAGACCGTCGCATAAAAATCAGCCTGCAGTTCTCCCAGGTTCTGGTACGCCTGTT
Organism: Chitinophagaceae bacterium; assembly: GCA_035549175.1. Classification (GTDB taxonomy): domain Bacteria; phylum Bacteroidota; class Bacteroidia; order Chitinophagales; family Chitinophagaceae; genus DASTSN01. The sequence continues at coordinate 20,495 of DASZRL010000078.1, read as the reverse complement.
TGGCTTCAAACCGTTCGGAGGCCTTGCCCGCTTCATCGGTATGACCCTGGCGGAGTTCCTTGTCAAAAAAGTTGCGCTGGTTGGTCAGGGAAAAGTCGTATTCCCGGTACCGGTCGGCCGTGAAATTTTTCTGTTTGACCTGGATCTCGGTTTCGTACGGCCGGCCGGCGGCAGGTGGCCCGAAGAAATTCTGGGCGCTGATCTGCAGGTTTGCCGTCTCACCGGGCCGCAGGGTGCTGCGGTCTGCCCTGAGGTCAACCCGGACGCGGTCCGGCACAAATTCCTCTACGGAAAAACTCCGGGATGCAAGGAGCACGTCGGTGGAGGTATACACTTCCAGGGTATAGCTTCCCGTGATGGCCGATTCAGAAACCGGAAGACTCCCTTCCAGCGAACCTTCCGCATTCAGGACTTTGCGAACGGTACTCAACTCCTTGCCGTCCGGAAGCAGGAATTTCAGGCGCACCGGGAGACTGCCCGGGGATTTCCACTGGCCGTCACGTACCAGCACGGAAAAATGCAGCGTTTCACCGGGCCGGTAAATATCGCGTTCGGGGTAGATCCAGGCATCCAGCCCGGAAGGATTACCCCGTTTACCGCCGACATCAAAGCGCGAGGTATTCACCCGGGTGCTGCTGAACGGGAGGTAGGTGAAATCATCGGCGGATCTGGCGATCACCAGGGCCGGTTGAAACCCACTGAAATCCTTTTTCAGGCAGGGGATCTGCGCCACGCCCTGGGCATCGGTGGTTCCGGTACCGAGCAGCTGGTTATTGGCGCCATAGGCGGTGACCAGGACGCCGCTCAGGGCAGTGGCAGACTTAATGGAATTGGCGAATACCAGGATCCGGTCCTGTCCCTGCCGCGCCATCAGGCCGATGTCGGACAGCGACACGAACCGGCTGTCACGCACCCAATAATCATCCAGGGAACGGATCATTACGTGATAGATCCCCCGGAACTCCGGGAGTTGGTCCTCGAACCGGGCCAGATTGAGCAGGCGCCCGCCACCGCTGCGCGGAAGGGATCTGGTGTCGATGACCTTTTCAATCAGCACATCCCCCAGCTGGCCGTCCGGTGCCTGGTCCCCATCGTCCGATACTTCTTCCGGCTGCTGGCGGTCCGGGTCCTTTTCTGCGGGATAATACCCGTACCGGCCCGCCATCAGCAGGTTGTTTTCGTAGATTTTGGAAATGACCAGCTTCACCCGGGGTACGTTGGTAATCTGAACGCTGATATTTCTTTCCCCGTTGGCAGACAGGTACATGGCCTTGCTGTTCGTGAACCGGATGCTGGCTTCCAGCTGACCGAAGGTTACCGGTGCTGCATAATCATCCCGCAGCGTACCCCCGATCCGGCCACGAAGTCCTTTGGCCAGGGTCAGGGTATAACTCTTGTCCGCATCAAACTGGTCACTGCGGATGATCAGTCCGTCGTCCTGGAGTTCCGTGCGGAACTTGACAGCCGGGGTAAAGCGGATCAGTGCACTCAGGTCCTCACCGGTCAGTTGCTGGCTGGTCACCACCCGCACCGTGCCTTCCTGTCCGTCATGATCCGCCTCCACGGACTGGACCGTCAGGACGAAGGGAGAGGGAATCGGCAGATCCGAAGTAAGCTTTTCCGTGGTAGCCCGGCTACCGCCCATCGGCTTCAGGCCGGGGTCTATCGTGAGAGAAGCCGGATAATCCCGGTCTTCAAGCGCCAGCTGGCCGACGAGCAGGGAAACCTGGCGGTCTGCCGAAGCGGTGACCAGGGTGAAGGAAGCCGGATGCTGGTCCACGGTCAGGTGCAGGTGAGCCTGTAAGGCGGCGGGGTCAACGGGATAATTGAAGGCCAGGTCGACCCGCGGGGCAGCTGACCCTCCGGAACCCTCCGGGGATACCCAGACCACCTGGGCATTTTCCAGGCGCAGGGAAGGCGTGTGAAACCGGACCGGGGCCGGTGCGGTCACCTGGTTGAAGCGGGAATACCGGAGTAACTCGCGGCCCAGGGTGGCCTGGTAATCCGTAGCCGGTGCCAGGGGTTCCAGGGGTGAAAACACCAGCTGGTCCGGGCTCTCCCACCGGAACCGGCCGGCTATATGCGGTTCGAAAGACAGGTACGCTGTGGAATCCCACCGGTCGAGCAGCGAATCAGGAATCAGGGCCTGGTTGAAGTGGAAAACCAGGTTACCCAGTGCCGGCACCTCCCCGCGGGCATTGGTGTAAGCCAGCTGGACCTTGCGGCGCTGGCAGCCCCCCAGGAAAAGAAACAATAAGAAGGCAGGCAGGCCAAGGCGTACTATTCGCATATAGGTTAAGGTTATTTTCTGAGGCAATGGGCCGTCCCGGAGATATCCGGTGATACGGCGCAAATAAGGTACTACATTTTCGAATAGCCCGGTCCTCCGGATCCTTTCTTTTTGGCCGGCCAAATCCTTACCTTGCCGGCAGGGAGCCGGAACAAACCGGCAAAATCTTCCCGTGTCCGTGCATGCGTTGGGATTTGTCAAAACAGGCGTGGCGGCGGCGGATCCGCCGCCTGGGCATGGCGAGCCTGTCCCTGCTGGCAGCCGGCATCCTGCTGAACTGGATTTTCCCGCTGCCCGACCGGGTGGAATATTCCACGGTAATTACGGACAGCCAGGGCCGGATCCTGCATGCCTACCTCACCAGGGACCAGCAATGGAGGCTGCAAACCGGCCTGTCCGAGATCTCTCCCCTGCTGCGAAAGGCGATTGTAGCCAAGGAGGACCGGTACTTTTACTGGCATTTCGGGGTCAACCCACTGGCCGTGGCGCGGGCCCTCTGGCGTAACCTGCTTTCCGGACGTAGGACCAGCGGTGCCAGCACGATAACCATGCAGGTGGCGCGGGCCCTGGAGCCCAAGCCACGAACCTGGGGCGGTAAACTGGTGGAGATGTTCCGTGCCTGCCAGCTGGAATGGAAATACAGCAAGGAGGAAATCCTGCAGCTATACCTGAACCTGGTTCCTTATGGGGGAAACATCCAGGGGGTAAAGGCCGCTTCCCGGCTTTATTTCCAGAAGAACCCCGACCACCTGTCCCTCGCGGAGATCACGGCCCTTTGCATTTTACCCAACCGCCCGTCCTCGCTGCGTATCGGCCAAAACAATGACCGCATCGTACAGGCACGCAACCGGTGGCTGATTCGATTTTCCCGCCAGGGTCTCTTTCCCGAAAAGGTCATTCGCGACGCGCTCGCCGAACCCCTCACTGCCACGCGGGGCGTTATGCCCTTCGCCATTCCCCACCTGGCAGGCCGGCTCCGGACAGCCTCCCGGCCTGCCGTCATCACCTTTATCGACCTGAACACCCAGCAGAAAACCGAGACCCTGATCCGCGATTATGTCCGGACAGAGCGGCTTAGAGGCATCCGCAATGCAGCCGCCATCATTGTGGACAACCGGACCCACCGGGTCATAACCTACGTGGGCTCTTCTGATTTCCGGGATACGCTGGACGGGGGCCAGGTAAACGGGGCGGCCGCCATCCGCGAGCCCGGCAGCACCCTGAAACCCCTGCTCTACGGGCTCTGTTTTGATAAGGGCCTGCTCACGCCCAAGACCGTAATGACCGATGTTGCGGTAGATTTCCAGGGGTATGCCCCGGAAAATTATGACCGCCAGTTCCATGGCTACGTCTCGGTGGAGTATGCCCTGGAACATTCGCTGAATATCCCTGCCGTCAAAGCCCTGCACCAACTGGGCAAAGACCAGCTGGTACAGCAGCTCGCCGCCTGCGGGTTCCGCGGGATTGCCCGGGACCGGTCCCGGCTGGGACTATCCCTGATCCTGGGAGGCTGCGGCACTACCCTGGAGGAGCTGACCGGGCTGTTCTCGGTCTTTGCCAACCAGGGCATCTACTACGCGCCGGCCTACAGCAGCCTGGACAGCAGCTCCAACGGGCGCCGGATCCTGAGCCCGGCGGCCTGCTTCATGGTCAATGAAATCCTATCCCGGGTCAACCGGCCGGATTTTCCGCTCAACTGGCAGGCCACGGAACACCTGCCTAAAATTGCCTGGAAGACCGGTACCAGTTACGGCCGCCGGGACGCCTGGAGCATCGGGTACAATGCGCACTACACCGTAGGGGTGTGGGTGGGTAATTTCTCCGGAGTGGGTGCGGCCGACCTGAGCGGAGCCAATGTCGCCACGCCCCTGCTTTTCCGGATCTTCAATACCCTCGATTATAACAGCGACGCCTACTGGTTCACCCAGCCTCCCGACTGCGACCAGCGCCAGGTTTGTACGGAGACCGGGCTGCTTCCGGGTGACCATTGTACCCACCGGGTCCTGGATTATTATATTCCGCTGGTCTCTTCCAGCCGGGTTTGCAGCAATTACCAGGAAATCGCCGTGTCCCCGGACGGAAAATATTCCTACTGCCGGTATTGCACCCCGGCCGCCGGGTACCGGAAAGCCTGGTTCCGGATCGTGGAACCCGATATGCAGGCCTGGTACCGGGACCATGGCTTGCCGGTAGACCAGGTCCCGCCCCACAATCCGGCCTGCGAGCACCTGTTCCGGGATAACGGCCCCCAGATCATTTCTCCCTCCCCGGGTATGGAATACCTGATCAATGCCAGGGATCCGGAACCGCTGCAACTGGCCTGCCGGGCGGCCAATGATGTATCCAGGGTATACTGGTACGTGGATAACCGGTTTTACAAAGCCTCGTCCGTGAACGAGAAGCCCTTCTTCCTCCCCCAGGAGGGGCCGGTGAAGATATCCTGTACCGATGACAAAGGCCGAAACCAGGACATCCGCATCCGGGTCCGGTATCTACGGTACTGAGGCCTTCCCCGGCCCATCCCGGAATGAAAAAACCCCTGCGGGGCAGGGGTCGTATGCGGCTGATTATTACGGCCGGGTCAGTCCACTTTTTTCACGCTGCCGGCTCCGCTGACCTGCTGGCTTACGCTGGCATTGCCTTTGTAGCGGACACTCGCCGCGCCGCTCACCTCCACGTCTAGCCTGACACTGGCATACACCTCGGCATCTCCTGCGCCGGATAGGTCCACTTTCGCATTTTCCGACAGCAGGTCCAGGCATTTGACGTTCGTGCTTCCCGAGCCCTCCACCGAAAAGTCCTTCGTCTCCCCTTTCATTTCCAGGGTACAGGCGCCGGACAGGTCGGCGCTTACACGCGGCGCGCTGGCTTCCAGCTTGGCGTCGCTGGAACCACTGAGTCCGATTTCCAGCGGGTCCGAAAGCGACAGCCTGCCTTCGCTGTATATATCGCTCGCCCCCGAAGCTTCCAGCCTTTTATAGGCCGGAGCGGAAACATATACCTTGACACTCTTTGACGGGCGGATATTGAAGCCGTTCCGGTAGCGGACCACCAACTTGTCCCCCTCGGTGAATACCTCCACGTACGAAAGCAGGTTCTCGTCGGTTTCCACCCGGATACTATTGGAGGAATCCTGCTTCACGTACAGATCGATGGACCCGCTTACATCCACGCTGTGGAAATTTCCGGCCGTGCGGTTCTCCGTTTGTATATGACCGTCCCCCCGGACCCGTTTGCCGAAAAATCCGCGGCAGGAACTGGTACTTGCAAGCAGGACCAGGCTGGCGTAAAGGAATACATGCTTCATGACTGGTAAGTTTAAGGTGGGTTGTTTGGTGAACGTAAAAATAAAGTACTCTTTCGGTGAACTAAAATCAATTTGGATCATTCCGCCTGACTGACCGAACCACTGCCGTGGCGCTCGATCTCCAGGGCCGGATGCCCGCGGTACCACACATCCCCACTCCCGAAAATCCGGGCCTGCAGCCGGCCCGGCGTTGTCACCTCGAGGTTCCCGCTGCCACGGATCGTAACGTCGGCCTGCTCAGCCTGCAGCCCCAGGGCCTTCACGTTCCCGCTTCCGTTTATGGTGGCTGAAAGACCTGAGGAACGCCCGGAAAGCAGCAGGTTCCCGCTTCCGTGAATTACGCCGTCCACCGGCGTGCCGGCAACCTGAAGGTCCAGGTTGCCCGATCCGAAAACAGCGGCCTGCAGGGGCCCGCTGCTGCCAACCGGGCCGTCACTGGAGAAATTGCCGGATCCGTGCACTTCCAGGTCCCGCAGGTCGGGAGCCGTCACCCGGACACGGGCGCGCTGGTAGCCGCTCACCCAGACATCCTCCCGGAACCGGACCACCAGGGTATTGCCCCGCACCTCGGTAAGGATATAGGGCACCAGGTTCTCATCCGCCTCGACCGATATGGCATATGGGCCCGAAGCCACCACCACATCCAGGGAACCCTGGTCGGTTATTCCCGTAAAGCCGCCTACCTGGCGGGATATGGAGACCACATGACCATTTCCGCGTACCCGCTGGCCCTGAACGAACCGGCAGGAGGCAGGGAGCAGACCGGCTAAAGCCAGCCAGAGGAGGGAAGCAGGTTTCACATGATTTGTTTTAGGGCCGCACGGAATCGTCCGGCCGGTGAATGGGACGACGGCATCGCCCGTCAGGTTACAGCGGCCGGGCCGGCGGCCGGGTTGCTACGGTCCTTTTTTTTACCTTCGCAGCACCATGACGGAAAAAATCCTTATTCTCGATTTTGGCTCCCAATACACGCAATTGATTGCCAGGGCTGTAAGAGAAGCGAATGTCTACTGCGAAATCATTCCCTACCACAAGAAATTCCAGCCCGAAGCCGGCCTCCGGGGAATCATCCTGAGCGGGTCCCCTTTTTCCGTAAATGACCCGCAGGCGCCCGAGGTCGATATCCGGGCCCTGACCCAGCTCGTGCCGGTTCTTGGCATTTGCTATGGCGCCCAGCTGACCGCCAGACAGTTCGGAGGCCAGGTGGCCCGGAGCGATAAGCGCGAATATGGCCGGGCCCTGCTTCACAAATCGGGAGAGGACGTCATTTTCCAGGATGTTTCGGCTGTCAGTCAGGTCTGGATGAGTCATGGGGACACCATCCTGGCGATGCCACCGGGCTTTACCCTGCTGGCTACCACCGACAGCATCCCGGTGGCGGCCTTCCGCCGAACCGGGGAGGAGGCCAGGGCCCTTTACGGTCTTCAGTTTCACCCGGAAGTATACCACTCCATTGAAGGCAAGCGCATCCTGCACAATTTCCTGGTCCATGTCTGCGGCTGCAGCCAGGATTGGACACCGGCCCATTTTATCACCGATACCGTGGAACAGCTGAAGCAACAGATCGGTGACCGCCGGGTGATCATGGCCCTCAGCGGAGGCGTGGATTCCACCGTCGCGGCCACCCTGATCCACCGGGCCATCGGTCGCAACCTGATCGGCATCTTCGTCGACAACGGCGTGTTGCGCAAGGATGAATTCAGTTCGGTGCTGGCCAACTACGAAAAACTCGGCCTCAACGTCACCGGGATCGACGCCCGCCAGCGTTTTTACCGGGAACTGGCTGGCAAAACGGATCCGGAAGAAAAACGCAAGACCATTGGCCGGCTGTTCATTGAGATATTCCAGGAGGAGGCCGCCCGGGTTGAGGGGATCGGCCTGCTGGGCCAGGGAACCATTTACCCGGACGTGATCGAAAGCGTATCAGTCCATGGCCCCTCGATGACCATCAAGTCCCACCACAATGTGGGAGGACTTCCTGAAAAAATGCACCTGGGCCTCGTGGAGCCCCTGCGCTTTCTGTTCAAGGATGAAGTACGGCGGGTAGGCCGCGAACTGGGTATTCCGGATGATCTCATTGACCGGCATCCTTTCCCCGGCCCGGGTCTGGCCATCCGGATTCTGGGAGAAATCACCGAAGAAAAGGTACTTCTGCTCCAGCAGGCGGACCACCTCTTTATCAAAGCGCTCCGGGATCACCACCTGTATGCAACGGTCTGGCAGGCGGGCGCCATCTTACTGCCAGTCAAAAGCGTGGGAGTCATGGGAGATGAACGGACCTATGAGTACACGGTGGCACTGCGGGCGGTAACCAGCGTGGACGGAATGACCGCTGACTGGGCGCATCTGCCCTACGACTTTCTGGCTCATGTGTCCAATGAAATCATCAACCAGGTCCGGGGTATTAACCGGGTGGTATACGATATCAGCAGCAAGCCCCCCGCCACCATAGAGTGGGAGTAGGCTGCTGGGCACCCGGCCGCCACAGACAGATTGTTCAACCTAATAGAGAACGGATGAAACGCATTGTATTGCTGCTGGTCGCCTGTACCTTCCTGGTCACCGCCGGAGGACAGGCCGGCGCTCAGCAAACCGGCCCGGTGCACCGCATCGCCCTGTTTGCACCGCTCTACCTGGATTCTGCGTTTGACGCGTCAGGAACCTACCGCTATGACGACAACTTTCCCCGGTTTATCAATCCCGGTCTGGAATTTTATGAAGGCGCCCAACTGGCCCTGGATTCGATGGCGCGGGAAAACCTGCCATTGGAAGTATACCTGTATGATACCCGGTCCCAGCAGCAGTCCCTGAAAAACCAACTGGAGGAAGCCCACCGCAACCAGGTTGAACTGATCCTGGCCTATTGCAATGGCCCCGACCTGGGCAGCCTGGCCTATGCAGCTGCCCTGTACAAGATCCCCTTTATCAACGTCAACCTGCCGGCCGACGGGGGGGTATACAACAACCCGTATTTTGTCATCCTGAGCCCCACCCTTAAAACCCATGTCGAAGGAATATACCGCTACCTCCAGAAAAGGTATCCGCTGGACGACCTGGTGGTCTTTCGCAAAAAGGGCCGCATGGAGGATGTGATCCGGTCCTACCTGGATGAAGCCGGAAAGAGTACGGCTTCCGTCCCGCTCAAATACCGGCTGGTGGAACTGCCTGACAGTTTCAGCACAGACCAGCTCAGGCCCTACCTGGGAACCACGGGACGCACGGTTTGCCTGGCCGGCAGCCTGGATGAAAATTTCATGCGCCAACTGGCCCTGAAACTGGCCCCGCTCAGTAAGCAGGGCTCGATCAGCCTGCTCGGCATGCCCACCATGGAGAATCTGTCCCGGGACTTCAGCCGGCCGGAATACAAGGGGCTGGAACTGGTTTATTCCACTCCCTTTTACGACGACCGGTCCGGGCCCCTGAGCCAGACCATCAACGATTTCTTTGCGACACGCTTTTACGCAAGGCCCAGTGACCTCGTCCTGCGGGGTTACGAAGCCGCCTGGCGATTCGCCCATCTCCTGGTCCGGTATCCCGGCGACCTGGGCTCCAATTTATCCCGCAAGGAATTTGATATCCTGCACGGGCTTGACATCCAGCCTGTAATCAATAAAAAGACCCTGGTCCTGGATTATTACGAGAACAAGAAACTGTTTTTCATAACCTGGCAGGACGGCATTATAAAGGGTGTCAACTGAAGGGCCCTCTTTTTTTCCCGGCCCTGGCGCAAGTATCCGGCCGATTCGTAAATTTCCCCTGATGAACAGGCAACCGGACCATTCCCCCGGATATGGGGTCGTGACCCGCTGGATGGCGGAACAGGGCCGTGTGCCGTTTCGTTTCCAGCGGGAGGCCTGGCAGCACATCCGGGAGGGAGCCAGTGGCCTGGTGAATGCACCTACCGGTTGCGGCAAGACCTATTCGGTATTCCTGGGGAGCCTGATCGACTTCATTGACCGCCACCCGGACAGCTACCAGCATGAAAAAAACCTGGGTCTCCAGGTATTGTGGATCACGCCCCTGCGCGCCCTGGCCCAGGATATCGGCCGTGCCATGGAGGAGGTAATACGTGGTCTCGGCATGCGCTGGAAAGTGGGCATCCGCAACGGGGATACTTCGTCGGCCCAGCGCCAGCGGCAAAAAAAGCAGATGCCTGAAATCCTGATCATCACCCCCGAAAGCCTTCACCTGCTCCTGGCACAGCGCGGCTACCCGGCCTTTTTTGCCGGTTTGCGTGTCATTGCCGTGGATGAATGGCATGAGCTGCTGGGGAGCAAACGGGGGGTACAGGTGGAACTGGCCCTAGCACACATCCTCCATGGCCAGTCACAGCTGGGAGCGGGGCGGGCCGCAATCTGGGGCATCAGTGCCACCATAGGGAACCTGGAGGAAGCACGCGAAGTACTCCTTTCTCCCCTGGGACACCGGGGTGTGCTGGTTCGCGCCGACCTGGACAAGCGCACCGAAGTGGAATCCATCCTCCCCGACGAAATCGAAAAATATCCATGGGCGGGACACCTGGGGATCAAACTGGCCCACAAGATCCTGCCGATCATTGCGCAAAGCCGCACGACCCTCATCTTCATCAACACCCGGGGCATGAGCGAACTCTGGTACCAGCAGTTGCTCACCATTGCTCCGGAACTGGCCGGCGCCATCGCCCTGCACCACGGCAGTATTGAGCCCGAACTGCGCCGCTGGGTGGAGGAATCCCTGCACACGGGCCGGCTCAAGGCGGTTGTCTGCACGGCCAGCCTGGACCTGGGCGTCGATTTCCGTCCCGTGGAGACCGTGATCCAGGTGGGCTCACCCAAGGGGGTGGCCCGGTTCCTGCAGCGGGCGGGCCGCAGCGGGCATCAGCCCGGCGACGTCAGCAGGATCTATTTCCTGCCCACCCATTCCCTGGAACTGGTGGAGGCAGCCGCCCTGAAGGACGCCATTGCGAGCCAGGAGATCGAAAGCCGCGATCCCCTCACCCTCTGCTTTGACGTACTCATCCAGTTCTGCTGCACCCTGGCGATTTCCGAAGGATTCCGGGCGGCGGAATTGTTGGAGGAAGTGCGCTCTACCTATTGTTTCCGCGACCTGCGCGAGGATGAATGGGACCAGGTGCTGGAGCATATCACGGCCGGCGGCTCGGCGCTGCGCCAGTATGACGAATACCGCAAGGTAGACCTGGTCGACGGGGTGTACCGCATTACCAGCCGGCGCATCGCCATGCGCCACCGTCTGCATATCGGTACGATTGTCAGTGACGCCATGCTCAAGGTAAAACTTCTGACCGGCGGATTCCTCGGTGTAATCGAGGAATGGTTCATCAGCCGCCTGGAGCCTGGCGATGTATTCACCCTGGCCGGTCGGAACCTTGAACTGGTCGGCATCAAGGACATGACTGTCCTGGTACGTAAGTCCAGGAACCGAAAATCCATTGTACCCTCCTGGAACGGCGGCCGCATGAGCCTTACGGCTAATCTCGGCCTTGTGCTGCGCAACACGTTCAACAAGATCCTGATCCGGGAGGACAGCCCCGAACTGGAGAGCCTGCACGACCTGTTCACCTTGCAGCAGGAACTTTCCCACATACCCCGCCATGACGAACTGCTGATCGAGCAGATCGCTACCCGCGAAGGGTACCATCTGCTGGTTTACCCGTTCGAGGGCCGGCAGGTACATGAAGCCATGAGCGCCATCCTGGCACACCGGATTTCCCTGATCACACCGATCACGTTCTCGATCTCGATGAATGATTACGGTTTTGAGCTGCTCAGCGACCAGCCCATCCCGGTGGATGACACCAATGTGGAGGGCCTGTTTACCACCGAAGATCTCCTGGCCGATATCCAGAAAAGCGTCAACAGTACGGAGATGGCACGCCGCAAGTTCCGGGATATCGCCGTGATCGGCGGGCTGATCTTCCAGGGCATGCCCGGCGAAACCAAGAAGGCCCGGCATCTGCAGTCTTCCGCGTCCCTGCTCTTTAACGTATTTTCCGAATACGACCCGCATAACCTGCTGCTGCGGCAGGCCTACCAGGAGGTACTGGAGCAGCAGATGGAGGAGGTCCGCCTTCGGCGGGCCCTCCAGCGTATCGGCGCCAGCCGCATCGTGCTGAAGTTCCCGGAGCGCCTCACCCCCCTATCCTTCCCGATCGTGGCCGATGGTCTCAACCGTAACAGCCTGTCCAGCGAACGCCTGGAAGACCGGGTTCGCCGCATGCAGGAGCAGCTGGCCCGCTGACAGGTCCCGTCTAACCCTTGCGAAGCGGCCTGTCGCGGCCTCGGTGAATTCCGCTAGCTTTGCGACCGGATCATGACCTCCTATTTCCGACATACCCTGAAAGACCAGACCCTGTGGCTGTCCGCGGACCGTTGCCTGTTCTGGGAGGACCAGCAGGTACTGGTCGTTTCCGATCTCCACCTGGGCAAGACGGGACATTTCCGCAAGGCGGGCATCCCGGTGCCCCAGCAGTTGTACGTGGAGGACTTGCAGCGCCTGGTCAGCCAGTTGCAGTATTTCCGTGCCGGCCGGCTGCTCATCGTCGGTGACCTGTTTCACAGTCATTTTAACAAGGAGCTCGACCTGTTCCGCCGCTGGCGTGATGATTTTCCGGCCCTGGAGATTCACCTGGTCAAGGGGAACCACGATATCCTCCAGGAGGACTGGTACCGCGCGTCCGGTATCCGGACCTGGGAGCAGGAACTGGAGCTCGGCCCCTTCCTGTTTCGCCACGACCTGGAAGCAGGCGCCGGAGAGTCGGCGCAGCGCAAGGACGTTTACCTGTTCAGCGGCCACATCCACCCCGGTATCAGCCTGCACGGTATGGGAAAACAATCCCTCCGCTTCCCCTGTTTTTACTTTACCGACCAGTTCTGTGTCCTGCCTGCCTTTGGCCGCTTTACCGGCACCTACCGGGTGGAACCCCGAAGGCGGGAAAACGTATTTGCTATCGTGGAAAACAAGATCCTGCAAGTCCAATGAGTGCGCTGCCCCTGCTCAAGATCGCGTATGACCCCCTGTATGCCCACCCCCTGCCGGAAGGTCACCGGTTTCCCATGGTCAAGTACGAACTGATACCCGGGCAACTGCTGTATGAAGGGACGATACGCCCCGAAAACCTGTTCCGCCCGGAACCCTGCCCCGAGGAAGTGCTCGGCTGGACCCATACGGAAAACTACCTGCGCAGGCTCCGGGAACTATCCCTGACGCCGCAGGAACAGCGGCGCATCGGGTTCCCCCAGACCGCAGAGCTGGTACGCCGGGAAAAAGTGATCATCCAGGGCACGATCGACTGCTGCCACCATGCCCTGGACCTGGGTGTCTCCCTGAATGTGGCAGGAGGAACCCATCATGCCTACGCGGATCGCGGGGAGGGCTTCTGCCTGCTGAACGATTTTGCTGTCGCCGCCAACTACCTGTTGCGACGGGGCCTCGCGCAACGGATCCTGATCATCGACCTGGACGTCCACCAGGGAAACGGATCGGCCAGCCTTTTTGCCGCCGAGCCCCGCGTATTCACCTTCAGTATGCATGGTCGCAGCAACTACCCCTTTCACAAGGAACAAAGTGACCTGGACGTCCCCCTGGAGGATGGGACCGGCGATAGCGGCTACCTGGATCTGCTGGCCCGGCACCTGCCCCCGATCCTGGATCGCTTCCGGCCGGATTTCGCGTTTTACCTGTCGGGGGTGGATATCCTGGAAACCGACCGGTTCGGAAAACTGAAAGTAACCCTGGGCGGGTGCCGGCAGCGCGATGAATTGGTCCTGGAAGCCCTGCATGACCGGGGCATTCCCTGCACGATTGCCATGGGCGGCGGGTATTCGCCCGATATCCGGATCATCACCGAGGCACATTGCCAGACATTCCGCTGTGCCAAGTCACTCTATGGGTTGTACTGAAAGCTTCCGTGTTTGCGGCGAAGCTGGTTATAGTCGAGGAAATATATAAACTTGATGGTGGCTTCATTGCCGTGCGGCAGGGACAGGGTTTCCCGGAAATTATTGACATAGCTTGCATAGCGGCTGCCATCCACCACCTGGTTGTCCCCCAGCCGGTTTTTCCAGCCGAGGATCAGGCGGCTTCCGAGCCGGAAGTCCCAGGTCAGGAAGGCATCCAGGTTAAAAATGTTTACGTCCTGGTCGTGGTTGGCGATGAAGGGCCGGTCCTTCAGGCTTCCGTCCGTATTGACATCGTAAAAACCAAGGTAATGGACCTTGTCCCAGTAATGGCGGGCCCGCAGGCTCAGGTTGATCCGGGGCGTGAAATGGTAAATGCCTGACAGGACCGAGGTTACGGAGGTGTTGGTCCGGAATCCGACGATGGGTTCCCCGTCACTTTCACGCACGAAGGCATACCCCAGCTGGTTGTATTCCTCGCTGCGGATCCCGCTGAGCTCCAGTGTCAGCCGCGGGGAGAAACGGTAGCGCAAATCCAGTGTGGACTGATAGAACGTGTTATCAAATTTCGGAGCATGGGCCCAGATGAAATCATAGCTGAAGAAGGCTTTTCTGCGGCTGTCCGTACTGCCGCTGGCTTCCAGGATATAGTTGACCGGGTAAGCCAAGTAACGGCCCGGGGTCCGCAACTCAAAAAAATCATGGGCCGGCAGGGGCGTCACATCGGTGGACAGCGTGATGTCCCAGAAGTTATGGAATACCCAGGTCGCCGTACCAACCAGGTCCAACCGACTGAACGCATAGGGCTGGAAAGCATAAAGCAGCTTGGGCTGAAAGCTGTAACTGTAATAAATCAGCCGGGGTGTCGGTGTATATTGGGTATAGCTCAGGCTGCCACGGTAATTGACCTCATTGGGCGCCTCCAGGTAGCCGAGGTCGGTGGGGTCGTAGTGATCCGATTCAATATTATTTAGCAGGTAATATTGCCAGTTGCCGCTAACCTTTCCGTATTTCACCTGGGTATTGAACCCGTCGTATCGCTGGGATCCGTAGATCTTGCTGTACCGCGCGGCCGCGGTCAGCGCATGCAGGTTGCGCCGGTCATACCAGGCCAGGTCCAGCGCGGACACGTTAGCCTGGCGGTTGTCCCCGCTGCGTGCAACATGCGTATTGGTGAAAGTCAGGTAGGACTGCCCGCGCAGGGCCTGATCCAGTACCAGGATATTATAATCGGTCAGCGGGGAGGTCTGCACACGCGACTCCTCCCCGGTGTTCTGGTTACGGATCCGCGCATACATCGGGGCCGTTACTGCGTTGAACAGGCCGATGCCCAGCTTACTGCGGGTGCGGCCCGAAAACTTTATGGCATTGTACAGTTGGGTCACGGAAGGATTTTTCAGCAGGCGCAGGCTGGCATCGGATGCCACAGAATCCTTCATAGGGTAGTACCCGGGCGGAACAGCCCCCACCCGCCGCGAATAGAACAGGCCGGCCTTGTTGAACAGCTCCGTGCCTTCGGTGAAAAAGGGCCGGTTTTCCTGGAACTTGACCTCAAAGGGGGACAGGTTGTTGATGATGTCATCGGATACGACCTGCCCGTAATCGGGGATCAGGGTGGCATCCAGGGTAAAACTCTCGTTGATCCCGTATTTCACGTCCATGCCCCCGTTCCTGAGCCAGGTATGGGTATATCCTCCCGCCTCGGGAAGGGCCTGGTAGCCTGTGGTCAGGTAAGGGGAAAAACTCAGGCGCAGCGGCGGGCGGATATCGCGCAGATCGGTGAGCTTTCCGAACTGGTTCACAAAGCCGTTAAGATGCGGATCCACCGGGTTCCAGAAGGTAGTCTCGTTGTTGCGCCGGGTAGAACGCATCAGCTGGAGGCCCCAGCGCTGCACATCCCTGCGCGCAAAACGCAGGGACAGATACGGGATCCGCATTTCCACGACCCAGCCGTCCGGTCGCATACCCACGCTGCTGCTCCAGACCGCGTCCCAGGTCTTGTCGCCGTAGTCCCCGAAGTCACCCGAAAGGTTGGGCCCCAGGCGTGCATCACTCTGGACGTTCGCGGAAGTAACCGTGAACTGGAAGCCATTCTGCTGGTCATCGTAGGTATCGAAAAAGACGGAAAAATAATCCACGTCCTGCCGGTTCTCCCCGTCCCGGGCGGTCAGCTGCCGGCGAATGAGGGCCGGGTCATCATACAGGTAGGCCCCCACATAGATGGCATCGTCGTCGTACAGGATCCGCACGACCGTGCGCTGGGAGGCGGGTTTGCCAAATACCGGAAAATTCTGGATGAAGTCCTTTGCCAGGGGAGCGGATTGCCAGCAGGAATCGCCAAGGTCTCCATCGATGCGGGGCGGATACAGGGTCCGGACAGCAGGCAGGGACCTGGGTTGCGAAAAACATAGGATGCAAAGCAGTAGCAGGGGCAGAGGGGCCAGCCCTTTCCTTCTCATGCGTATGATTTAGTGCAAACCAAATATAGCGCATTTCCTATTGGCAATAAACGGATATGAGGGACCCGTTTTCAGCTGGTCGGTCAGTTCATCCGCTTTTTGAGGCTGCTCACCTGCGTCTGCAGGTTGTTGACGATGCTGGCCAGTTGGTTGACGTCCCAGTTGGGCTGCTGATTGGCTTTGGAAATCACCATGCGGGCCTGCCAGAGTTCCAGGATATCCTCCCGGTCGATGCTATAGGGCTGGTAGGCCGGGTTATCGCTGACCAGGGTAAACTTGTTTTTGGAACGGTTGCTTCGCAGAACCCGCTTGTACACGATACCCTCGTTGCGCGTGACGACGATATAGGTATTGTGATTCTTTACGTCATCGGGCTGCTCGGCACGCTCGCAGACAATTACCGATCCGCTGGCGGTGGGCAGCATGGAATCCCCAACAATCTCGAAGGCGCGGTAATCCCCGCCGGAAAGCATCGGGAGCGTAAAGGTATTGAGCTCGTCCACGAATTCCGGGTCCGCGTAACCGGCCAGGTAACCGGCAGCCGCCTTCACGGGTACGAAGGGGATGTCGGGCCTGCCGGAAGCCATTTTCTGGGCCCGCCGCCTGGCCAGGTAATTGCCCTTGGTATCCCCCAGGTCCTTGCGCAGGATGTCATCTAGGGTCAGCTTGAAGATATCACAGACCGTCTCCAGCACATCGATGCGGGGTTCGGCCCGTTCCTCCTCGTAGGCACCCAGCAGGGAGCGCTTGATACGGAGTTTCTGGGCAAATTCTTCCTGGGTCCAGCCGCGCAGTTTGCGCAGGTATTTGAGGTTTTTGTTGGCAAATGGCATGACCACTAATTTATTTAGCCGCAAATTACTAATTAATTTGTCAAATTCCAAGCGGCCGATTTTCCACCGCTGCACCGGAGGCCCGGACGGGTTTTGACATCCCCGAAATATTCAGCACTTTTGTCCCGGATATGGCAACCAAAAAGGCAAAGAAATCCAGGCAAAAGCCGGTCATCCTGATCACCAACGACGATGGCGTCACGGCACCCGGTATCCAGCATCTCATCGAATCGGTCATGGACCTGGGCAAGATCGTGGTCGTGGCACCTGACAAGCCCCAGTCCGGCATGGGTCATGCCATTACCATCGGCACGCCGCTGCGCCTGCACAAGGTGGAACTCACCTCCGGCGTGGAAGCCTATTCCTGCACCGGTACGCCGGTCGATTGCGTCAAGCTGGCCGTGGACAAGGTATTGCACCGCAAGCCCGACCTGTGCCTCAGCGGGATCAACCACGGCGCCAACCACAGTATCAACGTAATTTATTCCGGCACGATGTCCGCTGCCGTGGAAGCAGCCATCGAGAGCATCCCTTCCGTGGGTTTCTCCCTGCTGGACTACAGTATCGAGGCGGATTTTACCGGCGCCCGCAAATATGCCCGGGAGATCGTGGAACGCGTGCTGCAGCACCACCCGGACAAGCACATGGTCCTCAACGTGAACATCCCGGCGATACCGGAGGAGCACATCCGGGGCATCAAGATCTGCCGGCAGGCCTATGCCAAATACGTAGAAGATTTCCTGGAACGGCATGATCCATCGGGCAAACGCTACTACTGGCTCACCGGGGAGTTCGTTAATTTTGACCGGGGGCGTGACACGGATGTCTGGGCGCTGACGCATAATTATGTCAGCGTGGTACCCGTTCAGTTTGATTTAACCCATTATACACTCAAAGCTAAACTGGAAAAGCTGTGGCAACCTTTATCCTGAAAAAGGACAACCTGAAACTGGGCCTGATCCTGGGCTTCCTCGGCCCCCTGCTGGGCCTGGTGATCATCTACTTCATCAAGTTCCCTTCCTACTCCTTCCCCGAATTCCTGGACGAGTTCGTTCATACCAACAAACTGATTACCTCTATCGGCTCCCTCTCCCTGCTGGCCAACATTGTACTGTTTACCCTGTACATCAATACCCACCGGGATCAAACCGCCAAGGGCATCTTCTATACCACCCTGATCTACGGGATCGCCATCCTGGTCATGAAGATTTTCAACTAGGCCGTTTTTTTAACCTTAAATATTCCTGCCGGCCGCGTTTTTGCCCCCGGGCGTTTTACATTTGCCGGGCTATGCGCTACTATATCATAGCGGGAGAGGCTTCCGGCGACCTGCACGGCAGCAACCTGATCCGGGAACTCCGGGCCCGGGACTCACTGGCCCAGGTCCGGTGCTGGGGCGGCGACCTGATGCAGGCAGCTGGCGGAGAGCTGGTCCGCCATTACCGGGATCTCGCGTTCATGGGCTTTGTCGAGGTGGTCAGCAACCTGGGCACCATCCTGCGGAATCTGAAGTTCTGCAAGCAGGATATCCGGGCCTTCCGGCCCGACACCCTGGTGCTGATCGATTACCCCGGTTTTAACCTGCGGATCGCCCGCTGGGCGCATGAGCAGGGTATCCGGGTGATCTACTACATCAGCCCCCAGGTCTGGGCCTGGAAGGAAAACCGGGTACCGATGATGAAACAATGCATTGACCGGATGCTGGTGATCCTGCCCTTTGAGAAGGCCTATTTCCGGGACAAATGGCACTGGGAGGTGGACTATGTGGGCCATCCACTGGTAGAGGTAATCGAAAAATACCAGGCCCGCGGGATCACGACGCGCTTTAGCGAGCGGCCTGTCATTGCGCTGCTTCCGGGGAGCCGCCGCCAGGAAATCGAAAAAAAGCTGCCCATCATGCTGGAGGTAAGCCGCGCATTCCCGGATTACCAGTTTATCGTGGCCCAGGCGCCCTCCATCGAACCGGCCTTCTACGAAACGTTCACCCGGCCATTCCCCAATGTCAGTGCGGTGAGCAACCAGACCTACGAACTGCTCCTGCAGGCCAGGGCGGCCCTGGTCACTTCCGGTACGGCCACCCTGGAGACCGCCTTGTTCGGGGTCCCGGAAGTGGTATGTTACAAGGGATCTCCTATCTCCTACCAGATTGCCCGGCGTGTCATCCGGGTCAGCTACATCTCCCTGGTCAACCTCATCATGAATAAACTTGTCGTCCGGGAACTGATCCAGCAGGAACTAACCCCAGACAATATCCGGCAGGCCCTCCAGGAACTGCTGAACGACCCGGCCCGGCAGGCTGCCCTTAGTTCGGATTACCAGGAGCTTAAGCGTGTCCTGCGGGAAGGGGGAAACGCCTCGGCCCAGGCAGCCCGGCTGATCGTGGAAACGGTTACAACTTGGAAGGGTTCCGGGAACTAGTGCAGGAATAATTTGAAGGCCAGGATGATCAGGCACAGGATAAAGACCAGCAGGCTGATCCGGTTGATCCCGTGCATATAGCCTATCCATTTGGTCTTGGGCCGGTTCGGATCCGGCTTTCGCAGGTAGAGGTATTCAGCAATTTGTTTCCAGACGCCCATATCGGCAGGTTTTCCGGTTTGACGAGTAAAATTACATAGATAAACGGCCACCGGCCTGAATTGTTTACCGGGAACGCCCGCCCTTTCCGGGCGGTTGCAGCGGACCAAAATCGGATTTGTCGGATACCCTGAATATCCTATTTTTGCGTCCCGATTGGGGAATTAGCTCAGCTGGCTAGAGCGCTTGCATGGCATGCAAGAGGTCGTCGGTTCGACTCCGATATTCTCCACTTCCGGTACAAAAGCCCTTTATTATGAAGGGCTTTTGTATTTTGAATCCCCCTCATATCTTCCGGCCAAGTCGCCCAGCAACCAAAAAAGGCCTCGAATTGGCCGCAGATTAGCCGGAAATGAACAGGAAAAATCCAAAAGGTTCGGTAGCAATTACGATTGACCAAGGCAGGCTGCGCCTGCGCTGGACCTGGGAGGGAAAACGCTACTCCCTGAACCATTCCTTTAACAGTCCGGTCAACCTGCTGGCAGCCAAAAAATGGTCCTCCAGATGTAAGCCTCCGGCTAAGCAGGCAATCGGGATGTGGATGATTTGTTATATCGGTGCGGAAGAAGGTGGTGTACTTTGTTAATCGGGTAATCAGCGATCTGTTGTAAAACATCTTTTAACCAGGCCTAAGGCTCAACCCCATGCAATTGGCAAGTGCCGAACAAGGAATATAACATGCCGCTTCTTTTAGCCGCCTCATGGGAGCCCGCAAATAAATAATTTTTTCGCCCGACCGCCACGGGTCGGATGCTGTTTTCTACCGGATTGTTGTCGATGTTCAGCCGGCCGTCCGGTAGTATTTAGTTCTTTGTGTAAATAGGTTTTAGGTAACTGTATTAGGGTTATACCCCCCGGGATCGCAACGGTGAGTTTGCACCGCAGCTCATCCCTAAGGGCCAGCGTATGAGTGATAAACTGGAGGAATCCATTATCGGCATGTACAGCCGCGGAATGACGACCTCAGATATCAGCCAGCAGGTTAAAGAGGTCTACGGGGTGGATGTCAGCGAAGGAACCATCTCAAACGTTACCAACCGCATTGTGGAGCACATCAAGGACTGGCAGAACCGTCCGCTGGAGCGGGTCTATTTTACGGTTTGGATGGACGGAATTGTGCTGAAAGTCAAGCAG
>DASZRL010000077.1:0-11019 GCA_035549175.1 Chitinophagaceae bacterium | reverse complement strand
TCCTTCTGGATGGCATTCGGGCGGCGTTGCGGAGACGCCTTTACGGAAGCCTACCTGCCGCTGGTGGAACGCCGCAGGAACACGCCCTACACCGAGCGGCACCGCCACTGGCAGGAAATCCGACGGGGGCGCTATGTCGAGTTCAACCTCGTCCACGACCGCGGCACGCTGTTCGGGCTGCGCACCAACGGGAGGACCGAGAGCATCCTGATGAGCCTGCCCCCGACCGTCCGCTTTGAATACAATTACCAGCCGGCCCCCGGGTCGGATGAAGCTGAACTGCTGGATGCCTGCCTGCATCCCCGGGATTGGACGGGCCCCAGCGAGGAGGAGCGGGCGCAGTGGGCCCGCCGCTCCAACACCTGTTAACGTTTAAACCGCACGTATGTACCTCCAACGCAGAAACCGGATCCTGCGGCAGTCCGCCGCCATCCGTTCCCTGGTAGCCGAGACCCGGTTATCCCCTGATGATTTTATCGTACCGCTGTTCATCGACGAAGGGGAGGGCCGGCGCACCGAAATCGCTTCCATGCCCGGCTATTACCGGTGCAGTCTGGACCTGACGGTGCGGGACGTCCGGGAACTCTGGAACATGGGCCTGAAAAGCGTGCTGCTGTTCATCAAGTGCCCCGATGAGCTCAAGGACAATACGGGCCGGGAGGCCTGGAACCCCGACGGGCTCATGCAGCGCAGCATCCGCGCCATCAAGGAGGCGGTCCCCGACCTGTTCGTCATGACGGACGTGGCCCTGGATCCCTACTCCTCCTACGGCCACGACGGCATCGTGCGCGACGGGCAGATCCTCAACGATGAAACCGTGGAAGCCCTGGTCCGCATGAGCCTCAGCCATGCGGCCGCAGGCGCCGACATGGTGGCTCCCAGCGATATGATGGATGGCCGTATCGGGGCCATCCGCCGGGCGTTCGAGGAGCATCATTATACCGGCACGGGGATCCTGAGCTACAGCGCCAAATACGCTTCCTGCTTCTACGGGCCGTTCCGCGACGCCCTGGATTCGGCTCCGGGATTTGGCGACAAGAAGACCTACCAGATGGACTACAGCAACCGGACCGAGGCGATCCGCGAAACCCTGCTCGATGTGGAGGAAGGGGCCGATATCGTGATGGTCAAGCCGGCACTGGCTTACCTGGATATCATCCGGGAGGTCAGGGATGCGGTCCGGGTACCGGTCAGTGCCTACAATATCAGCGGGGAGTATGCGATGGTCAAGGCCGCGGCCCGAATGGGCTGGATCAACGAGGACAAGGCCATCCTGGAGACGCTCACGGCCATCAAGCGTGCGGGGGCCGACCTGATCGCTACCTATTTTGCCCGGGACGCCGTCCGGTTACTCGGCTGATTGTACACCCTAAACCCTTTATACCTTCCCAATGAGAAAGACCGACAAGAGCGAGGCCCTGTTCGCCCGGGCACAGCAAAGCATCCCCGGCGGCGTCAATTCCCCCGTACGGGCCTTCAAAAGCGTGGGCGGAACCCCGGTATTCATCGCGCGGGCCCAGGGAGCCTACCTCTACGACGTGGATGGCAACCGGTATATAGATTACATCGCCTCCTGGGGTCCCATGATCCTCGGGCACGCCTATGCGCCCGTCGTGCGGGCCATCCAGGAAAAGGCCCTGGACTCGACCTCCTTCGGGGCACCTACCGAACTGGAGGTCCTCATGGCGGAACTGATCCGCAGTATGGTCCCCGGCGTGGACCTGATCCGCATGGTGAGCAGCGGCACCGAGGCCTGCATGAGCGCCATCCGGCTCGCCCGCGGCTATACCGGTCGTAACAAAATCCTCAAGTTTGAAGGCCATTACCACGGCCACGCGGATTCCTTCCTGGTGAAGGCCGGCAGCGGGGTGGCCACCTTCGGGATCCAGTCCGTTCCGGGCGTTACGGCCGGCGTGGCCGCCGATACCCTGACGGCCGCTTACAATGACCTGGAGGGGGTCCGTGACCTGGTCAGCCGGCACCGGGGAGACCTGGCCGCCATCATCGTGGAGCCGGTGGCCGGTAACATGGGTTGCATCCTGCCCCAGTCCGGCTTCCTGGAGGGGCTCCGCAAGCTCTGCGACGAGGAGGGCATCGTATTGATCCTGGACGAGGTGATGACCGGGTTCCGGCTCGCTCCGGGCGGAGCCCAGGAGCGCCTGGGCATCCGCGCGGACCTGGTCACCTACGGCAAGGTCATCGGCGCCGGAATGCCGGTGGGCGCCTTCGGCGGCAAGCGGGAGATCATGGAACATATTGCCCCGCTGGGGCAGGTATACCAGGCCGGCACCCTGAGCGGCAACCCGCTGGCCATGGTGGCGGGCTATACCCTGCTGCGCGAGCTGAAGGAACGGCCCGGGATTTACGGGGAACTCGAGGATAAAACTAGCTACCTGAAGGACGGCCTGGACCGGGTGCTGAAGGCCTGGGGCGGCCCCTATGTCATTAACCAGTTCGGATCCATGATCAGCGTTCACTTCAGCGATCATCCCGTCGTGGATTTTGCCAGTGCGGCCGCGGCGCGCAATGACCTGTTCAGGCCGTTTTTCCATGCCATGCTGGACCGCGGCGTATACCTGCCCCCCTCCGCTTTTGAAAGCTGGTTTCTCAACAACGCACTTACCCGGGAAGACCTGGACAGGACGATCCGCGCCGCAGAAGAGAGCCTGGCCCAACTGGGCTGACCAGCAACAGGGTATCCGGTGCGGGAAGGTAGTTATCCGCGAAACAGCAGTTCGCAGGGCTTCAGCCCGGTGTGTTTTTTGAAGGCGGTGGAAAAGTGGGAAATGGAGGAGTAGCCCAGCAGCAGGGATACGTCGGTGACGCTGAGACCCTTTTCGTAGAGGAGGTACCGGGCATGCTCCATGCGCTGACCCTGGTAGAAATCGAAGATCGTGGTGCCGTACATCTCCTTGAACCCCTTTTTGAGATAGCATTCGTTCATGGCCACCTTGCGGCTCAGTTCCTTGATGGTGATGGGATCACCGATGCGTTCCAGCAGCAGTTCGCGGGCGCGCTGGATCTTTTCCCGGTCCGCTTCGTTGGCCAGGAACTTGCAGGTCACCACTTCGCTTTCCTTCTCCCCCAACATGCAGTCCAGGCTGTAAACCAGCAGCATCTGGGTCTGCGCGTTGACAAAGATATTTTCCAGGCTTCCGCTGTACCGGTGGCTGAGCAGGCCCTCCAGGACCATCCGGGTCTTGCCGCAGAGCGGCAGGGTCCGGGAAAAGCTGGTCCGGTGGCGGAACCGCAGGATGTCCTCGGAAAGCCGGCTGCCCTGTCCGCGAGGCCGGACAAACTGGGACAGCTGGGCCGGTGTGAACCGGAACTGGAGCAGGTCCAGGCTCTCCACCCGGTGGGTACAGCCGGGGGACTCCAGGATGCGGCAGTTGTCGCATTCGGTGTCCTTGTGCCGGCAATACAGGTTGCCGGCCAGGCAGAAGGTCAGTTCCAGGTACCGTGCCTCCCGGTCGGAGGGTTCGGTTCGGTACACCAGCATGCCCGTATCCTCGACGGCCCACTGGGACATCCGGCGGTAACGCCGGATGGTAAAGCGGACTGCGCCGGGGATCTGGCAGTCTTTCTCCTGCAGCAGTTCCAGCTGGCCCTCCAGGGGGGTCTGGCGGATGGCCAGGGCCAGGATATCCGGGGAATGCACCATGCCGCAAAGGTAGGCATTACGGGCCTGTTACGCGGCCCGGTAAAGACCCAAGCCTCTGATAGACTGAACTTTAACACGTTATATGCAAAAAAAGTTCCGTTTTTTGCGTTAACTGTTAACTTTGCACGTCACGTTTTGAAAACGTGGCTTTTTTTATAATAAATCGGAATGATCCATCCTCATACCTACATTCACCCGAATGCCCGGCTGGCCACTAATGTAAAAGTCGATCCCTTCACAGTCATACATCAGGATGTGGAGATCGGGGAAGGTACCTGGGTGGGTTCCAATGTCACGATCATGGAAGGCGCCCGCATCGGCAAGAACTGCCGCATTTTCCCGGGCGCGGTGATCGCCGCCATTCCCCAGGATCTCAAGTTCCGGGGGGAATACTCCACCGTGGAAATCGGGGATAATACGACCATCCGCGAGTTTGTGACCGTCAACCGGGGCACCGTGGAGCGGGAACGTACCGTGATCGGTTCCAACTGCCTGATCCAGGCTTACTGCCACCTGGCCCATGACTGCATCGTCGGCAACCATTGCGTCATGAGCAACAATACCCAGGTCGCGGGCCATGTCACCATCGGCGACTGGGCCATCCTCGGCGGCATGTGCGCCGTCCACCAGTTTGTCCGCATCGGGGACCATGCCTTCGTCAGCGGCGGTTCCCTGGTCGGCAAGGACGTTCCGCCCTACATCAAGGCCGCCCGCAACCCGCTTTCCTATGCCGGGATCAATTCCGTGGGACTCAAGCGCCGCGGGTTCAGCCTGGAAAAGATCAACCATATCCTGGATATTTACCGCGTCATTTACAATAAGGGCCTCAACGTGGCCCAGGCCGTAGCCTACCTGGAAGAAGAGTTTGCCGCCTCCGACGAGCGCGACGAGATCGTGCTGTTCATCCAGAACTCCCAGCGGGGTATCATCAAACGGTTTACCAAAAACTCCAACGGTGATGAAGGTATCATTGACTGATGCCGGAAAGCGCTACAACCGCGATTGGATCTTTCGTCACGTTACCTACGAATTTGAAGCCGGGAAAAGTTATGCCATCACCGGCCCGAACGGGTCGGGGAAAAGCACCCTGCTGCAGGCCCTGAGCGGCGGCATGCTGCTGAGCGAGGGAAGCATCCGTTTCGGGGAGGACTCCCGGGACATCCCGGCCGAGGCGATCTTTCCCCAGGTTTCCATCTGCGCGCCTTACCTGGAAGTGATCGAGGAGATGACCCTGCGCGAGCTCCTGGACTTCCACGGCCGGTTCAAGCCCTACCTGCCGGGGCTGGGACCGGGGGATATCATTGCCCGCCTGGGCCTGGAACATGCGGCCGAAAAACAGATCCGGTATTATTCCTCCGGGATGCGCCAGCGCGTGAAACTGGCCCAGGCCATATTCTCGGATACCCGGATCCTGTTGCTGGACGAGCCCTGCACCAACCTGGATGCGCCGGGCATCGAGCTGTACCACCGCCTGATCGACGACTTCGGCCGGGATCGGGTGCTGATCGTGAGCAGCAATGACGAGGTGGAATACCGGTTCTGCCAGCACCGGATCAGCCTGACGGACTACAAGCGGTAAGGCGGCGGTCTAGTGCATGGCCTCCCGCATATCCATTTTCTTTCCCCGGTTCCCCTTGACCATCAGGACAAAGGGAATACAGATCAGGAACATCATGCCGATGTAAAGAAATACGTCCATGTAGGAAAGGACGGCGGCCTGCCGGGTCACGGAAAAATCCAGGGCCTTGTAGGCGCTGCCCAGGGCGGTGTTGGCGGGCATCCCCTTGGCCATAAAGCCATGCTGCAGGGCCGCCACCCGGTTCTGTACGGTAGGGTCATTGATATCCAGCTTGCCTACCAGGTCGGCGCGGTGGAGCATATTGCGCCGGGCCATGAAAGTGGTAATGGACGCCACCCCGAAGGAACCGCCCAGCTGGCGCATCATGCCGGTAAAGGCTGCCCCCTCCCCGATCTCCCGTCCCTTCAGGGTACTGAGGGCCAGGGTCGTGATGGGAATAAACAGCATCCCCATGCCCAGGCCGCGCAGGACCAGCATCCAGAAAAAGGAGGATTCCGGGGTGTCCGGCGTGAGGATCTTATAGCCCCACATACAGAAAATAAAAAAGATGGACATGCCCAGCGCAACGAGGTACTGCTGCTTGACACCGCGCTGCAGCATCTGCCCGATGATGGGCATCATGAAGGCGGTCATCAGCGAAGAGGGGATCATCAGCACCCCGGCCTGGGTGGCGGTCCAGCCCAGGGTGGCCTGGGTATACAGGGGTATGATAAAGGTGGAGCCATACAGGCCGAACCCGAGGATGAAGGAGAGGATGGTGCCGACACGCAGGTTGCCGTTCTTCAGCACACGCAGGTTGACGACCGGGTTGCGGAAGGTAATCTCCCGCCAGATGAAAAAGAAGGCCCCCAGGATGGCGAGCACGGCAAACAGGGTGATCGTGCTGCTGTTGAACCAGTCGTCGTCCTGTCCTTTTTCAAGGATATATTGCAGGGAGCCTACGAACAGGGCCAGCAGCCCGATCCCGGCCCAGTCGATATCCGCCATGGCGCTTTTCTCCGCGTATTTCGGGCTGCGCACGAACTGGAGGGTCAGCAGGGTGGCGATTATTCCCAGGGGAATATTGATATAGAAGATATAGGGCCAGGAAAAGGTATCGACAATGTAGCCACCCAGCGGAGGGCCCAGGGTGGGACCCACGATGACGCCCAACCCGTAAATGGCCTGGGCCATACCCCGCTTTTCGGGAGGATAGCTTTCCGTAATGATGGTCTGGGAGGTGACCAGCAGGGCGCCGCCCCCTACCCCCTGTAAAAAGCGGAAGGCGACCAGTTCCCAGATGCCGGTGGCATTGCCGCACAAAAAGGAACAGAACGTGAACAGCACGATGGAGGCTGCAAAGTAGTTGCGACGGCCGAACTGCTGGGAAAGCCAGCTGGTCATCGGTACGATGATCACGTTGCCGATGGCATAGGCCGTCACCACCCAACCCACTTCGGTAGTGGTGGCGCCCAGGTTACCCCGCATATCGTTCAGGGCCACGTTGACGATCGTGGTATCCACAATTTCCAGCAGCGCGCAGATGATGGCGGTCAGGGTGATGATCACCCGGCGCGAGCCGTATTCTACCAGAGATGCCGCTTGTACCATAGGTTGATAACCGGTGTTTTGACCGGCCGCCGGAATCCCGGGGAACGCCGGGCGGCCTGATTAATACAATGAATCCCGGCCTAGTCGGCCGATTTATCGAGGTGTACGTTCACCAGGACATTCATGCCGGGCCGCAGGCGGTTTACCAGGGTATCGGCCGGATCGGTAAACTCGATGCGTACCGGCAGGCGCTGGACCACCTTGACAAAGTTCCCGCTCGCGTTATCGGGAGGCAGCAGGGCAAAGGTGGCCCCGGTAGCCGGCGAGAAGGAAACGACTTTGGCGTGGAAAGTGTGCTTGGGGAACGCATCCGCCGTTATCTCGGTGTACTGGCCGACCCGCATGCGGGTCAGCTGGGTCTCCTTGAAATTGGCGGTTACCCAGACCTGCTGGCTGTGGACGATGCTGAACAGGGCCTGTCCGGCCTGCAGGAACTGGCCGGGCTGCACGTTCACCTTGGAGACCAGCCCGTCCTGGGGAGCCGTGATCACCGTATAGGAAAGGTTCAGTTCGGCCGCATCCAGGTCTACCTGGCGCTGGCGGATGGTGGCGTTCGCCACGGCGATCTGCTGGCTGGTGGCATGACTCTGTTCGGTGATGGCCCGGGACTGGCGGGCAGCCTGTTCCTTCTGCTCCTGCAAGACCGCCAGCTGCCGCTCGGCCGTCTGTTTGGCGGCCAGGGCCTGCTCGTACTGTTGCTGGGTAATGCTGTGGTCCTTGATCAGGTTGGCATACCGGTCGTAATCCTGGTTGGCCCGCCAGACGCTGACCTTGGCGGCCTCGATCTGGGCATCCACCGTACTTACCGAAGCCTGCGAGGTGGCGATATTGGCCCTGGCCGCATCCGTAGTGGCCTGGGCGATCCCCAGGTTGCTCTGGGCCGTCAACAGGGCTGCCCGGGCTTCCTCCACTTTCAGGCGGTAATCCCGGTCATCCAGTACCAGCAGGGTGTCTCCCCGGTGCACGACCTGGTTATCCTTGACCCGAACCTCCTTCACGTACCCGGAGACCCGGGGTATGACCGGGCTGATGTCGGCACTGACCTGCGCATCGTCGGTTTCTTCGTGGTGCTGGCTGTAGGTATACTTGGATATGCCGAACCACCCGCCGCCCAGGATGAGGACCGCGAGCAGGATCAGAAAGACCGGGTTTCTCTTTTTCGTTGTGGTTGTTGTTTCCATAATTATGTCAGTTATTGATTCGTTTGGGTCGATTGCGGTTTGATAGTATTGTACTGGTCGATGATGCCGGCCACTTCCAGCAGCTTGTTATAGGCCACAACGGCATCGGCTTTGGCAAAGACGTAGTTCAGGTTCGCCTGCAGCTGGGCTACGTCCGCATCGAGCAGGTCAGCGGTGGTGGCCAGGTTATTTTCGTGCTTGTTGCGGGTGATGCGGTAGTTCTCGGTGGCCTGCTCGACCGCCTTCGCGTACACATCGATCTTTTTGCGGGAGCTCAGCCAGTTCAGGTACGCCTGGCTGACCTGCAGGCGGATCTGGTCGTCCAGCAGGGACTCCGAAATACTGACCTGCCTGGCCCGAGCCTGGGCCTGCTCCAGGCGTGCGCGGGTCTTCCAGAGGGATCCCAGGTTATAGGATACGCCCACCCCGATGTTGACGGCGTTGGTGATGGTGAGCAGGTTGGGAATATCGGCCGCGATGTACCCGCCGGTCAGCTTAAAGCCGGGCAGGTAGTCACTGCGGGTGGATTTGACGCCGGTCTCTGCCGCCTTGCGCCGCAGGTCCAGGGAGGCCCTGTCTTTGCGGCTGGTCTGGGAGGCCAGCACGTATTCGTCCAGCGGCTTTTCCTGGGGAAGCGCAGCCAGGCTGGCGGAGTCCGGCTCCAGCAGGGTCTGCTCCGGAAGGCCCAGCAGGAGATCCATATTCACATTGGCGAGCTTCCAGTTATTATCGGCATCCAGCAGGGCCAGTTCTGTATTGGACGCCTGCAGTTCGGCCTTCAGCAGGTCGTTGCGGGCCAGCAGGCCATTCTGCTCCAGGTTGGTAAAATCCCTGACCCGTTGACGGGCCTGCTCCAGGTCTTCCTTTACCAGGTCGACGGCTTTCCGCGCCTTGTACAGGTTGGCAAAGGCTTCGATGGTGTTCTGGATGACCTGGTCGCGGTCGGCGTCGGCGTCCAGCCGCGCCGCCTGTTCCAGGTAACGGGCCGACTCGATGCCGTAGCGGATTTTGCCGCCCTGGTAAATGGGCAGGGACGCATTCAGCATCCCGTAGAGCGCCTGGTTCACTTTGATGGGTCCCTGGTTGCCGCCGCTGCCGCCGCTGCCCCCATTGTTACTGCTCTTCAGGGACAGGTTCGGGTTGTTTACCCGCAGGTAGGCTCCCGAGACGCCCGCATCCGGCAGCTTCTTTTCCACGGCCTCCCGAAGGGCGGCGGTGGCTTCTTCGATCCGCGCCTGGCTGCCCTTGAGCTGCTTGCTGTTCTGCAGGCTGAGCCGGACGGCTTCATCCAGGGTGAGCCCGCGGGAGTCCTGGGCCGCAAGCTGCCAGCCGGTTAATACGACCAATAACACCATGCCCGTCAGTTTACGCTTCATGAGTCAATAAGATTTTGAATAGGAATTTTAAATGGTTACTCAGTGCTTCGCGCAGGTAGTCCTGGAACTGCTCCTCGGTAAGGTGCTGCAGGTTGCTGAGCTCCTTGTAGTACCGCTTGGAGGTGATCAGGTTGCTGGCCGTCCCCACCAGGGTGGACGTCATCAGCGGGATGTCAATGTGGCTGCGGAATTCCCCGCGGTCCTGCCCTTCGCGGATCAGCCGGCTGATGATTTCCAGGTTGGTCTTTTTCATTTCCAGGATCAGGCCGGCGATCCCTTCGGTATTGTTGAGTACCTGCTCGCGGGTCAGGATCCGATGAAAGCCTTGCTGGCTCATGATCTTGTCGATGTAATTGTCGACCATCAGGTAGACCCGCTCCAGCGCGGACAGCCCGGGCGCCTGCAGGATGCTCTCGAGTTTCAGCTTGGCCATTTCCCCCCGGTATTCGAAGAGGGCTTCCAGCAGCTTTTCCTTCGAACCGAAGTAATAAGAGATCATGGCCAGGTTGACATTCGCCTTTTCGGCGATATCCCGGACCGAAGTCCCGTTAAAGCCTTTCTCCGCAAACAGGGTCTCCGCCGCTTCCATGATCTGCACCTTCTTTTCACTGTATTGCATAGATCGGAATTGAAATGAGGGCGCAAATCTTAAACAAATGTTTGATTTAAACAAATGTTTAATTAAAAAAATCTGTGGCAGTCGGGATGCTCCCCAGGAAGGGAACAACTACATCATTCATTATCAGTTAAATACAGAATCAGCCGGAAGACCGCTGGCTGGCAATAAGCAGGTTCAGATCCGTGTACTTGAGATCGAACCGCTCGCTGAGATAAAAATTGGTCAGGGCCCCCTTGAACAGGTAAATCCCGCTGCGCAGGTGGATCCGGTGCCAGACGAGGCTCTCAAAGCCCCCCTCCTCGCCGGCTTCCAGCAGCAGGGGCATCAGCACATTGCTGATCGCCTGGGAGGCGGTCCGGGCAAACCCCGAGGGGATATTGGGCACGCAGTAATGGATGACCCCGTATTTGAGGAAGATGGGATGCTCGTGGCTGGTGATCTCGGAGGTTTCAAAACAACCGCCCCGGTCGATGCTGACGTCGATGATGACGCTGCCCGGTCGCATGTTGCTGACCATTTCTTCGGTGGCCACCATGGGGGTGCGGCCCGACTCGGAACCCAGGGCCCCGACCGCCACCTCGCAGGTTTTCAGCTGCTTGGAAAGCATCCGCGGTTCGATGACCGAAGTCCACAGCCGGTGGCCGATATTGTTCTGAAGCCGCTTGAGGCGGTATACGGAATTATCGAACACTTTCACGGAGGCGCCCAGGGCCAGCGCGGCGCGTGCGGCGTATTCGCCCACGATACCAGCCCCGATGATGATGACCTTGGTCGGGGCGATGCCGGAGATTCCGCCCAAAAGGACACCTTTGCCATGGTTGGCCGAGCTCAGGTACTGGGCCGCAATGAGCATGACCGCGCTGCCGGCAATCTCGCTCATGCTGCGTACGATGGGGTAGCTGCCGCTGTCATCCTTGAGGTTTTCAAAGGAGATCGCGGTAATGCGTTTGTCCATCATCTTCTGCAGCAGGTCTGCCTTCAGCACCGACAGGTGGATGGGTGAAATCACGATC
>DASZRL010000076.1:0-21927 GCA_035549175.1 Chitinophagaceae bacterium | reverse complement strand
ATATCCGGTTTGGCAATGAGGGGATAGGTAAAGCCTTGTTCACGAAGCTGCCGGCAAACCTCCTGCGTCGGCGTGCCGGCCGTCACGGCCAGCGTGGCCGGGTAGCTGCCACCAGGCAGCTGGGCATAAATTTCCCGCTTGGATTCCATCAGGAACCCCCCGTTGCGGATGAAGGGATTGGACGCCTTGAAAAAGAACTTCCACCCGCTGCGGATGCACAACCACAGGAAAACCGGGTAGATGGGGCCGTATACCCAGTGCATGCTCCAGTACTCCCAGTGAGTGAGGCGGATCCACAGGGGCGTCCTAAAAAAGCGATCCAGGCGGCTCATAGGGGGTCAGCGAAGGCTTTGGTAAAAGGCAGGTTCCGGCAGTGGTCAGTCTGTTGCACCAGGTCCCGGTAGACCATGGTGCCGGATCCGGGGTTGAGTTCCAGGCAGCAGATGCTCACCGTGAAGACTTCGCCCCGGTTCATCAGCAGGTCATTATGCCGGTCGCCCTCTCCCGTGTGCTGGTGAAAATGGAGCAGATCATCCCGGCGGAAGTCCGCCTGGCCACGCAACCAATCGGCGAACCAGGATTCCCGCCTGCTGACCGCATCACGCTCATACAGGGTGGCGGAAGACCAGATGCGGGGCCGGTCCTTAGCCAGCATACCGGCATGTTTTTTTTCGCCGTCCCAGCGGCATTCAAACAGGGTCTCCCCTGCCCAGAGCACTACCGTAAACGGCTCAATATCCTCCAGGTTAATGGATCGGAACGCATCGAAGGGGGCATGCGACCCAATGAGATCCAGCAGGATCAGCCCCCGGCTGCGCCGGTAGGATGGTTGGGGCGCATGGCCGCTGAAGGCGCCGTTAAGCAGGACGGCCGCATGCCCGTTTTCGTGCAGGACGATCCAGGTGCCTCCAGCCTTTCCATCCCGGGGAAAAAGCAGGGTCCCCGTCGGGGACGGGTACCAGGCGGGCGGATCGGCGGGAGGCCTTCCCGCTCTTTCATCCCGGCTGGAGGTCAGAAAGACACGGTCCCCGCAGGGCAGGAAGGTCACGGTGCACATGATTGGCGGTATTTGACGGTGGAAGGAGCCACCCCGTAATCATCCGGGAGAGGTGGTGCAGCGAGTTCACGGAACCCGATTCGGATCAGTGCCATGTGATGGATGGTGTGTTCCAGGTTATACACCAGTTCCCGGTGGTAGTTCGTGGGTATCAGGACCGGTTCGTCCTGGCCGGATCCGTAGGTACACGCCAACCACAGGGTTTTTTCAGGCCGGACCAGGTCGCGGCGTATCTGCCTTAGCAGGCAAGCGGCCAGCTGCGGATCCTTTTCGATGGATACATCGCGTTTGCGGCGGTCATAGTTGACCACGCCTTCCTCGTAGCCCCCTTGCAGGCACTGAAACAGCTCGATGATGTGGCGGACGTGCTGACCAATGCTGGCCTGAAAGAGCGTCTGGCAGGGGTGTACATACTGGCCCTGTTCCAATAGGTTCAGGGAGTCTGTCAGCTGGTCCAAGGTTTGCTCGAGGGATTTTTGGAGCATAGTTGAAATTTATTAATCCTGACTAATTCGCTTTTCTGGCAAAAACCGATAGGGAAACATTCAATTCGTCGGACAGGGTCAGGCTGCTGCCGCCTACACCGAAATCGCGGCGATTCAGCTTGAACTGCCCTTCAAATAAATAGCCATCGCCCTGTGCCGTGGCCTTAAACGGAAACTTCACCTCTTTAGTCACCCCCCGGATCGTGATGGTACCGAACATGTACAGGTACCTGGCGGAATTGGACCGGGTCACCTGCATGGACTGGAACGTGATGACCGGGTAGGCTGCCACATCCAGGTATTCTTCCCCGCGAAGGTGTTCATCCCGCAATTCGATGTCCGTATTGACCGTTTTGGCATCCAGGCTGACCTGGAAACTGGAACCACCCAGGTTGGCCGGATCAAAAACGATGGACCCCGTGAGGCCCTGGAACGAACCACCGGTATTGATGCCGAGGTTCTTGATGGTGAAATGTACCCGGGACCCCTCGTCGACGGGCACGTATTTTTGGGCGATGGCGCCTACCGTTATCAGACTTACCAACAGAATGGACAGGGTTCGTTTCATTGTTTTCCGGGTTGCTGTATGAGGTGGATCCCGTTTTTCCGGCTGCTGCGGCCGGTTTGACGTGCATCCAAAGGACGAGGGAATGCAATCCTTCGCTGCCAGCCAAAAATAGCTTAATAAATCTTTTGCATTTCAGGACGGCCGGGTTGTTGGATGAACGGTAATGCAGTCATGCAGGCAGGGCCTACCCCTTTCGCAGGACCGGGATCCGTTGCCGGTAGATCCAGACCAGGTACAGGCAACTCAGGAATACCAGGACGGCATACAGAAATAGCAATCCCCCATCTCCCTGCACCGCTACACCGAGCACAGTCAGGTGAGAAAGGATGGCCCCCGCCATAAGGCCCAGGCCGAGGACCGCCCCGTAGCCGGAGGTTGCCGGGACCAGGATCAGCAGTGAGGCAATGAGTTCCAGCACGCCCGTGCCGATTCGCCCCCAGGGTTCGGCATGCAGGCGGGAGAATATGTATCTGGATTCTTCGGCGCCCGTAAATTTGAAATACAGGGTCTGAAGCAGCAGCATGGCGGCTACCAGGCGCGCCATCCAGGGGAGTACCTTGGTGAAGAACATATTTGGCATTTTCAGGACAAAACTAGCGCCGCCCTCCTCTCCCGTTGGTCAGCTAGGTGACAATCACCTGCTTTTGAATTTTTTTAACATCCGGCATGGAAATCGTCTTGCGGGATATTTTCACCAGGCCTTCCTGCTCCAGTTGGTTCAGGATGCTCGTCACGGTTTGACGGGCCGATCCGATCAGCCGCGCCATGTCATCGTGGGTAAGAAAATTTTCCATGGTAAAGGCTGGCTGGATTCCGTCATACCCGTTGCGCAGGGCCAATTGGTAAAAAAGACCCAGCAGGCGTGACCGGACATCGCGGTTGAGCATGCCCAGCAGGCGGAATTCGGCCTGCCTCAGTTTTTGCCCGACCTGGCGGCTGAACTTGATGGCAATCTCCGGCTTTTTTTTCAGCAGGCGCTCGAAATCCTCTATTGTAAATGCGCACAGACTGACATCCCGTTTATAGGCCTGGGCAAATTCCCCGTTAAGATTTTCCTTTACCAGGGTAAACTGGCCAAACACCTCGCCTTCCCGGATGATTTCCTTAATGACTTCCTTTCCCTCCTGGTCAATATAGCCGATTTTGATAAAGCCGTTTTTTACAAAATATAGTTTGTTATGAAAGTGGGAATCAAAGTAGATATACTCGTTCTTCTTCGCTTCCAGAAACTTGTGATCCCAGTTAAGCTCTTCGTACTCTTCGTCGCTCAGTTGGGACCAGAGGTCATAATTGCGTATCAGCAGAAATTTATCCTCGAGTGGCATAATCATCCCGGATAATCCGACTATTAAATGTAGGAAATCTGTCCTTACAGGAAAAATGCCTAATCATACTTCTCCAGCATCCGGAAATGCCGCTTGGCCTCCCGCAGGAACCGGCGACCCTTCTGGAAGGGCCAATAGGGTGTTCCATGCTCGTGGTTGTACTTGCTGATTTCGTAGAGCGCTTTCCAGTGCCTGAGGATTTCCCGGTAGGCCTGGCCCAGCGTCCTGCCGTTATCGTAGATATGGTTGGGTTCGGCCCCGCAGCCATTGAATTCCAGGATGGAAAAACGGCGGTGGGTTTTCATTTCCTCCACCGAGTTGCACTTGATGTCATACCGCCCGTAATAAAATTTGTCGGTATAGTGGCTCAGGTCATCAAAAATGGCCAGTAGCCGGTCATCAATCTGGCTGGAAAGATCGATGAACCGGGCACCCCGGTTATGGTTACCGGCGTAGGAAAGGTAAAAATGCTGCCCGCGGGGAAGGACGCGGTCCAGGCGGTGTTCATGACGCATCTTCATCTCCTCCAGCCGGAAGCGGGCCCGGGGATGCTTTTGGATAAGTTCCCAGAGCGTACTTTGCCCGTCCCCATAGACCTCCAGCAACTCCTTCTGAATAAACCCGGTTATGGTCCCCTGCCGGTCGGCCGGATGCCGGTAATAAAATACGCTTAGTTCTACGGGCAGGTCGATCAGGTCCTGGATGATGTAGTCAACCGGAATATGGTTATGATATTTATGGAGCTGGTCTTCATTTTCAATCTTGCGGAATAAGATGCCTTTCATGCCTACGTCCGGCTTGGCAATGAACGGGTAGGAGAAACCATGGTCGCTGAGGGTTCTTTTCAGTTCCTCGAAAGGAAGGTCCGGACGTATATAGACGGTCTTTGGATAGGAATCCGGGGGCAGTTGATCGTACATTTCCCTCTTGCTTTCTCCTTCAAATCCGCCAAACGTGATGGTGGGGTTGGAAGAACTGAAGAACCAGAGGGACCGGCTCTTCAGGCAATACCATAGCCATACGAACCCAATGGGAAAATACAGGACGTAAAAGGGCCACAATTCCCAGTTGACCAGCCGCTGCAGGTATGTTTTCCAACGCATAGGCCGCAAAAATAGCCTTCCGGGCCTAATTGACGTGACCGAACGGGGCAATTGCCGGGGGATTTTATAGATTTGAGCACAAAATGTTACCGGACGATATGGAAAAACCTGTACCAACAGTTGCGGAAATGGCTGCCGCCGGGCAAACGCCGGATATCCTGTTCTGGGTAGGTTGCGCAGGCAGTTTCGACCAGCGTGCCCAGCGAATTACCCGGGCACTGGCCACGATCCTGGAAAAGACCGGCATCCGGTACGCTATCCTGGGTAGCGAGGAGCTCTGCACGGGGGACCCCGTTCGCAGGGCGGGCAATGAATTTCTTTTCCAGATGATGGCCTATCAGAATATCCAGGTGCTGAATAATTACGGCATCAGGAAGATCGTTACGGCGTGCCCGCACTGCTTTAACATACTTAAAAATGAATACCCGGAACTGGGAGGGCAGTATGAGGTCATCCATCACAGTGAACTGATCCAGGAGCTGATCAATACGGGCCGTATACGTCTGCGGGAAGGCGGTACCTTCCGGGGTAAGAAAATTACCTATCACGACAGCTGTTACCTCGGCCGGGCCAACGGCATTTACCAGGCACCCCGGATCGTGCTGGAAGCCTTGGACGCGGAACTGGTGGAAATGAAGCGATGCGGCAGCCGGGGACTGTGTTGCGGAGCCGGGGGCGGCCAGATGTTCAAGGAAGAAGAGAAAGGCACCACCCGGGTAAATGCCGAGCGCAGCCGGGAGGCCATCGAAACCGGGGCCCAAGTCATCGCCGCTGCCTGCCCATTCTGCAATACCATGCTGACCGATGGAGTCAAGCTGGCAGAACGGGAGGACCAGGTTCAGGTACTGGACATCGCGGAATTGGTGGCTGCAAGCCTGCAGGAAGCATCCTGATGTTTGGGCCGGACCTGATTTATCAGGATAGGCCCGTTCTGCTGTCGTCACCTATAAACAAGGTTGTGTATGGTATACGCGCGTATCGTTTTGGCCTGGAGCTCCTGGATGCTTATTTCCGGTCTGCCGGCTAAAGCACAGGTCGCTTCCCCCTCGGCCGGCGAGGACCGGGCCTGGTGGAAAGAAGCGGTTGTCTACCAGATCTACCCGCGCAGTTTCAAGGATTCAGATGGCGATGGCATCGGGGACCTGCGGGGGATTATCTCCAAGCTGGATTATATCAGCAGCCTGGGCGTGGATGTGGTCTGGCTGAACCCCATTTTCAGTTCCCCCAATGACGATAACGGCTATGATGTCAGCGATTACCGTAACATCATGCAGGATTTCGGTACCATGAAAGACTTCGACGATCTGCTAAGGGGCCTGCACGAGCGGGGAATCAGGCTGGTGCTGGATATGGTCGTCAATCACAGCAGCGACGAGCATGCGTGGTTCCGCCAGAGCCGCAGTGCACGGGATAACCCCTACCGGAACTATTACCATTGGTGGAATGAAGAAAACGGGCCTCCGCCCTACCGGTATAGTCTTTTCGACATCCATCATGATGCCTGGATGTATGATTCCACTACCCATGCGTATTACCTGCATTATTTTTCCCGCAAACAGCCTGACCTGAACTGGGAAAACCCCCGGGTCCGGCAGGAGGTATACTCCATCATGCAATTCTGGGCGGAAAAGGGGGTCGACGGGTTCCGGATGGATGCCTTCCAGTTTGTTGCCAAGGATACGACGTTCCCGACCTTTCCCCAGGGATATGAGCGGGAATTCAGCCGGTATTATGCCATGCAGGGCAACCTGCATGGATACCTGCAGGAGATGAACCAGCAGGTCTTCAGCCGGTACCCGGTCATGAGTGTGGCCGAAGGGGCCGGCAATTCCCTGGAGGACGCCCATAACCTGGTGGATCCGGAGCGTCATGAGCTCAATATGGCCTATGCATTTGACGGGGTGGACCTGGCCAAACAAGAGGGCTACAGCCTGCTGCATTTCAAGGAGGTGTTTTCCCGCTGGGACAGCGCCTTCGAACAGAAGGGCTGGCTGTCCATCTTTCTGGCCAACCATGACCAGGCCAGGCTGGTCAGCCGCTTCGGGAATGACCGGCCGGCCTATCGCACCGTCTCGGCCCAGTTGCTTGCCACCTTCATCATGACGATGCGGGGTACCCCTTATTTTTATAACGGCGATGAACTGGGCATGACAAACCCGCGGTTTGACAAAATCGAAGAGTACCGGGACATGCCTACGCTGAATGAATACCGTCAGCTGGTCCGCCAGGGAGGTGACCTCCGTGCCTTTATGAAGCGCATCCAGTTCAGCTGCCGGGACAACAGCCGGACACCCTTCCAGTGGGATAGCAGTTCACAGGCCGGGTTTACAACGGGTACTCCCTGGATCCGCGTCAATCCCAATTACCGGCAGATCAATGCCGCCGCGCAGCAGAAGGATTCCTTATCGGTACTCAATTATTTCCGCCGCGTGGTACGGCTGCGCAAACAAATGCCGGTCCTGGTTTACGGCCGGTATCAGTTGCTGGATAAAAATAATCCCAAGGTGTATGCCTACACCCGGGAATGGGAAGGAAAAAAGGTGCTGATACTGCTTAATTTCTCCGCCGCCCCGGCGCCGGCGCACCTGCCGGTCAGCCTCCGGACGGCCAGGCTGCTGCTGACCAACTATCCGCAGTCTCCCCGGATCGGCCCGGACGGGACCCGGGTCTTTCTGCTGCCTTATCAGGCGGCGGTCTACAGCCTATGAACGCCTTTCGTCACCCGAGGTATCTTCCGGGGGATTTTTAACTGAAATGATCAGTACGGGGATGGTAGCATGGCGAACGACATGTTCGGCCACACTTCCCAGGACCAGGTGGGAAAGCCCGGTCCGTCCGTGGGTGCCCAGGACGATGACGTCCGCTTCCCATTGCCGGGCGGCATGCAGAATGGTCTTGGCTACCGGACCGGTCTCTGTCATGACCAGGGCTGCTTCATCCCCCACCGCGGATTTTAGCCGGTTCAGCATGCCGGAGGCCTCTTCCCGGAACCCGACCAGCAGGGTTTGTGCCGCGATGCCTTCTGCGGAGATGGCCAGCTGGGGATCAATGACGTGAAGCAGGGCGAGTTCTCCGTTGAGTGCCCGGGCCAGTTCATAGCCTTTTTGGACAATTTGTTGGGAAAAGGGACTTCCGTCTACCGCTACCAGGATATTTCTCATGATGCGCCAGTTTGATTGGGCCGGGGCCCCGGTCAGGCTGCCGGGGCGCGGTGTACGCCGGGCAAGGTAGGCCAAAATGCGGAATTCACGATCCGGGTTGCCCCTGGGCGGGTTCAGGCGGCCAGGTAGGACTGCAGGACCTTGCTGTTCCCCGCATTTCGGAGCTGCAGCAGGGCTTTTTCCTTGATCTGGCGTACCCGTTCCCGGGTCAGGCAAAAGCGGTCGGCTATTTCATCCAGGCTGAGAGGGTGATCCACCCCGATGCCAAAAAAATAGCAGAGGGTTTGTTTCTGACGGTCATTGAGCAGCTGGAAGGCCCGGGCCAGTTCTCCCCGCAGCGATTCGGTATAGTCCAGTTTTCTGCCTACCGGGGCGGCATTGCGATTTTCCAGCGTATCCAGTACGGTCACGTCATCGTCTCCGCCCAGCGGGCTGTCCAGACTGAGCTGGTTGTTTTTCAGCCCCAGGCTTCGGTCAATTTCCTCCACGGTTATACCCAACACCTCGGAGAGTTCTTCGGGTGAGGGCGTTCGTTCCAGTTGCTGTTCCAGCTGGGTCAGGGCTTTCTGGATCCGGTTACTGATGGATACCTGGTTCAGGGGGAGACGGATCAGGCGGGATTGTTCGACGATCGCCTGGAGGATATTTTGCCGGATCCACCAGACGGCAAAGGAAATAAAGCGGAATCCCTTGGTCGGATCAAAGCGCTGGGCCGCCTTGATGAGTCCCAGGTTACCTTCGTTGATCAGGTCGGCGAGGCCGAGCCCGTGGCCCTGGTACTGTTTGGCGACTGATACCACAAACCGCAGGTTGGCGTTTACCAGCCGGTCCAGCGACCTCCGGTCGCCCTGGCGGATCCCCTGGGCCAGTTCGACCTCCTGCTGGGGAGTGATCATTTCGGTCTTGCTGATTTCGCGGAGATAGCGGGTTACACTTTCGGATTCCCGCACGGTGATTGAGTTGCCAATCTTGAGCTGGCGCATTCCCATAGTAGTAGGTTTAGGATGTTAGTAATGGTTGTCATCGGATCGGGTTACAGTGACACAAAGGAACGGCCGGGATGAAAGAGGAAAAATAGATTTTACTATTATTCTGCTGTCATAGCCCGGGCAGGGAACCTGTAGTGTAATTTCTACAGCGGGATTTGCCGCATCGGCATTCGGGTCGGGCTATCCGGCCCAGGCCGGGCTTTCCCGGTAAACCGCCCGGATATCCCGGCACTGTCTTATCTTTAAGCCTGTCCCGATTGCCAGCCTCTTTTTTGCTTCAAAAACAAAACGGTATGAAAAAAAATCTACTCCTGATTGCCTGCCTGGCTGGGCTGAGTAACCTGCCCGCCCGGAGCCAGCAGCCCGCGGACGATACCAGCGTGATTTCCCGGATCCGCCAGGAAGCCCTCGACCATTCCCAGGTAATGCACATCGCCCATTACCTGACCGATGTGGCGGGTTCCCGCCTGACCAATTCCCCGGGCTATGAACGGGCCAGCCGCTGGGCGGTAAAAACCCTGGCCGGCTGGGGCCTCCGGGATGCCCACCTGGAAGCCTGGGGCCGGTTTGGACAGGGTTGGTCGATTGAACATTGCAGCATCGCCATGGCGGCCCCCTATTATATGCCCCTGATCGGGTATCCGTTTGCCTGGACGCGGGGCACGTCCGGACCCATTACCGCCCAGGTGGTCCTGGTAGGCGACCTGCAGGTCGATTCCATTCGCAAACTGGGTGCCGTCCTCAAGGGCAAACTGGTCATGACCCGGAAAAATAACGCGGAACTGCCGTCAGCTTTCAAGGCCTTCGCCGAACGGTATTCCGACAGCGCCCTGGCCCACCTGGGTGATACCTATATGATCGGCAAGGAGGAACTCAGTGGCATGATGGGGTTGATAGACCAGTGGCGCCGGGCGATCCGGCTTCTGCAGCAGCTCGGGGCCGCTGGGGTCCTGTATAGCAGCGCCTCCGACCGCGACGGTACCGTCAGCGCCTCGGCCTGGTTCACCGGAACCAAGGGAGCCTGGCCTGATCTGCCGGTGCTGGCCCTGGCAAGGGAGCATTACCTGATGATCCAGCGGCTGGTTGCGGATAGCCAGCCGGTGCGCCTGCAGCTGAATGTGCAAACCCGCTTCTGGGACAAGGATCCCAACGGGTATAACGTCATCGCAGAAATCCCCGGCACCGATCCCACCCTGAAAAGTCAGCTGGTCATGCTCGGCGGTCACCTGGATTCCTGGTATGCCGGAACCGGGGCCACGGATAATGCGGCGGGGTGCGCGGTCATGATGGAGGTGGTAAGGATTTTCCAGGCGCTTCATCTGTCGCCGCGCCGCACGATCCGCATAGCCCTTTGGAGCGGGGAGGAACAGGGCCTGCTCGGCTCCCACGGGTACGCGCTGAGGCATTTCGGCGATCCGGTTACCATGAAACTGCTGCCCGAGCAGGCCCGGGTAAGCGCCTATTATAACCTGGACAACGGATCCGGCAGGATCCGTGGTATTTTCACCCAGGGGAACCAGGCCGTAGTCCCGTTGTTCAGGCAGTGGCTGGCTCCCTTTGCTGACCTGGGGGCTTCCACCGTGACGACGGCCAATACCGGTTCGACCGACCATTTCACCTTTGACGCCGTGGGCATCCCGGCCTTCCAGTTTATCCAGGATCCTTTGGAATACGAGACCCGGACGCACCATACCAATATGGACACTTACGACCACCTGCAGGCCGACGACCTGAAGCAGGCGGCAGCCGTTGTAGCGGCTTTTGTATACCATACCGCCATGCAGGATGATCTGCTGCCGCGTAAGCCCCTGCCCCAGCCCGGTCCCTGGCTTTTCGACCTGTTTCATTGAGCAGCCCCCGCGGCAATTTTTCCCCGCAGGGGGTAAACTATAAGGAAAATTTAAGTCTGACCCATTAGGGGGTTCCCGGCAGGTGTTTTACCTTTAGGGTTCTAAATTGAATCTGACATGGATTATCAAAATCAAAGTACACCCGTTACCCAGTTTACCGTTGCCGAGTCGGCCGGGGACGTGAGCCTGAAAAAGTTCATGGCGAACGTGTTTTCCTATATGTTCCTGGCCCTGGCAGTCAGCGCCCTGTTCGCTTACCTGTTTTCTACCAACCTGGAACTCCTGCGGAGTCTGTTTGTCAATTCGGCCGGAACCGGACCCAATGCCCTGGCCTATATCGTCATGTTCGCTCCGCTGGGGTTTGTGCTGTTGATGTCGTTTGGGTATAGCCGCCTGTCTGCCCCCGTCCTGCTGCTGTTGTTTATCCTGTACTCGGCAGTGAACGGGATCAGCTTCAGCTTCATCCTGATCAGCTTTACCGCCGGATCTGTCCTGGGGTGTTTTCTGTCCGCCGCGGCGATGTTCGGCATTATGGCCTTCATGGGATACACTACCGACAAGGATCTCACCAGTTTCGGGCGCATCATGTTCATGGGGCTGATCGGGATAATCGTCGCCTCCCTGATCAACTTCTTCCTGCACAGCAGCACGATGGATTATATTATCAGCTTTATCGGGGTGATGGTCTTCACAGGCCTTACTGCCTATGACGTGCAGAAACTGAAGCATATTGGTATGGGGATGGAATATGATGGAGCCCCCGTGGTGGAAGCCAAAAAGAGGTCTGTGATGGGAGCCCTGGCCCTGTACCTGGACTTCATAAACCTGTTCCTGTTCCTGCTTCGCCTGTTTGGCAGCCGCAGGGACTGACCCATCAGGTAATTCAACTTTGTGGAAAAGGTGGCTGCGGCCGCCTTTTTTCTTTTTGGCCCCAACCGGCCCGGCCGTCGGCAGGCTGGCTTGCCTCCAGGCCATTCACCCGCAGGCCGGGACGCTCACTTTTTGCGGGGCCGGTAGAATTCCGTAAAGATGAGGCGCAGGTTCTGATCGTAGGTCAGGTAATTGTAGAGCCAGTTGACAAAAACAAAGAACCGGTTTTTGACGCCCAGGATCAGCATCAGGTGCAGGGCCATCCAGACCAGCCAGGCCGGGAACCCGCCAAAATGCAATCGGGGCCTGGGCAGATCCACTACGGCCAGGTTGCGGCCTACGGTCGCCATGGATCCTTTGTCCCGGTACCGGAACGGCCTGGGTTCGGCCCCGCCGCGGCTGGTGCGGATCAGGTTTCCGGCCAGCAGTTCCGCCTGCTGAATGGCGACCGGTGCGACCTGCGGAAGGCCCTTCGGGTAATCCCTGGTTTCCAGGTAGGCCAGGTCACCGATGGCGTAAACATGGGGCCATCCTTCGACCTGGCAGTGCGCATTGACCCGGATGCGGTTCCCCCGCACGATGAGGCCCTCCTCGATACCTGCGGGCACATTGCCTTTGATGCCCGCGGCCC
This sequence comes from Chitinophagaceae bacterium, assembly GCA_035549175.1. Lineage (GTDB taxonomy): Bacteria > Bacteroidota > Bacteroidia > Chitinophagales > Chitinophagaceae > DASTSN01. The sequence continues at coordinate 9,888 of DASZRL010000076.1, read as the reverse complement.
AGAGCACGGTGCTGCTGGGTATCCGCTCCCCGTCCTGGAGGACCACCTCCCGGCCGTCATAATCCCGGACCAGGGCGCCCGTCATAACCGTTACGCCGAGTTTCTCCAGGTACCGGCGGGACTGGACCGAAGACTTCCCGCTCATGGTAGCCAGGGTCCGGTCTCCCCCTTCCAGCAGGTAGATATGCATACGGGAAAAATCCAGTTCCGGATAGTCCTTGGGTAGCACATATTTTTTCATTTCAGCCAGCGCTCCGGACACTTCCACGCCCGTAGGTCCCCCGCCAACGACGACGATATTCAGCAGCCGCTGGAGTTCCTGGGGGTCCGTGATGCCGAGCGCATCCTCAAAATTCTGGATCAGCCGGTGGCGAAGCTGCAGGGCTTCCACGGTGGATTTCATGGGAAAGGCATAGGTGGCGAGCTGGGCATTGCCAAAGAAGTTGGTATCGGCGCCAAGCGCCAGGACCAGCACGTCATAGGGGATTTCCCCCACGCTGGTCACAACCTTGTTCTCCGCCGGCCGGATAGCCTGCAGGGTGGCCATGCGGATACGTACGTTGCGGCTCTTCTGGAATACCTTGCGGAGTGGAAAAGAAATATTGCTGGCATCCAGCCCCGCGGTGGCTACCTGGTAGAACAGGGGCTGGAACTGATGGTAGTTGAAGCGGTCCAGCAGGGTGACTTCAAAGCCCTGCCGGTTATTCAGTTTGCGGGCCAGTTTCAATCCTCCGAAGCCGGCGCCCGCGATAACGACTTTCATGCGGGGATATTTAGGTTCCCAAATTTACATAATTTTCAATAAATTTTGAAAATTTAGGAACAATTTCAGGGTGGCCGGTTGCGGGGCTTGCCGGGCTCAGTAAAGCAGGCGTACCTTGATGGTCTGTTTGACTTCCTTCAGCAACTGGAAAGCCTGGCTGGAAAGCTTTTTGTCCAGATCCAGGACCACGTACCCGATATCTTCGTTGGTCTTTAGGTACTGTCCCAGGATATTGATATGATGGCGCGATAGCTGGGTGTTGATTTCCGAAAGCACGCCCGGCACGTTGTTGTGAATATGCAGGATGCGGTGAGCGCCCTCCTGCGGCGGCAGGGACAGGGCCGGGACGGTGTGAGAACCGAAGGTGACCCCCTTTTCCAGGAAGTTAAACAGCTTGTTGCTGACATCTTCCCCGATATTTTGCTGGGCCTCTTCGGTCGATCCGCCGATATGGGGCGTGAGCAGGACGTTGGGCAATCCCTGCAGCGGCGTCTCGAAGCGGTCTCCGTTTTTCTCCGGTTCCCAGGGGTACACGTCAATGGCGGCCCCGCTCAGCAGCTGATCCTGCAGGCATTTGCGTAAGGCGTCCAGGTCGACTACCTCTCCCCGGGCGTAGTTCAGCAGGATGGAGCCCTTTTTAAAATGCTTGAGCAGGTTCTTGTTGACCAGGTTTTTGGTCTGGGCGGTCTCCGGGACATGCAGGGTCACCACATCGGCCCGGCTGACGAGTTCCTTGAGCGTCCGGGCATCCTCGGCATTGCCCAGGGGCAGTTTGGTTTCGACATCGTAAAAAATGACCTTCATGCCCAGGGCTTCAGCCAGGACACTCACCTGGGAACCGATATTGCCATACCCGATGATGCCCATGGTCTTTCCGCGGAGTTCATAGCTGCCTTTGGAATCCTTCATCCAGATGCCCTCGTGCGCGGCCCTGTTCTTGTCGGGGATGCGGCGGATCAGCATAATGGAGGCCCCGATCACCAGTTCGGCCACCGAACGGGTATTGGAATAGGGTGCATTGAAGACGGTTACGCCCTTTTTGGTGGCTGTCCGCAGGTCGACCTGGTTAACACCGATGCAGAAGCAGCCGATTGCCTGCAGCTTTTTGGCGGCCTCCAGGACATTTTTGGTAACCTTGGTTTTGGACCGGATGCCCAGGATATGGACATCCTTGATTTCGCGGATCAGCTCCTCTTCGGAGAGGGCCTTGGTCAGTTTTTCAACCTGGGTATATCCATTTTGGCGAAAATTGCGGATGGCTGTGTCGCTTATGTTTTCCAAGAATAAAATCCGGACTTTTTCTTTGGGGTAGCTCGTCTTGCCTGTTTCCATAATGGCGCAAATATCCGGATTAGTCGTTAAAATAATTCACGTAACGCTACGTTGTTGAAAAGCAAGCTGTAATTTCGCAGTTTAGTACAGAAAATTGCATCCTTGTGAAGACCTTGCTGCACATTATCCTGGTTGCCATCGTATCATCTGGTTGTAATTCAATCAGTCAGCCGCCCAAAATCGTTCCGGTGGATTCCACCCACCGCGTCCTCCCGGTGACCGGGCAGCTTAGCCCCGAGGAACTGGCCCACTACCACCAGATCGTCAGTCATTATTTTGATTCAGCCCTGCTCGGCCGCAGTTTCAGCGGGGGGGTCCTGGTGGCCAGAAACGGGGTGATCGTATTTGAACAATACCAGGGTTTCCGGGATCTGCGCCACCGCGATTCCATTACAGCCCAGACTCCCATGCACATTGCCTCCGCGTCCAAGACCTTTACCGGGATGGCAGTGCTGCAACTGGTGCAGGAAGGGAAACTGGGGCTTGAGGACACCCTCGGCAGGTTTTTCCCCGGCTTCCCCTACCCCGGTGTAACCGTCAGGTCCCTGCTCAACCACCGCAGCGGGTTACCCAATTACGTCCACTACCTGGAAGGCATGGGCTGGGACCGTACCAAGCCGGTCACCAACGCAGACGTACTGAAATCCCTGTTTACCCTGCACCCGCCCCGGGAGGCTGAACCCGACCGTCGTTTCAGTTATTCCAATACCAATTACCTGCTGCTGGCCCTGATCATCGAAAAGGTGACGGGGATGCCCTACCCGGCTTACATAAAAAAGAAAATTTTCGACACCCTGCACATGGACGACAGTTTTGTGGCCACGCAGGCGGATTCAGCCCGCCTTACGCCGAGTTTTGATGGCAGGGGCCGCCTGTGGGCACCCGACTTCCTGGATAAGACCTACGGGGATAAGAATATCTATACTACCCCCCGTGACCTGCTCAAATGGGAGGTGGCGGTATCCAATGGGCTCATCTTGGGTCCGGAACTTCTGGAACAAGCCTATACCCCGTACAGTAATGAACGACATTCCGTCCATAATTACGGGCTGGCCTGGCGCTTGCTGATCCTGCCCAACGGGAAAAAGGTGATCTATCATAACGGCCGCTGGCATGGTTCCAATGCTGCGTTCGCCCGGCTCACTGATGAAAAGGCCACCATCATCATCATCGGTAACCGGTACAATAACAACATCTACCGCTCTGCCCGTGGTGCCTATGACCTCTTCGGGGACTACCTGCAGCAGCCGGGTGGCGAAGAAGAGGAGGACAACCAGGCCCAGCGGGTGGCGCCAAAACATGGCATCCGCCATGCCAGAACCACCAGCCACCACCGGGCTGTGCACCGGTCATCCTCAGCCAGGAAACATCACCGAAAGTAATCCCACGCATCATTCCTTTTTTCAGATTTGTTTGCCACCTTTAGGGAGAAATTCCTTGCGTGAAGATCCTTGATGCAGACCAAATCCGCGGCTGGGACACCTATACCATCCAGCACGAACCGATTTCTTCCATCGATCTGATGGAACGTGCCGCCTCACGCTGCGTGGCCTGGCTGTCCGGTCAGGGTCTGCTTCAGCGCCCGTTCCTGGTATTCTGCGGCAAAGGCAATAACGGGGGCGACGGCCTGGCCATCGCCCGCATGCTGGCGGCCAGGCATTGCCAGGTCAGCGTTTACATCCTGGAGTTCGGTCACCGTGGTACCGACGATTTCCAGGCTAACCTGGAGCGGTTGCACCAACAACCGGTCCCGATCCATTACATCCAGGACCCCGGTCAGTTTCCGCTGCCGGGGCGCGAAGCCATCCTGATTGATGCGCTGTATGGTACCGGTCTGAACCGACCGCTCGAAGGGTTGTCCGCCGACCTGGTGAACCACCTCAATTCCCGTGGTTGCCAGATAATTTCCATTGATATACCCAGCGGTCTTCCGGCGGACCAGCCCCTCGCCGGGCAGCCTGCCGTGCGGGCTACCCATACGCTCACGTTTCAGGGGTACAAACTTGCTTTTCTGGTGGCCGAGAACGCGCCGTATATCGGTCAGCCCGTCGTGCTGGATATCGGGTTGGCGCCAGCGTATTATGAATCCCAGGATGTGACCTATGAACTTACTGATCTTTCGCGGATCCGGCTCATCTACCGCCCGCGCAGCCGGTTTGCGCACAAAGGCCAGTTCGGTCACGCCCTCCTTTTGGCCGGCAGCTACGGGAAGATCGGTGCCGCAGTACTGGCAGCCCGTGCCTGCCTGCGGGGCGGGGCGGGGTTGCTTACCTGCCAGGTTCCCTCCTGCGGGTACGGCATCCTGCAGACCTCGCTGCCAGAGGCCATGGTCATGACCGATTTCAATTCCTCGGTGCTCACCCGCCTGGAAGGGGATCTCTCTCGATTTGACGCAGTGGGCGTAGGTCCGGGGATCGGTACGGCCCGCGAAACCAGGTCCCTGGTCCGGGACCTGATCAGCAGCTGCCGCGCCCCCCTGGTGTTGGATGCCGATGCTCTCAACAGCCTGGCTGCCAACCCGGAGTGGCTTGCCCTGGTGCCTTCGGGCAGTCTGCTGACCCCGCATCCTAAAGAATTTGACCGGTTATTCGGCGATTGCCCGGATGATTTCGCCCGCCTCGACAAGGCCCTTCGCATAGCCCGGGACCGGGGATTGGTCGTGATCCTCAAGGGCCATCATACCCTGGTTGCCACGCCGGGAGGCAAAGGATTCTTCAACCCGACCGGCAATCCGGGGATGGCGACCGCCGGCAGCGGCGACGTGCTTACCGGGCTGCTGACCGGCCTGCTGGCCCAGGGATACGGCCCAGTGGAGGCGGCCCTGCTGGGGGTCTATCTTCACGGGCTGGCCGGCGATGCGGCGGCTTCCGCCCGGTCCGAGGAGGCCCTGATAGCCGGTGATATCGTCGAGTACCTGGGAACGGCCTACCGTCAGCTGAGGGAGCCCGCTTGAATCCTCCCGATGCCCTGTCCCACCTTGGAAGGGTAAAAAAAGGCAGGATAGACATCCCGCCCGTTTGTAAAATCCAATATCCTATGAAAAACCAGGGTAACCCGTCCAAAAGCCGTTCCAAAAGCGATTTTCCGGCCAACCGCGTCCAGGTACGCGCCGGGGCAAGGGCCGCAAGCCGCGGTCAGCCTGGTGAGAGCCATCCGCTCCCCCGAAGGCCCGCCGGGGCGCCTGGCTGGCATTTTTGCATTGAAAAGCCTGATTATTAACCCACTCTGCGGTTTGGGGCTTTATCCTCGATCCCCTATCTTTGCCGTCCTTAAAATTTCTATTAAGAAAAATCGCTTATGGACAAATTGATCTACCTGGTTCCTGTCATGGGAATTATCGGCCTGTTATACACGCTGGTAAAATTCAACTGGGTTAGTAAGCAGGATCCCGGTTCCGACCGCATGAAGGAAATAAGTGCTTACATCGCACAGGGGGCTATGGCCTTCCTGAAGGCTGAATGGAAAATCCTGGGCTATTTCGTGGTTATCGTTGCCATCCTGCTGGCAGTCATGGCACAGGCCAATCCCCACTCTCACTGGTTGATTGCGGGGGCCTTTATCATTGGGGCCGTTTTCAGTGCTACGGCAGGATATATCGGCATGCGGGTGGCCACCCGGGCCAATGTACGCACGGCGCATGCCGCCCGCACCAGCCTGAGCAAAGCCCTGAAGGTTTCCTTTACAGGGGGATCGGTCATGGGACTGGGCGTAGCCGGTCTGGCCGTCCTGGGCCTGGGCAGTTTGTTCATTATCCTGAAAATGATCTTTGTCCCCGATGGGGCCTCAGTGAATGGTCCGGAGATGTTGCGTATGATCGAGGTACTGACGGGCTTTTCCCTGGGCGCTGAGTCCATCGCCCTGTTTGCCCGCGTCGGCGGCGGTATTTACACCAAGGCCGCTGATGTAGGTGCGGACCTCGTCGGAAAAGTCGAGGCGGGTATCCCGGAGGATGATCCCCGCAACCCGGCGACCATTGCCGACAACGTGGGCGATAATGTGGGAGATGTTGCGGGTATGGGTGCCGATCTTTTTGGCTCGTATGTGGCTACCGTACTAGCTACGATCGTATTGGGCCAGCAGACACAGGTCAGCGGCGACGATGGCCTGGGCGGCCTTTCCCCCATCCTGCTGCCGATGCTGATTGCCGGCGTAGGTATCCTGTTCTCCATCGTTGGCACCTGGTTTGTGCGCATCAGTGAATCCGCCAGTGTCAATACTGATACCGTCCAGAAAGCGTTGAACCTGGGTAACTGGGGCTCGATTATTCTGACTGCCCTGGCCGCCCTGGGCCTGGTATACTGGATTCTCCCGGAACAGATGAGCCTGCGAGGCCATGATTTTACCAAATGGGGTGTGCTGGGAGCCATCGCCGTTGGCCTGGTGGTGGGCGCCCTGATGAGCATCATCACGGAGTACTACACTGCCATGGGCAAGCGCCCGGTACTTACCATCATCCGCCAGTCCTCTACCGGCCACGCCACCAACGTGATCGGGGGCCTGGCCATCGGCATGGAATCCACGTTCCTGCCCATCCTGGTGCTGGCAGCCGGTATCTGGGGATCCTATGCGTGCGCCGGCCTGTACGGGGTATCCATAGCCGCTGCCGGCATGATGGCGACTACAGCCATGCAGCTGGCCATCGATGCCTTCGGACCGATTGCCGACAATGCCGGCGGGATTGCTGAAATGAGCGAACTGCCCAAGGAGGTCCGGGAGAAAACCGATGTCCTGGATGCCGTCGGCAATACCACGGCTGCGACCGGTAAGGGTTTTGCGATCGCCTCAGCGGCCCTGACCGCCCTGGCCCTGTTCGCCGCTTTCGTCGGCGTAGCCGGTATCGGGGGTATCGATATTTACAAGGCGAAGGTGCTGGCCTCCCTGTTTGTCGGAGGCATGATCCCCTTTATTTTCTCCTCCCTGGCTATCCGGGCGGTCGGCCAGGCTGCCATGTCGATGGTTGAAGAAGTAAGGCGGCAGTTCCGCACCATTCCGGGCATCATGGAGGGAACCGGCAAGCCGGAGTATGACAAGTGCGTGGCGATCTCCACCCAGGCTTCCATCCGCAAAATGATGGGACCGGGCGCTTTCGCAATTATTTCTCCGCTGGTTATCGGCTTTTTACTGGGCCCCGAAGCCCTGGGCGGGTTCCTGGCCGGAGCCACCGTATGCGGCGTGTTGATGGGCATGTTCCAGAACAACGCAGGCGGCGCCTGGGACAACGCGAAAAAATCTTTTGAAAAGGGCGTGGAAATTAACGGTCAGACTTATTACAAAAAATCCGAGCCGCATAAGGCATCCGTTACGGGTGATACCGTGGGCGATCCCTTCAAGGATACGTCCGGACCTTCCATGAACATCCTGATCAAGCTGATGTCCATCGTATCCCTGGTCATCGCCCCTTCCCTGGCCCAGATTTACGGAACCAACCAGGAACCATCCGCGAGGATTGAATTGAAAAAAGATGTACATTTGCCCCAGCCTATAGCCAAGAGCAGCCCCGCCCATACGGTGCTGTTGAAATAAATCCCAAACTTCTTAATCAGAACCATTCCTTAAGTCCTGCTGTGTCTACAGCGGGACTTAACTTTTTGGGGCCTTCACTACACCTGGGAGTATTCCGTAGGAACCAGGAAGACCTTGATGATATTGCTCACCGAATTGGCGTATTGCGGATCAGCTGACAGCTTTTTCCAGTCCGGGTCTGCTCCGAAGGCATTCCAGTTGCGGTCCCGTTCCTCCATATCCCGGAACGTGACCATATAGGTCAGGCAGGGCATATGTTCCCCGGCAATGCGTTCCCCGAAAAATACGGGGTGCAGCCCGGTTCGGTTGAAAATGGGGAACTCCCCTTCATTGAACATCTTGATTTTGCGGCGAAGGGCATCCTCGCTGTACCCTTCGTAGGTGCGCAACTCAAAAATCCGGGATTCTCGCGTGGAAGGCACCACCATCTGGGGCAGGCCGTCGAAGGCGATCAGGAAAGCCGAGGTATAGCGGTCGAATACCGGGCGGTCTGCCGGCACACTGTTATAGGTGGCGCTGTTGCGCTGAAAGTCCGCATCGCCTTTTACCTTGGCCATGATCGTCAGGTACTGGTCCATGGAAGGAAACGGGATCAGCAGGTACATCCTGGCCGGTTCGGATTTACCCCATTCCCGGAAAACACCCACCGCCTTAACCCCGTATTTGTTCAAGGCCGGGATCAGGGCATTCCTGAAATAGCCCTCCAGCTGCCCCTGATCGCCGCCAAAGTGCAGGCTGTATTCGCGGAGTTCGTACATTTCCTTGCCAGCGGGCCCGGGGTTGGGTCTGCGGGTCTCCAGGCCGGTCGTTACGGCTGCGGCAGCGGCCACGGACGACCGGATGAATTTACGTCGTTGCATAGTCGAAATTTTGCTAAAGTTACGCATCCACCGGTATCCGGATGCTGATTTTTCCGGGTTCGCCTGCAGGATACCGGGTGGGGTAACCTCCCGGGTCCACCGCTTAGGACCTGGCCCCTTCCTGGACCAGGATGGTCTGGGTCGGGTAGGCAAACTCAATGCCCTGCTGTGCGAAGGTTCGGACAATCTCCAGGTTGATGGCCTGTTGCCTGTCCATATAATAGGTATAATCGGCGGTCAGTACGTAATAGACGAATTCAAAATTCAGGCTGAAATCCCCGAATCCGGTGAAGTGACCCCGGTCCACCAGGACATCCCCCTGCTTTTCGATGATCGCCTTGACCATCCGGGGAATCGCCTGCAGCTGGTCCGCGCTGGTCTGGTATACGACTCCGAACCGGAATACGATGCGCCGTCTTTCCATGCGCTTGTAATTATGGATCCGGGAATCCGTAAGGTACTTGTTGGCGCAGATCAGCTGTTCCCCGGAGATCGAGCGCAGGCGGGTCGTTTTGACGCCGATATATTCCACCGTGCCGCTTTTGTCATCCACCGCGATGAAATCGCCGATTTCGAATGGGCGGTCGAAAAAGATGACGAAATAACTGAACAGGTCGCCCAGGATGGTCTGGGCTGCCAGGGCGATGGCGATACCGCCAATACCCAGGCCCGTAATGATGGTGGTGACATTGTAACCCAGGTTGTCGAGCAGGAATACGATCCCGACGATCCAGATCAGTCCGCTGATGATCAGGATCAGCCCGCGGGACTGCTTTTTCTTTTGTTCGGGGTTTTCCTGTTTTTGCAGGAACAGGAATATGGCATACTGGAAAGCGGCGGTGATGAGCCGCAGGACAAAGAAGGTGGCGGCCAGCAGCATCAGGAGATCCAGGACCCGCTGGGTATGTGCGGTCAGGCTGAGATAGGTGGCGGCGCCGTACACGGCGGCCACATACAAAAAAGGAATAACCTGCTTTTCAACCGACAACACCAGAAAATCATCCAGGGTGGTTTCCGTCTTCTGGCTCCACCTGCGCAGGAAGCGGAGCCCGAATGCCCGCAGCAGCCGGATCAGCAGCAGCGAGACCACCAGGATGCCGCTGGCGATCATCCAGTCCCGCAGGGAATTACCCAGGAAGAGCGTATCATAGAATTTTTTCATACCGGGTTCATTTGACGCCAGCAGCGCCCCCACCCTGCCCGGCTGTTGGGGTACAGCCGCGGACCAGTTCGGTTGAAAACGGAAGGGAAGGTCAGCCTGGCAGACTGCCGGCGCGCCGGGCCGTGATGCCGCAGGGAGCGCACAGCGACGGGGTAAAGATACAATAATTGCCTCAGCCGGCCGGTTGGGCTGCATGCCGCCGGTCGCGGCCGGACGGCAGCAGGCGAATGGCTTTATATAATTCGAAC
>DASZRL010000075.1:0-11157 GCA_035549175.1 Chitinophagaceae bacterium | reverse complement strand
TCCTGGCCCGGCAGGACCCGGTTACGTGCTGAGGTACATACTGCGGTCCTTGTAAAGCTGGCGGAAGTAGGGGTCACGGAGATCCTTGACAAACCGGATGGCTTCTCCCGTGGATTTCATTTCGGGCCCCAGTTCCTTATTGACTCCCGGGAACTTGTTAAAGCTGAATACCGGCTCCTTGATCGCATATCCTTCCAGTTTCTTTTCAAAACGGAAGTCGGTAAGCTTGTGGGTGCCGATCATGACCTTGGTCGCGATGTTCAGGTAGGGAATCTGGTAGGCCTTGGCGATGAACGGCGTGGTCCGGGAGGCCCGCGGGTTGGCTTCGATCACGAATACCTTACCGTCCTTAATGGCGAACTGGATATTGATGAGCCCCTTGATCTGGAGGGCCCGGGCAATCTTTTCGGCATAATGCTCCATGGTCGTCACCACCAGGGGCGTCAGGTTGAAGGCCGGCAGGACGGCATTGCTGTCGCCGCTGTGGATCCCGGCGGGTTCGATGTGCTCCATAACCCCCATGACGTGAAAATTCTCCCCGTCAAAGATGGCGTCAATCTCGGCTTCCTGGCAACGGTCAAGGAAATGATCGATGAGAATCTTGTTTCCCGGGATATGCTTCAGCAGGCTGACTACGGCTTTTTCCACCTCCTCATCATTGATCACGATCCGCATCCGCTGTCCCCCAAGCACGTAACTGGGCCGAACCAGGACGGGGTACCCCACTTTGTTGGCGACCTGGATGGCCTCGTCCACGGTGAAGGCCGTACCGTAATCCGGGTAGGGTATGCCCAGTTCCTTGAGCATGTCGCTGAACCGACCGCGGTCTTCGGCGATGTCCAGGCTGTCGAAGGACGTGCCGAAAATCCGGATTCCCCTGGCATGGAGTTTTTCAGCCAGTTTCAGGGCGGTCTGGCCGCCCAGCTGGACGATTACCCCTTCCGGCTTTTCATGCTCGATAATTTCCCAGAGGTGTTCCCAGAAGACCGGTTCAAAGTACAGCTTGTCGGCCATGTCGAAGTCGGTGGAAACGGTTTCCGGGTTACAGTTCACCATGATGGACTCGTAGCCGCATTCCTTAATGGCCAGCAGGCCGTGCACACAGCAGTAATCAAATTCAATTCCCTGACCGATGCGGTTAGGCCCGGATCCCAGCACGATGATCTTTTTCCGGTCGCTGACCCGGCTCTCACTGGCATGGCCTTCCTCGAAGGTCGAATAGAAATAGGGTGTCTTGGCCTCGAACTCCGCACTGCAGGTGTCTACCATTTTATACACCCGGGTAATCCCGGCGGCTTTCCTTTTGGCGTAGAGCTGGTCTTCCTCCCCGTCCTGCATGATGCGGCAGATCTGTTCATCACTGAACCCGTGCACCTTGGCCTGGCGAAGCAGGTCCGGGGGAAGGGTGTCCAGTTTATATTTGGCAATTTCGCGTTCCAGGTCACAGATTTTCTGGATCTCGTAAATGAACCAGCGGTCTATATGGGTGGCCTTGGAGATCGTGTTGACGCTGACCCCCGCCATCAGGGCATCCTTGATCCGGAACAGGCGGTCCCATTTGGGGACCTTAATGTATTCGATCAGTTCCTCGGCGTGCATGAGGCTCTTTCCGTAATAGCCCAGCCCGACGGCATTGTTTTCCAGGCTCTGGCAGGCTTTCTGGACGGCTTCCGTGAAACTGCGGCCAATGGCCATGACCTCACCCACGCTCTTCATTTGCAGGCCCAGCGTATCATTGGCACCCTTGAATTTATCAAAGTTCCAGCGCGGGACCTTGACGATCACGTAGTCCAGGGCCGGTTCGAAAAAGGCCGAGGTATTCTTGGTAATCTGGTTCTTCAGTTCGTCGAGCGTGTAACCGATGGCCAGTTTGGCCGCTATCTTGGCGATGGGGTAACCGGTTGCCTTGGACGCCAGGGCAGAAGAGCGGCTCACCCGCGGGTTGATTTCGATGGCAATGATCTCCTCGGTATCCGGGTTGAGGGCGAACTGCACATTACACCCCCCGGCAAAGTTACCCAGGTCCCGCATCATCCGGATGGCCGTATTGCGCATCAGCTGCATGGCCGTATCGCTCAGGGTCATGGCCGGCGCGACCGTAATGGAATCGCCGGTATGGACGCCCATGGGATCAAAATTTTCCACGCTGCAGATGATGACCACGTTGTCGTTGGCGTCGCGCAGCAGCTCCAGTTCGAACTCCTTCCAGCCGAGCATGGCCTTTTCCACCAGTACCTCATGGATCGGGGATGCCTGCAGCCCGCGGTTAAGGGCTTCGTCCAGTTCGTCCTTGTCATGGACGAATCCGCCACCGGTTCCGCCCAGCGTAAACGAGGGCCGGATTACCAGCGGGAACCCGATTTCCTGGGCGAATTCCTTTCCCTCCAGGAAGGAGTTGGCGGTTTTGGCGGTGGCGACCGGGACACCCAGTTCAATCATCCACCGCCGGAATTTTTCACGGTCTTCCGCCTTGTCAATGGCCTTGATATCCACACCGATCAGCCGTACGTTGTACTGTTTCCAGATACCCAGGTCCTCGGCTTCCTTGGCCAGGTTGAGCGCCGTTTGCCCGCCCATGGTGGGAAGCACGGCATCAACCTGGTTTTCCTTCAGGATCTGTTCGATGCTTTCCACGGTCAGGGGAAGCAGGTAGACCTTGTCGGCCATCATCGGGTCGGTCATGATGGTAGCCGGGTTGCTGTTGATGAGGATCACATGGATTCCCTCTTCCCGCAAACTCCTGGCTGCCTGCGACCCGGAATAGTCGAATTCGCAGGCCTGGCCGATGATAATGGGACCCGAACCGATGATGAGTACTGATTTGATGGAAGTGTCTTTCGGCATTTCGGACATTAATTTACTGGAGACCGGCCCTTTCGGGCACAAAAAAACCGGGTTGTAATTACCCGGGGTGCAAAAGTAAGGGAATCCAACCGTTTTGCGGGAATTCCGTACAAATTATTTGGGGTGCGGCAGGGCCTCAGCTGTGGTAAGCTGACATCTCGAATTCGTCCAGCATTAACTGGTCTTCTCCCTGGCTGGTACGGGTCCTTTCCCTTTCCTCATACCGGGTTTTCATCCGGGCTACCCAGCGCTGCCGTACCTCCTGGCCGCGAACCATCCCGACAAAGAGGCCGCCGACGAGTATCATGCTTAATAAAAATGAGTAGAAGATCCTTTTCATAGCCTGTGTTTAACGTCCTGAAAGTTGATTTATCTTTTAAAATATCATGCCAAACTCCGTCGCCGCGCTGCCGTCGGGAAAATTTTGCTCCCTGTTAGACGCCGGCTTCATTGCGTTATCCGTTAAAGGACTCCTAAAAGCTCCCGGTGGCTGTTCCATTCCCGGGATATAGACGCTAAAACCGACGGCTTGGTTACTTTTGCACATGCACATACGGTTTTTTCTCGCCTGCTGGATTTTTTTTATCCCGCCCTCCATTCAGGCCCAGGCTCCGTCCTATCCCAGGGGTTATTTCCGCAATCCGCTTAACCTGCCCATGAACCTGGTCGCCAATTTCGGTGAGCTGCGAACCAATCACTGGCATATGGGCCTGGATATCCGCACCAACCACCAGGTCAACCAGCCGGTCTATGCGGCGGCCGACGGCTATGTGGCCCGAATCCGCGTGGAACCCCTCGGATTCGGCCAGGCCATCTTCATCAACCATCCCAATGGCCTGACCACCGTATACGGCCACCTGAACCAGTTTTTTCCGGCCCTCGCCCAATACGTCCGCGAGCAGCAGTACGCCCGCTCCTCCTGGCCCCTCGAACTGGAATTCCAGCCGGACCAGTTCCCGGTGCGCAAGGGCCAGTTCATTGCCTACAGCGGAAATGCCGGCGCCTCCCAGGGCCCGCACCTGCATTTTGAAATACGCGATACGCGGACCACGCGCTGCCTGAATCCCCTGCTGTTCGGCCTGCCCGTGCCGGATCCGGTTGCGCCCACGATCACCCGGCTGGCTCTCTATGACCGCAGCCGGTCCGTGTATGGCCAGTCCCCGCGGCTGGTGCCCCTGGAGCACAGCTCGGGCAATTACCACATAAAGGGCGGATCACCGGTGCGGACAGGATGGCGGAAGCTCAGCTTTGCCATCGGGGCTTTCGATAGGCTGGGGGGATCGGCCAACCCGGTAGGTATCTACCAGGCGCGCGTGTGGGTGGATAGCCGGCTCGTCTCCGGGTTTACCCTGGACAGCATCGATTATACCGAGACCCGGGACGTCAACGCGCAGATCGATTATCCCTACCATGCGCGCACCGGGATCTACCTGCAGCACCTGTCCCCGCTGCCCGGCGACAACTGCCGGGTATATGACCGTGTGGCGGGTGAGGGGGTCCTGGTCCTGGAAGACCAGGCCATTCACCAGGTGCGGATCGAGGTGCTGGATGCCTACCTGAACCACGCGACCCTGCAGTTTTCCCTCCGGTACGATCCCTCGCAGGCTGCGCCGGAACCCGGTTCCGGCGAGGGTGGCCAGGTCACGCTGACACCCAATTACGTGAATGTCTGGGAACGCCCCGATTTCGAGGCCTACCTGCCGGAGGGAGCGATCTATGATACGGTCCGGACGGTTTACCAGCGTTTCGATGCCCAGGAACCCGCAGCGGCATCGGCCCGGCATGTGTTCGGCGATCCGGCCATCCCGGTTCACGGTGAGTTTACCGTACGGCTCCAGGCCCGGCCCGGCCTGCCGGATGCCTGGCGCGACCGGCTGGTCATCCGGTGCCAGGCGGGTGGCAGGACGGTAATGCGGAAGGCCAGCTGGGAAAACGGGTGGATCATGGCCCGGTTCAACGGTTTCGGGGAATTCCAGGCCTTCGGTGACCTGGAGCCTCCCCTGCTGCCGGCCCCGGGGCAGGGTGATACGCTGGATTTCAGCGGAAGGTTCGCCCTGGTGCTCACACCCTCCGACCGGTTCGGTGTGGCCTCCCTGCAGGCAGAACTGGACGGCCGCTGGCTGCTTTTCACCAACGACAAGGGACGAAGCTGGGTATACCGCTTTGACGAGCGCTGCCCCTACGGGATCCATCAGCTGCGGGTGCGGGTCCGGGACCTGGCCGGCAACGAAACCGTCCGGACCTGGTGGTTCCGGCGGTATGCTCATGCGGCCTCCCGGCCCCATGCTCCCCAAAAGCCACGGGGCAGCCACCACAAACCGGTTCACCGCAAGCACCGGTAACCGGGCCTTGGGGCAATCCGTCACTTCCTGCCCAAAAACCAGCGACGCTCTTCAACCAGACAGGGCATCACCTGTTTTACAGGGAGTATCTTTGCGGGGACGACAGGGAACCGTTCCCCCAAAAAATTGCATATGGCGACACATTTGAAGGAAGGAGACAAGGCCCCGGCATTCACCGGGGTGGACCAGGATGGCCGTAAGCGGTCTCTGGCTGATTTCAGGGGTCGCAGGCTTGTGCTTTACTTTTATCCTCAGGACGATACCCCGACCTGTACCGTACAGGCCTGCAACCTGCGGGATCACTACGGGCTGCTTCAAAAACACGGCCTGGCCGTCCTGGGCGTCAGCCCGGATGATACCGGGAAGCATAAGAAATTTGAAGCGAAGTACAAGCTGCCCTTTCCCCTGATCGCCGATCCAGGCCATACGATCCTGGCGCGGTACGGTGTCTGGGGGGAAAAGCAACTCTTCGGGCACCATTATATGGGGGTCCTGCGAACCACCTTTGTGATCGATGAAAAGGGGCGGATTGAAAAAATATTTCCCAAACCCCGGACCAAGGCCCACGCCCAGGAGATCCTGCAGTCGCTGGGGCTGGCGTGAGAGAAGCCGCCGGGCAGCCTAGATAACCCAGCTGATCTCCCCGAAAACAAAACGTTCCTCCAGCGAACCGCTCCGGGTAATCAGGTCCCCGGTTTCGGCAACGCCCTGGACCCGGGTCCGGAAAACCCGGTTCTCCCTGCGGAGGGTGACCTCCTGGTCCCGGCCGTACAGGTGCTCATTGTATTGGGCCAGGATGCCGTCCAGGTACGGCCCCGAAGTGATCAGCTCCTCCAGGCGGTGCAGGACCCGCCCCGACAGGTCTCGGGCGAGGTCAACGGTTTCAAACTGCCGGCCGGTGATCTGGCGCAGCGAAACGGGGTTGGGAAGCGACGGATCAAAGCGGGTCTGGTTGATATTCAGCCCGATGCCCGCCACGGCCCACTGCCAGCCGGACTCCGTCCCCACCACGTTTTCGATCAGGATTCCCCCGGCTTTCCGGTTTTCCCAGTAGATGTCATTGGGCCATTTGATCCGGGTAGAGTCCCCGGCGAACCCGGCATAAAACTCCCGCACGGCCAATGCCACGCAGGCGCTCAGCCCGAACTGACCCGCCAGGCTGAGCGGCCTTGGATCAATCACCAGGCTCAGGATGATATTGGCGCCGGGTTCACTGGACCAGCTACGCCCGCGCTGACCCCGTCCGCGGACCTGTTCCCGGGCGAACACTGCCAGCCCGTGCCGCGCCCGGCCGGCATGGATCTCTCCCAGGGCATAGGTGTTCGTACTATCAACTGATTGCAGTTCAATGAACGGTGCAGGGGCGGGATCACGGAAGGCCATGTGTTCCAATTAATGCTTATTTTTGACAAAGATATGGGAGGCCTGCGCGGATCGGAGAGAAGGAAATTGCGCCCTGAATTAAAGGAAAATAGCCCGACGTTCGTCTTATAATCAACCATGCTTCAACGAATATCATTCATTAAAACCTATTAATTATTGGAACAACTGGCTTTATTAGCTACACGGACTACGAAGCGTGCAGCCCGGTTAACGAGGAATTCGAAAATCATCAAAACCATCATTGACGCCATCCAGCAGAAAAAAGGAGAAAACATCGTTTCGCTGGATCTTCGCAAGATTCCGGAAGCCGTAGCCGATTTCTTCATCATCTGCGAAGCCGGAAACCAGCCCCAGATACGGGCCATTTCCGATTTTATCGAAGAACGGGTGAAGCAGGCCTGCGGCGAAAGCCCGTACCGCCACGAGGGCTACCAGAATCTCCAGTGGGTCCTGATCGATTACATCAACGTGGTCGTTCATGTCATGCTGCCTGAGGCCCGCCGGTTTTACAAACTGGAGGAGATGTGGAGCGATGCCGAGGCAAAAGAGCACCTGCCCGGATAAACTTTGTTAAAACTAAGGCCCCTTAAACATTTTCACCATTATTTCATTAAATAGCAGGATTACAGCCTAAAAATTTATGCCACAGGAACAATATAATAAGGGCGACCGGCCCAATCTGCCCCGGTTCAACAACAACCGGCCGGTAGGGGATGATAACACCCCGCGCAAAGGTCCCCGGTTCAGTATCTACTGGATATACGCCATCATTTTTGCCGTGCTGATCGGATTTCAGCTTTACAGTCCCTTTTCCTCGAACATGGCCAAGACCACCCCGAACGACTTCAAGCAGATGGTCCGCAACGGGGATGTTGATAAGTATGTGATTGTCAGTAACCGAAACGTGGTACGGGTCTTCCTGAAGAAGGACAGCCTTTCCAAGTACCGTGACCTGCTGTCCAAGGGGGTGAACGGGAAAGTCAGCGACGAAGGTCCCCAGCTTTATTTCAAAATAACGGGAGAGGACTTCCAGAAGGACATGCGGGAGTTTTATGACAAATTTCCCAGCGTAAAACAGGTTGATTACGAGGTGGACCAGGAAAGAGACTGGCTGCTGCCGATCGTAAACACCCTGCTACCCGTGCTGCTGTTCATAGCCTTGTTTGTGCTGTTCATGCGCAAGATGGGCGGAGGCGCCAGCGGCGGCGGCGGTCCCGGCGGCATTTTCAATATCGGGAAGTCCCGCGCCACCCTGTTTGACAAGGGTACCAAAGTGTCCATCACCTTTGCCGACGTGGCGGGGCTGGATGAGGCGAAGGTGGAAGTCATGGAAATCGTCGATTTCCTGAAAAATCCGAAAAAATATACGTCCCTGGGCGGCAAGATACCCAAGGGCGCCCTGCTGGTGGGTCCCCCCGGGACGGGTAAAACCCTCCTGGCCAAGGCCATGGCCGGCGAGGCCCAGGTTCCCTTCTTCAGTATGAGCGGTTCGGATTTCGTGGAGCTTTTCGTCGGGGTAGGGGCCAGCCGGGTCCGCGACCTGTTCAAGCAGGCCCGGGAAAAGGCACCCTGTATCATTTTCATCGACGAAATCGATGCGATCGGTCGGGCCCGCGGAAAGAACGTCATGATGAGCAACGATGAGCGGGAAAGCACCCTGAACCAGCTCCTGGTGGAAATGGACGGATTCGGAACCGATACCGGGATTATCGTCCTGGCCGCCACCAACCGCCCGGATGTTCTGGATACGGCCCTGCTGCGCCCGGGCCGTTTCGACCGCCAGATCACCATTGATAAGCCAGACCTGAAGGGACGGGAGGCGATCTTCAAGGTGCATCTCAAGCCCATCAAGGTGTCCAAGACCCTGGATGTGCATAAACTGGCCGAACAGACCCCCGGTTTCGCGGGAGCCGATATCGCCAACGTATGTAATGAGGCCGCCCTGATCGCCGCCCGCAAAGGCAAGGAAGCCGTGGACATGGAAGACTTCCAGGACGCGGTGGACCGGGTGATCGGCGGCCTGGAAAAGAAAAGCAAGATCATTTCTCCCGAAGAGAAGAAGATCATCGCCTACCACGAGGCCGGTCACGCCATCTGCGGCTGGTACCTGGAGCATGCGTACCCGTTATTGAAGGTGACCATCGTCCCCCGTGGAACGGCTGCCCTCGGGTATGCCCAGTATACGCCGAAGGAGCAATACCTGTATAATACGGACCAGCTGGTGGATCAGATCTGCATGACGCTCGGAGGCCGGGCCAGCGAAGAGATCTTCTTCCATAAGATTTCAACGGGTGCCCAGAACGACCTGCAGCAGATCACACGGATCGCCTATGCCATGGTCAGCATTTACGGGATGAACCCTAAGGTGGGTAATATCAGCTTTTATGATCCCCAGCAGGGCGAATATAACTTCACCAAGCCTTACAGTGATGAAACGGCCAGGCTGATCGACGAAGAGGTGCGCAAACTGATCGAGTCCTGTTACGAGCGGACCAAGGCACTGCTGAATGAGAAGCGGGGTCAGCTGGAGAAACTGGCCGAGGCGCTGCTGGAACGGGAAGTCCTGTTCCAGAGTGATGTCGAGGCGCTGATCGGCAAGCGGCCTTATGAAGAGAAGAAGGCCCTGGAAGTCGAGGAGCCCGGCATAAGGACCTCGGAAAACGGGGAAATTTCTGCCGGAGTGCCGCCTTACGACAGTGACGTGGTAAACAAAGCCCTGCCCTCCTGATGCCTAACTTTTTGGTATGAACGTTTCACCGGCCAAGGAAAATATCTTAAAACGGATACGGAAGGCGTTGAGTCATTCAACGCCTATTCCGTTTCCGCAAAGCGAAGGCAGCCAGTCCGTTTACCGGCCGGCCGGCCAGGAACTGGAACTGGAATTCGCCGAGCAGTTTACCCGGCTGCAGGGAAAGTTCGTGTTCTGCCTTAACCCCGGGGAACTGGCAGCCCAGCTCCGCGACCTGGTTACTGCGCAGAAATGGAACAAGATCTATTGCCGGGAGGAGTCGCTGGTGAACCTGCTGAAGAAAGGCGGGTTTGATCATTTCTCCCAGACGGAGCTCCGGGATTGCGATGCCAGCATCACCGGCTGCGAAGCCCTCGTCGCCCGCACGGGCTCTATCGTACTATCGTCCGCGCAGCCCAGCGGGCGGACGGTCAGTGTGTATGCCCCCGTGCATATCTGTATCGCGTATACGAGCCAGCTGGTTTACGACCTCAAGGATGCCCTGCAAGGGCTCCGGGAACGGTATGGCGGCCGCCTGCCCTCCCTGATGACCTTTGCCACGGGCCCCAGCCGCACCGCGGATATCGAAAAGACCCTCGTGGTCGGTGTGCACGGTCCCAAGCAGGTGTTTTTATTTCTCGTGGACGCCTAAAATCCCCGCTGCGTAGTACTTTTATTGCATGAAGAGCGAGCTGCACCAGCTGTTCGTATACGGTTCCCTGCGCCGGGGATTCCACCATCCCGCGTATGACTACATAAGCCGGTATTTCGAATTCGTGTCGGAAGGCCGCGTACGGGGTTGCCTGGCCGATATGGGCGAGTATGCCGCGGGGGTTCCGGCCGCGGAGGACCACTTTATCCGGGGCGAGTTGTACCGGATCCGGGATGAGGCGCAATGGTCCTATGCCATGGCCCAGCTGGACGACTACGAGGGCCTCGGCCAGGAGCCGGGCGAGCCCGCCCTGTTCCGCCGCGAAGCGGTGGAGGTCCTGCTGCCGCAGGGCTCCTCAACGGCCTGGATTTACTGGTACAACGGGGATATCCAGGGCCGGCCTGTGATAGCGTCCGGGGACGTCCTGGCGTACATTCAATCAAAGAAATAAGACAACCCGTGCAGGTTCCTGAAGGCAAAAAAATCTATTTTCTTTCCGATTTTCACCTGGGTGCCCCCGATTTCCAGCGCAGCCTGGAGCGGGAACGGACCATCGTCCGCTTCCTGAAGGAAATCGGCCCCGGGGCGGCGGAGATTTTCCTGGTCGGGGACCTGTTTGATTTCTGGTATGAATACCGGCGCGTCGTGCCGAAGGGACATACCCGGTTGCTGGGCCGGCTGGCGGAACTTTCCGATGCAGGTGTTCCCCTGCATTTTTTTGCGGGTAATCACGACATGTGGATGAAAACCTATTTCCAGGAGGAACTGGGTATCCCGGTGTATTTTGAACCGCGGGAATTCCTCCGTAACGGCCGGAAGATCTGGATCGGGCACGGTGACGGGCTGGGCCCCGGTGACCACGGGTATAAAATGATCAAAAAAGTGTTCCGGAACCCGGTCTGCCAGGGCCTGTTCGGATTGCTGCCGCCTTTCCTTGGCATGGGATTGGCTAATTACCTGAGCCGGCGCAGCCGGGCCCAGACCGGCAGCGCGGAGGAAGTCTTCCTCGGGGAGGACCGGGAATGGCTGATTCAGTATTGCAGGGAGGTCCTGACGAGGGAGCATTATGATTTTTTCATCTTCGGACACCGGCACCTGCCCATTGATTTTCAGCTGGCGGGCGGAAGCCGCTACCTGAACCTGGGAGACTGGATCCGCTACGACACGTACGCGGTGCTGGACGGGACCGACCTGCAGTTGAAATCCTA
>DASZRL010000074.1:0-23300 GCA_035549175.1 Chitinophagaceae bacterium | reverse complement strand
CGCTTATGCGTGCAGAGCTGGAACTGTTCACGGCTCTTCTTGTTCACATGCGGCGAACGAAGCACGGTGAACACCTTCTTGCGCGTAGGCAAGGGAATCGGTCCCGTTACCACGGCACCTGTGCCACGCACCGTTTTCACGATCTTCTCGGCGGATTTGTCCACCAGGTTGTGATCGTAGGACTGTAATTTGATTCTGATTCGCTGGGACATAGTCAAAACCCAATTTTCCGATTGGGGTTGCAAAGGTAGGAGGATGCCCCATATCCTCCAAATTGTTGGGTAAGAATTTTCTATCAGCCAGCCGGTATCCTGCCCTCCGGTCCGGTCAGGGACCGGTCCTCTCCAGGCGAACTCCCAGGGCCGCAAAACCGCCCAGTTCGAGATGTTCCACCCGAAACGTATGATTTCCAGCCAGATGGATCGAAACCTGCTTGTGCGGGGAGGCATCGTCGAAATTATACCGGGAGGGATCCCATTCATCCAGGACCAGCCGGCCGTCCACGTATACCCGGACGGCATCATCCCAGGTGACCCCCAGGGTATAGTCGCCGGGCTCCAGGTCAGCCTCTCCGGTGGCCACGGTGATAAACCGGGGATGTTGACTCCCCCCGGCTCGAAGTCCGCCCCACCAGGCATAATCCAGCTGCCGGGGATGATCGGTGGCCAGCGTATCCGGCAGCGCCCCTTCCGGAAACAGGGAGCCCGACCGCAGGGGGTTGTACCGGGTGGTATCCAGCGGATACCAGCGCACCTGCCAAGAGACCGGCTGAAAAAAACGCCGGAAGGAAAAACGGTACGGGCGACCGGCTGCCACAGCCTGGCCCAGCGGGGTGACCAGCTCCGATCCCGTGTACTCCAGCTCAATCAGGATATCGGTTCTTTCCCCGGGAATGCGCCTGGCCTCCAGGGCGCCGGGAACCGTCCCGCTGGTGGCTGACAGGCTATCCACGCCGCGCAGGGTCTTTACGCGCCAGCGCCCCTGGGGTCCCCGGATATCGAAATGAAGCAGGGATCCGGTATCGGTGGGATTGGTGTTCCACAGGATGGGGCTCCGGTAATCGTAGGGCCCCCATTCGGTGATCAGGATATGGCGCCGTCCGGCCAGCCCGCCCATTCCCCGGAACGGGTCGGCAGGATGGCTGATCGGGGGAGGCGGAGCCAGGGTCGAATCATCAAATAGTTCCACGGCCGCCAGGTCCTCCTGGACGGTATCCAGGCCGTGCACCGTGGAATCCAGCCGGTACCGGACACCTGCGGCATCCTGGAAGAGATTGCCAAACACCTGCAGGCTATCGGTGCCGCTCAGGTGAAAAGCCTCGTCGTTCCCGGTAAAATTGTTCCGCCCGATGACGTAGCCCTGGCTGCGCGTGTCGCGTTTCTGCGCATAAATCCAGTCCGCGGGCTGGGAGGCCCTGGACCAAAGGTGAATGGCCTGGCCATTGCGGTAAAACAGGTTATAGCTGATCTCATTTTGCTGGCCGTGTTCGATGGCGATGGCCGTCCGGTTGCGCAGGAACTGGTTACCGCTGACCACGGTCTGGTAGCTGTACCCTCCCCAGAACCCGTTGTCGCATTCCACCACCCGGTTGTCCACAAAGCGGTTGCGGCTGAAAGTGGCCTCGATGCCATTGGTGGGTGCATAGGAAAAATCATTGGCATACACCAGGTTGTCATTGCACCCGCCCTCCCCGCTGTCCATGGTGGATTGCCCGGCCCACAGGAAAAAGCCGTCGCCGCAATGGGTAACATTGTTTTTATAAAACAGGTTCCGGCTGCTCTGCTCGTAAACCAGGATACCGGCACTGTCCTGGCCCCGGTAATAGACCCCGTCACTGTATCCCCGCACGTTGAATACAAGCCGGTTGTACAGGATCCGGTTGCCGCTGCTGCGGTACAGGGCTATGCCGCACCCGGAATTGAAGGAAAAATCGTTATTGTACACCAGGCAGCCCTGGCAGCGGGTCATCATCAGGGCATTCTGCCCGCCGGTTACCCGGCAATCCCGCACCACCGCCCGGTCACAATCCTTCAGGTATATAGCCGCACCGTAGCGCAGCCATTCATCCTGTTCATTATGGTGGTAACTGAGCCAGTCAGACAGGTCCTCCTTCTGCTGGGTGCTCTGCAGGTGCTGCCGGTAATTATAACTCAGGTCGCAGTTTTCCAGGACCAGGTCCTGGACGTTCCGCGCCAGCAGGGCTACCCGGTAGCCCCGAACCTTCAGGTTGCGAATGGTCACCTGCCGGCAGTCATGGACCAGGATGGCCAGGCCGAAAAAAGCGTCGGGATCCTGTTGCCGGTTACTTCCCTGCAGCACCGACTGACCAAAGTCAACGGTGATATGGTCTCCGTGGATCTCCAGGACCGGCTCCTGCAGATCGCGTCCCCCGTCCAGGTGGTACAAGGCCTTACGGAAACTGGTCGATTGGGTGATACGCATATGCCGCGTGAGCGCCCGGGGCTGGGCCCAAATTAAACTGCCCATCCACCCGAGGGATACGGCAAGCAGGGCTATTTTTTTTGTCATGGAATTGGCTTTATTTGCAACCGCGACTGGCGGCGGATAAATTTAGCGATCCCCCGTCAATCCGGAAAGCCCATGGAAGAAACCCCTGAGAAAAAGCCGGCCTCCCCTGCCATGCGCCTGCTTAAACTCATTGCCAAGATTGCTGTGACGGCCCTTTGTTTCTGGTATATTTCCCGGAAAATCGACCTGCCGCAGGTAGGCCGGGCCCTTACCAGCGCTCATCCGGGGTACCTGCTTGCCGCGTGGATATTTTTCCTGCTTTCCAAGTGGGCCTCCGCCATCCGGCTGAATATTTATTTCCGCAATATTTCCCTCAGCCTGCCTGCCGGTGCGAACCTCCGGCTGTACTGGCTGGGCATGTTTTACAATCTGTTCCTGCCGGGGGCGATCAGCGGGGATGCCTACAAGGTGATTTTGCTGACAAAACGGTACGGCATCCCCTATAAAAAAACGGCCGCGGCGGTCCTGCTGGACCGGTTCAGCGGTTTACTGGCCCTGGGTATCATCCTGGCGGCATATGGCGGGATTGTGCTGAACAATTACCCGTATGAAGGGTTGCTGGTTGCCTGCGCAGCCCTGGCAACCGCGGGGCTCTACTATGGTATCTATTTTTATTTCCGGGATTTCCTGCCGGGATTCTGGCCTACGTTTTACTGGGGCCTGGCCGTTCAGCTGCTCCAGGTGGCCTGTGTCTATGGCATCGTGCTGGCGCTCGGGCTGCCAGCCGGCCAGCATGCCTGGATATTCATCTTTCTGGCGGCGGCCGTCATTTCAGTATTGCCCGTCTCCCTGGGTGGCGGGCTGGGAACGCGGGAACTGGTTTTCGTCGAAGGGGCCCGCTTTTTCCACCTGGATCAGCAAATGGCCCTGGTGGTCAGCCTGCTTTTCTACCTCATCACGGTGCTGGGCTCGGCACCCGGTCTTTACTATGTGTTCCGGGATCCGCTTCCCGCCGCAGATTAAGTCATGCCGGCTCCGTTTCCTGAAGGATCCGGTTTCCGAAGTGGACCTCCTCCCTAAAAACCGAAGCGGTTTAAAGTAGAAAAATGGGGCAAAATGTCATAACTCAACCGTGAACTATTGCACATGAAGAGGTCAGCATGTACAGAAGCGCAGCCTGGCTATGCTATCAGGCAGCCTGATCAAGGTGTCACGGCTGAAGAGATATGGCGGAAGACGGGTATTTCGGAAGCGACCTTTTATGACGGAAAGAAGAAATATGGCGGATTCGGAGTGGCTGAGCTGCGAGAACTGCGTATGCGCAAAGAAGAAAATGCACGTCTCAGGAAGATGGTGGCGGACCTACGTCTGGACAAACAGAAGCTGCAGGATGTGATAAAAGAAAGCGTTGAAGCCCGCTCAAGAAAAGCAATCAGCCGGGTGGTTGCGTAGCCAGTACCGGATATCTGCAGGAGGATCCGTTGGGGTATTACGGATCCATCCTTGCGTGTTGTACTATCCGCATCACCGAAGATCGGACGAAGCGATCCGGAGCCGGATCCGCCAGATCGCAGTGAGTCGTGTCAGGTATGGTCCCTGGCGGATACATACGATACTGCGCCGGGAGGGCTGGAAGGGCAACCCTAAACGGGTTTGCCGGATTTATCGGGAGGAGAGGTTGAACCTTCGAAGCAAACGGCTCCTGCGTAACAAGGCAGCCGCACAGCGTCTGGACAGGCTGGAAAACACCCGTTTGAATCCGTGCTGGCCTATGGATTTAATCAGCGATCAGCTCGTTGATGGTCGAAAATGCCGGGCCTTGCCTATAATGGATCATTTTAGCCGGGAATGCACAGGGATTTTTCAGGTCCCTCCTAAAAGGGCCCGATGAGGCAGCTGCACCGGAGCAGATCCGGTTTGAACGTGCCATCCTGCCCAAAAGAATACCGACAAGTAATGGTGGTGAATTTATACCCAAAGAAGTCGACCGTTGGGCTCATGAAAACCGCGTGATCAGGGACTACAGCCGGCCAGGTAAGTCAGCGGATAACCTATACGCGGAATCATGCAATAGCCGTTTCAGAGATGAGTACCTGAATGCCCGCTGGTTCTTATCTTCGGAAGACGCGGCCGGAGAAACAGACGCCTGGCAAATCGAGTACAACCATTATCGGCCCCATAGTTCATGGAACGATCTTAGGCCTGCTGAGTTCGCTGAACACTTGGAGTCTGCAGGGCAACCAGGAAAGCCCCTGCCGGGGGCTTCTGCATGTGGGAGGAGTTCAGAAAGTTGTATGACACCATCGTTGAACACAGGAAAAAACCCACACCGCTACGAGGAATTGATTATGGCAATCATACACCTGATAAAATACATCCCATCCTGGAAAGGCTTCAAGCAGTTAAATCATCATCACTCCTATTATAAGAGCGGTCCTAGCCGAGAAAAGGAAAATCTGGCAACAGCTGGCTTTTGAATCAAGACAGAGAAGCACCTGATACGACTTCATCCAATTTTAGGCGATAGGATTCAGCCAGGAAATATCAATGCAGCTGTTGCACTATAGGAATTGAAGGACACACAAATTCAGAAGGACTACCTGCTTAAAAGGAAACATCACGGAATCACCAGAAATGAGATCAGGGCCAAAAACTGGCCTGAAAGGAAGCGAGCCCGAACCCCGGCCTTGTCCCGTCCGGGTAGGCCGAGACGGTCTACCCGGCGGGTTGGTTATTGCCGGACAGCCGGATGGGAATTATTGGATTTAAAAACGGGGCGAAGTCGCTCCCAGAGAGCAAAATTGATACCAATCCCTCTGCGGAGATTGCCTGATTGCGGTATCCGGTTGCCCAAAAAAGACAATCCCTGCCTTCCGGGGGGAAGACAGGGACTGAATGCTATGCGGGAAGGCAGGATCAGGCAGCGCCGACCTTTCCTTTCACCCGGGCGATCACTTCTTCGGCGATATTATTGGGAGCCGGGGCATAGTGTGAAAATTCCATGGTGGAAGATGCCCGGCCCGAGGAAAGGCTGCGCAGTTGGGTTACGTAACCAAACATTTCGCTCAGGGGCACCTTGGCCTTGATCACCTGGACGCCGGCACGGGTATCCATTCCTTCCAGCATGCCGCGACGACGGTTCAGGTCACCGGTTACATCCCCCATGTACTGGTCCGGGGTAAGTACTTCCACCTTCATGATGGGCTCCAGCAGAACGGGCTTGGCCTTGCGGGCAGCCTCGCGGAAGCCCTGCTTGGCACACAGTTCGAAAGACATGGAATCGGAGTCCACCGCGTGGAAACTGCCGTCAAACACCCGGATCTTCATATTGTCGACCGGGTAGTTGGCCAGTACCCCGTTGGTCATGGCCTGCTCAAAACCTTTCTGGATCGCCGGCACGAATTCGCGGGGAATGGAGCCGCCGAAAATATCATTGACAAACTGGTAATGCTTGTCGGGGTTTTCCGCCTTCCATTCGGCATCGACAGGCCCCAGCTCAAAGATGATATCGGCGAACTTACCGCGTCCACCGGTCTGCTTCTTGAGGGTCTCGCGGTGCTCAACCGTGGTCTGGAATGCTTCCTTGTAGGCAACCTGGGGAGCGCCCTGGTTGACCTCCACCTTGAATTCACGCTTCATCCGGTCCACGATAATTTCCAGATGGAGTTCGCCCATCCCGCTCAGAACGGTCTGGCCGGTTTCCTCGTCAGTCTTTACCCGCAGGGTGGGGTCCTCTTCGATCAGTTTGGCGATCGCCATACCCATCTTATCGACGTCTGCCTGGGTCTTGGGTTCCACGGCCACGGAAATAACCGGTTCGGGAATGAACATATTTTCCAGTACGATGGGATGTGCCTCGTCGCAAAGCGTGTCCCCGGTCTTGATTTCCTTGAACCCGACCGCGGCGCCGATATCCCCGGCCTCAATAAAATCAATGGGGTTCTGCTTGTTGGCAAACATCTTCATAATCCGGCTGATACGCTCCTTTTTGCCACTGCGCACGTTCAGCACGTAAGAACCTGCCTCCAGGCGGCCGGAATAGGCGCGGAAGAAGGCCAGGCGCCCTACAAAAGGATCGGTCATGATCTTGAAAGCCAGGGCCGCAAAGGGCTCCTTGGGGTCCGGCTTGCGGATGATCTCGTCGCCGGTATTGGGATCGGTACCTTTAACCGCTTCGATATCCACCGGGGAAGGCAGATACCGGCACACGGCATCCAGGGCAGTCTGTACCCCTTTATTCTTGAAGGAAGAACCGCACATCATGGGGACGATGCTCAGGTCGATGGTTGCTTTGCGGATGGCCTCATGAATCTCGTCCTCGGAGATGCTGGAAGGATCATCAAAAAACTTTTCCATCAGCTGGTCGTCGTATTCGGCAACTGCTTCCACCAGCTGGGCCCGCCAGTATTCCACATCCTCTTTCATATCCTCCGGTACGGGGACCTCGTCGAAGGTCATCCCCTCGGTCTCCATGTGCCAGATAATACCCTTCATCTTGATCAGGTCAACCACGCCTTTGAAGTTATCCTCTGCGCCGATCGGCAATTGCAGGGGAACCGCCTTGGAACCCAGCATTTCCCGGACCTGCTTGACCACATTGAGGAAGTCGGCACCCGCCCGGTCCATTTTATTGACGAACCCGATACGGGGTACATTATAACGGTTAGCCTGGCGCCAAACGGTTTCAGACTGGGGTTCCACGCCATCCACGGCGGAGAACAGGGCGATCAGGCCGTCCAGGACCCGCATGGAACGCTCCACCTCCACGGTGAAGTCCACGTGACCCGGGGTATCGATGATATTGAAATAATATTTCTTGGTTTCCGGCGTCGGCTTACCCAGGACAGTCGGGAAGTTCCACTGGCAGCTGACGGCTGCGGAGGTAATGGTGATCCCCCGTTCCTTTTCCTGCTCCATCCAGTCGGTGGTGGCGGCACCCTCGTGGACTTCACCGATCTTGTGAATCATACCGGTATAGCGGAGAATGCGCTCGGTGGTGGTGGTTTTACCGGCATCAATGTGCGCAGCAATACCGAAGTTTCTTTGAAATTTTAAGTCTGCCATGACTTGCCTATTTTCGGGTATTTAGTGATGAAAAAGCAACCTTACGGTTTTGGAGGCGCAAAGGTATAGAAATTAGCCGGAAAATCATTATTTCCCCCATTATATAATCCACACCCGCTGCCTGCCCGCCGGCCGGCCACTTACCCCGCCCCGGGCATACCTGGCGGCCCCCCTTACCCTACCCGGTCCGGTCGTTCCCCGGGCAATCCGGCAGGTAGGCGTAACCCGCCCGAAAATAATCTGCCAAGATTACAGGCAAAATTTTGCTGATATATGGTATTCGTTGTAATTTAAACCGACAATTATTTTTCACCTTCCCAACATTTAAAACTACCAAAATCATCGAAGTATGGCTGCAAAGAAGAAATCCAAGAAAAAGGCTGCGAAGAGACCTGCTGGCAAAAAGGCCAGTAAAGTAGCTAAGAAGGCAGCTCCCAGGAAAAAAGCTGCCCCCAAGAAAGCAGCTAAAAAAGCGGTCAAAAAGGCTGCAAAAAAGGCTCCCAAAAAAGCCGTTAAGAAGGCAGCACCGAAGAAAAAAGCAGCACCGAAAAAGGCTGCTCCCAAAAAGAAGAAAGCGGCCCCCAGAAAGGCAGTCAGCAAACCCAAACCGGCTCCGGTTGTGCAGGCTCCTGCCCCGGCACCCGCCGTACCCCCCACCCCGCCTATGGAGTCTGGCATGGCCTCCGGAAATGGTGAAATGTAGTCGACATGACCGTCAAATACCTGAAATATCCCGGTCTGGCCGGGATATTTTTTTGCCGGTCGCTCTCCGGTTATTGCAGGCGGAAAGCGGCTTCCTTCACGTCTCTTGAATTGGTTCCGATAAATACCTTGAAATCGCCCGGTTCGTAGACAAACTGCAGCTGGCTGTTGTAAAAGCGCAGATCATCGGGAGTGATCGAAAAGGTAACCACCCGGGTTTCGCCGGGCTTCAGGCGGATCTTCTGAAATCCCTTGAGTTCCTTGACGGGCCGGGTCACACTGCCCACCAGGTCCCGGATATAAAGCTGTACCACCTCTTCGCCCTCATAGGCTCCCGCATTGGTGACGGGAATGGAAGCCGTCAGCCTGCCACCCGGTTTCAGCACCTCACTGCTGAGTTTGATATTTCCGTAATCAAACCGGGTGTAACTGAGCCCGTACCCGAAAGGATACACCGGATCATTGGAAACGTCCAGGTAATCACTTTTAAACTTGGCAAAATCCTCCCCGTTGTAGGGACGGCCGGTATTCTTGTGGTTATAATACAGGGGTATCTGCCCTACGCTGCGCGGGAAGGTGGTGGTCAGCTTGCCGGATGGATTATAGGCCCCGAACAGCACATCGGCGACGGCATTTCCGGTCTCCGTTCCGCCAAACCAGACATCCAGGATGGCCGCAACCTGCTGGTCTTCCCAGCCCAGGGTAAGGGGCCTTCCGTTGAACAGCACCATGACTACGGGCTTGCCGGTCTTGACCAGCGCCTTGAGCAGGTTTTCCTGGCTCTCCGGAATACGGATATCCGAACGGCTGGAAGCCTCACCGGTCATATCGGCCGCTTCCCCGACCACGGCTACAATGACATCCGCCTGTCCGGCGGTGGTCACGGCTTCCTGGATCATTTCCTCCGGGCTGCGCTTGTCAATATCCACCTCGGTCCCGAAAACATTGGTGCGCTGGATCAACATCGGATCATCGCTGATGTTCGCCCCCTTGGCATATAATACATTCACATCCTGGCCCGCGGCATTGCGGATACCGTCCAGCACGGTGACCGACTGCTGCCAGTCTCCGGCAACACTCCAGGTGCCCAGCATGTTGCGCTTGCTGTCCGCCAGGGGCCCGATTACCGCAATCGTCCCTTTTTTCTGAAGCGGTAGGACTTCCCGCCGGTTTTTAAGCAGCACAAAGGATCGCGCGGCGATTTCCCGGGCAGCCTGCCGGTTGGCGTCGCTCAGGATTTCCGTAGCGGCCCGCTGGTCATTGCAATACCGGTACGGGTCCTCAAAAAGGCCCAGGCGGTATTTGGCCTCCAGGATCCGGCGGCAGGCCGTGTCAATTTGAGCCAGCGTGACTTTTCCTTCCTGGAGCGATTTTTTAAGGGTTGTCAGGAAGCCCTCACTGACCATATCCATATCTACACCGGCATGCAGGGCCAGGGAGGAAACCGTCTGCAGGTCCCCCATGCCGTGGTTGGTCATTTCGCTGATCGACGTATAATCGGTCACGACCAGCCCGTTAAATCCCCATTGCTTGCGCAGCACATCGGTAACGAGCCATTTATTACCCGTGGCCGGGATACCATCCACCTCATTAAAGGATGTCATGACACTTCCCACCCCCGCGTCCACAGCCGCTTTGTAGGGAGCCAGGTATTCGTTATACATCCGGATACGGCTCATGTCCACCGTATTATAATCCCTTCCTGCCTCCGCTGCCCCGTACAGTGCATAATGCTTCACACAGGCAAGCAGGGTGTTATCTTGGGACAGGTCCTTTCCCTGGTATCCGCGAACCATGGCCTGCGCGATCTGGGATCCCAGGAAGGGGTCTTCCCCGGAGCCTTCCGCGATCCGGCCCCACCGGGGGTCTCGGGCGATGTCCACCATGGGGGAAAACGCCCAGTTCAGTCCGTCGGCGGTTGCCTCGGTGGCAGCAATGCGGGCGCTGCGCTCAATCAGGGCAGTATCCCAGCTGCACGATAAGCCCAGCGGAATGGGAAACACGGTCTTGTGTCCGTGAATGACATCCAGGCCGAAGATCAGGGGAATATGCAGGCGGGAGTTCTTGACCGCGATATCCTGAGCCTGTCGAACCTTGTCGGGACCGGTAATACCGAACAGACCGCCGACAAGCCCTTTGCGAATTTTATTATCCACATCATTGCTGACCACGGAACCGGTGACCGCGCCCCCGGGGGTTACCAGGTTGAGCTGGCCGATCTTTTCCTCGAGGGTCATTTTCTTCATCAGGTCGTTGATGAAGGCGTTCATGCGGGCGTCAGCGGTATACTTTCCCTGCTGCGCGGCAAGGTGCATCAGGCAGGCAAGCAGAAAAACCGAAATAGAAACTCGTTTCATGTGCAAGGCTTTAGTCTTTTATGAGAAAAGGACGGATGGCTTCCTGCCAGATGGCATAGCCCTTCCGGTTCATATGCAGGTTGTCGTCTCCGAATATATCCGGCATCGGCGTTCCCTCCTGGGTCAGCATCCGGTGATAGACATCGACAAAATAGGTCTTCCGCCTGCGGGCCAGGAACTGCCGGATCAGCACATTGGCCCGGAGCATCCTGGGCATCAGCTGCTGGCGGCTTGGACTGGGTTTGATGGAAACAAATACGATCGGCAGGCGCGGATAGGCGTGCCGGATGATCCCGAAAAGCGTCCTGAACCGCGCCAAAACGAGCTCCGGGCTTACCGTATCGGCATAGGCCAGGTCGTTTTCCCCGCAATAGATCACCACCTCGCGCGGATGGTAGGGCAGGATTATTTCGCCCGCGTGACGGATCACATCGGGCAGGGTCGATCCGCCAAAGCCGCGGTTAATGATCGTATAGCCGGGAAAATCCTGTTGTACATCCTTCCAGAAACGAAAGGAGGAACTGCCGACGAACAGGATGGCATGGCTGGGCGGCGGCTCCAGGCTGTCCTGGTGCCGAAATGCCCGGATTTCATCGGCGTACGGGTCATCCGCCTGCTGGGCCCGGGAGGGTTGCAGGACGAGTACCAGCAGCAGTAAACCCAGGGACCTCAGAGCAAACTTGCGCACGGAGCAGTTCGTTTGGTTCATGCGGATAAATATACTTAATTAAAGATAAGGCGCCTGAAATCCTAGCCGCACCAGCCCGGTCCGAACCTCCGGGCAGCTCGTAAACAGGTTCCAGAGCAGTCCGCTGCGGTAGTTTTCGATCATCACGAGGATGGGGCCCTGATCAATGGCCAGGTAGTCGTTGTCAAACCAGCCATCCTGCAGGCGGAAGGCATCTTTAAACCCGTAAGGGCCCCAGAGGCGGTCCCCCAGTTTGTAATAAAAAAAGGCAAGCGCCTTCATGGACGCCTGCGGGGTGTACGGAAACGACGAGAGGGCGGCTGTAGGCGAAACAACCCCGTTATCCTGCATCGGATCATGAACGGCATAACCTGCGGGGTCATCACTGGCGGTCAGTCCCCAACAGGCGTCACTGTAGCCATAATAGTTCCGCGGATTTGCCTGGCAATAACTATACTGGATCAGCGTATGGTTGGTCACCTGCTGCAGGTAGTCGGCATAGGCATCCGTAAGCCCGTTCGGATCCAGGCCCAGAAAGGAATACTGCGAAAAGAAAAGGGGCCCTCCCAGGGTGGGTCCCAGCGGAAGCACGAAATTATAGTAGCTGTTGCCGTTGCGGATGGCGCCTTGCTGGGCCCATCCGTTCTGGTACACGGCAGCGTCAATGGCGTGGTCTTGGGAGGAGGCAGCCAGTACATAGGTGATCAGGGCTTCATCCCAGCCCTTGATCGGCATATTCATAACCCAGCCCTTGTCCGGACTCCAGTGCCAGTACAGCTGTTGCTGGCCACCCTGGGTGAACCAGTCCCATTCCACCCGGTTCCAGAGGGTATCGATCGTACTGCGCAGACCGGCTTCGGCGCTGTCCGTCCCGTCAAAGAACTGGCGGGCACAAAGCAATCCCTGCATCAGATAGGCCGTCTCCACCAGGTCCGCGCCGTCGTCATTGGGCGAGAAGGGGATCGTGGCCCCCGTAGTTCCATTCATCCAATGCGGGAATGCTCCGTGGTAGGTAGTGGCCTGCCCGGCCAGAAAATGGACGATCCGGGTCATCCGGTCCAGGCCCTGGGTACGGGTGATGAACTGCCGGTGTATGCCTACCAGGAGGGCCATCACGCCAAATCCGCTGCCTCCGGTGGTAACCAAGTCTCCCGAGGTGGTCCGTTCCCTCGCCAGCCCGCTTACCGGGTGGGCAAAATCCCAGAAGTAACGGAAGGTCTGCTGCTGGACCTTGTCCAGCAGGGCACTGTCCGAAACCGCCGGAAACTTGTCCGAGGAATCCAGTGCGGTCATCAGGCTTAGCTGCAGGGAGGTTCCCAGGCGGGTCTGCCCGCGGGACAGGAGTCCGGCCCCCACCGATATCGTGTAGCGGCTCAGGTATTGCAGGGCGGCATGAGGGCTGAGCCGTATGCTGCTGTCTCCATCGGCAAAGGCCAGATCCACCGGCAGGCTGACGCCTCCCGCATCCCGCAGGATAAACTGGGAGGCGGCGGAGGTACGGTCCACCGGGGCGGTGAAGCTGATGGTCACCTGCGGCGCAATGGCCACCCCATAAAAGCTTGTGCCTGCCTGGGTACCGACGGAGGCCCTGCTGAAATAAAAGGATTGAACCGGGCCGGGCGGCGGCGGGGCGGATCCGGAGCCTTTGCTGCAACCGGTGGCCGCTGCCCACAGCAGGATCCACCCGGCCAGGATGCCGCTACCGGGCCGCCTGCGGTAAACAGGACCGTTTCGATGATAAGGCGGAATCCGCACCATGGCGCACTATTTCAGGTAGGGACTCTTGAATCCGAGTTTACGCAGGCCGGAAGCTACCTCCGGACAACTCATAAAAAGCTTCCACAACAGCCCGCTACGGTAATTTTCGATCATGACCACAATCGGTCCCTGGTCAATCGCCAGGTAGCTTTCCGCATACCAGTTCCTGGTTTCATTGAAGGCATCATGAAACCCGTAGGGGCCCCACAGGCGTCCGCCAAGGTCGTAATAGAAATGACGCAGGGCCTTCATGGAATATTCCGGCGTGTACGGGAAGGCAGACAATGCCGCCGTGGGTGCAATGGTCCCGCGGTCGTTGGTGGGTGAATAGGCATCATAGCCATAGTAGGTATCACAGGCCGTAAGCCCCCAGCAGGTTGCTCCGTAGCCGGCAAAATGCTGGGGATTCTCCAGGCAATAGGCGTGGTTGATAAGCGTGTGGTGGGTAGTCTGCTCCCAGTAGTCGGCGTAGTCATCCTGCAGGCCGTGAGGATCCAGTCCCAGGAAGGAATACTGGGAAAAGAAAAGCGGCCCTCCGAAATCGAAGCCCAGGGGCAGCCGGTAACCATAAAAGGTTTTTCCATTCCGGAAGAAATCGCTCTGGGCCCATCCCCGGTGATACACGGATGCCGGAACCGGGTACCGTTCGCCGCTGGCTGCCAGCACGTAGGTGATCAGGCACTCATTAAAGCCCCGGATCGGGAAATCCATGCTCCAGCCATTATTGGGGCTCCAATGCCAATACAGCACCTCTCGTCCGTCACGTGTGAACCAGTTCCACTCCACGTCGTTCCATATCCATCCGATCCGGTTACGTAGTTCCCGCTCGGTATCATTATCTCCCTGGAAATACTGGCGGGCACAAAGCAGGCCCTGCAGCAGGTAGGAGGTTTCCACCAGGTCCGCACCATCGTCCTTACGGCTGAAAGGGATGGTCCTGCCGGTAGCCCCGTTCATCCAATGCGGAAATACGCCATGGTAGGAATCGGCCTTGAGCAGGAAATTGACCAGCTTAAGCAACCGGCGGGCCGCTGTGTCCCTGCCAATCCAGTGACGGTCGACAGCTACCAGGATCGCCATAACCCCAAAGCCGGTGCCACCCGTCGTTACTACCTCTGATCCGTAATCAAACGCCTGGTTGCTCCTTTCCCGGGCCATACCGCTAACCGGATGAGCAAAATCCCAGAAATACCGGATCGTCTGCTGCTCAACCAGGTCCAGCAAGGCACTGTCGGAAAGTTCGGCAGGCTGCCATTTACTATGTGTATCAGCGACACGATTGTTCGCGCGTTTTGACTGTCCCCAGCCTAAAAAGGACGTCATCAGGCATGGCAGCACCAGGAAGAAAAACTTTTTTTTCACGCCAAGCATCTTTTGCAAATGAAGGGTTGTCTGGTTAACATAAGAAAAGGAACCTTGTAGAGACAAGGTTCCGGTCTTGATCATTAACACTCACGCTGTGTGAGAAAAAATGCAACGCAAACTAACTGCGTCACGCGGAGCCCTGTTACGGCAGGGCTCTTGCTTATGTACTGAAAAGCAGATTGCTGAAACTGTTCTTTAAGATACGATTTTACCTGCACAATGATTGCTATTTTTTTAGTCTGTCCCGGGCGGTTTTGCCGCACCGGGTCAGACTAAGAGTTTCTACTTATTTCCCCCGGCCTTCCAGTTTAACCAGGGCATTCACGTCTGATTCGCTCAGCGCCGTATTATAAATCCGGAATTCATCCAGCGCCCCGGTCAGGTAGCTGGCCCAGGGCTGGGAATCCGTGGCGGAAGTCAGGCTCGGGTTGGTCTGGAACTGGACCGTTCCAAAAACAGCCTTCGTGGCATTCTGAAAGACCAGCGGTCCATAGCCCGCCTGGGTCTGGGTCGCGATCTTGGATCCGTTAACAAAGACCTTGAACGTCGAACTGGCTGCATCATAGGTGATAGCCAGGCTGGTCCAGAGATTCCAGATATTGGAAATCTCGTAATTCCCTACCCAGGCATCCGTACCGTTATTGTTGACATGCAGCTTGAGTATGGCCTTGCTGGCCGTACTCCCGTTCTCAAAGAACAGATCGAGGTTTCCCCAGAAAGCGTTGGTGTTGGCAAGATCGAACAACCCTACGATTCCATTGGTATTCTGGGGGCTGTTGACCCAGCAGGTAATCGTAAAGCTCTGCAGGTTCTGAAGTGCCTGGGAAGGATCAAAAACCACATAGGACTGGTCCGCACCCTGCAGTGCCTGACCCTTAACCCCGGCGGTGAAACCGGTGCCGGCATTGGTGCCGGCCTGGTTGGACACGCTGTCCACCAGGCTGCCATCAAAGGCCCAGTACCCCACCAGGTTACTCGGCGCGATTTCCTTGGAACTCGTATAGCCACCGATGGATAATTTAGGGGCATAGCTGCTTGGATCAAATTTCTTGTAACAGGATGTCAGCAAAAGGCTGCTGAAAGCAGCCAGTGCCAGGGCAAGTAAGCCATTTTTATAAATTCCTTTCATGATTTCTGTTTTGAGGATGAGAAATTAATACCCGGGGTTCTGGGTCAGTACTCCCGCGCTGAGGTCTATCTCGTTCTGGGGAATAGGCCATACTTCGTTTTTCCCGGCCACAAATCCTTTGGGACCGAAGATCTGGGCAGCCCTACCCTGCCTGATCACATCAAAATAGCGATCAAATTCCATAGCCAGTTCCACATGTCGTTCATGCCAGATCGCCAGCCGGAGGTCCGCCTGGTTAGTCGTGGTCACGTCAGGCAGGATGGCATTATTGCCACCGCGAGCCCGGGCCCGAACGGCATTCAGCGATTGAAGCGCCTGGGCCGTCTGGCCCATCTCGTTGGCCGCTTCCGCGTTCATCAGCAGTACCTCTGCATAGCGGATGACCCGAATATTCTGTTCGGATCCCTCGGCGCATTCCCCCGTATACAGACTGAAAGGAACATAGGACTTCTGGTTATACATGGGGTTGTCCCCGCTTACAGGGATCGCATCACCTTCCGGGGTCGTTTCCCCGCGGAAAATGATAGTGGCGTCACGACGGGGGTCGCCGGGCTCATAGGCATCGGCCAGTGACTGGGTGGGCACGTTGAACCCCCAACCGCCGCCGAAGGAACCGCGCACGCCCTGCACCTGGGAATATTGCGAATTAGAAAAATCACAGTTGCCCGGAACATATTTGCACTGGATCTCGAAAACAGACTCGGAGTTATTTTCGTTGGGAATCCGGAACAATTGCTCGTAGTCGGGAAACAGGGAATACACGTTGGAAGAGATCACCTGGTTGGTATAGTCAAGCACCTCGCTCCATTTTTGCTGGTACATAGCCACCTTGGCATGAAGAGCCAGGGCAGCCCCTTTGGTGGCCCTGCCCACATCGGCAGGTCCGTAGGTAAGGGGTAGTACGGCAGCTGCGTCGGTCAGATCCTGCTCGATCGCGGCCCATACCTGTGCCTTGGGTGTGCGGGGAATATTATATTCGGTGGCATTCTTCGGCAGGTGCAGCCGCAGCGGTACATCCCCGAAGGCGCGCACCAGCCGGAAATAGGCATAGGCGCGAAGGAACTTGGCCTCTGCCAGGTACCGGCTCTTCAGGTTGGCATCCATGTTGATCCCCGGCACATTGTCAAGGACCTGGTTGCACAGGTTGATCTGCTGGTATTCCCCGGTCCAGAAATCCTGGATCTGCCCTTC
Organism: Chitinophagaceae bacterium; assembly: GCA_035549175.1. Lineage (GTDB taxonomy): Bacteria > Bacteroidota > Bacteroidia > Chitinophagales > Chitinophagaceae > DASTSN01. The sequence continues at coordinate 6,577 of DASZRL010000074.1, read as the reverse complement.
GGTCGAGGTAGCGGTAAAATTGTCGAATTTGTTCATGAAGGTAGCGTCCGTGGGGTTGCTGCCTTTCTCGGCATCATCCGATCCCAGGCTCTCAATGGCAATGGGTGCGAAGGCCACCTGAGTCCAGGACCGCAGGTTACCGTACATGGCGTTGACCGCCTTGGTCGCATCGGATTCATTCTGCCAGAAGGCTTCCCCTTTCTGCTCTCCCTGCGGTGGCACGTCCAGGTAACTCTTCTTGCAGGAGGTATAGGCGGTGACCAGGATTAATACACCCAGGACAGCCGAGGTACGGATAAGTAGGTTATTATGATTGTGGTTCATAAAAATCGTTTTTGGGGTTAGAAGGAAAGGTTAACGCCAAAATTGTAGGTGGCATACAACGGATACACGTTGGTATCAATCCCCCGGCTCAGGGCGCTGCCCCCGATTTCAGGGGAAAATCCGCGATACCTGAAGAAGTTCAGCGCATTCTGGGCATTTACATAGACGCGCAGCTGACGCGCCCGCAGTCTGTCGGCGATCGCCTTGGAGAAGGTATAACCCAGCTGGGCGTTGCGAACCCGGAAGTAACTCCCGTTTTCCACAAAGAAGGAGTTCGGCTTGTAGTTATCCCCGCCTCCGATATTTACCGAGGGATAGGAATTGGAAGTACCTTCCCCGTGCCAGCGATTGTCATAGAAGTCCTTGGTGAAATTCTCTGTTCCGTAGCGGATACCCAGGTTGGCATTATAGATCTGCACCCCGGCCACACCCTGGAAATCCAGCGTAAGGTCAAACTGACGGTAGGTCCAGTTCGTGTTTAACCCGTAGGTAAATTTCGCGTTGGGATTTCCCAGGGCAATGCGGTCCTTGCCGTCTATTACACCATCTTTGTTCTGGTCCACGTATTTGAAGTCACCGGGTTTGGCCGTGGCGGCCTGGGCTGAATTGGCCACCTCGGTGGCATTCTGGAAAATTCCTGTCACCTGCAGGCCGTAATACTGGCCGATCGGTTGCCCCACGATCGTGCGGGTGGCAAGCTGGCCGCCGGTAGCGGCGCTGCCGCCTCCGTAGATCGGGTTTTCCCCGGTTACGGTTTTGAGCACCTTGTTTTCATTGATCCCGATATTGCCGCTGACCCGGTAGGAAAAGTCCTTACTGATATCATCCTTCCAGGTCAGCAGGAGTTCGAAGCCCTGGTTCTGAATGGTGGCCTGGTTGCCGATAATGGCCCCGGAAGAGGTTCCGATGGAGCTGAGAATGGGAATATCAAATATGGCATCCTGCGTCTTCCGGTTATAGAAATCCGCATCAAAGCTCAGCCTGCTTTTCAGCAGGGACCCTTCCAGGCCGATATCAGTACCTACCCCTTTCTCCCAGTACAGGACAGGCGGCACAAGCTGGTCGATGCTGGCACCTGTGCCAATGGCCCCGTTACCCCAGGCAACCGAATATCCCTGGTTATTATCCACCAGCTGCGTTGGCAGGTTGGAAGGAACACTTGCATTACCGATTTGGCCCCAGCTGCCCCGGAGTTTCAGGTAACTGATGGTACGCTGGCTTTTCATGAAGTCCTCGTCGGAAATCACCCAGCCGGCCCCCACGGACGGGAAATAGCCCCAGCGCTTATTGCCGGAAAACTTGGAGGATCCGTCCGCCCGGAAGGATGCATTAAGCAGGTAACGGTTTTTGAAGGAATAGTTTACACGGCCGAAGTAGGAAGCCCAGTGTGACAGGTCCCCGTAATCGGTCACGGTGGCCGTACCGGTATTTCCCAGTGACAGGTACAGGTCACCTGAGGAACTGTAAGGTACCCCTTTGGCAGAACCGGTGAGGCCGTATATCTGATTCTGGTTGGCGGATTGGCCGACCAGCACTTTCAGGCTGTGGTCGTTGAAACGGTTCTCATACGTAAAGGTGTTCTCCAGGATCCAGTTTCGCGTCTCCGCCCGGGAAATAGTCAGGGCGCTGAGGGTATTGCGCTGTTTGAGGGTCGCGGTGTAGACCGGCAGGTAATTACGCACTTCAGCCTGCCCGAAATCGCCACCGATACTGCTATGGAAGGTGAAGTGGCGGGCCATCTTCAGGTCGGCATAGGCATTGCCGGTGGCGCGGTAATTCTTGGAGCGCTGGTTGAAGAAATCGATGGTAACCTGAGGATTAAAATTGGCGCCGTCACCCAGGTTATAATCTGACGGATCACCGTAAGAGCCGTCGGCATACCGGACCGGTACAATCGGGGCAGCAGCAAACAGCTGGTGGAAGATACTTCCGTCAATGTCCCGGGAGTTGCTGGCCACCGCCGTGAGGGTATACCCCAGTTTAAGCGGCTTAAAGACCTGGAAATCGTTTTGTAACCGGGCCGTGTAGCGGCTATAGCTGTTGGTTTCGACGATGCCATCCTGTTTGAAATATCCCAGGGAGAAGTTGTAGGTGGACCGCTCCGTCCCGCCGGACACGGACACCTGGTGATTCGTTACCAGGGCATTGCGCAAAACCTGGTGGTACCAATCGGTTCCTTTGCCAAAATCCGCAGGGTTGAGATCGGTATTACCCCGCAATTCATTGATCAGGGTAGCATACTGGCTGCCATCAGCCATTTTAATCTGGTTGGTTACATTCTGGTAGCCGACATATCCGTTATAATTAACCACGGCGGCTCCGGATTTTCCTTTTTTGGTGGAGATCAGGATCACTCCGTTGGCGGCACGTACCCCGAAAATGGATTCGCTGGACGCATCCTTGAGAATACTGATATTATCAATATCGGCCGGGTTCAGGAAGCTGATGTCATCATACCAGACCCCATCCACCACATAAAGCGGGGACTGGCTGCCATAAATAGTTCCGAGACCCCGAATACGTATCTCCGGGGAAGCGCCGGGAGCGCCGGAATTAGTAATCTGAACCCCGGCTACCTTCCCCTGAAGGGAACTGATCGCGTTGGAGGCAGGCTGCTTGGCCACTTCATCCCCCTTTACCTGCGCAACCGACCCGGTCACATCCAGTTTACGCTGGGTGCCATAACCCACCACTATGACCTGGTCCAGTTGCTTTTGGGAAAGGGTCATGGCTACGGACACCTGGGTTCGCCCCCCGAGGGGTACCTCCTGGGTTTCATACCCGATATAGGAAAACACCAGGACGGCATTGGGATCATCGATGTTCAGAATGAAATTGCCGTCCGCATTGGTTACCGTACCCCGGTTGGTTCCCCGTACCAGAACTGAAACGCCGGAAAGGGGCGCCCCGGTTTCGCTGGTGACGTGGCCGGTAACCTGCACCTGGTGATCCTCGCCGGATTCCGAACGGATCACGATGAGGTTGTTTTCGAATTTCCTGAAGCGCAGGCTGGTACCGGTAAACAGTTCATCCAAGGCCTTGCCGATTTCCGTGTTATTGAAGGAAACGGTCACCTTCTGGTGCAGGTCCTTTAACCGGCTGTTGAACAGGAACCGGACATTCCCCTGCTTTTCAATATCGGATAGCACCGTACTGATCCGGGTGTCCCGTGCGGTCAGTGTTACCGTCTGTCCCCGGATACCGGCAAAGCTGTGAAAGACGCAGAATACGGTGAGAATCAGTGTAAGTTTCATAATCAAGAACGGCATTTTCAGGGCCGCAAGGGTCCTGGCAATCGTATGCTTATTTTTCATACTTTTAAGCTTGAGGTTGATAAATGCAGAAATCGAATCAGGCAAGAGACGGTTTCCTTTATGAGCCTTTACGACGGGGAATGCGCCAACATTTCCCGTTTTTTGTTTTATCCGGAGTGGTAATTCATACGCAGCTAATGTTTTGGTTATAAATAAGTATTTTCTAATATATAATCACTTTTTCCCCTCGTATTTCATAATTGAACCGGTATCCGTATTTCAGCGCTTCCATTGCCTGTTCCAGGGTGGTCTGCGGTGGAAAGGAGCCAGTCAGCCGCTCATCCTCCAGGGAATGATTGCTGAAGGCAAACTCCCGGTTAAACCAACGGCTCAGTTTCTTGGTCACCTCACTGAAGCGTTCGTCCGCGAAGGATAACCGGTTGTAAGCCCAGGCCGTCTCCACAGCCACCGTATCGTCCGCCTTGTAGGTCAGGGAGCGGATTGCCATAATCGGCTCGTCGTCCTTACTCGGCGCCTTGCCCGGGGCTGCCCTTCCTGAGTCCGCCCCAATGGCCTCGTTCAGGAGTACCAGTTTCTGGTTAGGCTTCAGGGTATAACGTTCGCCCCGGCGGCGTACGGTGATTTCAACACTTCCTTCCACCAGGCTGGTTTCCGTCGTCCTGTCATCCGGATAACACTTGACGTTAAACTGGGTTCCCAGGTCCCGGATGTCCATGACGGAGGTATGAATAAGGAAAGGCTTATTCTCGTTGTGGACCACCTTAAAATATCCTTCCCCGCTAAGCCGTACTTCCCGGTTGGTAACTCCGAACTGAGGATCATAGGTGAGGGTACTGCCCGCATTCAGCCAAACCACGGAGCCATCCGGCAGGTCCACGCGCGAACGGGATCCGTACCGGGTGGAAACGCTACTCTTGACAGCGGAAGCCTCCCGGCCTGACCTGTCAGCGGATGATCTGGCGGGACTCACCCACCAGATGGCGACTGCCAGAACCGTAATTGCGAGGACACCCACAAGAACCACCTTATTCCTGCGCCGAAGGGGACGTGTCGCTGGCAGATACAGTTCCTGAGGGCCTTCTTCCTCCCGGAACCCGAACCCAAGATCCTTCAGCCGGTGGGCAAGGCGCTCATAGGCTTGCGTCGCCTCCTGGTCTTCAGCTGGCAAGGGTTCATCCCAGGTTTCCGTGACGGCCTGGATGGACAAATGGGCCTCCGGATGAACCTTAAGCAAGTCTTCAAGCTCCGCCAGTTCCTCCGGGGAAGCTTCTCCGGCCAGTTTTCGCCCCAGGAGGGTCCAAAGTCGATCAGTTTGCATCATGCTTATATATTAAGAGACAGGGAAAAGAAAAATCCCCTAAGGGTTTAAAAAAAAATCAGATCTGATCCGTTTTCTTCTTCAGTCGGAATTGTACCGCGTGGGCAATCTTTTTGACGGCCGTGGCCAGTTGATGGTCGATTGTCTTGATCTGGATATGAAGGAGTCGGGAAATCTCACGGTATTTTAGCCGGTCTTCCTTGGCCAGCTTGTAAATCAGTTTACAGCGGGGAGGCAATTCATTAACCGCCTGTTCAATCCGCAACCGGAGTTCCGAGGTGAGCAGGGCTTCCTCAGGAGTGGAATCCCCTGAGATCAGTTCCACGCTTATCTCATCCAGGGAGAGGACAGGCTGCCGCCTGGCCTGCTGCATCCTGCGCAAAGCGCCGTTGCGCACGCTGATGTACAGGTACATTTTCAGATCTTCAATTTCCAGCAGGCGGGCCCTGCGTGTCCAAATTTCCACGAACACATCAGCTACCACCTCCTCGGAAATTTCAGGTGACTTCAGGAAGGTCTGTGCGAATCGTTTAAGGGGCGCATACAGAAGAAAAAACAGGTCCCGGTAGGCAATCTCATCCTCATAAATGGCGATCCTCCGCTGCAGTTCCGGTATGTCCTGGTGGCCCATCCCCTCTTTCATGCAATCGTGCTGCTGGTTAGGGCGGAAAATTAGGTTATTTTTCGAAAATGCACCCTGAACGGTAAGTGACCACACCCTTCAGGAAACAAAAAAGCAACCCGGAGGTTGCTTCAATAAAGTATTGTTCGGTAGGCACGTATCAGACCCGGAAGTGGGCGAAGGCCTTGTTGGCTTCGGCCATGCGGTGCGTATCTTCTTTCTTTTTCACCGCAGCACCTTCCCCTTTGGCAGCTGCCACAATCTCATTAGCCAGCTTGTCTGCCATGCTGCGGCCATTGCGCTCGCGGCTATAGCGGATCAGCCACTTGATGCTCAGTGACAGTTTACGATCCTGGCGCACTTCGGTAGGGATCTGAAAGGTAGCACCCCCAATCCGGCGGCTACGAACTTCCACGGAGGGAGTTACATTGGCCAGGGCCCGTTTCCATATTTCATAGGGGTCCTCCCCGGTCTGCTTGGCCACCTTGTCCAGCGCCGTGTAAAATATAGTGTAGGCGCCGCTCTTCTTACCCTGCCACATCAGGTTGTTGACAAAGCGGGTAACCAGTTTGTCATTGAATTTAGGATCGGGAGCGAGCGGAAGTTTTTTTGCTTGTGCTTTGCGCATGTGAAATCAGATTTCTATTACGATTAGATTGCTTTATTTTTTTGCGGCCTGCTTTTCACGCTTGGTGCCATACTTGGAACGGCTCTTCTTGCGGTCTTTAACCCCGGCCGTGTCCAGGGAACCACGCACAATGTGGTAACGAACGCCCGGGAGGTCCTTTACCCGGCCGCCGCGAATAAGCACGATGGAGTGCTCCTGGAGGTTATGCCCTTCTCCCGGGATGTAGGCGATCACTTCCACCTTATTGGTCAGGCGAACCTTGGCCACCTTGCGAAGCGCCGAGTTGGGTTTTTTCGGCGTCGTGGTGTATACCCGGGTACAAACGCCACGCCGCTGCGGGCAGCTGTCCAGGGCCCTGGATTTGCTTTTAGCCTTGATTATTTCGCGTCCTTTACGCACTAATTGTTGAA
>DASZRL010000073.1:0-18440 GCA_035549175.1 Chitinophagaceae bacterium | reverse complement strand
GGTCGGATTTGGGAAATGATTTGTTCAAATGCAGCAGCTTGTGCAGTTCGCGGACGCTGTTGAGCACGCGCCGCATCAGGTCCGGGTTGCCTTCGTCGGAGGTCTCGGGATAGGTAACAATCGCCCCGCTGTACAACTTTTCGGGCACTTCCCGGATGATTTCCAGGACGCGGAATACCCGGGACCCCCGGGAACGGATATCCATTTCCCCGTTCTCGTAGACCTTGGTAATTTCCCGCACTTCCACAAGTGATCCGTAATCCTGCACCCGTTCTTCCAGGACCGTGGGAATGCCGAAAGGCTTGCCGGAAGCCTGGCATTCGCTTACGAGCTGTTTGTAGCGCGGCTCGAAGATATGCAGGTTCAGGTCTTCGCCGGGATACACCACGATGCCCAGTGGGAAGATGGGAATGAAATTGGTCATATGCCAAAGTTACCGGATTCAGGGAGCAAAAATCCAAAAATCGGGCCCGGTCAGGCACGGCCTTTTTCCTGCCTCCAGCGTTCGCGTAAGCGGGCATATTTCAGAAAGGTGTAATAGCTGGTGGTCCTCGCGCAGACGAATCCTTCCCAGCCGTCCAGGAAGCCGAGCCTAAGGAGGTAGTATTTCAGGAACGCGAATCCGGGTGCCGCATAGATCTTTATCCAGCTGACGCGCTTACCCTGGCGGAAATATTTTTCGGCATTCAGCAATGCATACCGGGTGTTTTTATGGATCAGTTCCTCCGTATTCTCAACAGTCCGGTGAAGAACCCATCCCTTCAGGAGTTCCCGGCGGATTCCCGGGGGGAGGATGAGCTCCTCGTGTACGATCGCATCATTCCAGCGAACCCGTGTGCGGTTGAAGAGCCGGATATGACGATCCCGGCCCCATTCCCCATAGCGAACCCATTTTTGCCCGTAAAAGTTCCGGAACGACGCTTCGTAGACCCGGTCCGGGTCGTCGAGCGCACAGGTTAGCAGGGCCATTTTCAGGGTGGGATCGGGCAGTTCGTCGGCGTCCAGGCAGAGAATCCAGTCATACCGGGCCAGGGCGGTGGCCCGTTGCTTGGTCAGGCCATACCCTTCCCAGGGGCCTTCTACGAGGCGTCCTCCGGAACGCCGGACCAGTTGCTGGGTTCCGTCGGTGCTTCCGTTGTCGTACACGAGCAGGTCATCGGACAGCCCCTGCAGGCTTTCCAGGGTATCGCCCAGTACGTGCGCCTCATTGCGACAAATGATCACGACGGAAATCGGTTGCATAAATCAGTTTCCTTAAACGACCCGGAAGCCGGCATCGTATCAGCTGCTGCAAAAATCAGCAATAAGCTTGCTAAAAAGCCATGATTCGGGATGCAATCTGTAATTTGCCGGTCATATTTCGTCATTGTCCCATTATTTTACCATGTGGCAGGAGCTTTTACAACGGGTGAAGCAGGGTGACAGTCGGAGCCTGGCCCGCAGTATCTCCCTGGTGGAAAACGAATACCCGGGGTACGAACAGCTCCTGCAGGGCTTACCTGCGACAGGTCCTGCCCGTGTGATCGGTATCACCGGCCCGCCCGGTGCAGGAAAAAGTACCTTAACCGATGCCCTAACCGGCGAGCTGGTCGGACGCGGTCGCCGGGTGGCCATTCTCTGCGTGGATCCCTCTTCGCCTTTCCATCACGGGGCCGTACTGGGTGACCGGGTCCGCATGAGCGACTGGTACACCCATGAGCAGGTGTATATCCGCTCCCTGGCCAGCCGGGGAGCCGTGGGGGGGCTGCATCCAAAGATCATTGAAATCACGGACCTGCTCAGGGCGGCACCTTATGACTATATCCTGGTTGAAACGGTCGGCGTGGGCCAGAGCGAAATCGAGATTGCGGGGCTGGCTGATGTAACCGTGGTCGTACTGGTACCTGAAGCCGGCGACGAGATCCAGACGATGAAGGCCGGGCTGATGGAGGTGGCGGACCTGTTCGTGGTGAACAAAGCCGACCGGCCGGATGCCGACCTGTTTGTCCGCAACCTGCAGGCCATGCTGAAACCTTCCGGGTCTGCGGGCACGCGCAATACCCCGGTTTACAAGACGGTGGCCACGGCCCGGCAGGGTATTGCCCCGCTCCTGGAAGAGATCCTGCGGTCCCTGGAATCCGCCCGGGTTTCGGAACGTCGCCTCTGGCTGCTGGCGGAAAAGGCCTGGCAGCTGATCGTGCAGCGGAAAATGAAGCAAATCAGCAAGCAGCAGCTGAAGGAGCGCATCGCCGGGGCGATGGCGGACGGTGATTTTCATCTTTATACCTTTATCAATACCTATTTGGATCCAACCACCCAAACGGACTACTAAAAATGGAATCAATTCCCAACGAAAACCTGCCGCGGATAGCGGCCTGTGAGCCGGCCATCGTGCAGGTGGAGCCCGGCAAAGTCTATTCGTGGTGCTCCTGCGGGCTCAGCGAGAAACAGCCCTTTTGTGACAGTCGACACAAGCTGATCGACGGCATGCCGTTCCGCAGCGTAAAAGTGCAGTTCGACCGGGCCGAGGAGGTTTGGTTCTGCCAGTGTAAGCAGACCCGTACGCCGCCTTTCTGCGACCAGAGTCATGAGCGTGTTGCCAAAGACTGACTGAAAAGAAGGAAAACCGAAGTTCAGCGGTTGTTTCGCCACCAGCGGTAGCCCACATACCCGGCAATGGCAAAGGGGGTGAAGGCCAGGTAAAGGATGCCCTGGTTCAGGCCTTTGGCCGGCTGCTCACCCAGCTGCTGGGCCGTCCGGGTGCAAATGGAGCACTGACCCAGGGCAGCCGGGGCTGCCAGCAGGCTTGCGAAGATCATCGCGGCCAGGAACCTCTTTTTCATACAGGATGATTGAGTGGTAAAGGTACAACGGAATCCGGAAAACCGGGGGAATTCCGCGGGCGGCCCCGGCGGGATTTCCCGGCATCCTCCCCTCATTCCAGGGAGGAAAAATCGATGCGGGGTTCCTTGACAGGAAGGTCATGATCCAGCCGGCTTTTCAGGGGCGTAGGGTTGTTGAAAAACCCTCCATTGCGCAACAGGAACCTTCCGCCCTGTGCGGCCCCTCCATAGTCCAGCCGGTAACCGATCTGGGCCGTAGCATCCCCGGTGAAAAGGGCCCGGCCAAGGGGCTTCCACTGACCGCCAGCCGTGCGCACCCACTGGTTGCCGAACCAGGCTTTGCGCTCGATATAGCCGCTTTCGGGTTCAAAATTTTCCAGAAAGGAATGCAGGCGGGTCAGGTAGCTGCTGGTGGAAGGCCGGATAAAGCTGGCAATCAGCATCCAGTTTCCCCGTTCCGGCGCAAAAAACCAGGCCGTATATTCGGTGCGGTATCCCGGCAGCGGCTTGCCCCGCAGCAGGAAGCCATAAGTCCTTCCGGCTTTCCAGGGGAACCGCAGGTAACTCTGGCCGCCGGAACCTTCCTGCCCGAATTCGCCGGCATGCACGTCCCGGCCCTTGCGTAGCAGGATAATTTTCTGGTCCTCCGGGATCTCGTTCGGATTATCCGTAGAAAAGGGACTCCAGACGGAAAACAGGATACGCCGTTCTGCCGGTCCATTCACCTGCATGCCGAAATACCCCTCCCGGAATCCATCAGCCATAAAGTAGGAGCCGACCGGATCGTACCCCACGGGAACCGTGATCTCGTTATAAAACCATTCGATATCGCCGTCCACCCCGGTCAGGTCATAGTTCAGGTGTACCGAGGGACCGCGGCGGCCCCAATAAAAATAGTTGCCTTCCTTGTTTTTCACATAGGCCGCCCGCTCATCCACCGCAGACCCGGTCACCACTAGGCTGGCGGGATGGCCAAACCAGGACCCTGTCCGCGTAATCCCCTGCAGGTCGATCCGGATATAACCGGGCCCGCTGACCGGCCAGGTCCCCAGGCCGGACACAGGCTCCCCGCCCCGGATGACAAAGGACCGGGATAACCCGCCGATCCGGCACCGGATCGTGCTGCGGCCCTCCTTCAGACCAAAAGGGGCGGCCAGCCGGATTTCCCCGGGCCGGTCCACCCGGAAATAGATGCGGAAGACGGCCCGGGAATGGCCCCAGTTACTCCAGCCGCTGCTGTCAACCTGTTCTGTTCCCCCGGGTGCCGGGCGGACCAGCCAGGAATTGCCTGCCAGGGGCACCGTAAGGGTCAGCTCCTGGGAAGCAGCGAAAAGGGTGGCCTGTCCCAGCAGGTATGCCAGCAGGACAGCACGGTATGATCGGACATTCATGCGCGTTGTACTTGGATCCCGCCGGGCCATGCAGGCCCGGCGGGATCGAAAGTAAATACAATGGGGGAACTCCGGGAAAATGACGCAAACGATTGTGGACCGACCCGCGTACCCGGAGCCTCAGATGGCTTCCGCACTCAGGCGCTTGCTCTGCTTTTTGCGCTCCTCTTCATCCAGGATTAGTTTACGCATCCGGACAAAATGGGGTGTCACCTCGATGCACTCATCCTGCTGGATGTATTCCATGCATTCTTCCAGGGTCATCTGGGTCTTGGGCGCAATATTGGTAGCCGCGTCACTGCCGCTGGCGCGCATGTTGGTCAGCTTTTTCCCTTCGATAACATTGACCACGAGATCGCCCGGTTTGATATGTTCCGCCACGATCTGGCCGGCATATACCTCCTCGCCCGGATCGACGAAGAACGTGCCGCGGTCCTGCAGTTTGTCGATGGAATAGGCCGTGGTGGTGCCACCCTGCTTGGCCAGCAGCACGCCGTTGTTTCTCCCCGGGATGGCGCCCTTCCAGGGCTTATATTCCGTAAACCGGTGTGCCATGACGGCTTCCCCGGTCGTGGCGGTGAGCATCTGGGTCCGCAGGCCGATCAGGCCCCGCGATGGGATTTCAAACTCCAGGTGCTGCATTTCGCCCTTGGTTTCCATCACATGCATCTCCCCCTTGCGGCGGGTGACCAGGTCGATGACCTTGCTGGCAAATTCCTGGGGTACGTCCACCACCAGGTTTTCGTAGGGCTCGCACTTGACCCCGTTGATTTCCTTGACAATGACCTGGGGCTGTCCCACGGTCAGCTCATACCCTTCCCGGCGCATGGTCTCGATGAGGATGCCGAGGTGCAGAATGCCACGGCCATACACCATGAACGCATCCCCGTTATCGGTATCCTGGACGCGGAGTGCGAGATTCTTCTCGGTCTCCTTCATCAGGCGGTCACGCAGGTGGCGGGAGGTGACGAACTTGCCGTCACGGCCAAAGAACGGGGAGTTGTTGATGCTGAAGGTCATGTTCATCGTGGGTTCATCCACGGAGATGACCGGCAGGGCCTCGGGATTCTCAAAATCGGCGATAGTATCCCCGATGTTAAAGTCTTCGATACCCACCACGGCGCACAGGTCGCCGGCCTCTACTTCCGCGACTTTTTTCTTACCCATTCCTTCAAATACGTAGAGCTCCCGCACACGGGTCTTACGGATGGTGCCATCGGCCTGCATCAGGGAAACCGGTTGGTTTTCCCGGATCGTGCCGCGGCTTACCTTACCGACGGCGATGCGGCCCAGGAAGCTGGAGTAATCCAGGGAAGTTATCTGCAACTGGAGGGTGCCTTCGCTGACATGGGGCGGGGGAACGTGTTTGAGGATCCCGTCCAGCAGCGGATCGATATTATCAATGGGCGTCAGGCTGTCATTGAACCAGCCGTTCTTCCCCGAACCGTAATAAGTCGGAAAGTTCAGCTGCTCTTCGGTGGCGTCCAGGTTAAAGAATAATTCAAACACCGCATCATGGACCTCATCCGGGCGGCAGTTGGGCTTGTCCACTTTGTTGATAACCACGATGGGATGCAGGTTGAGCTGGAGGGCTTTCTGCAGCACAAACCGGGTCTGGGGCATGGGTCCCTCAAAGGCATCCACCAGCAGGAGCACCCCGTCCGCCATTTTCAGCACGCGCTCGACCTCCCCGCCGAAATCGGCGTGGCCGGGAGTATCGATCACATTGATCTTGACCCCTTTATATTCCACGGCGGCGTTCTTGCTGAAGATGGTGATCCCGCGCTCGCGTTCCAGGTCATTGCTGTCCATGATCAGTTCTCCCGTCTCCTGGTTGTCCCGGAATACTTTGGTTGCGTGCAAAATCTTGTCAACCAGGGTCGTTTTGCCGTGGTCAACGTGCGCGATGATCGCTATATTTCTGATATCCATATGTGTTGATCGCCGGGTTTCCCGGCCTGTCCGCCGGGAGTTTCCCGGCCTGAACCGGGTCCGCAAACGGTCGGCAAAGGTACGGCTTTCCGGCGGGGGCAGCAAGCGAACCGGGAACTTTAATACGGGCTTAACCGGACCGGGTAAAGGGGGTGGGGGCGCCGGCTGAAAATAAGCGCCGAGCTAATTCCAATTCAATTAGTTTTGGCCAAAAAACGTGGTATGCGGATTCTGCGGATATTCAGCACCGTACTCCTGGTACTGATCCTCTTATACTGGATCGGCCCCAAACCCGTACATCCCCAGTACCGGATGTACCTGCCCGACGTCCCGGACAATCCCCGGGAACTGGACAGCTTCGTCCGCGCAGAGGAGTCCCGGCACCATGTCAAACCGGACAACGAGGCCCGGATCGTCTGGTTCAACGATTCCCTGAAGACGCCCACCGACTACGCCGTTGTGTACCTGCACGGCTTTTCAGCCAGCCAGGAGGAGGGAAATCCCGTTCACCGGGATTTCGCGCGCCGGTTCGGTTGCAATCTGTACCTCTCCCGGCTGGCCGACCATGGCATCGATACCACGGAACCCATGGTCAACCTGACGGCGGACCGGTTATGGAATTCAGCCAAGGAGGCCTATGCGATCGGTACCAAGCTGGGGCGCAAAGTGATCCTGCTGTCAACTTCCACCGGGGGAACCCTGGCCCTCAAGCTGGCCTCCGAGTATCCCGATATCGCCGGGATCATCCTGATGTCACCCAATATCGAGATCAACGACCCGAATGCCTGGCTGCTGAATAATCCCTGGGGCCTGCAGGTCGCGCACCTGGTCAAAGGCAAATACAATACTTCCCAGGACACCTCCGCGATCTACCGGCGATACTGGTACAGCCGGTACCGGATGGAGGCGGCCGTCCAGTTGGAGGAGCTGCTGGAAACCACCATGAAATCCTCCCTGTTTGAAAAAGTGACCCAACCGGTCCTCCTGCTCTATTATTACCAGGATGAAAAGCACCAGGACCCGGTGGTGAGAGTGTCCGCCATGAAGCGGATGTTCCGGGAACTTGGCACGGCCGACAGCCTGAAGCGCGAAGTGGACGTGCCCCAAGCCGGGGATCACGTGCTGGGCTGCTACATTAAATCACACGATGTGCCGGCCGTGGAACAGGCCTGCACGAAGTTTGCCGAGCAGGTGCTCCACCTCAGGCCGGTAACGCCCTGATCAGACCCGCACGTATATTTTCCGCTTGTCCAGGATATAGCCGATCAGCCAGCAGAATAGCATGAAGCTGACGGCAAACAGGAAGGACCCGAAATACATCCCCGCATGGCGGTAGATATTTTGGAACACCCAGCTGTACAGGCTCTGGTGCCGCGGGCCCACGGCCAGGAAATACAGCAGGGTGGCGCCCAGCTCCGACAGCAGGTAGATGAAGAGGGGATTTTTGCCAAATACTTCGAAAAAATAACCCCAGCGCCGTTTCTGGAGAAAGTCGGTGATGTAGACCAGGGCGGCGATCAGGATACAGTCGATCCCGACGGTAATCAGGACGAAGCTTCCCGTCCACAGCTTTTTATTGATGGGGAAAAACCAGTCCCAGCACAGGGCGAGGGTGACCGACAGGGCCCCGGCCAGCAGCAGTTTGGCCAGCCCTTCATAATCCCGGCCCTTTTCCTGGATCCAATTGCCGGCAAAATACCCGAACGTGACATTGGCGATGGCAGGCATCGTGCTCAGGACCCCTTCCGGATCAAAAGCCACGCCTTCCCCGTGGTACAGGTGATCGGGTCCGAACAGCCAGAGGTCAAGACGCGTGCCGGCGTTCGTCAGCATGTTGTAGGGATCGGACGTATCCCCCAGCAGCAGCAGGATGGCCCAGTACAGCAGCAACAGCAGGACCGAGAGCGTGAAGACCTGGCGGGGTTTCAGGTAATAGATCATCAGGGACGCGAAGCAATAGCCCAGGGCGATCCGCTGAAGCACGCCCATGATGCGGGTATGGCTGAACGGATTACCGACCAGGTGGCGCTGGGCGTCATAATGCACGAAGGGGAACCAGTACATCAGGAAGCCCAGCAGGAAAATGATCAGGGTGCGTTTCAGGATCTTCCCCAGGACCTGGGCCTGGGACAACTGGGTCCATTTGCGCATGACAAAACTCATGGCATTCCCCACTGCGAACATGAAGGAGGGAAATACCAGGTCGGTAGGCGTAAATCCGTTCCAGTGAGCATGTTCCAGGGGCGGGTAGGTGGTCGGCCCGTTGCCGGGCGTGTTGACAATGATCATGAAGCAAACCGTCATACCCCGGAAAATATCAAGGGCAAGAAACCGTTGGCTGGAGGAGGTCATAAGCTTGGGTTGTATTCCGATTTTAACAATTGTTTCCTGGGTTAGCGGAACCGGCTGGCACCCGCCTCAGAACCGGCGAATCAGGCGAAGGATAAGGGATAGAACCAGGCTAAAGATAATCATTGTCGTAATAGGAAAATAGAACCGGAAATTTTCTTTTTCGATGCGGATATCGCCGGGAAGATGGCCGATCCAGCGCAGGCTGTCATGGAAGAAATAAATCAGGACGCCGGCGATTACCAGGACCAGGCCTGCTGCTATCAGGTATTTTCCCCATTCCGGGCTCATCCGGCAAAAATAGAAAACTCAGGTGAGCTGAAAGGCGATGCGCAGCAGGCAGCCGTTGCCCGGTGAACTGAGGATGCTGACCTGGCCGTTGAACAGGGAGGCGCGGGTCCGGATGTTCATCAGGCCCACGCCGTCGCCCTTGACGGCAGGATCAAACCCGACGCCGTCATCGCTGATCTGCAGCAGCAGGGTGGTACCCTGCAGGGAAAGGTGCAGGGTGACGGTGCGGGCCTGCGCGTATTTGAGGATATTATTAATCTGCTCCTGCACGATGCGGTAGATGCTCAGCTTCAGTTTGCCGGAGAGAACGGCATCCTCCAGGATGGCATAGTCCCGCACGACCTGGATGCCGGCGGGCCCCAGTCCGGCAGCCAGCATATCCAGCTGGTCGGTCAGGGAGGTCTCGTAGATCGCCGAGGGAATCAGGGCATGGGACAGGTTGCGGATCTCGCTGATGCCCTGGTTGATCAGTTTGTCGGTTTCTTCGAGGTATTTGAGCGCCTGGGCGTCCAGCCGCCGGACCAGGCCGAGGTACAGGCGGGAACTCGCCAGGATCTGGTTCACATTATCATGCAGTTCCCGGCCGATTTCCTCGCGTTCCCGCTCCTGGGCGGAAATGACCGCATCCGTAATTTCCAGCTGACGTTGCTGGCGTTCTTCTTCCAGGGCCCTTTCCAGTTGCAGTTTCTCCGTCACATTCTGCCCGTGTGCCAGGATGGCCCGGCGGCCGTTGTACCAGATCAGGTGGGAGACATAATCCATTTTCATGAGCTCCCCCTCCCGGTTACGGTGGTTCCAGATGCCCCGGGCGTAAACGCGCTCCTGCCGGGAAAACGCCCGGGCCAGCGTCTGGATACGGGGGGCCTCCTCCTCTTCCCGGAAATCCAGGACGGACAGCCGTTTGAACTCCTCCTTGCTGTACCCGTATTCCTTTTCCGCCGTCTCGTTTACTTCCAGGACCCGGAGGGTCTCCGGATCCCATACGATGATGGAGGCCGGGCTGAGATCGAACAGGCTGCGGTATTGTTCCTCGGATGCCCGCAGGCGTTCCTCACTCTGCTTCCGCTCGGTAATATCCGTTTCAATGGCGAAGAAATGGGTCAGGTTCCCCTGCGCATCGAATAGGGGCTGGCACTGGATCTGAATCCAGTATTTTCCGCCATTCCGGTGATAGTTGATGATCTCCACCTCGAAGGGCTTGCGGTCCCTGACGCGCTCGGACATCAAGCGGATGACCGCCGGATCGGAATCCGGCCCCTGAAGCAGGGCACCCGGCTCATGGCCGACAGCCTCGGAAAACCCATAGCCCGTAATCGTGGTAAATGAATCGTTCACCCAGGTGATCTTTCCCGCTGCGTCGGTAATGACGACCGCGTTGATGGTTTCCCGGGCGATCAGGGAAAGCTTGCGCAGTTCCTCCTCCGCCAGTCGTTTCTCGGTAATGTCGCGGGAATTGATCACGATGCCTCCCACCGCAGGATCTGCCAGCAGGTTGGTTACCTCGCTGTCGATCCAGCGCCAGTTCCCTCGGCCGTCCCGGAACCGGAAAGGGCTCATTCGGATGGCTTCCCGGGTCTGTATCCGCCCGAACTCCTCCCGGATCCGGTCAATATCTCCGGGATGAACAAACTCGAAGGCATTCCTTCCCAACAGGGATTCCGGCTCCAGGCCCAGGATCTTGGAGGCCGTCGGACTCACATAACCCAGATTTCCCAGCAGATCCATCACCCAGATCAGGTCAGAGCCGCTGCGGACCAGCGAAGCCAGCCGTCGCTCGCTGGAGGCAACCTTTTCGGAAATCGCCTTGCGATCCGAGATATCCCGGAAGGTGCAGACAATCCCCTGGACATAGGCATCGTCCAGCAGATTCTGGATGGTCTTTTCGCACCAGCGGTAGGTTCCATTGGCGTGCATGACCCGCAATTCGAAGGTAGGCTGGTCCTGGGGATGCTCGATTACCTGGCCGATGAGCCTGAACTGCCGGGCCAGGTCATCGGGATGGATGAAATCCTTTTCATTGCGGCCGATACATTCGGCAGGGTCGTAACCCAGGACCGTCTGCAGGGAAGAACTGACGTAAAGGATCGTCCCGTCCGGGCGGGTAATGGTCTTTACATCCCGACTGTTCTCGGTAATGACCCGGAACAGCCGGTCCTGCCGGTCCATTTCCCGGCGGAGGCGGGCGCGTTCCATGCTATACAGGATGGTCTTGACCAGCAGGGAGGAATTAATATCGTCCTTGAGCAGGTAATCCTCGGCCCCCAGTTTCAGGCTGTCGATCCCGTATTGCTCGTTTCCAAAACCCGTCAGGACAATGATAGGCGTATCGCGGGTATGCGTCTGTAAAATGCGGACCCCGTCCAGGCCCCGGCTGTCGGGGAGGGACAGGTCCAGCAGGATCACATCGAAATCACCAGCTTTCACCAGGCGGATGGATTCAGCCAGCCGGTCCGCCTGGACTACCTCGAAATGATAGTGCGGGACAGCCAGGTACTCCTGGACCAGGATGAAATCACCGGGATTATCCTCGATCACCAGGACTTTTATCGTGGAGACGGGCGTCATGTGACTATTTAGGCGGTAGCGATACGATACTGATCCAGAAATTTTCGATCGACCGGACTACCTCGATGAACTTGGCGAAGTCCACGGGCTTGGTGATGTAACAGTTGGCGTGCCCGGCATAGGATTCCTGGATATCCCGCCCCGAGGAGGAGGTCGTCAGCATCACGACCGGCAGGGATTTTAACTGCTCGCTGCTCTTGATATAGGACAGGACTTCTTTTCCGTTGATCCTGGGCAGGTTGATATCCAGCAGCACGATGTCGGGGGCCGCGGCCTCCCGGTATTCGCCTTCCCGGTTCAGGAACCGGATGGCTTCTTCCCCGTCCCGCACGACGCTCACCTTATTCCGTAGCTTCACGTCATGGAACGCCTCCAGGGTAAGCACGATATCACCTTCATTGTCTTCCACCAAAAGTATGTGTACCGGATTCAACATGTTTTTCCTTGAGGCCTTCCCCGCCACGGGGAAAAGAATTTATAATTTACCGATGAATTGTTAACAAACCAATAGGGACGCTGTTTATTTTTTATTTAGGTAACGTAAAATAAAAGGTACTCCCCTTACCCACCTCGGATTCCACCCAGATTTTTCCTCCGTGCTGTTCAACGATTTTCCGGCAGAGGGCCAGCCCGATGCCGGTTCCCGGGTAAGCCTCCCGCAGGTGCAGCCGCTGAAAGATCTGGAATATTTTGTCAAAATACCTGGTTTCGATTCCGATTCCGTTGTCCTGCACGTAGAATTCCCAATTCATTTTACGATCCGCAGCGCCGATGCGTATCACCGGGGGGTTGCCGGGTTCCTGGTACTTCAGGGCATTGGATATCAGATTCTGGAAGACCTGTGCCAGCCTGACCCGGTCCGCCCGGACTACCGGAACGGACTCCAACAGCAGCCGGCCCTGCAGTTCCTGGATCAGGGGTTGCTGCTGCCGGATGATTTCCTGCAGGAGCGCTGCCGTGTCCACGGTGGTCAATTCAGGATGCAGCCGGGAAGCCCGGGAATATTCCAGCAGGTCGTCGATCAGGATCCGCATGCGGGATGCCCCATCCGTCGCAAAATGAATAAACTGGCGGGCCCGGTCATCGAGCTGCCGGGCGTAACGGGAATCCAGCAGGTGGAGAAAATTGTTCACCATGCGAAGCGGCTCTTTGAGGTCATGGGAAACCGAATACACAAACTGTTCGAGCTCTTCATTACGGACCTGCAGGTCGGCCGCCTTCTTCCGGAGCTCTTCGGACAGGTCCTGCATGGATTTTTCCTGTTGCAGTCGTGCCGACACATCCCGCACATATACAGAGCAGCCCTCGGGGGAAGGATAGACGGTTTCCTCCACCCAGATATTCAGGGGTTCAAAATAGGCCTCAATGGTGGCGGGTTCCTGGTTACGCATGGCTTCCAGGTACGTGGTATGGAAGGCCGTTCCCACGGCGCTGGAAAAAACATCCCAGAGGTTTTTTCCCAGGATGACCTCCCGGGTAACCCCGGTTATTTTCTCGACCTGGCTGTTCCAGAAAGTCACCTGCCACTGGACATCGGTCGCAAAAAAGCCGTCGGAAATCCGGTCCAGGATCTGCTTTTTTTCGCGGTAGGCTTCCTCCATATCCCGGCGGGCCCGTACCCAGGCGGTCGTTTCCTGGCAGGTTACCAGGACACCGCTCACGCATCCGGTCTCGTCCCGGACCGGACTGTAACTATAGGTCCAGTAGGCATCATCGAGCTGGTTGTTCCGGTAGATCGGAAGGAACTGCTCTTCATGCCAGGTTGCCTGGCCACCCTGCATGACCTGGTCGATCTGGGGTTTGATGGCCGGCCAAATTTCGGCCCATACCCTGGCCCCGGGCTGTCCCATGGCCTGCGGATGCTTGCCTTCCTTTCCCAGGGAGGGCCGGTAGGCATCATTATAGAAGCAGAACAGATCCGGTCCCCAGAACAGGAACATCGGGAACCGGGACGTCAGGACCATGCCCAGTACCGTACGAAGTCCGGGCGGCCATTGGTCAACAGGCCCCAGCGGGTGTTCCTTCCAATCGATGGACCGGATCAGGGCGCCGGTTTCGCCGCCTCCTTCGAGGAACGGGGGAAAAGCTGGTTGCATATCAGGTTCGGTCGGGAATTTGTTTGGGTAAGGTAAAATAAAAAGTGCTCCCCCTTCCCGGCTCGGATTCTACCCAGATTCTCCCCCCGTGCCGTTCCACAATCTTCCGGCAGGTGGACAGGCCGATGCCGGTCCCGGAATACTCAGTACTGTTATGCAGGCGCTGGAAGATCACAAAAATTTTTTCCGCGTATTTCGGATCAATCCCGATTCCGTTGTCCGCCACCGAAAACAACCAGTGATCCCCCTGGTCTTCCGCATGGATCCGCACCAGCGGGGGCGCTTCCCCATGGTACTTCAGGGCGTTGCTCACCAGGTTCTGCAGGAGCTGCAGCATCTGGGACTTCCGGGCACGCTTCAGCACGGGCAACCGGTTGGATTCCACCTGCGCCCCCAGGGCCTGTATCCGGCCGCGAAAGGTTTCCAGCACCTGGTCCAGGACACTGTTCATATCTGTGTCGGCCAATTCTTCCGGGGCGGAACCCAGGCGGGAAAACTCCAGCAGGTTCTGAATGAGCTGCTTCATGCGCTCGGCGCCGTTCACCGCGAAACGGATGTATTGCCTGCCCGTATCATCGAGGCGGGCCGTATACTTCTTATCGATCAGCTCCAGGAAACTGCTTACCATCCGCAAAGGTTCCTGCAGGTCATGGGAGGCCACATAGGCGAACTGCTCGAGTTCCTTGTTGGAAGCGGCCAGTTCAAGCGCCTGCTGCCGGAGACGCTGGTTCAGTTCCTCCAGCTGTCGTGCCGAGCGTACCAGTTCGGTCACATCCTTGGCATAACAGGCCACCCCGTACACCTGCCCGTCCGGGGTGGTCATCGGGGTAAAGGAAATGATATAGTCCACCATCGTGCCCGAACGCGGTTCCAGGAGTTGTTCGTTGATACTATAGCTGTCCCCGTCCAGGGCCCGCTGGTAGAAACGCCGCCACCGGTCGACCAGTTCGGAACCGAAGGATTCCTGGATCACGGCATCTCCCTCCCGAACCGGGCTGCCCGTAAATCCCTGTATCAGGTGGCTGTAGGCCCGGTTGCAGGTAATGATCCGGAAGTCCGCATCCAGGGACCAGATCAGGTCCGAGGTGCTATTGATCAGGGCTGCCAGGTTTTGCTGGATCCGGGTGATTTCGATCACCTGCTGACGCTCCCGGGTAATGTCGCGCGACGCACCGATCATCCGGATGGCCCGTCCCCCGGTATCCCGGATAATATAGGCCCGGTCAAAAATGATGGCGTAACTGCCGTCCGGCTTGCGGAAGCGGTATTCGTCATCCCAGTAGTTCAGGGTCTTGTTTTCGAGGATCCGCGCACGGTCGGCGAGGACTTTGGCCCAGTCCTCCGGGTGCACGTGCCTTTGCCAGAACGCATCTACGTCCTCCGCTGCGATGGGGCCATAGCCCAGGCTCGATTCCAGGCGGCGGCCGGGCCGGTACACGACATTGGTCAGCAGATCCCAGTCCCAGATGGAATCATTGGTAGCCTGGGCCACAATCCGGTAGCGTTCATTGCTGATCCGCAGCTCCTCCTCGGTCCGCCTGCGTTCGGTCACGTCCCGGAAAAACACGGAAAGACCGGTGGCGGATGGATACGCACTCACTTCGAACCAGCTTTTCACGGGTTCATAATATTCCTCGAAATGAACGGCGATGTTCTCCTGCAGGGCGCGATGGTACTCCGAATAGAATTTGAGCGGGATCGCTTCGGCGTACCTTTCCCAGAGGTTCTTTCCCAGAATCTCCTCCTTGGGGGTGGCCAGCAGTTTTTCGGCTTCCTTATTACAATAGGTTACCACCCAATCCCGGTCCAGGGAGAAGAATCCGTCCGTGATACTTTCCAGGATGGAAATGATCCGCGCATTATATTCCAGCAACTCGCGTTCCATACGCTTGCGCGGGCTGATGTCGGTGTGCACGCCGTAAACGGCTATCACCTTCCCGCTGGTATTAAACACGGGACCGGCGCTCAGGTACAGGTCGATGAGGCGGCCGGACCGGCTCCTGAGCTGGATATCCCCGTTCCAGTAATGACCCGCGAACAGGGAATCAAACATGCGCTGCCCGAGTTCCGGATCGACGTATACGGCCAGGGCTCCTCCCGCCTCCATCAGTTCCCGGGGTGTATATTCCAGCATGTCAACAAAGGACTGGTTCATGAACACGTCCGGGGTTTCCAGGGAGATAATACCGATACCATCGCGGGAATTCTCAATGACATTCTTGAATTTGAGCAGGTTGAGCTCGGCCTCCTTGGCCTGCGTGATGTCTTTTCCATATCCGAAAACGAGACCATCCTCGTCCAGGAGCGGCGAAGAGCTCCAGGATATCCATTTCCATTCGCCGTCTTTGGTGCGGTAACGGTTCTCAAAGGAATGACTCATGTCGCCGCGGGTGGCATCTCCCAATTCCCGTATGGTTTCCTGCAGGTCATCGGGATGGACGAAATGGGTGAAAGGGCGGGCGGTCAGTTCCTGCTCGCTGAAGCCCAGCAGGCGGGTAAAGGCCGGGTTGACTTTCTTGAAATAGCCGTCCGGCCCGGCGATGCAAAGAAGCTCGGGGGCAAAATTGAAAAAGCGGTTCAGTTCATCCTCCGTTTTCTTACGCTGCAGGTCGAGACCCACCTGAAGAGCGATCCGCTGCAGCATGCGGATGGATTCGTCCTCCCGGCTGATCGGGCGGTCGTTCAAGAAGACCAGGACAGCCAGGACTTCCTCCTGGAAGATAACCGGGATGCCCACCCCGGACGTTAATCCGGCCTTTTCCGCCTGTTCAGCCCTCAGGAATACTCCGTTATGGAAAATATCATTCCAGATCTGTACCTGTGCGGATTCCCAGGTGTGCCCGATGAGCCCCTTCCCGGCGGGGATATTTGGCTGGTAAGCAAAATGATGAGTTTCCCCGGGGCGTGCATCGAACCAGCATGCCTTTCTGACCAGTTCCGTCTTACCCGGGTTGAGCACCCAGGCTTCGCCCAGGCGGAAGCCCAGGCTTGAGCCGATGATGCGGATGGTATCGGCCAGGGCGATATTGAAACTGTCATTTTTACCAATCGCTCCGACGATGTCGTAGATCAGCTTCTCTTCCTGCCGCCGCTTGTAAATAAAGTTGACATTCCGCGTAACGCCCACCAGCCCGGTTATGCGGCCCGTCTCATCCTTCAGCGGCACTTTGGTCGTTAACATCCACTGCGTTTCCCCGTCCGGGGATATAACGGACTCTTCCCGGTTATAGACCGTCTCCCCGGTTGCGATCAGGCGCCTATCGTCCTCCTGGTTACGCCTGGCCAGGTCATCCGGGATACATTCAGACAGGGTCTTTCCCAGGGAATCAGCCTCGGATCCGCACCCGAGGTACTCCACCATCGCCTTGTTATTGACTATATAGCGTCCCTGGGCATCGAGGACGTATACATAATCCGGAATATTGTCGATGATGGCACGCATGGTATTGCGCTCCCGGAGCAGGCGCAGTTCCGCCTCCTTCAGCTGGGTTATATCCTGCACGGCGCCGATCATCCGGATGGCGGTCCCGTCCGGATCGCGGAGGATGACCGCCCGGTCGATGACATAGGCATAGGTTCCCTGGGCGTGGCGGTACCGGTATTCCCCGGACCAGTTCACCCGGTTCCTGTCCAGGATGGCTTGGGCGATGCTGTCGCTGATCCGGTTGCTGTCCTCGGGATGAATCAGCCGATAGCGCTCGGCCTGGGTTCCCGCTGACTGGTCGCGGCGGTAACCGAACAACTGGCCATACCCCTCCCCCCAGTACAGACTGTCCCGGGAAAGATCCCAGTCCCAGATCGCATCGAACGTGGCCTGGGTTACATATTCATACCGTTCATTGCTTTCGCGAATGGCCTGCTGGCGCCGGTTGTTCTCAAAAAGCACCTTCAGAATATGAGTCGCCCGCTGAATCGTATTCTCCTCCAGCTCGCCCGGCAGCCGGGGAACCCGGTAATAGGAGGCGAAGGTCACGATCACGTCTCCCTTTTCATCCAGGATGGGTTGTGACCAGCAGGCTCTCAGCCCATGCCGCAGGGCCGGGGACCGGTATTTTTCCCAGCGCGGATCCTGTTCAATATCGCCAACCACTACCCGCCGCCTGAGGTAGGCCGCGGTTCCGCAACTGCCGGCCTGCTCACCGATCGGCTCGCCCTGAATGGCTGCGAGGTAGGTTTCCGGAAGGCTGGGTGCGGCCAGATTATACATCCTGCCGTTCCTGACTTCCAGCAGGGAGCACATCATACCCGGATGAAGTTGCTCCATGCCTATGAGGTACTTTTCCAGGACGGTGATGAGGCTCAGCGTACCCGACGCATTGGACTCCAGAATCTCTTTTTCCAGGCGGTCCAGGTCCTGGTAGTACCGGTTCTCGGTGATATCGCGACTG
Source organism: Chitinophagaceae bacterium (assembly GCA_035549175.1). Classification (GTDB taxonomy): domain Bacteria; phylum Bacteroidota; class Bacteroidia; order Chitinophagales; family Chitinophagaceae; genus DASTSN01. Next base: position 606 of record DASZRL010000073.1, on the reverse strand, counting down.
GCTCCGATCATCCGGATGGCCCGCCCTTCGGGGTTTCGCAGGATTACAGCCCGGTCCCTGACAAAGGTGTAATCCCCGTTTTCCTTGCGAAACCGGTATTCTTCCACCCAATGGGTAATCCCGGGATCCAGCAGGGAATCCCGGAGCCGGTCGAGGACACGCTCCTGGTCCTGCGGATGGATCCGGCGCGACCAGGAGTGGCGGTCCGCCTCCCGTTCGTCCGGTTGCCAGCCGTAAATCATCTTATACCCGTCGCCGTAATACGTACGGTCTGCTTCGATTTCCCAGTCCCAGATCGCATCGAAAACCGCCCGGGTCACATATTCGAAACGTTCATAACTCTGCCGGAGCGCTTCTTCCGCCTGCTTGCGTTCGGTAATATCCTGCGCGGTACCGAACAGGCGGACGATCTGGCCCTGTTCATCCTTCTGGCCATAGCCGTATTCCTGGATCACTTTTCTTTCGCCGGCAGGTGTGGTAATATGGTATTCGATCCGGAACGGATCCCCGGTTTGCTGGGTATGCAGGGAAGTGGCCAGGACCAGGTCCCGGTCCTGCTCGTCCACCAGGCCGATGAAGGATTCATGGGTTTCCTGGAAGCCACTC
>DASZRL010000072.1:0-3807 GCA_035549175.1 Chitinophagaceae bacterium | reverse complement strand
ATTACCAATCCACACGTATTATGAAATTCTTTATCGATACAGCCAACCTGGCACAGATCAGGGAAGCCCATGAACTGGGAATTCTGGACGGGGTGACCACCAATCCCTCCCTGATGGCCAAAGAAGGGGTCAAGGGACAGGAAGCTATTTTCAACCATTACAAGACCATTTGTGAGATGGTGGACGGTGACATCAGTGCCGAGGTGATTTCAACTGATTTTCAGGGAATGATCGAAGAAGGCAAGAAACTGGCAGCCATTCACCCCAATATCGTGGTTAAAGTTCCGATGATCAAGGATGGCGTGAAGGCCATTAAATGGTTTACCGATAACGGAATCCCCACCAACTGCACCCTGGTTTTTTCCGCGGGCCAGGCGATCCTGGCTGCCAAAGCCGGTGCCAAATACGTATCGCCTTTCATTGGCCGGATTGATGACAGCGGATGGGATGGGGTGCAACTGGTAGAGCAAATCGCCCAGATTTATGCCATTCAGGGATTTAAGACAGAAATCCTGGCTGCTTCGATCCGCAATCCGAATCATATAATCCGTTGTGCGGAAGCGGGGGCCGATGTCTGCACGTGCCCGCTGGAATCCATACTGGGCCTGCTTAAGCATCCCCTGACTGATATCGGGCTGGCCAAATTCCTGGAAGACGCCAAAAAAATGTAATACACGGCGATTTCCCTAACAACCTTTTTCCTTAAAGCGCACTGCCACCCTGTTACGGGCGCTGGAACAGCGAGCTGATGGTGGTATACCCGATCAATTCATCAGCCCGGGCCCCGAATGGCCTGTAGTATACCAGGATGGTATACATATTCTCCGTACTCTGGTAATTTCCTTCCGTATTCTCCAGGGAAAAGGGTTGCCCCGGCTGCCGGTTTGCGGCCACCGTAACATACGCATAATTATAAAAGCCCTGCTTGAGCAGCAGGGTCCCCTCGTAAGCTCCCCGCGTGTCATTAAACTTCATACGCGTGGAGTCATTGAGTTCAAAATCAGTCATAGCCCCAAACAGGTACAGCTCCCTACCGGCATAGGGCTGGTTGCCGGGCGGGAAAAACGTGAAGTGCACGTAGGCGTAATCGCCTTGCCACATGGGGTTCAGGTTTTCGTAGGACTCAATGGTGAAGCCCCCGTTCAGGTCCCGGTAGAAGACATATACCTGGTTGCTGCGCTCGGCATCCGGTTTGACAAATACGTCCGTCCGGTTTCGGCCCTGGTCCATGTGAGCCATACGGTCACTCAGCAGCCGCAGGCTTCGCAGGTCAATCCAACGCCATTCTTTGCCAGCGGGAAAGCTGGTCTGGTTTTCGTCATTATACTCAAAATAATTTCCCCGGTTGATGGTAGGACGGTCCAGAAAAATGGAGGACTGCCAGATTTGGTTCTGGAGGGCCACCACCTTGATATCCTGCGGGCTAAAATTATTCACACTGCTGTTGGTCTGTACGATAATACGCAGCTTCTGCTGCGTTCTGGATCGATCCGGGCTGAAGGGCTGTTGTACCTGGGCCGCCAGGGACGTTTTGGTGTCTACGACCAGGAAGCGCCGGGTAAATACCAGCTGGGAGGTATCCGCGTTCAGGTACACCTTCAGCAGGTAGTTTCCCGAGTGCGTAGGTACGCAATTGCGATCCGGTACCATGGCCTGGTAATGCGTGTACCGGGTGAAGGCAATAGAGGACTGCCGGTAGTTTCCTATCCGGACATCCTGGAAACCCTGGATATAATCGAAGGGCCTTAGCAAGGTAGGCGTCCAGTCCGCATTCAGCAGTTCATAGGTATAGTAATAATTCTTTATATCCCCATCCAGGTCATCGAAGTCCAGCTCCAGCTGGTCTCCCGCATTCAGTCGCATGACCGGGTACGCCGTCATATCCCCGGTTTTGAAGAGTTGTACGGAATGAATGTTGGCCCGGTAAATATGGTCCGGGATCTGGCCAAAACCAGCCTGCGCCAGAAATAAAGGCAGCAGATAGCGAAACAGTTTCATGAACGCGGAGGGTTTAGGGTACAATATTGTGAAAATACCCTGAAAAAACCGATAAATCTTTGCCAAGGTGTTATTTTTGAACGGATAAATATGTCCGTCTGAACGTAGCCCGTTTCATAGCTAACCGTGTGGCCTTTAACCGGCAAAAATCCTTCTCCCGGTTCATCATCCGGCTTTCCGTGGTCGCCACGGCGATCAGTGTGGCCGTCATGATCATTACCTTGTCCCTGGTGAACGGTTTCCAGGAAACCATCAGCCAGAAGGTATTCAGTTTCTGGGGCCATATCCGGATTGACCAGAAGCAACCCATGAAAGCTTCGATCGCCGAAGAATTGCCCATTCAAGAGAATGATACCGTTTACCGTGCCGTCCGCCGCTACCCCGCCGTGGCCGATATTCATCCTTTTGCAACCAAATATGCCATCCTGAAAACATCTGATGAAATGGAAGGCGTCCTGCTCAAGGGGCTCGACAGCACCTATGATTTCGGCCGGGTCAAACAGTTCCTGAGGCAGGGCCGCTGGATCCGATTCAATGACAGCACCTACAGCCGGGAGATCATCATTTCCACCTATACAGCCAACCAGCTGAACCTCAAACTCAATGACCGTATCCTGCTTTATTTTATCCGGCCGGACGGCAGCCTGCGCCCGGACAAGCTCACGGTCGTGGGGATTTATAAGACCAGTATTGAGGAGTATGACAAGACCTTTGCCATCGGTGACCTCAAACTCATTCAGCGGCTGAACGGCTGGAAACCCGATGAAATCGGTGGGTACGAAGTGTTTCTGAAGGATTACCGCTCCATGGATGCGGTAAGCAAGGATCTGTATAACCTGGACGTATTTCCCTCCACCTGGGATGCCAACACGATCCGGGATATCAACCCCAATATTTTTGACTGGCTGGCCATGCAGAACGTGACCCGGAATGTACTGATCGGCATTATGATTTTTGTTGCGCTGATCAATCTGATCACCTGCCTGATAATCCTGGTGCTGGAACGTTTGCGCATGATCGGCGTCCTGAAGGCCCTGGGCGCATCGGACTGGACGGTCCAGCATATTTTCCTGCAGCATTCGCTAATAATAACCATAACCGGCATTGTAACCGGCGCCCTGCTGTCACTCGGCCTGCTCTGGCTGCAGCAAACCACGGGGTTTATCCGGCTCGATGAAGACGCCTACTACATGAGCACAGCCGCCGTCAAGACCGTGTGGTGGCAGGTGATCGCCGTCTGCCTGGGTACCTTGGTCGTCTGTTTCCTGGTACTGATGATACCCAGCGCCATCGTCAAGCGCGTCCGCCCCGTCAAGGCCATCCAGTTCAGGTGAGATGGGACAGGATGATCCCGGCTGCTACCGCTGCGTTCAGGGATTCTGCCCGGCCTTTTCTGGGAATAGTAATGCGCACCTGCGAGGCGGAAAGCAGGTCCGGCCGTATGCCCCGGGATTCGTTGCCGATGAGAATAATCCCTTCTGTCAGCTTTTCCATCCGGGTTACATCCCGGCCTTCCAGTACCGCCGCATAGGTCCGGACCGTTTGCCGGTTCAGCCAGGGTAGCAGGTCCGTGTAGAAGGCGGGCACCCGCAGGATGCTTCCCATGGTGGCCTGAACCACTTTGGGGTTGAAGCGATCGGCGCAATCCCGGCTGCAGACGACCAGGTCGACGTCAAACCAGTCCGCGATGCGCAGCATCGTTCCCAGGTTACCCGGATCCTGTATGTCATCCAGCACCAGGGTAACGGTGCCTGCGGCGGCGTCCCTGTCCGGCTGGTCCGGCTGCTTTACCAGGGCGAGCACCTGGTT
>DASZRL010000071.1:0-5139 GCA_035549175.1 Chitinophagaceae bacterium | reverse complement strand
AAATCGTCCAGGACGAACTGGGCCACGGTGCTGCCTGTATAGGCATAATGCCGTGTCACCAGGTCATGCAGTTCGCGGATGTCCGATGCGTCCAGGGGATCCAGGTCCACCATTTCCCGGTTGCAGTTATCGGCAAACCTGCCCTTGACATCATATACATAGGCGATCCCGCCGCTCATCCCGGCGGCAAAATTGCGGCCCGTATCACCCAGGATGACAACGCGGCCGCCGGTCATGTACTCGCAACCATGGTCGCCCACACCTTCCACCACCACCCGGGCACCGGAATTGCGCACCCCAAACCGCTCCCCGGCCTTACCCCGGATAAAAGCTTCTCCCGACGTGGCGCCATAGAAGGCCACGTTGCCGATAAGGATATTCTCCTCGGGCACAAAGGTGGACTGGCGGGGTGGGTAAATGATCAGGCGCGCCCCGCTGAGGCCCTTGCCGAAATAGTCGTTGGCATCCCCTTCCAGTTCGAGGGTAACGCCTCGGGTATTGAAGGCGCCGAAGCTTTGTCCGGCTGTACCGGTGAAGCTGAAATGTATCGTATCGTCCGGCAAGCCCTGGCGGTAGCGTTTGGTGATCTCGTTGGACAGGATGGTCCCTATGGTCCGGTCCGTGTTTTTCAGGGCAAACGCGGCGGCGACGCGCTCCTGGCGTTCCAGGGCCGGCTGGGCCGCTTTCAGCAACTGCCAGTCCAGGACGCCTTCCAGCCCGTGATCCTGCTGTTCCAGGCAATGCAGGCCCGTGTACGGGGTGGCGGGTTCCTTGTACAGGATCGGTGAGAGGTCCAGCTTGGCATATTTCCAGTGGTGTATGTCTTCCCGTGTCTGCAGGCAGTCCACCTGGCCAACCATTTCATCCACGGTGCGGAAGCCCAGTTCCGCCATGATCTCCCGCAGATCCTGCACAACAAAGCGGAAGTAATTGACCACATGATCGGGGTTACCGGTGAACCGCTTGCGCAGTTCCGGATCCTGGGTGGCAACGCCCACCGGGCAGGTATTGAGATGGCATTTCCGCATCAGGATACACCCCTCCACCACCAGGGCCGCCGTGGCGATACCCCATTCCTCAGCCCCGAGCAGGGTGGCTATGGCAATATCCCGTCCGGTACGCAGCTGGCCGTCCGCCTGGACTACCACGCGGCTGCGTAGTTTGTTCCGGACCAGGGTCTGGTGCGTCTCGGCCAGCCCCAGTTCCCAGGGGAGTCCCGCATGGCGGATGGAACTCATGGGGGAAGCCCCGGTTCCTCCGTCATGGCCGGAGATCAGGATCACATCGGCCTTGGCCTTGGCCACCCCGGCTGCGATCGTGCCGACGCCGGCCTTCGAAACCAGCTTGACGCTGATACGGGCTGCGCGGTTGGCATTTTTCAGGTCGAAGATCAGCTGGGCCAGGTCCTCGATGGAATAGATATCGTGGTGCGGCGGCGGGGAGATTAATCCCACGCCGGGTGTGGAGTGACGGGTCTTCCCGATCCACTCGTCCACCTTGTGGCCGGGGAGCTGGCCGCCTTCACCGGGTTTAGCTCCCTGGGCCATTTTGATCTGCAGCTCGTCCGCCTCGGTCAGATACAGGCTGGTTACCCCGAACCGGGCGCTGGCCACCTGCTTGATGGCGCTGCGCATGGAGTCCCCGTTAGGCAGGGGATCATAGCGGCGCTCATCCTCCCCGCCTTCCCCGGTATTGCTTTTGGCGCCGATGCGGTTCATCGCAATGGCCAGCGTAGTATGGGCCTCCCAGGAAATGGAACCGAAGCTCATCGCCCCGGTGGCAAACCGCTTGAATATCTTTTCAGCCGGCTCCACTTCCTCCAGCGGTACGGAGGGCCGGTTCTTTTTGAACTGGAACAGGCTGCGCAGGGTGCAGGCTTTTTCGCTCTGGTCGTTTACGAGCCGTGCGTACTTTTTGAACAGGGCATAATCGTTCATACGCGTGGACTGCTGCAGCAGGTGCACCGTCTGCGGGTTGAACAGGTGGTACTCGCCCTTGCGCTTCCATTGATACACTCCGCCTGCGGGTAAACGGTCCACAGGGATGTTTTTCTTGGAAAAGGCAAAGTAATGTTTGACCAGGGCCTCGCGCGCCAGTTCAGCCAGGCCGATTCCCTGGATGCGGCTGACCGCCCCCGTGAAGTACTTGTCCACAACCTCCTGGTTGAGCCCCAGGATTTCAAAGATCTGGGCTCCCTGATAGGATTGCAGCGTGGAAATGCCCATCTTGGAAAACACTTTCAGCAACCCGTCACAAATAGCCTTGATATAGTTTTTGCGGAGTTCCTCCCAGCTCAGGGTGGTTTTCAGCATACCACTCGCCTTCATGTTGCGGATGGTAGCCAGGGCCAGGTAGGGGTTGATCGCTGTGGCACCGAAGGCCAGCAAGCAGGCGAAATGGTGCACTTCCCAGACATCCCCCGCCTCCACCACGATACCCACCTGGCCCCGCAGTCCCTTGCGGATCAGGTGGTGGTGCACGGCCGAAACAGCCAGCAGGGAGGGAATGGCGGCGTGATCACTGTCCACGGCGCGGTCACAGAGGATCAGCACCTCGAAGCCGTCGTGCACGGCATCCTCCGCATACCGGCAGAGGCGGTCCAGGCCCTTTTTCAGGGACTCGGGTTTGCCGTCGGCCCGGAAATAGGTTTGCAGGGTCTTGGCCTGGAAGATACCGGTGTCGATGCTGCGGATCTTTTCCAGTTCCTTGCTGGTCAGGATCGGCTGCTTGAGCGCCACGGTGTGACAATGCATGGGATCCTCGTCCAGCAGGTTGCCGTTGTTGCCCACAAACGAAGCCAGGCTCATGACCATGCGCTCGCGGATCGGGTCGATGGGCGGATTGGTCACCTGGGCGAACAATTGCTTGAAATAGCTCGACAGGTGCTGGGGCTGGTCGCTGAGGACGGCCAGCGGGATATCGGTGCCCATGGAACCGACGGGCTCCTTGCCTTCCAGGGCCATGGGTTTGATAATGGCTTCAATGTCTTCGGAAGTATACCCGAACACCTTCTGGTACTTCAGCACGGATTCGTCGGACAGGTGAGTGAACTGTACGCGGGGTTCCTCGAGCTCCTCCAGCCGGATTTTATATTGGTTCAACCAGTCGCCGTAGGGCTTCTGGGAACAGATGGTCTGTTTGAGCTCCTCGTCGCTGATGATGCGTCCCTGCTCCATATCCACCACGAACATCTTGCCGGGCTGGAGACGCCCCTTCTCGATGATGAGGGCGGGATCCACCGGCAGTACGCCGGTTTCCGAGGCCATGATGACCCGGTCATCGGAGGTAACGCAATACCGCGAAGGGCGGAGTCCGTTGCGGTCCAGGGTAGCCCCGATGATCCGCCCGTCGGTAAAACTGATGGAGGCCGGCCCGTCCCAGGGTTCCATGATGGACGCGTGGTACTCATAGAAAGCCCGCTTGACGGGATCCATGTGCGTATTGCCATCCCAGGCCTCGGGGATCAGCATCATCATTACGTGCGGCAGCGAACGGCCGGTCATGGTCAGCAGCTCGATCATATTATCCAGGCAGGCCGAGTCGGACTGGTCGCCGGTCACGATGGGCAGCAGCATCTCCATTTCCTCCGTAGTGAAATACGGGGAGGTGAACCCATGCTCGCTGGTCTTGAGCCAGTTCAGGTTGCCCTGCAGCGTGTTGATCTCCCCGTTGTGTGCAATGAAGCGGAAAGGCTGGGCCAGCTTCCAGGAAGGGAAGGTATTGGTGGCAAAGCGGCTATGCACCAGGCCAAAGGCGCTCACCACCCGCTTGTTGCCCAGGTCCGGAAAGTACGCCCGCACCTGCATGCTGGTCAACTGCCCTTTGTACACCACCGTCTTGTAGGACAGCGAGGCGATATAAAAACCGATAGGGTCCTTTTTGACCGTATTATTGATGGTATGGCTGGCATAATTGCGCAGCACAAAAAGCTTACGCTCAAAATCGTCCGGGTTCGTCAGGTGGTCCGGGCAGGCGATAAATACCTGCTCCATCTCCGGCTCCACGCTCAGGGCCGTAGGGCCCACCCCGTCGGGGTTCACGGGCACCTTGCGATAGGCCAGGATCTCCAGGCCCAGCTTTTCAGCCGACCGGTTGAAAATGTCCCGGCACTCCTCCCGCAGGCGGATCTCGCGGGGGAAAAAGATGACGCCGACTCCGTAGCGGCCATAGGAAGGCAGGTGCACGCCCAGTTTGATGCACTCGTCAAAGAAAAACTCGTGCGGCGTCTGAAGCATGATGCCGGCTCCGTCCCCGGTATTGTTTTCACAGCCGCAGGCACCGCGGTGCTCCATGTTTTCCAGTACGGTCAGGGCATCGGAAATCACCTGGTGGGACTTGTTTCCCTTGATGTTGGCCACGAACCCGATCCCGCAGGCATCCCGCTCGAACGAAGCATTGTACAGACCATTATTCGCCATAACGTAAATTGTGTTATTGATTGTTTATTCGTCCTAAATCCGTTTCCCTTTCATGTGGCAGGCGATCCTTCGGAAATTACGAAATCACGCGCATTCATCCTGTCCGCCAGTCGGGCGAATTACCCACATTCCGCCCACTGCCCGGCACCGGCCTACACCAGGTAACCGAACAGCTTGTCGTTGTTGTTGATCTCCGTATAGTCGATCCGGAGGCGGCGCATTTGTTCCAGCAGCCGTCCGTAATCGGAGGGATCCTGCAGTTCAATGCCAACCAGGGCAGGTCCCGCTTCCTTATTGTTTTTCTGCATATACTCGAACCGCGTGATGTCATCGGCTGGACCCAGGACCTCGTTGACGAACTCCTTCAGGGCCCCCGGCCGCTGGGCGAAACTGATCAGGAAATAATGTTTCAGCCCCTCGTATTGCAGGGACCTTTCCTTGATCTCGGCCGTACGGTCGATGTCATTGTTGCTGCCGCTGACGATGCACACCACGGTCTTGCCGCGGATCCGGTCCGCGTACTCATCCAGGACCGCGATGGACAGGGCCCCGGCGGGTTCCACCACGATGGCATCCTCGTTATAAAGCTTCAGGATGGTGGTGCATACCTTGCCTTCCGCGACCAGGCGCATGTCATCCAGGACCTCCCTGCAGATCGCAAAAGGAAGATCCCCCACCCGCTTTACGGCGGCCCCGTCCACGAACCGGTCGAGGCTTTGCA
>DASZRL010000070.1:0-4136 GCA_035549175.1 Chitinophagaceae bacterium | reverse complement strand
AATAACTACCTGTCCCCGTACGGCGGTCCGGATTATTCCCTGTCGGCCGTGTATTCCACCAGCAAGCCTTATAACAACCAGACGGCCGCCTATTACACCAGCAACCTTTACGATCCGAACATCAAGACCTTCAACCGCGTGAACTTTGAAGGCGGCTTTGATATCCGGTTCCTGAACAACCGGCTGGGTCTCAGCGCCACCGGCTTCGAGTACATTGACGGTCCGCAGATCCTGCAAAACCCGATTTCCACGGCCACAGGATACAGTTATTACTTCCTGAACGCCCTGAAAACCAAGAAGACCGGGTACGAATTTTCGGTAAGCGGCACCCCGATCAAGTCAACCACCGGCCTGAACTGGGACGTTCTGGTAAACATTTCCACCTTCCAGGACAAATTTGACGAACTGCCCCCGGGTCAGACCACCTACAACACCTTCTTCAAGAAAGGTGACCGCGTTGACAAATTCTACGGAAGTGCCTTTGTCAAGACCACCGATGGCAAGATCATCAACGATGCCGCAGGAAAACCCCTGTCCAATCCGGTTCCCCAGTTCCTGGGCTACCTGAATGCCGACTACCAGTGGAGCATCTACAACAAGTTCTACTATAAAGGGCTGTCCCTGGGCTTCCAGTTCGACGGCAGTGTTGGTGGCGTGACCTCTGACTACATGCACAACAAGACCATGCGGGGCGGCCGGAATATTGAGACCGTCCAGGGTGCCCTGGGTGCTGCGCGCCAGGCCGACAATGACCACGCGGGCGATCCGAACTTCGCCGGTACCTACGTGGGAGAAGGAGTCGTGGTTTCCAACAATACGGCGATCAATTTCGATTCCCAGACCGGTGCCGTGCTGAACTACAAGGATCTGCAGTTCTCCCCCAACGCCACGCCGACCCACGTCCAGGACTACGTCAGCAAGTACTATGGCATTGCCCAGTCCAATATGATGAGCAAGACGTTTGCCAAGCTCCGCGAGGTGACCATTGGGTATGACCTGCCCGCCAAGTGGTTTGAGCGCTCCTTCATCACCAAGGTGAGCCTTTCCCTGGTAGGACGTAACCTGCTGTATTTCTACCATGACAAGCGATTCAAGGACGTTGACCTGGATCAGTACAACTATTCCACCACCGGTACGGCGCTGCAGTCCCCGACTACCCGCCGCTACGGTTTCAATGTCAATGTCGTATTCTAACCAAACAAGGAAAATGAGTATGAAAAAGCTAATCAATATCTTCCTGGTCCCGGTCGCGGCGGGTTTGCTGGCTGCCGGCTGCCAGAAAAAGTTCAATGACCTGAACATTAACGAGAACAAGCCCACCCATGTGCCCCCCTCGTTACTGCTCAACGGGATCCTCTATGACATGTATGATGCTCCCTATACCATGTCCGAGCGCTATGCCCAGTATTATTGTTGCAATTACGATTATTACGGAAACAACCGGTATGATTTCGGCTCAGGCGACAACTATTACTCGACCCTGAAGAATGCCCAGAAGATGCAGGAGGAAGCCATTACCAACGGGCTCGGCGAGGTCAACGGCTATGATGCGCTGGCTAAGTTTTTCAAGGCGTATTTTTTCACCAAGATGAGCCTGGAAATGGGGGATATCCCCATGAGCGAGGCCCTGCAGGGGATAAGCAACCTCAAGCCCGCCTATGATCCGCAGAAGCAGGTGTTCAAACAGGCTTTTGTCTGGCTGGACAGCGCCAATACGGAACTGGCCTCCCTGGTTGCCTCCAATGGCAGCATCTCCGGGGATTTCTACTTCGACAATAACCTGGCCAAATGGCAGAAGGTGGTTAATACGTTCCGCCTCCGGCTGCTGATCCACCTCAGCAAGAAGGAATCCGATGCGGATCTGAACATCAAGCAGCAATTCAGCGATATCGTCTCCAACCCCGCCAAGTACCCGATTATGGAAAGCGCGGACGATAACCTGGAGTTCAAGTATATCCACCCTACCAACGATTATCCCATGAACCCGGATAATTTCGGATTCGACGCCCTTCGGTACAATACGTCCGGCACCTATATCGGGCTGTTGACCCAGCTCAAGGACCCGCGTGTCTTTGTCACCGCGGAACCGGCTGGCGCCCTGGTAACCGGCGGTAAGCTCCCCACCAGCTTTGACGCTTTTGTGGGCGCCGATCCCGGCGAGGACCTGGGTTCCATGTATATCAAGGCTAACAGCGGTCAGTACTCCCTGATCAACCGCAAGCACTATTACGATTCCTATACCGGTGAGCCCAGCATCCAGATCGGATATCCTGAACTGATGTTCAACATTGCCGAGGCCATCAACCGTGGCTGGATCGCCAGCGGCCCGCTGGGTAATGCCGAAGCCTATTACAAGGCCGGGATCAAGGCTTCCATGGCCTTCTATGGCATCCCGGAATCCGGGACCATGACGGCCTATTTCCTGCACCCCGGCGCCAGCCTGGGCACGTATGACAGTTATACAGTCAATGTGGATTTTAACACCTACTATGCCCAGACGGCCGTGGCCTATGCCGGTAATACCGCCCAGGGATTGAACCAGATCCTGACACAGCGGTACCTGGCCCTGTTCCGCCATTCCGGCCTGGAGTCCTATTTTACATATCGGCGTACGGGCGTGCCTACGTTTACCACGGGCCCCGGTACCGGTAACAGCGAACGGATCCCGATGCGCTTCCAGTATCCGGGCTCCGAGCGTACGGCCAACACCGATAACTATAACAAGGCGCTGCAGAGCCAGTTCAACGGCAACGACGATATCAACGGGATCATGTGGATCCTGCAATAAGCCGGCTTGCTTTTCTCCTGTTGTTGTTTGAGGGCGGAATGGAATGATTTCGCCCTCTCTTTTTATCCCCAACCTTCCAAATATGAGAAAATTACTTCTGCTTTTTCCCCTGGTACTTGTTCAGGTACTAAGTATAGCCCAGTCCGTCCGCAGTGAAAACCTGGTCCTGGTAACCCTGGACGGGATGCGGTGGCAGGAAGTGTTCGGCGGCATGGATTCCGCCCTGCTGCACCGACCCGCTTATACCCAGGATTCCGCCCGGTTGCGAAAACAGTTTTGGGCGGAGGACGCCGGGCGCCGAAGGAGCCTGCTCTTCCCGTTTCTGTGGGATACCGTAGCCCGGCGGGGCCAATTGATCGGCAACCGCTGGCTGGGCAGTTACCTGAATAATGCCAACCGGTACTGGTTCTCCTACCCCGGGTATAACGAATTGCTGACAGGATACCCGGATTCAGCAGTCAATTCCAATGAAAAGGTGATGAATCCCAACGAAAATGTCCTGGAGTATCTCAACCGCCAACCGGAATTCCGGGGCAAGGTGGCCGCCTTCACTACCTGGGACGTCTTCCCCTATATCCTCAACCAGCCGCGCAGCGGCCTGTATGTCAATGCGGGCCTGGATTCCCTTCGGTTTCCGCAGCCGGGCCTGCAACTAATCAATACCATGCAGTTCCTGGCCCCCCGGCCCCTGGGCGTGCGGCCTGACCTGCTGACCTATTTCGCGGCCCGGGAATACCTGACCACCTTCCGGCCACGGGTACTTTACATTGCCTTCGACGAAACGGACGATTACGCCCATGCCGGGAAGTATGACCAGTACCTGGCCACGGCACATGCCGAGGACGGGATGCTGGCAGACCTGTGGAACCTTCTGCAATCCCTGCCTCAGTACCGCGACAAAACCACCCTGGTCATCACCTGCGACCATGGTCGCGGCGACCGGGACAAGGACCAGTGGCGCAGTCATGGAGCCCGCATTCCCGATGCCGGGCAGGTCTGGATGGCTGTCATCGGTCCGGACACCCGGCCTGCGGGCGAAATCCAAGGTGGTTCCACCCTGTACCAGGCTCAAATCGCCGCGACCCTGACTGCCCTGCTGGGTTTTCAGTTCCACGCGGCCCATCCTGTGGCATCACCCATCGGCTCGGTGCTACCCTGAGAAATTAATAGAACCGTAATGCGGAGTTTACGGCCCCGTCACACGCGTTGGCTTTTTTTGACAAACCGGCTCCCGATGAAGAAATGGTTCGCCCTGGTATTCCTGATCAGTTCCGTCAAGCTCAGTGATGAGCAGGAACTCACCTTGCCGGATACACAGCCTGGTTCTGAAAACCTGTTTATTATCACC
>DASZRL010000069.1:0-13990 GCA_035549175.1 Chitinophagaceae bacterium | reverse complement strand
CAGCCCGCCGCTGCGGGTCCCCAGCCTGAGCCGGCCCTTCAGCACCTCGATGGGACGGAAACCGGACAGGAAGAAGGCCGGGTAGCTGCCCGCCAGCAGCCCCACCACGAAGGGCAGCAGCAGCAGCCACGGAAGAATAGAGGGGGAAAATACACGGGCCAGGTGCATTTGTTTGGCGGCAATATGGTTAAAGGCAGGCAGGCAGAGCAGGACGATTCCCAGGGCCAGCACCAGGGAAAACAGGACCATCAGCGTGGATTCGGCCAGGAACTGCAGGACGAGGCTGCGCCGTTCGGTGCCCAGCACCTTGCGGATGCCCACTTCCCGGGCCCGGTTGGCAGAGCGTGCCGTGGTTAGGTTCATGAAATTGATGCAGGCGATCAGCAGGATGAACACGGCCACGGCCGAGAAAATATAAACGTATTGGGCATTGCCGGTAGGGCTCAGCTCGAAGGCCCGGTCGGAGTGCAGGTGAATGCGGGTCAGCGGGATAAGGGAATATTCCAGCCGGTTGCCGGCCTTTTCAAACTCCTGCATGCTGCCGATGTTCATGTACTGCTTGGCCATCGGCATCACGTATTGGTCAATATAATGGGTAAAATGCCGCTCGAAGGCCCGGTAATCGGTACCCGGTCTCAGTAGCAGGTAGGTATAGAAATTGTGGCTCAGGAGCTGTCCCCAGTTGTAATCCACGTTACGCATGGAAAACAGCATGTCAAAGCGGAAATGGCTGTTTTCGGGCATGTCCGCGATAACGGCCGTCACTTTATAGGGATGGGTCTTGTCGCCTTCCTTAACCTCGAGGGTTTTGCCGGAGGCCTGGTCCGGCCCCCCAAAGTATTTCCGCGCCATGGAGGCGGTAATCACCACGGTGCTCGGCTCGTTCAGGGCGTTTGCCGTGTCACCGGCCAGTACCCGCTGCTGGAACACGCGAAAAAACGTCGAGTCCGCAAAGGCCACCCGGGTCTCCGTAATGAACTCCGGCCCCTTGCGGATCAGCTTTTCCCCGTCATTGGTATACAGCCGCGTGTACTCTTCCACCTCGGGGTAGTCCTTCTTAAGCAGCTCCCCCATGCCATCCGCCGTGAACGGCATATGGAGGTCCGCCCCTCCGAACCGGATGTCTGCGTTGATGCGGTAGATCCGGTCGGCGTGGGGGTAGAAGCGGTCGTAACTGGATTCATCCACCACGTACAGGGCAATCAGCAGGAAACAGGACAGCCCGATGGCCAGGCCGGCGATATTCAGGAGGGTGTACCCCCGGTTCTTAAGCAGGTTCCTCCAGGCGACTTTCAGGTAGTTGGAAAACATGGGCCATGGTTTTAGGACCGGCCCGGGACGTCCGGGCCGGCTTAGGTAGGACGATCCGTCCGCAGGGAGGTTACTCCGCCTGTAAACTTTTTACCCCGATGACCGGCGTGGCAGGTAAAAAAGGAGGGGGGAAGCATGCCTGGTGCGCCGGCCCGGTAGGACCGCCCGGCAAAATCATTTTGCGTCCGCCCGGGGGTGCACGCGACACACCTTGGGGACATGGGGTGCCGCATACCAATTCCCATACCAATCCCTATTCCTATTCGGTCCGCAGGCTCTTTACCGGGTTGGCCAGCGCCGCCCGGACGGATTGAAAACTGATAGTCAGTCCGGCGATGGCGAAGGCCAGCAGGCCGGACCAGCCGGCCATCCAGCCGCTGAGCCGGATGCGGTAGGCATAATCCTGCAGCCAGTGGCTCATCGCCCACCAGCTCACGGGCATCGAAATCACGAAAGCCAGGCCCACCAACATCATAAACTCCCGGGATACCTGCCAAAGCACCCGGCCCACGGAAGCTCCCAGGACCTTGCGGATCCCGATTTCCCGGGTGCGCTGTTCGATCACGTACGCGGAAAGCCCCAGCAGGCCCAGGCAGGCCACCAGGATGGCCACTACCGTGAAGACCAGGAAAATGCGCTGGGTACGCCCCTCGCCGGCATACAGGGCGGCATACGTATCATCCAGGAAGGTATAGCTGAAGGAGCCGGAAGGCCCGTACTGGTCCCAGGTCCGCTTCAGGTCACGCAGCAGGCCCGCGAGATCCGCCGTGCGGAACTTTACCGCAAAGCCGCCCCGGTTATTACCCAGCAGCATCATCAGGGGAGCGATCTTCTCCCGTACCGAAGCGTAGTGGAAATCCTGCACCACCCCCACCACGTGATAGGCGAGCTGCCCGGAGCGGACCAGGGTCTTTCCCACCGGGTTTTCCCCGCTCCAGCCCAGCTGGCGGGCGGCTGCCTCGTTGATTACCACGTTCTGCGAGGAATCCGCCGGGAAATCCCGGGAAAAGAAACGGCCCTGCAACAGCCGGATACCCAGGGTGCGCAGATAGTCGTAGTCGACCTGGAAGATATTGATATGGATTTCCTTGCCGTTTCCGCGCTCATCGCGCGGATACACCTCGGTCCCGCCCATAAAGGGATCACCCGGTACGGACCGCGTTTGCGTGACGGCTATTATCCGGGGATCCTGCAGCAACTGATCCCGGAAGGCGTCCTGGCTGGCGCCCAGCAGCCTGCCCTCGGACAGGAACAGTACCTGGTCCTTATCATAGCCCAGTTCCTTATGCTGCATGTAAGCTTGTTGCCGGTATACCACCATCGTGGCGAAGATCAGGGAAATGGATACCACGAACTGGAACACGATGAGGCCGCTGCGCAGCGCGCTCTTGCGACTGCGCCCGGTGGCCAGCCCTTTGAGCACCCGGATGGGCTGAAAGGAGGAGAGAAAGAAGGCCGGATAGATGCCCGCCAGGATTCCCACCAGGACGACCAGGCCGGCCAGGGGCAGCCACCCGGGCGCACCGGCCAGATCCGCCGCCCGGAAGGACTTGCCGGAAAGCTGGTTGAACAGGGGCCTGAGCAGCAGGACCAGGATGATCGCCAGGACCATGGCCAGGAAACTGAGCAGCACGGACTCGGCCAGGAACTGCCGGACCAGCTGCCAGCGCATCGAACCCATCACCTTGCGTATCCCTACCTCCCGGGCCCGCTTGATGGCCCGTGCTGTAGACAGGTTGGTGAAGTTCACGCAGGCCAGCAGCAGGATGAACACGGCCAGGCAGGAAAAGATATACACGTACCGGATATCCCCGCCGGGTTCCAGCTCATACCGGGTATGGCTGCGCAGGTGGATATCACGCAGGGGTTGCAGGCCGAAAACGAAGTCCTTGACGGATTTGCGGGCTTCAGCCAGGCTCACGCCCATGTCATGCTGGATCTCCGGCACCACGTACCGGGCCACGAGCTCCGGAAACCTGGCGGCCAGCCGGCTGGGATCCGCCTTCGGGTCCAGCAGCAGGTAGGTGTAATAGCCGATATTGCTCCAGGTACCCCCGTGCAGATGAAAGGTGGCCATGCTCAGCAGGGCATCCTCATGGAAATGGGAGGCGGCAGGCACCTGGTCGAACAACCCGGTAATCTTATAGGCAACCTGCCGGATGCCTACCAGCAGGGTTTGCCCGACGGGGTCCGCGTCCCCGAAATATTTCCGGGCAAAGGCCTGGCTCACCACCATGGTATAGGGCTGCGTCAGCGCCTGCCTCTCATCGCCCTGCAGCAGGGGAATGGAAAACATATCCAGGAAATTGGAATCCACGAACGCCAGGTGGGTTTCCTTGAACTGGCGCTCGCCCAGCCGGACATAATCCGTGGCCGGGGTGAGTCGCGTCGCTGCCTGGATGTCGGGGTAGGCGGCCTTCATCCCCTCCCCCACGGCATTGTCCACCATGGGGTACACGGCGACCTCCCCGTTGCCGGTGGCGGAAAGGGTAACCCGGTAGATATCGGACGCCCGCGCCGGGTAGCGGTCATAATGCAGTTCGTCCAGGACATACCGGGCAATCAGGATGAAGCAGACAAATCCGGTGGCCAGCCCGGTCACATTGATCAGGGAGAACACCCGGCTCCTGAGCAGGTTTCGCCAGGCGATCCGGAAATAGTTTTTCAACATACGCCACGATTTTTTCAGTCAACGTAACCTGGTTCAGCCCGGGGTGCCCTCCCGCAGGAGGGCGGCCCTATTCGGTCCTGAGGCTTTTCACCGGGTTGGACAGCGCCGCCCGCACGGCCTGGAAACTCACCGTGGCGATGGCGATCACCATCGACAGGACGCCGGCCAGGAAGAACACCCACCAGGCGATCGGCACCCGGTAGGAATAGTCCTGCAGCCAGGTGTGCATGGCCCACCAGGCCACGGGCGCCGCAATCAGGAAAGATACCCCCACCAGTTTGAGGAACTCCCGTGACAGCAGGGCCGCCAGGCCGGTGACGGAGGCACCCAATACCTTGCGCACCCCGATTTCCTTGATGCGGCTTTCCGCCATATAGGTAGCCAGGCCGAACAGGCCCAGGCAGGAAATAAAAATGGTCAGCCCGGCAAACAGCCCGGCCAGCGTTCCCGTGCGACGCTCATTGTCGAATTTCTTGGCATATTCCTCGTCCACGAACTTGTATTCAAAGGGGTATTCCGGGTTATACTTCTTGAAGATGGCGGAAGCCGCCTCGAGGTTCTGGGCCATGGGGCGGCCTTCGCTGAACTTAATCAGGATGACGTTAAACCAGGCCTTGGCCCCGGAAATCAGCATGGGCCGGGTCGGCTCGTACGGGTTGGTCAGGATGAAATCCCTGATCACGCCCACGATATGCCACTCCTGCCCGTTGTCCTTGACGATCTTTCCCAGGGGTTCCTTGAACTTCATCACCTTCAGGGCCGACTCATTGATGATCATCCCATTGGAATCGGTGGGGAATTTTTCCAGGTCGAAATCGCGCCCCTGCACGAAGGTGAGGCCGGCAGTCTTGCCCAGGCCCTGGTCCTCATTGTAGCGGTAAAAATCCGTCTTGTCGTTGGGATCCTTTCCTTCCCACTCCTGGCCCCAGCCATCGCTCCAGCTTTGGGTGAGGGGCGCGCTGGCCTTGGTCACCGAGGCGGCGATCCCGGAAGACAGCAGCTCGTTGCGGACCAGCAGGTAGTTCTTATCCAGATCGCCGGTGAGGAAATGATAGACCAGGTTGTTGCGGTTGTATCCCGTTTCCCGGCTCTGGGCGTAATCGATCTGCTGCTTCACGATGATGGTGCAGATGATCAGGATGATGGCAAAGGTGAACTGCAGCACCACCAGGACCTTGCGGGGGGCCACCAGGGCCTGGGCCTTGCGGAACGTGCCCTTCAGCACCCGGACCGGCTGGAAGGAGGACAGGAAGAAGGCCGGGTAGCTGCCGGCCAGCAGGCCGGTCACCAGGATAAAGCCGAGGAAGGCCAGCCAGAAGTAGCCGTTGGACCATTCAATGGCCAGGTGCTTGTCGGTAAGCTGGTTGAACCCTTTGAGGCTGAGCTGCACGATCAGGACGGCGAGGATCCCGGCCAGGAAGGCCATCAGGATGGATTCCCCGATGAACTGGCCGACCAGGGCGCCCTTGCGCGCGCCCACCACCTTGCGGATCCCCACCTCCCGGGCGCGCTTCTCGGAGCGGGCGGTGGACAGGTTCATGAAATTGATGCAGGCGATCAGCAGGATGAAGACCGCGATGATCCCGAAGAGCCGCACATACTGGATCCGCCCGCCGCCGTCCTCGTGGCCGTTGGTAAAGCTGGAATACAGGCGCCAGCGGCTCATGGGATACAGGAACATCTCCCATTTGGGATCGTCCTTGTCGTAGCGGGTCTTGATCACCTTCATTTTCTGGTTGGCCGCCTCGATGGAGGCGTTGGGCTTGAGCAGGACATAGGTCTGGGTACTGTTGTTGCCCCAGTTGTCGTCGTCATTGCCCTGGTAGCGCATATAGGACCAGGGAACGAGGTACTCGAATGTAAACCGGGTGTTCAGGGGCAGGTCCTTCAGGATGCCCGTCACGGTGAAATTTTCCTTGTTATCCAGTTTGATCACTTTTCCCATGGCCTCCTCCTCCCCGAAGAGTTTGCGGGCAAGGGTCTGGGTCAGCACGATGGAGTGCATGTCCTGCAGGACGGTGGCCGGGTTTCCCTTGATGAGGGGGAAGCTGAACACCTGCAGGAAATTGGAATCCACGATATTGCCCGGGACCGTCAACCGCTTGTCCCCGACGCTGAACAGGAAATTGCTGCCCCAGTCCACGCGGACGGCCTGCTCCACTTCGGGCAGGTCCCGCTCCACGGTGCGTGCCAGGATCTTGGGCGTGGTATTCCAGCTGTTCAGTTTGCCGCTGAATTCGGCGCGGTTCCAGGCTTCATAAATCCGGTCCTTCTTCTGCTGGAAATTCTCATAGCTCATCTCGCTGTAGATCCACATCAGGATCAGCATGGCGCTGGCCATACCGATAGCCAGGCCCATGATGTTGATGAAGGAGAACCCCTTGTTGCGAAGCAGGTTCCGGTACGCAATCTTGAAAAAATTCTGAATCATAAGTTCCTATACTTTTTGAAGGTTTGTTCCGGGTTAACCGGGCTGTTTTCTATTCGGTCCGCAGACTCTTCACCGGGTTGGCGCGGGCGGCGCGCAGGGCGCGCAGGCTTACCGTGCCCATCGCCAGGATCAGCGTGACAAGGGCGGCCCCCGCATACACGAGCCAGGAAATCCGGGCCCGGTAGGCAAAGTCCTCCAGCCAGCGGCTTGTCGCCCACCAGGCCAGCGGCAGGGCCAGCAGGATCGCCAGCAGGGTCAGGCGCAGAAAATCGCGGGAAAGCGCCACCAGGATCTGCCCGACCGAAGCGCCCAGTACCCGGCGGATACCCACCTCCTTGAGCCGCTGCTGCGCCGAATAGGCAGACAGGCCGAACAGGCCCAGGCAGGCCAGCACGACGGCGAGGCCGGCGAACAGGTCCATGACCTGGCCCAGGCGCAGTTCGGCCTGGTAGAGCCGGTCATAATCCTCATCCATGAAATGATATTCGAAGGGGCGATGGGGAACCAGGGTCTTCCACTGCTGCTGCAGGAAGCCGATGGTTCGGGCCATGTGCTGCCCGGACAGTTTGACCAGCAGTTCCCGTCCCCAGAGCTCGGGAAAGAGCACGTAGGGTTTGATGGGACTGTGCAGGGATTCAAAATGGTAATCCTTCACGACCCCGCGCACGTAGCCATGCCGCTGGCCCATGTACAACTCCCTGCCTATGGCCTGCTGCGGGGACCACCCCAGCTGGCGGGCGGCCGATTCATTCAGGATGAAATGGTAGATGTATTTGTCCGTGCTGTCCCCGGTGACGTCCAGGATATCCTGGCGGGTGAAATTCCCGCCCGCCACCAGCTGCAGTCCCGTTGCAGGCAGGTAATCCTCGTCCACCGGGTTGGCGGTTACCGCGATGAGGCGGTTCTCCGGCATATCGGGGGTCCGCATGCTGTAGCCGCCTCCGCCTTCCACCGGCGAGCGCACGCAGCGGGAAACCGCCAGGACGTCGGGATCGCGGCGGAAAGTCTCTTTGATGACCGGGAGGTTGCCCAGCATCCGGTCATCCATGGGCAGCACCAGCACGTGTTCGCGGTCATATCCCAGCTTGGCGTGCTGGATGTAAGCCAGCTGCTGGCGTACAATCAGGGTGGATATGATCAGGAACACGGATATGCCGAACTGGAAAACGATGAGGGACCGGCGCAACCCCTGGCCGGAACCCGTATTCTTGAAAGAGCCCTTCAGGACGCGGACCGGCTGGAAAGCGGTAAGCACCAGGGCCGGGTAGCTGCCGGCCAGCAGGCTCACCAGGGCAGCGGCCACGAGCGTTCCCAGCAGGAACAGGGGACTGAACAGGCCTGCCCGGTCCAGCGATTCACCGGTCAGCCTGTTGAAGGCCGGCAGCAGCAGCGCCGCGGCGGCCAGGCTGAGCAGGACCGCTAGCAGGCAGAGCAGGAACGATTCACCCATGAACTGCCAGAACAGCTGGCTGCGCCCCGCGCCGATCACCTTGCGCACCCCCACTTCCCGGGCGCGCTCCAGGGACCGGGCCGTGCTGAGGTTGATGTAGGTCGAACAGGCGATGACCAGGATGAACAGGGCCACCGCACCCAGGATGTAGATATAGGTAATGCTGCTGTTGGGCACGAAGCTGTCGTAAGGGGAATACAGGTGAATGCGGTCAAACGGTTCCAGTTCGAAGTTGATCGTGGCCCCGGACCCCTGCATTTCCTTTTTCATGAAGGCAGGAAGCTTGGCCTGGAGCCGGGCGATGGAAGCGCGGTCCTTCAGCAGCAGGTAGGTCGTATAATTGGCGTCCCAGTAGGTGTCTTCATAATCCGGCGTCAGGCCCAGGGAAGCGAAGGAGGCGATCAGTTCTCCCTGGATCTGGGAGTTGGCGGGAAAGTCCTGCATCACGGCGGTTACACGGTAGGGCAGGCTGTCGTTTCCCACCTTCAGGGTCTGACCCAGGGGGTCCTGTTCCCCGAAATACCGGCGGGCGGCCGAAGCCGTCAGGACCACGTCATGCGAGGCGGTCAGGGCCGTGCGGGGATCGCCCCGGAGCAGGGGAAAACTGAACAGGGTAAAAAAGCTGGAGTCGGCATACAGGAACCTTTTTTCGCTGAACATACGCTCCCCCACCCGTACCACCCGGGGGCTGGAAAACATGATCGTGGCCGATTCCACTTCGGGAAAAGTGCGCCGGAAAACGGGAGCCACCCGGACACTCGTGAAATTTCCCTTGCCCGACGAATTGCCTCCGTCGAACCGGTATTCCATGATCACGCGGGCGATCCGGTCGCCGTTTCGCTGGAACCGGTCAAAACTCAGCTGGTAGCGGATGAACAGGGCGATCAGCAGGCAGGCCGTCAGTCCGATGGTCAGTCCCAGCGCGTTGATGAACGTGGCCGTCCGGTGCTTCCAGAGGCTGCGCAGGGCCGTTTGCAGATAATTTTTAAACATATGGGTTCCTTATTTTTTTCTTCCCGGAGGAAGGGTTGGTTGCTACACGGTTTTATTCCGAACGCAGGCTCCTTACCGGGTTGGCCAGCGCCGCTTTCACCGACTTATAGCCGACCGTGAGCCAGGCGATCAGCACCGAGGCGCCGATGGCCAGGGCGAATACCCCCGCGCCCAGGCGGATACGGTACGCGAAATTGTCCAGCCAGTGCTGCATCAGGTACCAGGCCAGGGGCGCCGCCACCACAAAAGCCCCCAATACCAGCAGCGTGAACTCCCGGGAGAACAGCAGGACGATCTGGCCTGCGGAGGCGCCCAGGGTCTTGCGGATGCCGATCTCCTTGGTCCGCTGCACGGCCAGGAAGGACGCCAGTCCATACAGGCCGAGGCAGGAGATCAGCAGGGCGATGCCGGCAAAGATTTTATAGAGCAGCGAGAGCTGGTTTTCCTGGCGGTAGAAATTATTGATGCTCTCGTCCATGAAAAAGCTATTGGCGGCATACTCGGGGAAATACCTGTCCCATACCTTGTGGATTTCCGCGGTGCTGGCCTGCAGGTTGCGGCTGCGGAGCTTTACCGAGGCCATGCTGTAGAAATTACTGCGGGTGGCGATCAGCATGGGCCGGATCTCCTCGCGCAGCGAATTGGTCTTAAAATCGCGCACCACTCCCGTGATGGTCTTCCAGGGGTTGCGGTGCGATCCCAGCCGGATCTCGCGGCCTATGGCCTCCTGCGGGCTTTTCAGGCCCAGCTTACGGACAAGTGTCTCATTGACCACCACCCCGGTGATCGTGTCGCCGGGCGGGTAGTTGCGGCCGGCTACCAGCTGCAGCCCGAAGGTGCGCAGATAATCTTCATCCCCCCATTTCAGGTACAGGTTGAATGTTTCGTCGGGCCGGTGGTCGAAGGCGAAGTTGGTGCCCCAGTTGTTGTCGCTGGAAGGCACGTCGCTGCACAGCGAAAGGGATTGCACGCCGGGCAGCCTGAGCAGGTCCTGCTTGAAGGCCGGCTGGCGCGTGCGGGCCACGCTGTCGGCATTCGTGCTGAGCACGAACACGGCCGTCTTGTCGAAGCCCAGGTCGGCATGGCGCACGAAATTCATCTGGGTCACGGCGACGAGGGTCCCGATCACCAGCACCTGGGAAATCGCAAACTGGGTCACCACCAGGCCGCGCCGCAGGGAGATCCCGCCGATCTGGGCGGAGGTGATCTTGTTTTTCAGGGCCAGCATCGGGTTGAACCCGGAGAGTACCAGGGCGGGATAGAACCCGGAAAGCGCCGTGACCACCAGGCCGGTCACCAGCAGGAACAACAGCGTCTGCGGCGTGGCCACGCTCAGGGGCTCACTGATGGAATCGATATGCTTTATGAAGGGCAGGCAGAGCTGCGCGATACCCGTGGCCAGCAGCAGCGCGACGGACACCAACAGGGCCGTCTCCCCCATCATCTGCCAGAACAGGTGGCGGCGGTGGCTGCCCAGGACCTTGCGGATGCCGATCTCCCGGGACCGGTTGATCGCCTGGGCGGTGGCCAGGTTGATAAAATTAATGCAGGCCATCACCAGGATGAATACCCCGATCAGGGAAAGCGTCCACAGCGTGGACCGGGTGGTCACGTGGTCGCCCAGGTTGCCGAACCGGTCGTCAAAATGGATCTCGCTGAGCGGCTGCAGAAAATGCGAGGTCCGCTGGCGGCGCTCCCCGTCATAATGCACCTGGCCGAAGCGGGCCAGCTGGCGGTCCATCCCCGCCAGGCTCTGGCCTTCCGGGAGCCGGACATATACCTGCTGGTTGCTGGTCACGCTACCCCAGTCGGTCGTGTATCCGTAGCCGTCATGATGCTGCAGGGTCACATAGGACGTGATCAGGTTCAGGGGAAAATCGCTGTGGGCCGGCGGATTCTCCAGGATGGCGCCTACCTGGAGGGTAAGGATATTATCCAGTTTGAGGAACTGTCCCAGGGCCGCCTGCCAGCTGCCAAAGTATTTTTCCGCCAGGCCGCGGCTGAGCACCACCTGGTTGGGCTCCTTCAGGACGGCGGCCGAACCGGACAACCACGCATAGTGAAAGACACGGAAAAAATCAGGGTCGGCAAAAAACACCCCGGTCGGCTCAATGAATTTCCGGTCGTAGGATGCGTGGCTGGCATCCCGGCCCAGCACCGTCACCTGGCTGCCGTAGCTGGCATACAGGTTGCCGACCGTGAGGCCGGGATAATCGGCCCGCAGCGCATCGGCCATCAGGAAGGGAACGCCGGGATTGTATTCGGTGTTGTCGGGGAACCGGGTCGCCGTCACTACCCGGGCGATACGGTGATAATCCGGCTGGGACCGGTCATAACCCCGTTCGTACTGAACGACCATGAACAGCAGGACGCAGGCGGCCAGGCCCACGGCCAGGCCGATGAGGTTGATCAGGGCATGTCCCCGGTACCGGAGCAGGTTGCGGATAGCCGTCTTGAAATAGTTCCGTAGCATGGTAAGGTTTTATTCGGTTCGAAGACTCTGGATCGGGTTGGCCCGTGCCGCGCGCACGGTAATCAGGCTCACCACGCCCAGGGTCAGCAGGAGCAGGGCCAGCCCCACCGCGCCAAACACCCAGACCTGCATCGTCACCCGGTAGGTGTAGTGCTGCAGCCAGGCGTGCATCGCCCACCAGCTCAGCGGAACGGCAATGAGGATGGCCAGTACCACGAGCCGCAGGAACTCCCGGGAAATCAGCAGCAGGATCTGGCTGACCGAGGCGCCGATCACCTTGCGGATACCGATTTCGCGGATGCGTTTTTCCAGGGTGAAGGAAGCCAGGCCGGCCAGCCCGAGGCAGCAGATGAATATGGCCAGGCCGGCAAACAGGTTGGTCAGCCGCCCGATCAGCTCCTCGGTCAGGAATTTTTTGCCGAACTCCTGGTCGGCGAACTGGTATTCGAACGGTTCGGAGGGATTGTATTTCTTAAAGAGGGCCCCGATGGCGGACAGCGCCGGCCCGGGGGACACGCCGGCCCGCAGGCGGATATCGACAATATTGGCCTGTTCGGGGCGGTAAAAGATCATCATGGGCTCCACGGGGTTATAGGGCGACTCCATGACGACGTTCTCGATGACCCCGGTCACCGTATAGGTACGGCGGCCGTAACGCAGTTGAGTGCCCAGCGGGTTTTTGAGTACCATGGCAGCCACGGCGGCCCGGTTCAGGATCACGGATCCCGAGTCGGCCGGAAGGCCCTGGAAATCCTGGCCGGCCAGCAGCCGAACGCCCACCGTGCGGGCGAAGTCACGGTCGGTGCTGAAACCGGTGAAGATGATATTGGACCCCGCCGGCTTACCTTCCCAATCCGGGGAAGGGGATTTCCACCAGACCTCCGTCAGGGGCGAAAAGCTGCGGGTGACCGCTTCGACCTGGCCGCCGGCCAGCAGTTCCTGGCGGATCACGGTATAATTGCGGTTGATCTCGGCGGAGGCGGGGACCATGATCAGGTTATTGGGGTTATAGCCCAGGTCCCGGTTCTTCACGTGCTGGATCTGCTGGTAGACCACGATGGTGGCCGAAATCAGCAGGATGGACACGACGAACTGGGCCACGACCAGCACGCGGCGCGGCAGGGCGGCCCGGCGCCCGGGAAGGAAGGTGCCTTTCAGGACGCGCACGGGATTGAAGGAAGACAGGTACAGCGCCGGGTAACTGCCGGCCACCAGCGCGGTGAAGCCGATAATCGCCAGGGCCACCGCCCCGTTGAGCGGCTCAAGCAGGTCCAGGGTCAGGTGCTTGCCCACCAGGTTGTTGAAGGCAGGCAACAGCAGCAGGACGGCCGCCAGGGAAAGCACGAAGGCGCCGAGGGCCAGCAGCAGGGACTCCGCATAGAACTGCCAGATCAGTTGCCGGCGGCCCGAGCCGAGGGTCTTGCGTACCCCCACTTCACGCGCCCGCTTTTCCGACCGGGCGGTGGACAGGTTCATGAAGTTCACGCAGGCCACCAGCAGGATGATCAGGGCCACCACGCCGAACAGCCGGACATATTCGATCATGCCGCCCACATTCTTTCCGTCCCGGAAATCACTGTACAGGCGCCAGCGGCTCATGGGAAAGGCAAAATAGGTGCTGACCGCGTCGGACGGGTCGTGCTTTTTCTTCACCTCGTTCACGATGCGGCCCAGGGCGGCGGAGTCTGTGCCCGGCGCCGCCTGGAGATAGACTTTCCAGGAGGAGTTCACCCAGTCGGCCATCGCCTGGCTGGTATTGGGATCCGCGGGGTTAAACCCCCGGACAAAATCAAACTGCAGGCTGGAGTTACCCGGCGGATCGGCCACCACGGCGGCTACCTTCAGGTCCTGGCTGTTGTCCAGGCGCAGGACCTGGCCGAGCGCTTCCCGGCTTCCGAAAAAGGCGGTTGCCGCGGACCGGGTCAGCACCAGGGACAGGGGGTCCCGCAGGGCGGCGGCTGGATCGCCTTCCAGGGTTTTCCAGGAAAACATGCCGAAAAAATCACCACCCACGGTGAGTCCCGATTTCCTGAACTGGTGATCGCCGTAATTAAACAGGTGGGCTTCCGGGTAGGTGGTTACCACCGCCCGCCGGATCTGCGGGTAGCCGGATTCCAGGGAACCCGCCAGGGGAAGCACCATATTGGGATCGGTCATGACCTGGTTTTTGAAGTCGCGCGTGGCCATCACCTGGTAGATCGACGGATAATTCCGGTGAAACCGGTCATAGGAAAGCTCGTCCTGCACCCAGAGCAGGATCAGCAGGGTACAGGTCATGCCTATGGCAAGGCCCAGCAGGTTGGTCAGGGTAAAGCCCTTGTTGCGGGTCAGGTTCCGCCAGGCGACTTTCAGGTAGTTTCGTATCATAGCAGGAAATTATTCCGTTCGTAAACTTTTGATCGGGTTGACCATCGCCGCCCGGACAGCCTGCGCTCCTACCGTCAATAGCGCGATCAGGATGGCAACCAGGATGGCCGCGGCAAACATCCACCAGTGAATCTGTATGCGGTAGGCAAATCCTTCCAGCCAGCGGCTCATCGCATAATAGCCCACCGGTATGGCGATCAGGGTGCCCAGCACGACGGGCTTCATCAGGTCCCGGGACAGCAGCAGCACGATATTGCGTACCGAGGAGCCGAGTACCTTACGCACGCCGACCTC
>DASZRL010000068.1:0-18322 GCA_035549175.1 Chitinophagaceae bacterium | reverse complement strand
AGAATATACACGACCCCGTTTCTATGTAGACTATGAGCCGGTCCGCGCCGAGGTTCGCATTTACGATTCTGTGCACGTAACCGGAACAGCCAGGGCCTACGCCGGCCAGGCCGTGGACCAGGCCAGGGTCCGGTACCGGGTAGTCCGGCAGCCCCGGTTTATCTACCCTTGGCTCCTTTCAAGAGGTTGGTATCCGAAAGGCGGTCCCCAGGAACTGGCACATGGAGAGACCACGACCGATGCCACAGGCCATTTCGAGATCCGGTTCCGGGCGCTCCCGGACCTGTCCATCGACAGCAAACTGGATCCCCTGTTTGATTACCGGGTCTACGCCGATGTGACCGATGTAAACGGGGAAACCCGGAGCGGGGAAACGACCGTACAAGCCGGCTACCATCGGCTCGTGGTGAAACTGAACCTTGCGGGCTCCCTGCCCTGCGACAGCTTCCGCTCCGTCCCGGTGCGGACCGAAACCGTGAACGGTCAATTTCAACCCAGCCGGATCCACCTGGTCATTACCCGCCTGAAAACGGAAAACCGCCTGATCCGGCCCCGGTACTGGGAGCGCCCGGACCAGTTCGTCATGACGCGCCAGGACTATCTCTCCTGGTTCCCGCATGATGAATACGATGGCGAATCGGATATGAATACCTGGGCTGCTGATTCGGTCGTGCTGGACCGCTATGATTCCCTCAGCCATGAATCCGGCCTTACGTTGGATAGGACCCTTGTCCGCAACCGGCCTTTTGCAGCCGGTTACTACCGGGTGGAGGTAACCACCCTGGACCGCGATAGCAGCCTCATTGCCAACCGACAGTTCCTGGAACTGTATGATCCCCGCACCAGCGCGCTGACCAGACCGGCGTACCTGTGGTCCCAGGACGCTGCGGCCACGGAACCCGGCAGGACCGTTGCACTCCGGGTGGGCACGGCGGCTTCGGATTGTTACATTATTCAGGAGATACAGCGGCCGCATGACAGTTCGGCCAGTCTCAGTTACCTGCCATTCGACCACCAGGTCAGGGACATCCCCTTTTCGCCTACTGAGCAGGATCGGGGCGGGATCCCGGTACGTTATTTTATGGTTCGGGATAATCGGTTTTTCCAGGTAGCCGGCCTGGTCCCCGTTCCCTGGACCAATAAGGAATTGCAGTTGGAAGTGGGCACCTTCCGGGATAAAATGCTTCCAGGCAGCCAGGAAACCTGGAACCTGACGATCCGGGGGCCGAAAAAGGAATGGGTCGCTGCCGAAATGCTGGCCAGCATGTATGACGCTTCCTTGGACCAGTTCAAGTTTCACGCCTGGACGCTCCCCCCGGTATGGGAGACATCCTCTTCCTCGCCGGCGTGGGAAGGAACCCGTTGCTTTTCTCCATCCGAATCCTTGGGCAATCCCTTCGGTGGAACGACGGAAAAAATACTGCAAAAACAGTATGACGAGCTAATACTCCATATGCAGCGGGAAAACCCGCTGATTGCAATATATGGTTACCGTAGTATGGAGAATGCCCTCGAAGGCAGAGTGGCCGGAATATCAGTAGTGACGGTCAAAAAAGAACTCGCTGGTGCGGTAACGAAGTTTACGTCGCAAGATAGTACTCAGAGTGCCGGGGCAGGTCAGCAGGATACCGGTCAGCCGGCGCCTATCCAGATCCGCCGCGATTTCAAGGAAACGGCTTTCTTCTTCCCGGACCTTCACACGGACAGTTCGGGCAATATCCGTTTTTCGTTTACGATGCCGGAGGCCACCACCCGCTGGAAATTTCAGGCCCTGGCGCATACCAGGGACCTTGCCCTGGGTTACACCAACCTGAGCGTAGTGACCCAGAAGCAGTTGATGGTTCAGCCCAATGCCCCAAGATTTCTGCGCGAAGGAGACCGTATAGAATTCAGTGCCAAGATCGTGAACCTGACCGACAAGGAACTTACCGGCCAGGCAGAACTGCAGCTCTTCGACGCGGCCACCAACCAGCCGGTTGACGGCTGGTTCCAGAACATGTATGCCCACCAGTATTTCACGGTGGCGGCCGGCCAGAGCGAGCCCGTTCAGTTTGCCATTGAAGTACCCTACCTGTTCAACAAGGCGCTGACCTGGCGGATTCTGGCCCGAGCAGGTGATTTCAGTGATGGAGAGGAAGCCTCCATCCCGGTACTCACCAGCAAGGTCCTGGTCACGGAATCCCTGCCGCTTTCCATGATGGGTTCCGGCACTAAAAAATACACATTTACCAACCTGCTGCATTCCGGGGAAAGCGAATCCCTGCAGCACTTTGCGCTGACCGTGGAGTACAGCGCCAATCCCGCCTGGTATGCCCTGCAGGCCCTGCCCTACCTGATTGAATTCCCCCAGGAATGCGCGGAGCAGACCTGGAACCGTTACTATGCCAACGCCCTGGGCACTTCCCTGCTTTCCCGTATGCCGCGGCTCCGGGAGATCCTGGATCGCTGGAAAGGCATAGACAGCACGGAACTCCTCAGCAACCTGCAGAAAAATGAAGAGCTGAAAAGCGTCCTGCTCCAGGAAACCCCCTGGGTCCTCCAGGCCCGGGACGAAGCCCAGCAGAAAAAGAACCTCGCCCTGCTGATGGACCTGAACCGGATGCAGCCGGAGCTGGGGCGCAACCTGGAGCGCCTCCGCCAGTTGCAGACGCCCAACGGCGGATTTACCTGGTTTGCCGGCGGGCCCGATGACCGCTATATTACACAGTATATCGTATCCGGTATGGGTCACCTGCGCAAATTGCAGGCCGTTACCGCCTCGCAGTGGCAGCAGATCATCACCCTGCTTAAACCAGCACTCACTTACCTGGACCAGCGCCTTGCCGAGGACTATGCCCAGCGCCAGAAAAGGCCGGGTGTGCGGCAGGGGCCTCCGGCCCTGCTGCAGGTGCAATACCTGTATGCGCGTAGTTTTTTCCCGGACATACCTATTTCGGCACCCGCCAGGAAAGCCCTGGATTATTTCTATAGCCTGGCGCGTACCAGTTGGGTGACGCAGAATAAATTCCTGCAGGGTATGATCGCCCTGGCCGCCTTCCGGAAAGGAGATACCCAAACGGCTGCGGCGATCCTCCAATCCCTGCGCCAGACGGCCATCCGTTCCGAAGACCTGGGCATGTACTGGAAGGCAGGAAGCGCCGGATGGTACTGGTACGAGGCCCCCATCGAACGGCAGGCCCTGCTGATCGAAGCCTTCCAGGAGGCCGGAAAGGACCCGGTAACGGCCGACCTGCTCCGTCACTGGTTGCTCAGCAACAAGCAGACCAACCAGTGGTCCAGTACCCGTGCCACAGCTGATGCCTGCTATTCCCTGCTTCTTTCGGGCAGTGACTGGCTCCCCAGGTCCCCGGCCGTGGAAGTACAGCTGGGACCGGCGGTAGTATCCAGCGACACCGGCCAGCCGGACGCCGGCAGCAGCTATTTTAAAAAAACCATACAGGGTCAGTTTATCAGCCCGGAGATGGGACAGATCACCCTCCGGGTCCGCGAGGCTGAACCGCAAACGGATACCGCGGTCAGCCCCCGGAAACTTCCCGCAGCCGGGCCATCGTGGGGCGCCGTCTACTGGCAGTATTTTGAGGACATGGACCGGGTTAAAGCCGCAGTCTCCCCGCTCCAGGTCAAAAAAAGCCTCTATATCGTGAGAAATTCCGACCGGGGGCCTGTCCTGACCCCGCTGGAAGAGGGGGAAACGCTTCACCTGGGTGACAAGGTCACCGTACGGATCGAACTCCGGGCCGACCGGGATATGGAATACGTGCAGATGAAGGACTTTCGGGCCAGCAGCCTGGAACCCATTCATGTACTCAGCGGCTACCAATGGCAGGGTGGACTGGGCTACTACGAAGCAACCCGGGATGCCAGCACCAACTTTTTCTTTGACCGCCTGCCCCGGGGTTCCTATGTTTTCGAATATACGCTCTTTGCCACCCAGAAGGGTAATTTCAGTAACGGGATCACCACGGTACAGTGCATGTATGCCCCGGAATTCGGTGCCCATTCATCCGGCATCCGTATCCAGGTCGAGTGAGCTGCAATCCGCAAGCCTGGCAGGCCGCGGCAAATGCTGCGGCCTGCTTATTTTTGCTTCATGGATACCGATGTCCTCGTGGTCGGCCAGGGAATATCCGGCACGTTTTTATCCTGGAACCTTTACCAGCGGCAGGTGGATTTTATCGTGGTGGACAATGGTCATCCCGCCGCTCCGTCCCGCGTGGCGGCCGGCATCATCAATCCCATCACCGGCAGGCGAATGGCCACTACCTGGATGGCGGAGGAATTGCTGGCCTTCGCCAAAACTGCCTACGAGGAGATCGGTCACTACCTGGGCATCCAGGCCATAACTCCCCGGCGCATCCTGGATTTCTTTCCCAATGCCCAGATGCGCGATACCTTCCTGGTGCATCTTCAGCATAAGGATCCCTTTTTCCATGCCTTCCCGGAACAGAACCGGTTCAACCACCTGTTCCGCTATGATTTCGGATGCGGGGAAATTGCTCCTGCCTATACGGTACACCTGGAACTCCTCCTGCCTGCCTGGCGGATGGAATTGCAGCGGCAGAACCGCCTGGTCAGCGAACAGGTAATTGACGGGGATATCAGGCTGACGACCGGCGGGGTCTCTTTCGGCGATATCCGGGCCAGGCGTGTCATCTTCTGCGACGGTTCGACCAGTCAGTCCAACCCCTGGTTCGGACTGCTGCCATTTTCCAGGAATAAAGGGGAAGCGCTCGTCCTTGACATACCGGACCTCGAAGCCGACTACATTTACAAAAAGGGATTTCTGCTGGCTCCCCTGGCGGCGCGGAATGCCTTCTGGCTGGGCGCCAGTTATGAATGGAACTTTGCCGATACCGGCCCGTCCGAAAAATTCCGGACCGCAGCCACTTCCTTTTTATCCGACTGGCTGCGCCTGCCCTTCCGCATACTCGACCATAAGGCCGGACTGAGGCCAGCCACCCTGGAGCGGAGACCCTTTGCGGGACTGCATCCCGTCCACCAGCAGCTGGGGATACTCAACGGCATGGGCACCAAAGGCTGTTCCCTGGCTCCCTATTTTGCTAGACAACTTACCGACCACCTGCTCTGGCAGGCCCCGATCCTCCCCGAGGCCGACATCAGCCGGTTCCGGAAAATCCTGGAACGGGGCTGATCCAAATTGCTTCAAATGGTTATTTTTGGCCATTACCCCAAAACCTGACTGCTGATGAAAAAGGCTCCTGATACCATGTATGTCATTCCCAACCGGTACCGGAAAATGGAGAATCTCCATATCGTATTCTGGTTACTGAAAGATATCAGTTGGTGCATGATCTGGAGGGTATTGGGAATTGCCATGATCCTGCCTACGCTGACCATTGCCCTAGTGATTGCCTGGAGAACCCGGCAGATCAAATCAGAGCTGGCTCATAACCTCGCCATTGCTTTCTGGATAATGGCCAACTCCCTTTGGATGATCAGTGAATTCTTCAAATTTGACACGATGCCCGTATGGCGGGGATACGAAGGGAAGCACCTCGCCCTGGTACCCTTCATGCTCGGGGTGGCCATTCTGACCTACTATTATGCGTATCAGCGGCACCGGGAAGTGGAAGAACACCATCCCATTACCATGTAATGAGCAATCCTTCCCGGTGAAGGGGGTTCCCGAACCCTGGGCGGAACGATGAAACCGGCTGCCGGCGCGTCAGGAGTATTCGGTTTTCAGGAGTTTGTTCTTGGTGGAAGGATCCTGGTTCAGGACGCGGCAAAGCGCCTCGTACAGATCGGGCATATTCTCCCGCAGGCCTTTGGGGTTGACAAAAAACGCTTCGACACTGACTGCCCAGAATTCATGCAGGTTACTGAAGGCATAACTGCGCAGGTAACTCGTACGGCGCGTCAGGGCGTCCACCAGAATGGGACCGGTGGTAGAGGAAAATTTTTCATAATTCAGGCGGAAATGCGAATCGATTCCGTACCGCGCGAAAAAATTATTGTGGAGAAGGGCGTGCGACATTTCATGCACGGCCACGTTCACATTGTCCAGTTTGTTGGCATACCCGTACTGAAAATGTTTCCAGGACAGGTAGATCCCCTCCGGGGCCACGTGACCGATATAAAGTTCGTCCTCATTATCCATGCGGTAGGCATCGGCCAGGATATAGATATCCTTAAAAAAGGTAAGCAGGTAATTTTTCAGCCCGAAAGTCACCTGGATCGCCGAAGCACTGACCAGGGTGGCAATATCCTCATTACCTTCCAGGCCGATATAATGAAATTTCTTGGTGTGTTTGAAATGGTTGACCCGCTTCACAAAGCGGTATTTCAATTCGGGGGACAGGTCGTTGAAATAGGTAAACACGCTGCCGATCACGAAGGCATACGCATCGTATTGGGAATCATCCAGGGGGAAGTCCTCCGCGGACTGCTCGGGAACAGGTGGGCTCTTTCGGGTAAAGTATTCCCGGATCTTGCGGAGTACGGATCGCATTCGGTTCGGATTCAGAGATTTAAAAATAGACAATCCACTTCCATTTTGCAAGCCCGAAGGGTCTTTTGTCCCTATCTTTGCGGCTGTTTTCAATTTTGGTGGCTGATTTACAGAAATTTGGCTTCTCAATAACGTAATAATCCCTATCAAATTATGTACAGAACCAATACTTGCGGGGAATTAAGGCTTCAGGACGCGGGCAGGCAGGTCACCCTGGCGGGCTGGGTACAGACTGTCCGGAAATTCGGCTCCATTACCTTTGTCGACCTGCGGGACCGGTATGGTATTACCCAATTGCTCTTTGGTGAGGATATGAACGAACAGTTGGACCGGACACCGTTGGGTCGCGAATTCGTGCTGCAGGTTACGGGGAATGTTCAGGAGCGGAGCAGCAAGAATCCTTCCCTGCCCACGGGGGATATCGAGATTGTGGTGCAGTCCTTCCGCATCCTGAACCAGTCAGCCACCCCTCCCTTCACGATCCAGGACGACACCGATGGCGGGGACGACCTGCGCATGCGCTATCGTTACCTGGACCTGCGCCGAAGCACCGTGCGAAGAAACCTGGAATTGCGATATGCGGTAAACCGTTCGGCCAGAAATTACCTGCATGAAAACAATTTCCTGGATATTGAAACGCCTTTCCTGATCAAATCCACCCCGGAAGGCGCCCGCGACTTCGTGGTACCCTCCCGGATGAACCCGGGACAGTTCTATGCCCTGCCCCAGTCCCCGCAGACCTTCAAGCAACTGCTCATGGTAAGCGGGTATGACCGGTATTACCAGATCGTGAAATGCTTCCGGGATGAAGACCTGCGGGCGGACCGTCAGCCGGAATTTACCCAGATTGACTGCGAGATGAGTTTCGTCGAGCAGGAGGATATCCTGCATATGTTTGAGGGGTTGATCAAGCGGATATTCCAGGACGTGAAAGGAATCCGGATTACCGAACCCGTCCAGCGAATGAGCTGGGAAGATGCCATGTGGCAGTACGGCAACGACAAGCCGGACATTCGCTTTGGCATGCTGCTGAGCAACCTGAAAAAGCCCGCTTCGGTTTTCGCCGGCAGGCAGGACCGGCGGGACCTGATTGACAATGCCGGTTTCCGGGTATTTGACGAGGCGGAAACCGTGCTGGCGATTGCCGCGCCGGGATGCAGTGAGTATACACGCAAACAAACCGATGAATTGACCGAATGGGTGAAACGCCCCCAGATCGGCATGAAGGGACTGGCCTATATCAAGTGCCTGGCGGATGGCAGCTTCCGCAGCAGCATGGATAAATTTTACCCGGAGGACCGGCTGAAAGCCATCGCCGAAGCAGCCGGAGCGCAGGCAGGTGATCTCATCCTGATACTGGCCGGCACGGAGGAAAGGACCCGCAAGGCCATGAGTGAGCTTCGCCTGGAAATGGGGCAACGACTCGGCATGCGCCGTAAAGACGAGTTCAAGCTGCTCTGGGTGCTGGATTTTCCCCTGTTTGAATACAGTGAGGAAGACAACCGCTGGGTAGCGCGGCACCATCCCTTTACCTCCCCCAAGCCGGATCAGATCGACACGATGATCCAGACCAGCCCGGTTATCGAAAGGGCGGAGGACTACCTAAGCCATCCCTATGCCGGCATCAAAGCGAATGCCTACGATATGGTGCTGAACGGAAATGAAATCGGTGGGGGGTCGATACGGATCCACCAGCGGGAGCTCCAGGAGAAGATGTTTGCCGCCCTGGGAATGACCGAGGAAGAGCAGCAGCACAAGTTTGGCTTCCTGCTGGGCGCCTTCGAATACGGTGCCCCGCCTCACGGAGGAATCGCCTTCGGTTTCGACCGGCTGTGCGCCCTGCTGGGCGGCAGCGAAAGCATACGGGATTTTATCGCCTTTCCCAAAAACAACAGCGGCCGTGACGTCATGCTGGATGCGCCGGCTACCATCGACGAAAAGCAACTCCGGGAACTGCAGATCAGGCCGGACCTCCCGTCCTGATCCCCGCCCCCCGGGGCCCGCTGCGGCGCCCTCCCCGGTCAGTTGGCCGGCCGGACTGAACCCGGCTGGGAGATGCCCGTCCTGCGAATCCGGATCAGCGCGGCCGACACGGCCAGGATCAAAATCATGATTATCAGGAAGGTCTGTACGATCCGGTGCTGTCTGTCCTGGCCATTCTCTACCTTCTGGCGGGCGTTCCGGATATACTGGTATAACTGGGGATAGGAACTGTTCAGCTTCAATACCTTTTCGAACTCCCCCAGCGCGCGGCGGTAATACCCGGA
Source organism: Chitinophagaceae bacterium (assembly GCA_035549175.1). Lineage (GTDB taxonomy): Bacteria > Bacteroidota > Bacteroidia > Chitinophagales > Chitinophagaceae > DASTSN01. Next base: position 9,583 of record DASZRL010000068.1, on the reverse strand, counting down.
AAAATACCATTTCAGACCCTGGTTGAACGACAAGGATGCCTGGCTGAGGGAAGGTTTCAGTTTGACCGAGTCGAGGTATTCCCGAATGATGGATACCGGTATGGCAAAATTGTAGCCGCTCGCCAGTTCCCCGGAGCCCTGTCCCAGGCTGCCAAAAGTAGCCAGCCCGATCACCTGCCCGTACCGGTCACAAACCGGTCCTCCGCTGCTGCCGTAGCTGATCGTCGCATCGGTCTGGATAACCGGCCAGCCCCCGATGGACCGCTTGATACTGCTGACGATCCCGGTCGTCAGGGTGGGCTCAATAACCGCATCTGGCGCCAGGTACCGGTTGCTGGCGACATAACCGGGGTACCCGAATACGTAGATCTGGGAACCGACATTGACAGACGGCTCGGTGCTGAGCGAAAGAGCCGGCAGGTTCTCCTGGCCGTCAATTTTAAGGATGGCCACATCCTTTCCGGGCATAGGCCTCCCCTGCCGGATGACCCGGGCGGGCAGGGTTACCACCGACTGGGATCCTGTATCCCGCGCCGCCTTAAATTCGATGAAGATCTGCTTCTGAAGATTAAAGAGGATCATCGTGGACAGACGCGAGTAGATAAACACGTAGGTATTGTAAAGCAGGTTCCGCTGCTCCGGCGTCAGTTTCATTTCCCAGGAAGACTCCAGGGAGTTGATATTGCTTTCGGTCACCTCCTGGAACGTGGACAGGATAAATTCCTTGCGGATAAACGTGCTGTCACGGTCAATCACATGACAATTGGTGACCAGGTTCCCGTCCCCCGATACAAAAAAGCCCGTGCCGGTGGAGACCACGCGGTGCGCCTGTTTCAGGTACTCGGTAGTCGGGGCAAAATACCGCAGCGGTCTTGTATACAAGGCATTCAGGACAATATCCAGCTTTTTTTCCGGGGACAGCAACAACCCGGACGTGTCGAGCCGGCGCACGGAATCCACCAGCAGGTCAAACCGTCCTTCATTAATGATCACCTTATTCACATATACATTGGCGGAAAACTCAGTCTGCACCTTTACCACACCCGGCCTGTTACGGGCATAATTTTCCTCGGCGCTCAGTACGCGCTGCCCCTGGGTCTGGCAGGCCGGCAACAATCCCGATGCGGCAACCAGCAGCAGGGAAAGGTAACTGGCATATCGATGGGTAAGTATCATGGTACCGGGAGCCCGAAGGTATTTTACAGCCTGTGATCCATTTGTCTCACTAACGTAAAATCACGCCAATTATTTGACCCCGGTCCGGCCATGGGGATAGTTTTGTACATTGGGCGTCAAATTGTTCGGATCATGCGTCTCCTTGGCTGGACTGTCTTGCTTTTGGTGGTAACCGCATGCCGGAAAGACGATTCCTTTTCTGGATCCGGATCCCCGCCGGCGGCGGTTTACCTGGACCAGCCCTACGGAGCGGATTCCCTGCAGAAAATGGATATTTATTTGCCGGCCGGCCGCACGCTGGAAAGGACCAAGGTGATCATCCTGATTCATGGCGGGGCCTGGATCCAGGGAGACAAATCCGATTTTTCCGAATATGTAGACACGCTCAAAAGACGGCTTCCCGATTACGCCATATTCAATGTGAATTACCGGCTCGCCACCGGCACTTCCGATTTTTTCCCTGCCCAGGAACAGGATATCCAGGCGGCGGTCTCGTACATCGCGCAGCATTTTTCCAGCTACCAGGTTTCCGGCAAGGTGGTCCTGCTGGGTGCCAGTGCCGGCGGTCACCTGGCTCTGTTGCAGGGCTACAAACATCCGAGCCCGGTCCTGCCGGCCGCCATTATTGATTTTTTCGGCCCCACCGACCTGGCTGACATGTACAACCACCCGCTTAACCCCCTGATACCTCCCGTGATCGCCTCGGTCATGGGCGGCACCCCCGATCAGTTACCCGACCTGTATGCGGCCTCCAGTCCGCTTAATTTTATAACCCCCCAGAGCGCCCCGACCCTTATCCTGCAGGGTGGCCAGGACCCGCTGGTGGCCCCCTCCCAGTCGGAATCCCTGCAGGCCAAACTGCAGGCGGCCGGGGTAGCCAACCAGTACGTTTTTTATCCCGCGGAAGGCCATGGCTGGACGGGCCCTGATCTGACGGACTCCTTCAACCGGATCGACAGTTTTCTCACAGCCCGGGTAAAATGACCGACATCCTTCTCGCCGCCCGGGATATTTCCGAGGCGAGGCGAAGCCTGGCCGGAAAGTTTTGCAGGCCGGCAGCCGGAGCATTTCTTCTTGCTACCTTCACGTCCTCAAGGAGGAAAAGCTATGATACCCCTGGCTGAACGAATGCGGCCCATTTCCCTAGACGACCTGGTAGGACAACAGCACCTGACCGGAGCGGGCAGCATTTTACGCAAAGCCATTGAACACGGCCGGATCCCTTCCATGATCCTTTGGGGGCCGCCTGGAACCGGAAAGACCACGATCGCCAACATCATTGCCCATACCCTGCAGGTTCCCTTTTTTACGCTGAGCGCCATCAGCGCCGGGGTAAAGGAGGTGCGTGCCGTCATCGAAGAAGCGCGGGAAACCCCGGGCGCGATCCTGTTTATCGACGAGATCCACCGGTTCAACAAGGGACAGCAGGATGCCCTGCTGGGTGCGGTGGAGAAAGGAATCGTCACCCTGATCGGTGCCACTACCGAAAACCCTTCCTTTGAAATCAACAGCGCCCTGCTGAGCCGGTGCCAGGTTTACGTGCTCAAACCCCTGACCGACGAGGAACTCCGGCTGCTGCTGGACCATGCCCTCCGCAAGGATCCTGTACTGGCAGCCCGAAAAATCGAGCTGGCCCAGACGGAGGCGCTCCTGAACCTGTCGGGTGGCGATGCCAGGAAATTACTGAACCTGCTGGAGCTGACTGTTGATTCCCTGCCGCCTGCCGGCCTGGAGCCCGGAGACGGAAGCGTCCGCATTACCGATGAAGCCGTCATGGCCGTGGCCCAGAAACGGACCGCTTTGTACGACAAGGGTGGCGAACAACATTACGACATCATCTCGGCATTTATCAAATCGCTGCGCGGCAGCGATCCGAATGCGGCTGTCTACTGGCTGGCCCGGATGATTGAAGGCGGCGAGGACGTAACCTTCATCGCCCGCCGGATGCTGATCCTGGCCAGCGAAGACATCGGGAATGCCAACCCCACCGCCCTGGTTATGGCCAATGCCACCTTTGAGGCCGTTCAGAAAATCGGTTACCCGGAAGCCAACCTGATCCTGTCGCAATGTGCAATCTACCTGGCCACCAGTCCGAAAAGCAATACCGCAACGGTGGCGATCGGTGCTGCCCTGGATGCGGTCCGGCGGGAAGGCGACCTGCCGGTCCCATTGCATATCCGCAACGCCCCCACCCGGCTCATGAAGAACCTGGGTTACGGCCAAGGCTACCAGTATGCCCATCACTACGAGGATAATTTTTCCCTGCAGGAATACCTGCCACGGGAACTTTCTGGTACCCGGTTTTATGACCCGGGGCGCAATGCCCGGGAGGAAGAACTCCGGAAGTTTCTCAAAGCCCGCTGGAAAGACAAATACGGCTACTGACATAACGATTTGCCCACGCCACTTCCAAATGTATTCGCTATGACACCAGACTGGATCCTGAAACCATTTGACGAACTGAGTCCCTTCGAACTGTATGCCATCCTGCAGTTGCGAAATGAAGTATTTGTCGTGGAGCAGCAATGCGTGTTCCAGGATGCCGACGATCGCGATCAACCATCCCGGCACCTGATGGCCTGGACCGGCAGCAAACTGGTCGCCTACACCCGGCTGGTGCCACCCCGCCTGGTTTACCAGTATCCTTCCATCGGGCGCGTGGTCACTTCACCACGGCACCGCCGGGAAGGTTACGGCCGGGAATTGATGAACCGCTCCATCACGGAAGTGCGCCGGTTATACGGCGTTACACCCATCCAGATCGGTGCCCAGTTATACCTGAAAGACTTTTATGCCTCGTTCGGATTCCGGGAGTCAGGCGAGATCTACCTGGAAGACGGCATTCCTCATATTGAAATGATACGGAACCCTGCCCGTTAGTAAAATCACTAAGTAGAAAAAACATTTTTTCTAATATCTTCTTAAAAATAAAATCCCTGTTCTTGCGTTCTATAGTGGATCAAGCTATTTTAGATCCGAAATCCAATAGAACCTGAAAATTCAATATCGTATGAGAGCACTTGTACCAGTAGCTAGGGCAGTTACTCTATTATTTTGTTGTCTATCCCTGCTATCATTCCAGTTAAACGCTCAATCAATTACCACCCGGACCAAGAATGGTGATATGGAAATGGGTCTGGGCCTCGGGCCTTCGTTCTTTCTTGGCGATCTGGGAGGTACAAGTGGTATTGGCAGACCCGGGCTGAAGGACCTGAACCTCCCCTTTACCCGTTTTATGAAAGGGGCGTTCGTGTCTTATTCCGCCAAGGAATGGCTGGCCTTCCGTTTTGCTGCCAACTTCAGCAGGCTGGAGGGAAGTGACAGTATTCTGAAGGATAAGGGAGGTGATGAATATTTCCGCAAGAAACGGAACCTGTCATTCCGGTCCAGTCTTGCGGAAGCCTATGCAGCCGCAGAATTCTATCCCACGGTATTCCTGGAACAAACGGATGGCCTGCTGGGTAAGTTCCGGCCCTATGGTATTATCGGACTGGGGATATTTCATTTTAACCCGAAGGCACTCTATTATGCGCCGAATGGTTCCACCCAGTGGGTGGCCCTGCAGCCCCTGCACCTGGAAGGCCAGGGCATGGCGGAATACCCCGACCGGAAGCCTTACAAGCTGACCCAGATGATGATCCCGATGGGATTCGGATTCAAATATTATGTGAAGGAAAATATGTTTGTAGGCCTGGAAGTCCTGCATCGCAAAACCTTCACGGACTATATTGATGACGTGAGCACGACTTATATTGACCCGGCCCTGTTCAGCAAATACCTGTCGCCTTCGCAGGCTACCATCGCGCGGCAATTGTATTACCGTGAAAACAAGGTAACCCCGCGGACCAGGCCGGCGATCAATGAGCAGCGCGGCAACCCCAAGCAGAATGACGCCTATTTTTCCACGATCATCCGCCTGGGCTGGAGACTGAATGGTTATAACAGTGCTTTACGCCAGCTTCGTTGCCCGGTATATTATTAAGGCCATTCCGGTGATCCCGGAACCCAGATAATAAAACCGACTACCTTATGAAAAAAGCGAAAACATCCCGCCGCAAGTCTGGCTATCTCCTGTCGGGAGTCGTCGGACTGCTGCTTACCACGACCGTGCAGACGGCTGGGGCCCATGCCGACCTGCCCCGCAGGTCCGGCAGCCGGAACGATCCGGGCCGCCTGGGAGTCCCGGTCAGAAAATCCAGTTCAAAAAGAAAAAACAACATCGTAAAGGTGGTCAACGACCCGTCGAAGCGGATTGTACAGGTGATCGTAAAGGATATTGCCGACAAGACGGTGGATTTCTATGTCTTTGACCTGGAAGGAACCCTGCTGATCAATTACAAATTGAAATCCCGGGAGAAAAAGACCATCAAGACCCTGGAAAAGGGCGACTATGTATACAATGCCTTTTACGGAGACGAGGAAACCGATGCCGGCCGAATCGTCATCCGCTAGCCTGAGTTCTTTCAAAGAGATTAAACGCTGTTCCGATAAGCGGCAGAGAGCTTAATAAAATCTAATACCCGGTTGAATAAACCTAATCCGTTCTCTATTGGTACTCTCATACGTAGAAAATTTTATTAATGCCTCTCTGCCCTTTTCGGACATTTTCGCCGAGTTCTTTTCATAGCCATAACTAAGCACCCGTAAGGCAGGGACATTGGTAAAATCTGATATCCGTTTGAACAAACCAGGCCGGTTCTGGTTCTGATTCCGCAAGATTTTGACAATCACTCCCTGCCGACCTACGGGTCCTCTCTGTCTTCCTGCCCGGCCGCCCGGCTTCCCCGGCCCCTCTCCTCCAAATGCAGGCCTGGTGCAAATCCCCGTCCTGAAATCCAAAGATTTCGTTACATTTAGTTACACGTAAACCAAAACCACATGCTATGAGCCTCATTGATCGGGTCAAAAACATTATTACGTCCCCCAATAAGGAATGGGACGTGATTGCCGGCGAACAACCCAATACCGGCGCTATTATAACCGGGTACGTACTGCCCCTGGCCGGGGTGGCTGCCGTGGCCGCCTTTATCGGTTACGGGGTGATCGGGACCAGTTTTCTGGGGATCCGGATCGCCAGCACCACCTGGGGTATTTATTATGCCCTGAACATCCTGGTGGCGGCGATTGCGGGGGTGTTCATCAGCTCGGCCGTCATTGACGCCCTAGCACCTTCCTTCGGTTCGGAGAAAAATATGGGCCGGTCGGTTCAGCTGGTTGCCTATTCCTACACACCCGCCTGGATCGGGGGCATTCTGTCCATCCTGCCCGCCATCGCCCTGATCGGCGCCCTGTTTGGCATTTACGGCCTGTACCTGCTGTTTCTGGGAATGCCCAAACTCAAGAAGACCCCGGAGGACAAATCCATTGGCTATTATATTGTATCCCTTGTCGTGATCATCGTCGTGTACTTTATCATCGGGTTGATCATGAGCCGCCTGATCATGCCGGCCATGGGGCTTTCCTACCCCCTGGGCGGCATCAACGTGAATATGTAGGTCTGGGATAAAACGACTCGGAAAGCCCCTGCCGGGGCTTTTTTTATGGTTTTACAGGAACCGGGCGGCAGCTTCCTTCCAGTTGTTCAGCCGTTCATACCCGGTTTCATTCAGGTTGTGCGCGGAGGTATAGAGGAATTTTTTTCCCGGAAAAGTGACCAGGTTTCGGGCATGGTCATCGATCATGTAATCCCCCTGGATAACCTTTTTGTCGCCGCACAGCACGAGCTGTTTCCAGGTAAGGAACGGGAAATGGTCCCCCAGCCACTCCATTTTATCCTTGAGGGAATTGGGAAATTCGGTGGCGGCCGACACGATAAAGACCTCGTATCGCTGATTCAGTTCCCGGATGACCTCCACGCTGTCTTCCATAACAGGCAGGTTCCGGAAGAAGCCCGGGCTGGTCAGCCGCTGCCAGATCATTTCCTGGTGATGCTCCGGAAATCCCCTGATCCAGGCGCCAACCAGCATCTTCGAGTAATCCACTTCCCCGCCGTATTCGCGCCGGTACCAGCTGATCATCTCCCCCATTGTGTCGGCGATGACCTCATCCATGTCTATAATGATTCGTTCCATAGTTTAGAGTAATTCTTGCCGCAGGAATTGGGCCGTAAAACTCTCCCGGCAGCCGAGGAGGTCTTCCGGGGTGCCTTCAAAGAGGATCTGGCCGCCCCCGTCTCCCCCTTCGGGTCCGATGTCAATGACATGATCGGCCACTTTGATCACGTCCATATTGTGTTCGATGACCAGGACGGTATTGCCCCGGTCCACCAGTTTGTTGAGCACGTCCAGCAGGTGGCGGATATCTTCAAAATGCAGGCCCGTGGTGGGTTCATCCAGGATATAGAAGGTCTTGCCCGTATCTTTTTTGGCGAGTTCGGTGGACAGTTTCACGCGCTGGGCCTCGCCGCCGCTGAGTGTCACGGCAGACTGCCCCAGGGTGATATAGCCCAGGCCGACTTCCTCCAGGACCTTGATTTTCCGGTACAGGTAGGGCACCTGCTGGAAAAACACGCTGGCTTCCTCCACCGTCATGTCCAGCACATCGGCGATGGACTTACCCTTGTATCGGATTTCCAGGGTTTCCCGGTTATAGCGTTTGCCATTGCATTTTTCGCAATGGACGTAGACGTCGGGCAGGAAATTCATCTCGATCACCCGCATGCCTCCGCCTTCGCAGACGTCGCAGCGACCGCTTTTCACATTGAAGGAAAATCGGCCTGCGTTGTACCCGCGGATCTTGGCCTCCGGAACGGCGGCAAACAACTGCCTGATCTCGGTAAAAAATCCGCAATAGGTCGCCGGGTTGCTGCGGGGCGTACGGCCGATCGGGGACTGGTCGATCTCAATTACCTTGTCGATCTCTTCGAGTCCCTTGATGGATTTGTATTCCAGCGGGGTTACCCGCGATCCGTACGCGTGCCGGGAGAGGATGGGGTACAGGGTTTCATTCACCAGGGTGGACTTCCCGCTGCCGCTGACGCCGGTAACCACGATGAACTTACCCAGCGGAAACCGGACGTTGACGTTGCGCAGGTTATTGCCCCGGGCTCCCTTGAGCTCCAGGAATTTCCGGTTCCCCGGGCGGCGTGACTTCGGTACGGCAATGCGGTGGTGCCCGTTGAGGTAACCGGAGGTCAGGGTATTGAGGCGCAACAGGCTGGCAGGGGGACCCTGGGCAACTATCTGGCCCCCGTGAAAGCCGGCGCGCGGGCCGACATCGATAAGATGATCGGCAGCCAGCATAATATCCTTGTCATGCTCCACCACCAGGACGCTGTTACCGATATCCCGGAGGTTTTTCAGGGCCTCGATAAGCCGGTGGTTGTCCCGCTGGTGCAGGCCGATGGACGGTTCGTCCAGAACATACGTAATCCCCTGCAGCTGCGAGCCGATCTGGGTGGCCAGGCGGATCCGCTGGGATTCACCCCCGCTCAGGGTCCGGGATGGCCGGTTTAAGGTCAGGTAGGTCAGGCCCACGTCCAGCAGGAACTGCAGGCGCTCCCGGATTTCCTTGAGGATATCCTTGGCAATGGTGGCCTGTTTGCTCGAAATCCGCAGTTCGATGCCGTCCATCCAGGCCGCCAGGTTATCCAGGTTCATGGCGCTGAGCTCCGCGATATTCCGGCCAGCCAGCCTGAACCAGAGGCTCTCCTTCTTCAGCCGGGTCCCTCCACAGGTCTCGCATGGCCTGAGCTGCATGTACCCTTCCGCCCATTCGCGCAATCCTTCGGTATACCCGTTATTGAACCATCGCTTCAGCATGTTCACAATCCCCTCGAAGGGGGCGGCGGGGTCGAATTTCATGTTCTCAAAGTCAAGTTCGGCCTCGATCCCCTCCGCATTGCCGTACAGTAGCAGGTTGAGCGACTTTTCCGGTAGTTCACCCACCGGAATGGTCAGGGAAATCCGCTGCTTTTTGGCAAATTCCTGCACCTGCTTGTACACATACGCTTCCCGTTCCTCACCCAGCGGGGCGATTCCCCCATCACGAATACTCAGCTGCGGGTCCGGCATCACGGCCTCCAGGTTAACATGGAACGTGGTTCCCAGGCCCTTGCAGGCCGGGCAGGCCCCGTAGGGAGAATTAAAGGAAAAGGAGTTGGGGGAAGGTTCTTCGTAACTGATGCCGGTATCTTCGCACATCAGTTGCTTGGAGTACTGGATCACTTCCTTTCCCTCATTGACCTGCAGGAACAGGAGGTCCTTGCCCAGTTTCAGGGCCTGCTGGACGCTCTGGCCCAGCCGGGTTTTGAGGTCCTCGGAAACCTGCAGCCGGTCGACCACCAGCTCGATATCGTGTATCTTATAGCGGTCCACCTGCATCTTGGGAACCAGGTCCCGTACCTCGCCGTCGACCCGCACTTTCAGAAATCCCTTCTTGCGCACCTCCTCAAAGAGTTCCCGGTAAT
>DASZRL010000067.1:0-3058 GCA_035549175.1 Chitinophagaceae bacterium | reverse complement strand
TCAGGCCGCTGGTAGTCATAAAAAATACCGCCGATGCCGCGGCGCTCCCCGTTACGGTGCCAGTTGACGAAGTAATTGTCGCAGGCCTCCTTGAAGGCCGGGTAAAAGGCGGGGTCGAAGGCATCACAGGCGGCCTTGTAGGTGCCGTGGAAATGACGGGCATCCTCTTCGAACAGGTAATACGGGGTCAGGTCGGTTCCCCCGCCGAACCAGCGGTCTGTGAGTTCACCGGATGCATCATAGAGTTCAAACATGCGGTAGTTGGCATGGACGGTGGGCACGAACGGGTTGCGCGGGTGGATCACCAGGCTGAGCCCGCAGGCGAACCACCGGTCCCCTTCGATTTTCAGCTGGGTGCGCATGGGCGGGGTGACCGGTCCGAATACCACCGAGGTGTTGACGCCCCCTTTCTCGAACACAGGTCCCCCGGCGATCACGCGGGTTCTGCCGCCGCCGCCTTCCGGCCGCTCCCAGCGGTCCTCTGTGAAGACGGCCACGCCGTCAGCCCGCTCCAGGGCCGCGCAGATGCGGTCCTGGAGTTCCTGGATATAGGCGATCCATGCTTCCTTGATGGTCATAATCGGTCATTTAGGGGTCGCTTCGGCGACCCGTATCCGGCTACGGTTTTCCGGTATATTCTTTTACGGCATCCACAAAGGCACGCGCATGGTCCACGGGAACGCCCGGGGTGATGCCATGCCCCAGGTTGGCAATATACCGCTGCGGCCCGAATCCGTCGATCATTTCCCGCACGGCGCGCCGGATTTCCGGGATGGGGGCCAGGAGCCGGGCCGGATCAAAATTACCCTGCAGCGTGATCCGTCCGCCGGTAAGCTGCCGCGCCACCTGCGGGGTGATGCACCAGTCCAGGCCGATGCCGGCGGCCGCGCTGCGGCTGAGGTCTTCCAGCGCATACCAGCTGCCCTTGGGGAACAGGATGACGGGCGCTTCCCTGTGCAGTGCCTCGGCGATCTGCAGCAGGTAGGGCTGGGCCAGGGCCCGGAAGTCGCCCGGTCCCAGCGCACCGGCCCAACTGTCAAAAACCTGGACCGTATCGGCCCCGGCACGAACCTGGGCCCGCAGGTACTCGATGGTAAGGGTAGTGATCTTCTGCAGCAGCAGGTGGGCCAGATCAGGCTGCGTGTAGGCAAACTGCTTGGCCCGTTCCCAGGTCTTGCTGCCCCGTCCCTCCACCATGTAGCAAAGGATCGTCCAGGGCGCTCCGGCAAAACCGATCAGGGGAACCCGGCCGTTAAGCTCCTTTTTGGTCAGGGCCAGCGCCTTCATGACATAATCCAGCCGCTCCGCGGCACCCGTGTCAGCCAGGGCCTCGATATCCTGGCGGGTCCGGATGGTCCGGGGCAGCAACGGGCCACGCCCTTCCTCCATCTGCACCTCCAGGCCCATCGCCTGGGGGATGACCAGGATATCGCTGAACAGGATCGCCGCATCCACGCCGACCTGGTCCACCGGCTGCAGCGTGATCTCGGCGGCCAGTTCCGGTGTCTGCACGCGGGTGAAGAAATCATATTTTTCCCGCAGCCGGATGTAGTCAGGCAGGTAGCGTCCGGCCTGCCGCATCATCCACACGGGCGGTCGTTCGACGCTTTGTCCCTGCAGGGCCTTCAGTAATAGGTCGTTCTTCAGCATAAAATTAGGTTGGGTCCTGGGCACCGCGCGTGTTTTTGTTATTTCCCGCAGCCGGTGCAAAATAGGCGATCATCCGGGCGACCAGCTGGTCCTTTCCCGGCAGCTCGCTCACCACCACGGGGTTGTCGCAAAAGCGACGGATCGCGGTGGCGGTGGTATTACCAATGGCAAACAAAATGGTTTGGGCATTTACCCGGTTGTCGCTGAAAAAGCTTTCCACGGCGCTCGGGCTGAAAAACAGGATGCCCTGGTAATCCGTTTCCACCCGCTGGGGCAGGTCCAGCGTTTCGTATACGACAATTTCGGTAACCTCGATGCCTTGTTCCCGCAGCAGGGCGGGAAGTTCTTCCCGCCGCCGGTTACCGCAGAAAAATACCAGTTCCTCGTCCACCCCGTCCTGGGCGATGCGCCTGCCCAGCTCTGCGGCGGAGGAGGCCACGCCGGCGATGAGGCCTTCCCCGAGCCGGGTGGCAACGCGCTGCCGGGTGGCGGAGCCCAGGCAATAGATGCGCCAGTCGGGGCGGTGCCCCTGCAGGTCGCTGGCCACTGCTTCCACCGCATTCATGCTGGTAAATACCACCGTGCAGCGCTGCAGCAGGATCTGCGCTACCTCCTGCAGGACCTCGGTGGTGCGGATGGGAACCGTTTCGATGAAGGACTTTTCCTCGATCCGTATCCCGGCGGCCTGCGCCTGGCGTATCAGCGCGGCCTCCAGCGGGCGGGTGGACAATATGGTCACGTTATCCTGCGCCATGGCGTATCCGGTCCGCTATGGCCCGGCCTCCGTTGTCAAGCAGTTCCCGGGCCGCCTGGATTCCCAACCCAGGGGCTTCCGCCCGGGCAACCTGCCGGGTGATGGACGCCTGGCTGCTGCCGTCCGGGGACAGGATATTACCCTGGAACCGGACCTGGTCCCCGCTCACGGTGGCCAGGGCACTGATCGGTGTGGAGCATCCGCCCAGCAGTTCGCGCAGAAAATCCCGTTCAATGCGGGTACATAAGGCGGTGTCCGGATCATGCAGCGGGCCGCAGGCCTGCAGGCAGGTACGGTCTCCTTCCCGGCAGACCACCAGGATGGCCCCCTGGGCCGGCGCGGGCAGCATCCAGTCCAGTTCCAGGGCCCGCTCAGGCCGCAGTTGTATGCGTTCCAGCCCGGCGGCTGCGAACAGCGCGCCGTCCCAGCTGCTTTCTTCCAGCTTCCTGAGCCGGGTATTCACGTTGCCGCGCAGGTTTTCAATACGGTGACGGGGATAGCGATGCAGCCATTGTGCCCGGCGGCGTATGCTGCTGGTGGCGATGCATCCCGGCAGATCCCGGGCGCCGTCCGGTGCCGGGGACGCAAGCTGCCAGCGGTCCAAAATAGCAGGATCCTTGTACACAAGGAGGTCCCGGTGGGAAGCCCGTTTCA
>DASZRL010000066.1:0-6341 GCA_035549175.1 Chitinophagaceae bacterium | reverse complement strand
CGGAATGCCTCGCGCGTGGCATTCCGCATGGCGCCGGGCGTGTAGTCCATGGGGCCCGCCAGCATGCGGATGAAAGGAATGGTCGCATCGTAGTCTGGCATGGGCGGATTGGCCCACTTCAGTTGCTCCAGGCCATAGACGCCTTCGAAGTTTACCACATTGGGATAGGTCCGTTGCAACCCGGTGGGTTTGAATGTGCCGTGAAAGTCAAGCATCAGGTGGTGGTCGGCCGCTGCGGCAGCCAGCCGGTAATAAAACCGGACCATCCGCTGGTCATCGCGGTCCATGAAGTCCACCTTGAATCCTTTCACACCCAGGTCGGCATAGTAAGCCAGGGCCTGCTCCATTTGTTTAGCTAGGGGCAGCCAGCCCGCCCAGAGCCAGACGCCTACATTCCTGCTTTGACCGTAGGCAATAATGGCGCGGAGATCGACCGAAGGAACAATACGGAGGATGTCCTGGCTGTCCGCCCACCCTTCATCCAGCAGAATGTATTCGATGCCATGGGCCGCCGCAAAATCAATGTAATATTTATAGGTCTCCGTATTGATGCCCGCCCGGAAGTTGACATGGGAGATATTCCAGTCGTTCCACCAGTCCCAGGCAACCTTTCCCGGTCGGATCCAGGCGGGATCATTCACCCGGGAGGGGGAGGCAAGCAGGTATACCAGGTCGTTATCCAGCAGGTCCCGGTCCTGGCGGCTGACAATCACCAGCCGCCAGGGGAAGTCCCGGTTTCCGGTCGTCCGCGCCAGGTAGTCCGCGCGGCGCGTGACAAAGGATTGCAGGTTGTTGTGGCCGCCCTGCTTCTCCTGCAGCGGATAGGGGGCAAAGCGTCCCTCGAGGCTGCCGGGAGCGGCCCCGGCACCCAGGAACATGCCGGGGTAGTCCTCGAGGTCCGCTTCGGTAATGGCGGCCCGTATGCCGGCAGGCCCGTCCACCAGGACAGGGGCAAAGGCAAGCGTATCCTTCGGAATCGACGAGATCGGGATATGCTGGTACAGGTTTTCGAAAGAACATTCGAACGGATCGTGGTTGTGGGGATCGTTGACGTAAGGGACCCAGGCGGCCGGATCACCGGCGAAACGGAAAACGGCCTGCTCGGAGGAGATCGTCAGGGAATCCGTCCGCCGGGAAAGGAAGCGGTAGGCGACCCCCTGGTTGTATACCCGGAACTCGATCCCGCTGCGGGTATTGAACTGCAGGACCAGCTGGGTATACTCATCCGGTACCGAGTCTTTTTTATAATGCAGGGCGGCCATCCGGCGGCTCACTTTTTCCAACCGGGAGGACAGGATGCGGGATCCGGGGCCCCAGGTTTCGCCTCCCTGAAGCTGCAGGGAGATGGCGGAGGGTTCCAGCACCGGGGTGCCGGCGCAGGAAACGGACCAGGTCAGGGCCGGGCCGGTCTCCACGTGAAGCAGGAGCGTCCCGTCAGGCGAAGCGAGCGAAAAGGATTTTTTTTTCGGTTGTGCCTGCAGGAAAGAGGCCGCCAATAGGGCCAGGGCAAGCAGCAAATTCTTCCGGAACATCGGCGGGTGTTTTGGTGTGACGAAAGGGAAATCCGCACCGGGATTTGCAGGGAAGTTAGTACATTTAAAAAAACATCTCCGTATGAAATCCGCTGCGAGACGGGATTTCCTGAAAACATCCGCCGGACTTCTGGGCCTGGCCCTGGCAGGCCGCTATGCTGCCAGGACCAGGCGGTGTCCCTTGTTGAGTTTTTCCACCCTGGGATGCCCGGACTGGACGTTTGACGAAGTGCTTGCCTTTGCCCGGCAGCATGGCTATGACGGTATCGAGCTGCGGGGTATCCTGCGCCAGCTGGACCTGCCGCTCTGCCCCGAATTCAGCAGCGCGGAAAAGATCCGGGAGACCACGCGCCGGGTACAGGATCACCAGCTGCGCATTGTAGACCTGGGAGCCTCCACGGAACTTCACCATACCGAGGCCTCGGAGCGGCAGAAAAACCTTGATCAGGCCAGGCGCTTTATTGACCTGGCGCAAAAAATCGACTGCCCCTATGTCCGCGTATTTCCCAATGCCCTGCCCGAGGGGGATGGCCGGGCTGCCATCATCGACCTGATCATTGAAAACCTGGTCACGCTGGGCGATTACGCCAAAGGCAGCTCCGTATCCGTGCTGATGGAATCGCACGGGGATGCGGTGAAGACGGCGGAGCTGCGGCATATTATGGATTCGGCGCACCATCCCCGGGTGGGCCTGGTTTGGGACATTGTCAATATGTGGTCGGTAACCCGGCAGCCACCCCGCGAGGTATACAGCCAGCTTAAACCCTATATCCGGCATACGCACGTCAAGGACCTCACCTGGGTGGACGGCAAGGAGCATTACGTGTTGCTGGGAAAGGGGGTGGCACCCATTTTCGAAGGACTGGATGCCCTTTTCCAGGGAGGATATACGGGGTATTACAGTTTTGAATGGGAAAAATTATGGCACCCCGATATCGATGCTCCCGAAGCAGCCCTGGCCGATTACCCGCGTGCCATGCGGGACCATTTCAAATGCTGATTCCTGTTCCCGGCAGCCGGAGCGGTCCGGGCAGCCGGTTTTTTTTTGCTGCATATTCTGCAAAGGCCTTAATTTTAAACCTCGCCTTATCCCGTGCCGCCTGCGGTGCCTGAAACTTGCCCAGCCATTAACCTTAGCCTCATTTATTCACCAACCTAGCTGCTTGTATTATGACGCAACCAACGACACCCGGTCAGCGACTCTATTCCCTGGATGCGCTGCGCGGCTTCGACATGTTCTGGATCATGGGCGCCGAAGAGATCTTTCATGCGCTCGCCACAGCTACCGGGGCTCCGGTCTGGACTACCATTTCCACGGAACTCACGCACCCGGACTGGAACGGCTTCCATTTTTATGACCTGATTTTTCCATTGTTCCTTTTCATTGCCGGCGTGGCCACGCCCTATTCCGTGGGACGCGAGCTGGAACGGGGCAAAACCCGCAGCCAGCTGCTGGGCCGCGTGGTTCGCCGCGGCCTGGTCCTGGTGTTGCTCGGGATCATCTACAATAACGGACTGGTGATCAAGCCGCTGGCTGAAATCCGTTTCGCCAGCGTACTGGGGCGCATCGGGCTGGCCTACATGTTTGCCAACATCATCTACCTGTACAGCCGCCAGCGCGCCCAGATTATCTGGTTCTTCGCCCTGATCATCGGCTATTGGCTGCTGCTGCGGTTTACCGCGGCACCGGGATTTGCGCCGGGTGACCTCACGATGCAGGGCAATATCGCTTCCTACATTGACCGTACGGTGCTGCCAGGCAAGCTGTACCTGGGCATCCATGACCCCGAAGGCCTGACTTCCACCATCCCGGCCATCGCCACCGGGCTGCTGGGCATCCTCACCGGAACATTCCTGAAGACCAACCCGCTGGCTCCCGCCCGAAAGCCGCTGTATATGGCCCTGGCCGGGCTGGTATTCTGGGGACTGGCCCACCTGTGGGACCTCGTATTCCCTATAAACAAAAACCTCTGGAGCAGTTCCTTTGTGCTGAATGTGGGCGGCTACAGCCTGCTGCTGCTGGCGCTGTTCTACTATATCATCGATGTGCTTGGTTACCGGAAATGGGCCTTCTTTTTCCGGGTGATCGGGATGAACTCGATCCTAATTTACATGTCAGGGCGTTTCATCAACTGGCAGTACAGCACTCATGCCTTTTTCGGGTGGGTCGGCCAGCTGCTGGGCAATCCCTTCGGGGCCGTGGCGATGGCCATCTTCCTGGTCCTGGTCAAATGGGCCTTCCTGTATTTCATGTACACGCGAAAGATTTTCCTGCGGGTGTGACCTGTTCCTGCCCCGGATCGTGCGGTCCCTTTCCGTAAATTACAGGGACTAAACGATCCTCCATGAAACCCTTTGCGCTCGAGCCGATGCGCCGGTACTTCGACAGCGGGATGACCCGGGACCGCCGGTTCCGCCAGGAACAGCTGGACCGGCTGCATCGTGCGGTCATCCAGCGGGAGCAGGATATTGCCGCCGCCCTATACAGCGACCTGAAAAAGAGTCCCGAGGAAGCCTGGGCCACGGAGACCGGCCTGCTCATCCAGGAAATCCAGTATGCCCGGAGGCGGCTGCCCCGCTGGATGGCCCCCCGCCGGGTACCCACCAACCTGTTGAACCTGCCTTCCCGAAGCCGGATTTATCCGGAGCCCAAGGGCGTTGTGCTGATCATCGGAACCTGGAACTTTCCGCTCCAGTTGCTGCTGATTCCCCTGGTGGGTGCCATGGCGGCCGGTAACTGCGTGGTCCTAAAACCCAGCGAACATGCGCCGGCTACCGCCAAACTGGTCGAAGAGTTGCTGGCCTCGGTATTTCCCCCCGAGTATATCCGGGTAGTCCAGGGGGTGGGGGCGGAGGTGGTTCCGGCCCTGTTGGAGCAGTTCCGCTTCGATCACATATTCTACACGGGGAGCACCGTGGTAGGCCGCGCGATTTACCAGCAGGCGGCACGCGATCTCATTCCTGTCACGCTGGAACTCGGCGGCAAAGATCCCTGCATCGTGGAGCGGGATGCGGACCTGCGGATGGCGGCGCGGCGCATCGCGGTGGCTAAATTTTCCAACGCCGGGCAGATGTGTGTCTCACCGGATTACCTGCTGGTCCACCGGGACGTGAAGGAAGACCTGGTGCGTCAGCTGGCTGACTGCATCCGCCGTTTCTACGGACCTGACCCTTCGGCGGATTACAACTATGGCAGGATTATCAACCAGGCCCAGTTCGATCGCCTGGCCGGCTACCTGTCGCAGGGAAAGATTCTACTGGGTGGCCAGTCCGACCGGGAGGCCCGCTATATCGCCCCCACCCTGATGGAGGGCCTGTCCGAGGATTCGGACCTGCTCCACCAGGAAATATTCGGACCCATTCTGCCGGTATTTACGTTCGGGGACCTTCAGGAGGCGCTGGATCGGATCCGCCGGCTCCCCCCGCCCCTTTCCTGCTACCTGTTCACCCGGGACCGGCGCGTGGAGCAGCAGTGGATCCGTTCGCTTTCCTTCGGAAACGGCTGCATCAACAACGCGGCCTGGCAGTTCACCAATCCCCACCTGCCATTCGGGGGAATCGGGGCCAGCGGCATGGGCGCCTACCACGGGAAATACAGTTTTGAGGTATTCACCCATTTCAAGGCGCTGATGAAAACACCCGGCTGGTTCGACCCGGCGCTCAAATATCCGCCCTACCAGGGCAGGTTAAGGCTGTTCCGGCGGATCATCCGCTGAACCCTGGCGGAGTGCCCCAACCAAAACGCCCATGGGCTGTTATTAAAGTATACTAAACCGGCAGCCATGACGATACGGCAACAGATTCTGCGATTGGCCTACCCTGCCCTGACCGGGCTGCAGCGTCGGCTTGTCCCAGGCAGGCGCCTGCGGCGGGTGAATGCGGAAAGCCGCCCTCCCGCCCGTCCCCTGTATTCGTTGAGCGTGGAACTGGGCGACGGGAAAACGCTCCCCCTTTCCGCAATGCAGGGAACATGGATCCTGCTGGTCAATACGGCGTCCGATTGCGGGTATACGGCCCAACTTGCCGAGCTCCAGGCGCTGGTTGACCGGCACGGAAAGGAGGTGGCGGTGATCGGGTTCCCTTCCAATGAATTCAGGCAGCAGGAAAAGGGAACGGATGAGGAAATCGGCCGTTTCTGCCAGCTCCATTACGGCGTGCGTTTTCCGCTGGCCAAAAAATCTAGCGTATTGCCGGGATCCGGCCAGCATCCGGTCTATACCTGGCTGACGGACGCGCGGCTTAACGGATGGAATGACCGGGCTCCGGAATGGAATTTTACCAAATACCTGGTGAATCGCCAGGGAATCCTGACCCACTATTTTGCGCCGGCGGTATCCCCCCTGGATGAGGAAATCCTGGCCCAGATCAAAACCTAAAATCATCGCCATGGCCTTAACGGCTGTTATTACTGGCGCCTCCGGAGGCATCGGGCTGGAACTGGCGCGGGAGTTTGCGCGCGATGGCTACGACCTCGTACTGGTAGCACGCAGCGAGGATAAGCTCCGGACACTGGCCCGGGAGCTCGGCGCAAGGGGTATCACGGCGCATGTCCTGCCCCTGGACCTGTCGGATTATCGCCGGGCCCGCGAGGTATATGCTTTCTGCCGGACCAGGAACCTGGAGGTTGCGTTCCTGGTCAACAACGCGGGGTTCGGTGATTTCAGGTTTTTCCAGTTCAGCAACTGGGAAAAGCAGGAAAGGATGATCAACCTGAATATTACGGCCCTGACCTACCTGACCCGCCTGTTTCTGCCCGACCTGGTTTCCCGCGGCGCCGGCCGGATCCTCCATGTCGCCTCCACGGCTGCT
>DASZRL010000065.1:0-84722 GCA_035549175.1 Chitinophagaceae bacterium | reverse complement strand
TCACCAAAGTAGCCCGGAAGGCGCGAAGGCCAATGCAGCGTAGGGAATTCATGTCAGTTGATTTTTTCAGATCACACCGGCCGGCACGGAGAGCGCCGGAACCGGGAGGATGCTAATGTACTAAGAATTTACGCGTGACGTCCCGGTTCTGTAAAAAATGGATTTTCCCACGGCAGGATTACCGGTTGTACCCAGGGCGGTACTTCGTATCTTTCCGGAATGCAAATCTGGCGCGCATGGACGGCAGCCCTGCTGCTTGGAACGGCTGCCCGGGCACAGGTTCCCGTCCGGTGGGAACCTCACCATCATAATCTATTTGAAAATGACCGGGTGCGGATCCTGGATGTCCGCCTGGGGCCCGGTGACACCTCCGCCTATCATGTTCACCGGACCCCTTCGGTTTTTATCACGCTAACACATACGCGCACCGGGTCGCAGCTCCGGGGCCGTCCGCCTGCTACGTCCGGGTATGGCACGGCCGGCTCGGCCACCTATGACAGCCTGGTGATTCCCCGTATTCACCGGGTGTGGAATGAGGACAGCACCTGGTTTCATGTGATGGATATTGAACTGACCGGCCAATATCCTTCCCGGGAGGCGCTTCCGCTTACCGGACAATATCTTCAAGGGCTGTTTCAAGGCGGTCTGGCCAATGGCTACCGCCTCAACCTGCCCGCCGGAGCCACCTGGGTCTTCCCGTCCACCACCTCACCCTGCCTGCTGGTGAGCACCGATTCGTCCGTAGCCACCTTCCGGCTGGGTACGGACAGCCAGACGCGCTACCTGCAGCCCGGGCATTTCCAGTGGTTGGAAGCCGGCTGTCAGGGTACCATCCGGGCAGCGGGAGCGCTGCCGGTGGAAGCCATCCTGCTACAACTAAAATAGCGGACGGAAGGCCGGACCGGGCCCTCTGCTTATTCCTGTTCCGAAGCCCGAACCAGTTCAGCCAGGATAATTTTTTTCATGCCGAGAAGGGCCTTCATGACACGGGCGGATTTACGGGGATCCTGGTTGCGCAGCAGCCGAGGCAGGAAGTCCGGCACGATCTGCCACGACAGGCCGAACCGGTCCTTAAGCCAGCCGCATTGCTGGGCCCGGGGATCACCCCCCTCGCTGAGCCGGTCCCAGTAATGATCCAGCTCCTGCTGGTTTCCGCAAGTGATCACAAAGGAAACCGATTCATTGAACGGGACGGTCCGCCCGCCGTTCAGCAGCACAAATTCCTGGCCCTCCAGTTCGAGGGTCGCTGTCATGACACTCCCTGCCGGGCAGCCGGAGGCACGGGCCGACGCCTCATCATAGCGGACGACGGAACCGATCCGTGAATTCCTGAAAACGGCAGCGTAAAAATGGGCGGCTTCCTCAGCCTCGTGGTTGAACCAAAGAAAAGGCGTTATCCGGGACATGGTATAAAGGTTTACGGTATCGATCGGAAAGATGCCAGCAAACTTACCCGGTATGAAGTACAAGGCAGCGGGCGGATGGCGACGATTTGCCGGGGGGATTGCGTCAGCCTGGTGCAAAAGGCGGGATTGTGCTACCTTCCGCCCATGCATCCCGACATCCAGCGACTCCTTACCTGCATTGACCTGGAAGAAAAGGAACAGCTGATCCGCTACCGGCTTGACCAGGCGCACAGCCTGAAACAACTGAAGGCAGAAGGACTCGCCCTTCATCCCCTGGTGGTCACCCGGAGGAGTTTTGGCTACGCCGATTACCCGGAAGTCAGTTTTAGGCTGCCTTATCCGGCAGAGCTTTCCCAGTTCCGGGACGGTGTTCCCATCGAATGTTTTGTGGCCGGGGAAGAACCGGTAAAGGGTGTGCTGTTAGCCCTGGACGGCCGCCAGGGAGAATTCCGCCTGTTCGCTCCCGATTTTCCCGACTGGATCGAAGACGACGGGGTCGGTATCAAACTGGCTCCCGATACACACACCACAGCCATCATGCGAAAAGCTCTGGGGGAGCTGGAAAAGAATCCACCTGTCTACCGCCTGTTTGAGCAGTTGCATGGCCAATCCGGATTCGCTGAACCGGCCGCGGGGCATACCCCAAAGACCGGGCAGCCGCATGTGGTATGGCAGAACCCGGACCTGAACACCAGCCAGCGCGAGGCCGTCCTGGCGGTTCTTGGCGATGAACCGCTTTGTGTCCTTCATGGTCCCCCCGGAACCGGAAAAACCACGACCCTGGTGGAAGCCATATTGCAACTGATCAGGCGCGGAGAAAAGATCCTGGTGACCGCTCCGAGCAACACAGCGGTCGACAACCTGTGCCGGAGCCTGCTGCGTCAGGGGGTCAACCTGCTGCGCGTCGGCAACACGTCCCGGGTTGATCCGGAGGTTTTTGCCCATACTCCGGAAGGAAAGTTGCGAAACAGCAAGGCGATCCAGCAGATTAAACAGCTCAAGATACGGGCGGAAGCCTTTCGGCGCATGGCACTCAAGTATAAGAGGCAGTTTGGAAAAGCGGAGCGGGAACAGCGTAACCTCTTGCTGGCCGAGGTCCGCCAGATTCGCCAGGACATAAAAAGACTGCAGTCCGGCCAGGAGGAGGAACTGCTGGAAAAGGCCCAGGTAGTGGCCGGTACACCCGTGGGGCTGTATGAGGCAACAATCCGCCATCACAGCTTTTCCACGCTGGTCATGGATGAGGCCGGCCAGTGCCTCGAGCCCCTGGCCTGGTGTGTCATTCCCCTGGCGGAAAAATGGGTGCTGGCGGGCGATCCCTGGCAGTTACCACCAACGGTGCTGAGTCAGCAGGCGGTGCAACTCGGATTTGCCCGTTCGGTTCTGGAGCTGGCCATGGATCAGGGGATTGGCGGTCATTTCCTGGATACCCAGTACCGGATGCGCCCGGCCATTGCGGCCTTCAGCAGCCAGTATTTTTATGGGGGACGGCTGCAGTCTGCTGCGTACCTGGATGACCGGGAAACCCCTTTGGTGTTTTTTGACACGGCCGGCTCCGGGTACGCCGAAGAACAAGGGCCTGACGGGATCAGCCTGCAGAATCCCGGCGAACTGGATGTGGTCCGGCGCGTACTGGATACGGATACCGTGGGGACGGGACCGGTAGCCCTGATATCCCCCTATGCAGGCCAGGTGGGCGCTGCCGGGGCCGTTCTTCCGGGCGGCATTCGGATCAGTACGATTGACAGCTTCCAGGGCCAGGAAATGGATACCGTAATTGTTTCGTTGGTCCGGAGCAATGAGGAAGGTAATATCGGCTTTCTGAAGGATTACCGCCGGATGAATGTGGCACTCACCCGCGCCAGGGAAAAACTCATCGTTATCGGAGACAGTGCCACGATCGGGCAGGACCCGTTCTTCCGGGCCTTCCTGGAATATGCGGAAAAAGCCGGAGGATACCGGTCGGTCTGGGAGCTGCTGGTCTGAGAGGCCGGTGAGAGAGGGACCTGGCTATACCGGCAGTATGCCATCCTAGGATTCTTCTGCATCCAACGGGGACTGCCTGCGCCGGCGGCGGCGGTCACGGTACTTCAGGATGGGGACTTTGTTTTCGTTTCCCTTGAGCAGGCGGGTGATATTCTTCTGGTGAGTAAGCAGTACCATCAGGGCCACGGCAATGGCAAATATCCGGTACAGTTGCTCCGGCTCGTTAAAAATAACCAGGATAAATACCGGAAAGGCAATGCTGGCCAGTATGGAGCTCAGCGAGACAAAACGCGTCAGGTAGAGAACCAGCAGAAAAACCCCGACACAGCATATGGCCACGTTGGGCTGAATGCCCAGCACCATACCGAACAAGGTGGCTACCCCTTTGCCGCCGCGAAAATCAGCCCATACCGGGAATATATGCCCCAGGACGGCCGAAAGGCCCAGCCCGAGCTGCAGGTTGATAAACTGGGTATCATTATCGAGGTAGTGCGGCAATACAAGTGCCAGCTTGACGGCCGCGATCCCTTTCAGCATATCCACGATCATGACGAAGGTACCCCACTGGGGTCCGAGCACCCGGAAGGTATTGGTGGCGCCGGGATTACCGCTTCCGTATTCCCGGATATCAATGTCAAAAAAATACCTGCTAACCCAGACCGAGGTCGGGATGCTGCCAATCAGATATGCCAGAACGATTAGGAGAAGCTCGTTCATAGAAACTTGGGTTGAAGTTGGATTACAAATATAACGTAAACACCCGATTGAAGAAACTGTGCGCTGTCAAGGTTGTTCAGCCTTCGCGCAAAAACTTTAAACAAATCCAACCATTCTGCTTCAACAGGTTATGCCCGCGGAGTCCCTGCTCCGCCGCGGCAGTCAGGAATGCAGACTCATCCGCTTCCAGAAGTCCGCTTATGATCAAAACGCCTCCGGGCCGGAGTTGTTGTGTTAAAATCTCCAGATTTTCCAGCAGGACATTACGTGTGATATTGGCGAGGATCAGGTCAAAAGGACCCTCCCCGCCCGGGTGATCGCTTAAGTGGAGACGGACCCGGCTGCACCGGTTTCGCGCGAGATTCTCGGTGGCATTTTCGATGCTCCAGGGATCCACATCGATGGCGACCACGCCGGAGGCGCCACACTTTTCGGCCAGGATCGCCAGAATTCCGGTTCCGGTTCCAAAATCCAATACCTGCTTGTCCTGGAAATTCAGGGATTCCATCTGGCGGATCATCAGGTAGGTGGTTGCGTGATGCCCCGTCCCGAAACTCATTTTCGGCGTGATGACAATATCGTGGGTGACCGCCCCGGCCGGGTCATGGAATTCAGCCCGGATCATACAGAAGTCCCCTACGCGGACCGGCCGGAAACTCGCTTCCCAGGCCGCATTCCAGTTGGTATCGGGGATGAACCTGCTGGTGTAGGTCAGGTCGTACCGGGCGGCAAGATCCGCCGGTTGTTGCGGCTGGAATTCGGCGGCGGGTATGTACGCCCGCAGGTGCTGGGCATCCTGCTCGTACCCGGTATAACCCGCCTCATTCAGGAGGGCCACCAGGATATCGGCCAGCTCTCCGGCCGCTAATTCAAATTCTACCAGGTAGTGTCCTTCCATAAAAAAATCCCCGGAAGTGCCGGGGATTCAATCTGCTTTTAATTTCTGTTTTCTTCCTGCCGGGGCTTGCCTTCCGGTTTCGGCAGCAGCACCTTGCGGCTCAGCTTGAACTTGCCCGATTTGGGATCGGTGCCGATCAGCTTGACCTTGACCAGGTCGCCATCCTTGAGGACCCCGTCGAGGGTTTCCAGGCGCTTCCAGCTGACCTCACTGATATGCAGGAGTCCCTGCTTACCGGGGAGGAATTCCACAAAGGCACCGTAAGGCATGATGGATTTTACGGTCGCTTCATACACATCGCCGACGGTCGGCACGGCGACGATTCCCTTCACCCAGTTTTCAGCCTTGATGACGCCTTCCTTGTTGGTACCGAAGATACTGACCTCGCCCATATTATTCTTTTCCTCGATATTGATCGTGGTACCCGTTTCGCGCTGAATCTCCTGGATCACCTTTCCGCCGGGCCCGATTACCGCACCGATAAACTCGCGGTCGATGAACATCTTGACCATCCGCGGCGCATGCGGCTTGACCTCACTGCGGGCTTCTGCAATACAATTGTACATGGCATCCAGGATGTGAAGCCGGCCCTTGCGCGCCTGTTCCAGTGCCTCGGCCATTACTTCCATTTTCAGCCCGTCCACCTTGATGTCCATTTGCACGCCGCAGATTCCATCCCGGGTGCCGGTTACCTTAAAGTCCATGTCTCCCAGGTGATCTTCATCTCCCAGGATATCAGTCAGGATCGCATATTTATCGTCCTTGGTGATAAGACCCATAGCTACCCCGGAAACGTGCTTCTGGATCGGTACCCCGGCATCCATCAGGGCCAGCGATCCGGCACAGACGGTGGCCATCGAGGAGGAGCCATTAGATTCCAGGATATCACTCACGACACGGATCGTATAGGGATAATCCGCGCCCGGCAGCATTTGTTTCAGGGAACGCATGGCCAGGTTTCCGTGGCCGACCTCCCGGCGTCCGGGAGCACGCATCATCTTCACCTCACCGGTGGAAAACGGCGGGAAATTATAGTGCAGGATGAATTTGGTGTAATCCGATTTGGCGGCGCTTTCCACCAGCAACTCATCTAAGGGAGTACCTAAGGTAACCGTGGTAAGTGACTGGGTTTCACCTCTCGTAAAGAGGGCAGCTCCATGGGGGGACGGCAGGACGTCCACCTCCATATCCAGCGGCCGGATCTGGTCGAGTCCCCGGCCGTCCAGCCGAACCCGCTCGTCCAGGATCATATCACGCACCACATAATATTGCAGATCCCCGTAATAGGTTGACGCCAGCTTTTTGGTCAGATCAGGCAGTTCCTCCCCTTCCGGCAGGTTGGCATCCTTTTTCAGGAATTCCATAAGCTCAACCTTCAGCGCATCAAATTTCAGGCTGCGTTCCTGCTTACTGGATTTGCTTTTGGCAATATCATACACCTTCTGCTTGGCAAAGGCATTTACCTTCTCGCGGAGTGCTTCATCCTGGGCCGGCTTGGCATATTCACGCTTGCCCTTCACGCCTACCATATCCCGCAACTCGGCCTGGGCCCTCACCTGGATCCGAATGGCTTCGTGGGCCAGTTCAAGCGCCTTGCAAAGGTCTGCCTCACTGCACTCCTGGGCCTCCCCTTCTACCATGACCAGGTTCTTTTCCGTGGCCGCGATCAGGAAATCCATATCGGCCATTTCCATTTCCGAGCGGCTCGGATTGACTTTGAATTCTCCGTTAATCCGTCCGACCCGGACTTCCGAGATGATCTCTTTGATGGGAATATCCGATACGGCTAGGGCGGCAGAGGCCGCCAGGCAGGCCATCGCATCCGGAAGGATTTCGGCGTCACTGGAGATCAGGGTCACCAGCACCTGGACATCGCACAGGTAGTCCTCCGGGAAAAGCGGGCGAAGAGCACGGTCAATCAGGCGGCTGACCAGCACCTCGTAATCGTTGAGTTTGGCTTCCCGCTTGAAGAAGGAGCCTGGAATGCGACCGGCCGAAGCGAATTTTTCCTGGTAATCGACCACCAGGGGGAAAAAGGATTGACCCTCCTTGGGTTCTTTGTTGGCCACGACGGTAGCCAGGATCATACAATTGCCCATGGACACGGTAACGGCTCCATCGGCCTGGCGGGCAAGCCGTCCGGTTTCGATCGTAACCAGGCGGCCGTTGCCTATATCAAATGTTTTGCGAAAGGGTTGTTGAAGCATAAAGAAGATAATTATTAGGTGAGACAAAACCGGTCATCAGGCTGGAGCAGGCTCCAAATGGGAATTCCCAACACCTGGGAGAGTTGGG
Source organism: Chitinophagaceae bacterium (assembly GCA_035549175.1). Taxonomy (GTDB): domain Bacteria; phylum Bacteroidota; class Bacteroidia; order Chitinophagales; family Chitinophagaceae; genus DASTSN01. The sequence continues at coordinate 77,420 of DASZRL010000065.1, read as the reverse complement.
AACATGCAACGGGGATGTGACCGGGGTTCGATCGAAATCCGCAAAGAGGGCGATTCCCAATACTTCCGACGTAAAGGGAATGTTACTTCCTGATTCCGAGTTTTTCGATCAGTTGGCGATAGCCTGTCAGGTTGTGCTTTTGCAGGTAATTCAGCAGGCGCTTGCGCTTACCTACCAGCTGCATAAGGCCGCGGTGCGTGGAAAAGTCTTTCTTGTTTTGCTGGAGATGGCCGGAAATCTGGCTGATGCGCTCGGTAAGAAGCGCAATTTGGGCCTCAATGGAGCCGGTGTTGGCTGCCTGGCCACCGAACTGGGTAAAAACTTGGACTTTTTTTTCTTTCGTTAAAGGCATCTTGACTTTTTTTTAAAGATTCATCCGATTACGGTATCCGATTATTTTGTGGCGGCAAAGTTAGCGCAAGAAAACGGTTCACCAAAAGGATTCACACACTATTTTTCAGGGTGTTAAGCAATAATTCCACCTCCGCCTCGGTGTTGAAACTGTGCAGCACCACCCGGAGCCGCTCCAGCCCACGGGGCACGGTGGGATATAATACGGGCCTGACATCCAGGTTGTTCTGCTGAAGTGCGCGGGCGACTTCCCTCACCTGGCTGTTTCCGGGAATAACCACGGCCTGAATGGGCGTGCCCGAAGCCAGGAGATGGGGACCCGCCGCCCCCGCGGTAAATTGCCGGATCAGCCGGCCAAGCCGCTCCCGTTCCGCCTCCAGCCCCGGAAAAAGCTGGTAGGATGCCCGCACCCGGGCTACGCTGTGCGGGGGCAGGGCGGTGGTGTAAATCAGGGGTCGTGCAAAATTGATCAGGTAGTCCCGTAAGGTCCGTGAACCCAGTACGGCGGCGCCATGGGCGCCGCAGGCCTTACCGAAGGTATGCACCCTGGCAAAAACCTGGTCCGCCAGGCCGGTCTGCTGCACCAGCCCCGCACCCCGGGGCCCCATAACCCCTGTGGCGTGGGCTTCATCCACGATCAGGTGGGCCCCCCAGGTCTGGCAGAGGGCCGCCAGGTCGTTCAGCGGGCAAACGTCCCCGTCCATGGAAAAAACCGATTCCGTAACGACAAAGACCCGGCCCTTCGCCCGCCGGAGCCGGTCTTCCAGTTCGTTCAGGTCGTTGTGGGCAAAGGCGTGGGCCTGGGCGAAGGAAAGGCGGATCCCGTCGCGCAGCGATGCATGACTCAGGTAGTCATATAAAATCGTGTCCCCGCGCTGGGGAACACAGGACAGCAGGCCCAGGTTGGCGTCGTATCCCGAGTTGAACAGCAGGGCCGCTTCCGCCTGGTGGAAGGCAGCAAGCAGGGATTCGGTTTCGTCCATCAGGCGGGAATGGCCGGCCAGGAGGCGGGATCCTGTGGATCCGCCGGCCAGCTCCTCCCCGATGGCCGGATGTTTTTCCAGCAACCGGTCATGGACGATCCCCAGGTAGTCATTGGAACAGAAATCGACTTTTCCCCCAGCCAGTTGCAGGCTGCGCAGGGCCTGCTGGCGAGCCCGTTCCTCCAGCCTGTTTTGCAAAAATGCTTCCTTCATACCTTTGCCCGCAAAGATCGATGGAATTACAGAATATGGAACTTTCCCGGGATACAAAAAACATTTTGGGTCTGCAGCTGCCTACGGACCCGCGCTGGGTGGACCTGGCCGGCAAATCCCTCGGCGATATCCTGACCGACCATGCCTATTGCGAACAAAAGGCGGCTACCGCCTGCATTTCCCTGATTCAGCGCTATAGTGACCGGGAGCGCCTGGTCGAGGAACTCTCCCCCATTGTAACGGAGGAATGGGGGCATTTCCGGCTGGTGCTCGCGGAACTACAGAAACGGGGACTGCCCCTGGGCCGCCAGCGCAAGGACGAATATGTCAACCGGCTGCTGCTGTTTGAGGTTAAGGGGGGATCCGAGCAGGACAGGCTGCTGGACAAATTACTGGTCTGCGCCCTTATTGAAGCCAGAAGCTGCGAACGGTTCAAAAGGCTGAGTGAAGGCCTGGAGGATCCCTACCTGCAGCAATTCTACCGGCGGTTTATGGAGAGCGAAGCCGGGCACTATACCCTGTTTCTTTCCCTGGCCGAGTCCTATTTCGAACCGGCCAGGGTTCGCCAACGCTGGCAGCAGTGGCTGGACTACGAGGCAGGCATCATGCAGGAACTGGCGGTACGGGGCGACCGCATGCACTGACCCATGATAAAAATATCATGCAATCGTTTGAATCTTTTTTGTACGGGGGAAGTATTCTATTTTGGCTGTTTAATTCAAAAACAACCTGGCCAGCATGGCTGATACCCCGATTTACGCGGAAGCGATTTCCCGATTGTTCCCGGCGCAGCCGGACTGCCAGGTGGATAGGCTTAATACGGGCCTGATCAACTACTCCTTTAAGGTGACCCATCCGGTTACCGGACAGGCAGTGCTCCTGCAACAAATCAACCACCATGTTTTTCCGGAACCCCGCCAGGTGCAGGATAATTTTATGCAGCTGTGGGACTACAAGGTCCGCAGGGCCCCGTCCCTTCAGTTACCGGAACCCCTGCTGTTTTCGGATGGGCAGTCCCTTTGGAGGGATTCGGAGGGACGTTACTGGCGGGCCTTTGTTTTCCTGGCCCATACCAAGTCCTTAAAGGTTCCCCAATCCCCGCGGCAGGCATCGGCCACGGCGCGGGCCTTTGGGGAGATGACGGCTATCCTGGACGGTTTTGACAGCAGCAGATTGCATGAAGTGATCCCGGGCTTCCATGATCTGGGATTACGATACCGGCAGTTTGAGGAGGCGGTCAGAGGTGCATGGGCTCTCCGCCGGGAAAGGGCGGCACCCCTCATTGAATCGCTGCAGGACCGCGTGGGGTACCGGGATTTTTTTCTGGCCCTGAAGGCTTCACCGGCCTATCCCCTGCGGGTCATGCATCACGATGCCAAGATTGCCAATGTACTTTTCGACGACCGTACCGGAGAAGTGGTTTGCCTGGTTGATTTTGATACCGTGATGCCCGGCCGCTTCTTTTCCGATCTCGGGGACCTGATCCGGTCGATGGCTTGCAGTGAGGACGAAAACAGCACCCGGTTTGCGGACCTGCATGTCCGCCGGGATGTTTACCGCGCCATCCTGTCGGGGTACCTGGAAGTCATGGCGGGACACCTGACCATCCAGGAAAAGGAGCATATTCATTTTTCGGGGCTGGCCCTCTTTTATATGCAGGCACTTCGCTTTCTGACGGACTACCTGCAGGGAGACCGGTACTACCTGATCAGCTATGCGGAGCAAAACTTCGACCGCGCCCTCAACCAGGTAACCCTGCTGAAAAATCTTGAGGGGTTTTTGAAAACCGACTATAACTTCACGCTGCCGGAGACCAAATAAGCCGGCCTGTACGATGCACGGTAATGATCTATCCGCTTTGCCGGACCGGTTGTTCACCCTGGAGAACCGGCGGCAAACCCGGGCTGTAATAGCCCGTTACGGGGCCCTGCTTACATCTTTTTCCGTACGGATGCCGGACGGAACGCGCAAGGACCTGGTACTTGGTTTTGATACCCTCAGCGAGTACCGGTCGCCATCCTACCTGGCCAACTATCCCTATTTCGGGGCCGCCATCGGGCGGTATGGGAACCGGATCAAGGACGGCCGCTTTGTGCTGGATGGCAGGACCGTCCAGGTGACCCGCAACCGGGGTGAGGACCACCTGCATGGCGGTTCCACGGGCTTTGACCGCAAGGAATGGGACCTGGTTGACTGGGAACCCGAATCCAGCCGGCTGGTTCTAGGCTGCCGGAGTGCGGATGGCGAAGAAGGTTTTCCGGGCAACCTGGAAACCACCCTCAGCTTTGAGCTGACCCAGCAGGATGAATTGGTCTATACCTACCGCGCCCGCACGGACGCCCCAACGGCCGTCAACCTGACCCATCACAGTTATTTTAACCTGGACGGGGGGCGCGGGGATATCAAGGACCATTGGCTGCAGATTCCGGCGGGGCATATGCTGGAACAGGACAATAACCTGGTGGTTACAGGCCGCCTGTGTGACGTAACAGGCACCCGGTATGATTTCCGGACTCCTCACCAGATCGGGGAGCGCCTGGAGGATGGCTATGACCAGAGTTTTGTCCTGGACAAGGAACCCGGTGCCTGCACGCTGGCCGCGGTAGCCCGTTGCCCCCGAAGCGGGCTGACCCTGGAGGTACATACCACCGATCCGGTGGTCCACCTGTATACGGGTCAGGGTATCTCGCCCATGAAGGGCCATGGCGGGATGCCATACGGTCCCTATTCCGGGTTTTGCCTGGAAACCCAGGTCCACCCCAATGCGGTGAACGTTCCCGACTTCCCCAGCACGATCCTGCGCCCCGGTCAGGAATACTACCAGCAAACGAGATACCGTGTTTACTGGGCGCCTCCAAAATAGGCCAGTTCTTCCCGTAGGTCCAGGAAGGGGTATCGCGCAGCCAGTATACGGGCCTTCTCCAGGTGGGACTGCAGGAACTGGCGGTGCGCAACAGTATGAGGATGGAAGGGTTTATGTTTCCTGGCAATGGTCAGGCGCCTCACTTCCTGCATCAGCTGGCGGGATTCTTCCGTGACACAGGCTTCACTGAAGCGCTCCATGACAAATTCCGTGGCCATGTAATTGGGATGCACGAGGTCTGCGTCATAGAACCGGTAATCCCGCAGGACATCAATGACCAGTTCATAAGCCGGGAAATAATAGAGGTTGGGAAATTTTGCGGTGAGATGGTGGACTGCCTCCAGCAGGCGGGCCTTGCTGCGGTTGTTTTCCACTACCCCGTCCCGGATATGCCGGACCGGGCTGACCGTAAAGAGGATCTGCAGATTCGGATTAAAACGGATCAGCCGGTGATAGCAGGTGTCAAGGGCCGCCTGGATCTCCTCGATAGCCATCAGGTGTTTCTGGAACCATTGGGCCGGGGCCCGGTGGCAATTGGCGACCGGCCTGCCCGGTACCATGATCCGGGAGTTAGGAACGGCGGCTCGTGCCGCCTCGCCGGTCAGTCGATAGGAAAAGGCGGAACCCAGTGTAATAATGAGCCAGTCCGCCTGTTTCAGGAATGCGTGGGCCTGCTGCAGGGAGGCATTGATGGCATGCAGGCAGCTGGCCGGATCCGTGCCTGAAAACCGGCTGTGGTGATCCCAGCTGTGCCAGAGTTCATTGAGCTGGAACAGGTCATCCGGGCTATAAGCCCGGTTTTCCACACAGGCAAGCAGGCTGCCGGTCACGCTGGCCGGATCAAATAAAATACCGTGCGGGTTCTGCAGGACGGAAAATTTCAGATCGGAAAGGGTCTGCCCGATATGCTCCGTAAAGCAGGAACCAACGAGCAGTAAGCGGTTTCCATAGGTGATCTGCCGGGCAGGCTTTTTTATATCAATCGGGACCATGAATTCCATACAGGTTGATTTTAGTGAAAGAGGGCTTTTGCCATGTCCAGGCAGCTGTCCAGGGCCTTCCAATCCAGTTCACCCAGCAGGTTGCGATCCCTGAAAAAACGGATCATCCATTCCGAATCCATATTTCCCACCAGTTCGTCTCCGGCCATCGGGCAGCCCCCTACCCCGCCCAAGGCTCCATCGAAGCGGCGGCATCCGGCCCGCAGGGCAGCCTCCAGCTTCGGTTGCCGGTTGTATGGGGTGGAGTGGAGGTGTACGCCAATTTCCACGCCCGGCAGGTCTTCGACCAGCCGGCGGGTTACTTGTTCCACCTGTTCGGGGCTGGCCAGCCCTACGGTATCGGCCAGGGAGATGACGCCGATGCCCAGGGAGGCAAGCCGCCGGGCCCAGTCCCTGACCAGGTCCTGCGACCAGGGATCCCCGTACGGATTGCCAAAGCCCATGGATAGGTAAACTACCAGTTGCTTTCCATGGCGGCGGCACAGTTCCTGGATGGCGGCCACCCGGCCGAAGGATTCCTCCAGGCCGGCATGGGCGTTGCGAAGCTGGAAGGTGGGAGACACCGAAAACGGAAATCCCAGGCAGTCGATCTGCGCGTAGGCGGCTGCTTCCTCCGCGCCCCGGAGGTTGGCCACGATAGCCAGCAGGCGGCTGCGGGAATGTTCCGGGCGCAGGCCCTCCAGCACCTCCCGGGTATCGGCCATCTGGGGGATGGCGGCCGCCGACACGAAACTGCCGAAATCCAGCACGTCGAAGCCGACCTGAAGCAGCGCATTGAGATAGGCAATCTTTTCGCCCGTGGGGATAAAGGTCTTCCAGCCCTGCATGGCGTCCCGGGGACATTCTACCAGGGTTATTTTTTCCATCTCCATAACCCGGCTAAGGTAGGAACTACCGGAGTTTTAGCGGGGCGCCATTTTGGTCCGGTGGCCCTGCCTGTTTTTTGCAGAAAATACCATTACGGCCCTACAGGACGGATAAAACCCCAAATCCGCTCCGTGTACCTCCTGTTGCGGCGGGCGGTTGGCAGTTTGAATCATGGCGGAAAGTTCCGGTGTAAGATCCCGTAAGGAAGGCGGGAGCAGCCGGGATAGGTTTGTTCCCGAAGGCAGCCTGGCTGCCTTACAGGGAATCGCCGAAAACCTGGAACAGAGTAGGCATTTTACCAACTAAATTTTTTATTATGAAAAGATTGCTTACCTGCCTGCTGGTCGTATCAGCCACCCTGGTGACAAGGGGGCAGGACCCGAAACACGACTTTACCACTTCCCTGGGTCTCGACGGGGGCGTGTATCTGAGCGACGCCTCGCTGATCCATGCGGGCCTTCGCCTGGACGTGGATTATCATGCCGAAAAGAACTTCTCTATATACGGAAGCATCGGCTACAAACGCCTGTTTACCTTCCACGGGGATGGCAGTGTCGGTATAGCCACCGCCTACCTCGGGCCACGATTCTACTTTTCCCCCCGGGTATTCCTGGGTGCGGGAGTTGGATTTGCTTTTGTGGCCGGGGACGGCGAAAGCGCCGGAGCGTTCAGTTACCACCCGCACCTGGGTCTTTTGATGCATAAAGTCATGCTGACGCTGGGATACGTAGGCATTACGGACAGCGGCGTAAATGCCGGGTTTGCTGACCTGGGTATCCTGGTGCGGCTGGGGAAAAAAGCGTCATAGCGAAGGACAGCACATCGGAATCCGTGCCCTTTTTTAGGTCCGTCCGGCTGAATCAGCCGGCGGACCATTTTTGGGTAACCCACGAAGTGGTTGCGATGCTTTTCCCTGTTTGGCTGATTTGAGTCGTTCGGCAGATCGGCTTGCAGAACGAGTGGTCCAGGACTTCTAAAAGCCAGGATCAAGACGCCATATCCGCATCCGCCAGGTCCGCTGGAAAACCGCGTATCCTGACCTGCCACGACCCGGACGCATCCAACCGGTCAGCAAGTGCCGCCCAGCCGGTGTGCAGCCGCCATCCGCTGCTTCATGGCCTCGTAGAGGATCATCCCGGTGGCCACCGAAACGTTCAGGGATTCAAATTCCCCTTCCATGGGTATCCGGAATTGCCGGTCACATATTTTCAGCAGCGCCGGGTAGATGCCTTTCTCCTCGCTGCCCATGACGATGGCGCAAGGGATCGTAAAGTCGGTATCAAAGCTGGTGTGGGAGGCCTCCATTTCGCTGGCAAACACCTGGATGCCGTTCAGGTGAAGCGTGTCAACAGCCTTCATCAGGCTGCTAACCCGGCAGACGGGAATTTTTTCCAGGGCACCTGCGGAAGTCAGGATGGCATCTTCCTGCAGGGCGCCTACGCCCTTATCCGGGATGATCAGGGCCTGGACACCGCAGCAATAGGCGGTGCGGGCGATGCCCCCTATGTTCCGTATGTCCGTAATGCCATCCAGGATCAGGAACAGGGGGGACTGGCCTTTTTCCACGACAAAGGAAATCATCTCCTGCAGATCTATGTATCGGACGCGGGCCCGCTGGGCTACGCATCCTTCATGGCCCGTCACATGAAAGGAATCCAGTTTGGCGAGGGGTACATATTGGACCGGTACCTGGTGCTTCCTGGCCAGGTCTTTAACCTCCTCGATCGAGGATCCCCGGGCCTGCTGCTGCAGGAATATTTTATCCAGCTCCAGACCTTCCCGGAGAGCATTTAAAACTGCAGCCGGGCCGATGACCAGGGTGTTCTTGCGTGGACGCTGGGGATGCCGAAATTGTTTCACTGCGCAAAGAAAGAACAAAACCGCCAATCGGAGGCATCCGGAACCGGGGTCCGGCGTTAGCGGGGCAGCTGGCCTTCCAGGATCATCAGTTTTACCTTCTGTATGGCTGCTACGGACATGACGTCGGTAATTTCACCGGATTGCACCATAGCATAGGCGGCATCGAACGGCAACCGGCGGACGGTTATATTTTCCGTTTCTTCCGGGGCTGCCTCACCCGGCGTTAATCCGGTGGCCAGGTAGATGATACTGTATTCATCTGTGATGGAATCGCTCAGGTGGAGTCGCAGAAGCTCCGTGTAATGCCGCGCCTCCAGGCCGGTTTCCTCTTTCAGCTCCCGGCGGGCCGAATCCACCGGATCCACATCCATCGCTCCCCCGCCCTCGGGGATTTCCCAGGTATAGCGGTCGATGGTAAAGCGGTATTGCCCGACCAGCCAGGTGTGCCAGTCGTCATCGAGCGGTAAGATTCCAATGGCCAGGTTTTTGAAATGCACCTTCCCGTAGATACCATCCTTTCCGGACGGGTTGATCACCTGGTACTCCGTCACGTGGATCCAGTTATTCTCGTATTTTTCCGAACGGCCGGTAACCTGCCAGGGATTCTGCTCATTCATATGCCGAAAATAAAAAAAAAGCGCGGTAGTCGCCGACCACCGCGCCTCACCGAAATCCGCAGGGATTTCAGCTATTTTTTCAGCCCGAACGCCTTGCGCACCTTGTCTACATAATCCAGCTTTTCCCAGGTAAAAAGCTCCACTTTCTTTTTCACCACGCGGCCTTCCGGCGAAACAAATGATTTCTCGATTACCTGGGGTTTACGGCCCATGTGGCCATAGGCCGCCGTCTCACTGTAAATGGGATTGCGGAGTTTGAGTCGCTGTTCGATGAAGTAGGGCCGCATATCAAAGAGCTGCTGCACTTTGCGCGCGATTTCCCCGTCGGACAGATTCACCCGGGCGGTTCCATAGGTGTTGACATTAATGCTTGTGGGATGCGCCACCCCGATCGCATAGGAAACCTGCACCAGAATTTCGTCGCAGACCCCGGCCGCTACCAGGTTCTTGGCGATGTGGCGGGTGGCATAGGCGGCGCTCCGGTCAACCTTGCTGGGATCTTTGCCGCTGAAGGCGCCGCCGCCATGCGCCCCTTTACCGCCATAGGTATCCACGATGATCTTCCGCCCGGTAAGCCCGGTGTCGCCGTGCGGGCCGCCTATCACAAACTTGCCGGTGGGGTTAATGTGGTATTTGATTTTGTTGTTGAACAGGCGGGCGTATTTCGTATACTTTTTCTTGACACGCGGGATCAGGATATGGATCATATCGCGGCGGATTTTTTCCTGCATTCTGGCCTCGGTGTCGAAGTCGTCGTGCTGGGTGGAGATAACGATCGTATCGATGCGCACCGGACGGTTATTGTCGTCATATTCCAGGGTGACCTGGCTCTTTGCGTCCGGCCGAAGGTACCTGATCTGCTTGTTCTCCCGGCGAAGCTGGGCCAGTTCCTGGAGTAATTTATGGGCCAGGTCCAGGGCCAGCGGCATATAATCCTCCGTTTCATTGGTGGCATAGCCGAACATCATCCCCTGGTCGCCGGCGCCCTGCTCTTCCCTTTTTTTCCGGTCCACGCCCTGGTTGATATCGGCGGACTGCTCGTGGATGGCGGAGAGGACGCCGCAGGAGTGGGCTTCGAACATGTATTCGCTGCGGGTATAGCCGATCCGGCTGATAACCTGGCGGGCAATATCCTGTACATCCAGGTAGGCTTTCGATTTCACTTCCCCGGCAAGTACTACCTGTCCGGTGGTTACCAGCGTTTCGCACGCCACTTTTGAATCCGGGTCAAAGGCCAGGAAATGATCAATAAGGGCATCGGAGATCTGATCAGCCACTTTGTCGGGGTGCCCCTCGGAAACACTCTCGGATGTAAATAAATAAGCCATAAACTTTTGTTAGGTTACTGTAATGGGTTCGTAAGTCGCCATCATGAGTCCGGCTCCTTCAATCCTGCCTGGGCCCATGAAATCGGTTGCAAATATAACAAGACGGGGCATTCCGTACGTACCGGCTTATCCACCCGGGGCGGCTCCTACCGCCGGGTGGCCCACGGCATGCGGTAGCCGATGCGCCGGCCGGCAAATCAATGGCCGGTCCCTCGTGGTAAGGGGCTGAACGAAGCCAGGCTTACCGGGAACCGGACGAAAAAACTCTGAAACGGGTCAGCGCGGGCATCGAGGTGCCGACACCGCAAGCCGTAACGACAACCGGGGACGACGGCTATCTTGCCGCCAGGTCGTTATACAACTGCAGGTAGTCACTCAGGTCGGATTCGGCGTTATAGGCGAGGGTCTTTTTGCCCCGGACTTTGGCAAATTCTTCCACCAGTTTTTTATCTACCTTTTCCGCGCCGAAGGTGATGGCGTCAGCGTAGGTCGCGCCGCCCCGGAACATGGCGGTATTGGTGGCTTCCTTGAAGGCTTCCAGGTCCTTTTCCTTCAGGGAAGGATGAATAAGCGCCTTTTTGATGAAATCGGCGCCCAGTTTTTCCTTGAACGTATTCTGCCCGATTGTGTATACGATTTTACTGTGGGCGAAAACCGGCTCTTTTTTATAAAGTGTCTTGAGATAGGCGGGTATCAGGCCCGTCATCCATCCGCTGCAATGAATCACGTCCGGGGGCCAGCCAAATTTCTTGACGGTCTCCAGGGCGCCCTTGCAGAAAAATATGGTGCGTAACCCATTGTCGTCGAACCATTTTTCCTGTTCGTCGTGAAAGACAAATTTGCGTTTGAACAGCTCTTCGTTGTCCAGGAAATAAACCTGCAGCCGGGCATTGGGCAGGGAGGCTACCTTGATCTGCAGGGGCAGATCATCGTTGTCGACGGAAACATTGATGCCGGACAGGCGAACCACCTCATGGAGACGGTGACGCCGTTCGTTGATTACCCCGAACCGGGGCATGATACAGCGTACTTCCAGTCCGCTGTCATTCGCCTTAATCGCCAGTTTGTTAACCACCTCGGAAAACTCTGTCAGCTCCAGGTAGGGTGACATCTCATTCGCAATAAATAAAATTCTTTTCTTTGCCGACATTGTGTGTCCCGTTTAGTTAAAGCTTGGTGCCTGACGCGGTTATTGGATACGGGCAGCCAAAAAGTAAGGGCGCAAAAGTACTAATTTATCTGGAAAATCGCTCTGAGCAACGGTTTTCCCAGTCAAATGGCGCATTTATGGTGATTTTTAAAATGGCAAAAGACCTGCAGGATTTTCTCCATTCGCCAGCCCGGGGCGGCGCAAACCTGGGCTTTGTGCCCACCATGGGTGCGCTGCACGAGGGACACCTGTCGCTGGTAAACCAATCACTCCGCGAGAACAACCTGACTGTCAGCAGCATTTTTGTGAATCCGGCCCAGTTCAATGATCCGGCCGATTTTCAGAAATATCCCGTGACCGTGGAGGAAGATATCCGGTTGCTGGAGGAGGCCGGGTGTGACGTGCTTTTCCTGCCCGGCCTGGAAGAAATTTATCCGGGAGGCCGGATTCCCGATACGCAGTATGACCTGGGAAGCCTGGAAAGCCGTCTCGAGGGAGCCTACCGTCCGGGCCATTTCCAGGGTGTCTGCAAGGTGGTGCACCGCCTGCTTGACCTGGTGGATCCCACCCGGCTTTACCTCGGACTGAAGGATTACCAGCAATGTATGGTCATCGCCCGCCTGGTCCGCCTGCTGGGCCGGGAACCGGGCCTGGAAATCGTTCGTTGCCCGACCCGCCGGGAGCCAAGCGGACTGGCCCTGAGCAGCCGCAACAAACGGCTAACCGAGGACCAGCTGATACAGGCTGCCGGCATTTACAGATCCCTGCAGGCCATACAGCAGGAGCTGGGTCCGGGTCCCCTGGGCCCCCTGAAGGAGCAGGCGGCAGCCACCCTGGCCCGGGAGGGTTTCCGGGTGGATTATGTGGAAATCGCCACGGCCGATACCCTGGAGCCGGTCACCGATTGGGATGGCGCCCGTGCCCTGGTCGCGCTGGTGGCGGCCTTTCTGGGCGAAGTCCGGCTGATTGACAATCTGCTGCTGGCACGTCCTGGAAAGCACGGATGAGCCGTGCGGGTAAATCACCTAATTTTGCCGGTCGTATGCAAATCCAAGTACTGAAATCCAAAATACACCGGGCTGTCATCACCGAAGCCAACCTGCATTATGTGGGCAGTATCACCATCGACGAAGACCTGATGGAAGCCGCCAATATCATTGAAAATGAAAAAGTCCAGGTCGTTAACGTGAATAACGGGGAGCGTTTGGAGACCTATGTAATACGCGGCAAGCGCGGATCTGGCATCTGCTGCCTGAACGGGCCGGCGGCCCGTAAAGGCATGACCGGCGACATGGTGGTCATTATTTCCTATGCCACGATGAATTTTGAGGAGGCTCGCAGCTTCCGGCCCTGGATCGTTTTTCCCAAAGAAGGGAATAAACTTTGATCGGGCGACCGCTTCCGGCACCTCCCCGGACAGACGATCCGTTTTGCAGATTGAATGCATCGCGGTAATTTGGATGGAATGAACCCGCGGCTTGTCACCATATTCCGGTACCTTTTTTTCCTGGCGCTGGGCGCCTTTTTTGCCTGGCTTTCCGTACGTAATATCGATTCGGAGCGATGGGATCATATCCGAACCTCGCTGGGGCAGGCCAGGAAGTGGCTTTTTGTGCCCGTCTTGTTTCTGCTGCTGCTCAGCCATTACAGCCGCAGCATCCGGTGGAAGATCCTGATGGAACCCCTGGGATATTCCCCTTCCAATTTCAACGTCTTTGCGGCCGTGATGGTCGGATACCTGGTCAATGCGGGCGTTCCGCGCCTGGGGGAAGTGGTGAAGTGTACCATGCTGGCCCGGTATGAAAAGGTCCGGGCAGACCGCCTGGTAGGAACGATCGTGGTGGAACGGGCCGTAGATGTTCTGTGCCTGCTGGTAGTTTTCTTTCTCTCGCTGGTGCTGGAAGGGGATGTCATCGGCGATTACATGCGACAGAAACTGCTTCTTTTCTTTCACGATAAGTCCGGCAACCTGTCAGCCGGCAAACTGCTTGCCGCGGCGGCGGGTGGCGCGGCCCTGGTCGGCCTGCTGATCGTGGTGCTTAAGCGGTTCGGCCATATCGATTTCATCGCCCGTATCAAAAAGATCCTGCTGGGGATCTGGCACGGGCTGAACAGTATCCGTTTCATCCGGCGCAAGCGGGAGTTTCTTTTTCATACTTTATTAATATGGACCCTGTACCTGCTCAGTACGACCATCGGTATCTATGCCCTGAAGGAAACGGCCCATCTGGGCCTGGGCGGTGGACTCACCACGCTGGCGGTGGGCAGCGTCGGCATGATCCTGACGCCCGGCGGCATCGGGGCCTATCCCCTGCTGGTGGCCGAACTCATGGGCCTGTACGGGCTGGACAGCAGCACCGTGGGAACAGCCCTGGGCTGGCTGCTCTGGTCCTCGCAGACCTTTATCGTCCTGGTAACCGGACTGGCCTGCCTGGCCCTGGTTTCCCGGCACAACCGCAACAGGGCCCTGGCCGCGAAGCACCCGGCCGGATAGGCCCTTGCGGACGGAATGATGGACCGGCAAAGCGGTCCGGAAGCCATTAAAAAAACAGTACCATTATGAAGAATGCAGCTATTATTTCGACCAGAATTTACGAACTGCCGGAACTGGTGCGTACGGTAGCCCAGTGGCGCCTGAAAGGGCAGACTGTGGCCTTTACCAACGGGGTGTTTGATCTGCTCCATGCGGGCCATATCTATTCGCTTTCTGCCGCCGCACGCGAAGCGGACCGGCTTATAGTGGGAGTAAATGCGGATGAGTCCGTACGGCGCCTGAAAGGCCCCGGCAGACCCCTGAACCCGGCCTCCTCCCGGGCCCTGATCCTGGCCTCCCTGATCCTGGTCGACGCGGTGATCCTGTTCAGCGAGGATACCCCTTTGACCCTGATCCAGGCTATCCTTCCCGATGTACTGGTTAAGGGGGGCGACTATACCCTGGATCAGGTCGTGGGTGCGCGCGAGGTAATGGCCGCGGGAGGGCGGGTCGTTATCAACCCGGTCCTTGAGGGCCATTCCACCACCGGCATCATCGAAAAGGCCGCCCGGTGATCGGCTTCAAAACTTAATGCGGCAATACCAAAACAGACCCTAAATTTAGGCTGCTTAATTCCGTTACATGCCGGCAAAACGAAAATTCATTCCCCGGGATATCAGCTGGCTCTCCTTCAATGCGCGGGTCTTGCAGGAGGCCGTGGATCCCAATGTCCCGCTCTACGAGCGCATCCGTTTCCTGGGTATTTTCTCCAACAACCTGGACGAATTCTTCCGGGTTCGCGTCGCCACCCTGAAGCGGATGGTTGAACTGGGTAAGCGTAAAAGCCGCCTCAATATGCACCTGGAAGCCCACCCCGAGGAGATACTGGACGAAATCCAGATGCAGGTGCTGAACCAGCAAAGTGAATTCAGCCGGGTCTGGGAGGAAATATCCGAAGAACTCAGGCGCCAGAAGATATTCCTCGTTACCGAAAAGGATCTCAACCGGGAACAGAAGGAATACGTAGGGCGGTATTATGACGAGGAAGTCAGTCCCAACGTGATACCCCTGATGATCGAGAGCATTCCGGGCGTACCTTTTCTGCGCGATAAGTCGATTTACCTGGGCGTGGTCATGTGGAAAAGGGACAGCCTGCTGAAAAGGAAATACGCCCTTATCGAGGTGCCGAGCCGCGTGCTGGGCCGGTTTCTGATCCTCCCTTCCCCCCACCCGGACGAGCATCACATCATCCTGCTGGAGGATGTCATCCGCTACAACCTGCCCGAGATTTTCTCCTACTTCGGGTATGACAGCTATCAATCCAATGTATTCAAGGTAACCCGGGATGCCGAAATCGATATTGACAATGATGTGTCCACCTCCATGATCCAGAAGATTGAAAAGGGCCTGAAGAACCGTCGCAAGGGCAAACCGGTCCGGTTCGTATACGACCGGGAGATGGACGCCGGCTTGCTGGAATACCTGATACGCCGGCTCAATCTATCCAAGCGGGACAATCTGATCCCGGGTGGGCGCATTCACAATTTCCGTCACTTTATGGAATTTCCATCCCAGGTATTCCGGGAGAAGAGCAAGCGCCGCAAGCCTTTCGACCATCCCCTGCTCCAGGAGCGGCGCGTTTCGGATGTGATCCTGGAGCGCGATGTCATGCTGCATTTTCCCTACCATTCCTTCAACCCGGTGATTGACCTGCTGCGGGAGGCCGCGATCGATCCCGCGGTCCAATCCATTAAAATCACCTGCTATCGACTGGCCGAACAATCCCGCATTATCAACGCCCTGGTCAACGCGGTGCGCAACGGCAAGCAGGTAACGGTCATGCTGGAACTGCGGGCCCGTTTCGATGAGGAAGCCAACCTGGCATGGAAGGAGCGGCTGGAAGACGAAGGGGTCAGGGTCCTGATCGGGATGCCCAATATGAAAGTGCATGCCAAGCTCTGTTCGATACGCAAGAAAGTGGGCGCCAAAACCATGCATTACGGGTTTGTCAGTACCGGCAATCTTAATGAAAAAACCGCCAGGGTCTATGCCGATCACTGCCTGCTGACCAGTGACCCCCGTATTATGAATGACATCCATTACCTTTTCAATTTCCTGGAACAGCCCAAGACCGGCATGCACTGGCTGAAGGCGTGCAAAATGATCATTCCCAGCCCGGTCTACCAGCGAAAGGTGCTCATGGACCTGATCAATGTCGAAATCCGCAATGCCCGCCGGAAAAAGCCGGCTTCCATCCTGCTCAAGATGAATTCCCTCTCCGACGAGGAACTGGTGGCCAGGCTGTATGAAGCGGCCCGTCACGGCGTGGAGATCAAACTGATCATCCGGGGCATTTATTGCATGTTTTCCGAAAGCCAGAAATTCAAAAAACCCATCACGGCCATCAGTATCGTGGATGAATACCTGGAGCATGCGCGCGTGTGGGTATTTCACCACGGGGGCAAAGAAAAAGTTTATATATCTTCGGCCGATTGGATGGTCAGGAACCTGGATCACCGTGTGGAAGCCACCTGCCTGATTACCGACGAATCCATCCGGCAGGAACTTCGGGACATACTCCAGATTCAATTGAGCGATAACGTAAAGGCCCGGTGGCTCAATAATGAATTGAATAATGAGTACGTGAAGAGCAATAAGAAAAGGAAGATCCGCTCCCAGATTGAGATTTATAATTATCTGTTCAAAAAAACGCAGACCCCGAGTGAGACTGGCAGCCATTGATATCGGAAGTAACGCAGCAAGGCTGCTGATATCTGATGTCATTGCGGGGCCAAAGGGCGGTCCTGAGTTTGTCAAAGTGGCCCTGGTACGGGTCCCGCTGCGGCTCGGATTCGATGTGTTCGACCGGGGCGACATTTCGCCGGAACGGGCTGAGAAGGTGCTGAAGACGATCCAGTCCTACAAGCACCTGCTGGATGTATATGAGGTAACCCATCTCAAGGCCTGCGCCACCTCGGCCATGCGGGACGCGCGCAATGCGGCCGATATCATCCGGCGGGTCAAAAACGAAACAGGCATCGAAATCCAGGTCATCACCGGGCAGGAAGAAGCTTCCTTGATTTACGAAAACCATATTGCCGAGGGACTGACCGATACAGAATCCTATCTCTACATTGACGTGGGGGGTGGCAGCACGGAGCTCACCTTTTTCAGTGACGGGAAGCTCGTTTTCAAGGAATCCTTCAACATCGGGACGATCCGCCTGCTGAAAAGCCAGGTTACCGAGGCGATGTGGGATGCGATGAAGGAATTTATCAAAAGCAGGACCAAGGGGTACCACCACGTGACGGCCATCGGATCGGGAGGTAATATCAACAAGATTTTTTCACTCTCCAAACGCAAGGAAGGCAAACCGCTTTCCCTGGACCTGCTGCGGGATTATTATAAGGAATTCAGCAACCTGTCTGTATCCCAGCGCATTTCCCTGTACCGGCTCCGGGAAGACCGGGCCGATGTGATCGTGCCCGCCCTGCTGATTTACATTAACACCATGCGCTGGGCGGATGCCGAGGAAATATTTGTCCCCAAAATCGGACTGGCGGATGGATTGATTTACACCCTGTACGAGGAACTCACTGCCGCAGGGGGAAATCTCTTAAAAGCGACCTCATGAGCGAATCCAAAGAAATCAAGAAGATCACCACCAATACCCTTCAGAAAATGAAGGCGGCCGGCGAGAAAATCTCCATGATTACGGCCTACGATTACTCTTTTGCCAGGCTATTTGACAGGGCCGGCATCGATGTGATCCTGGTTGGCGATTCCGCATCCAATGTCATGGCGGGCCATGAGACCACCCTTCCCATTACCATGGACCAGATGATCTACCATGCCAGTTCCGTGATCCGGGGTATCGATCGCTGCCTGGTCGTAGTGGACCTGCCTTTCGGATCCTATCAGGCCAATTCGGATAATGCCCTTGCCTCCGCGATCCGGCTGATGAAGGAAACCGGCTGCCATGCCGTCAAGATGGAGGGCGGCGAGGAGGTGCAGGAATCCATACGAAGGATTGTGTCCGCCGGGATCCCCGTCATGGGGCACCTGGGACTGACCCCCCAGTCCATTTACAAGTTCGGGACCTACACGGTACGGGCCCGGGAAGAGGCGGAGGCCAACAAACTCCGCCAGGACGCCCGCCTGCTGGAGCAGGCCGGTTGTTTCGGGATTGTGCTGGAAAAAATACCGGCCGACCTGGCCCGCGAGGTGACGGAAAGCCTTTCCATTCCCACCATCGGCATCGGCGCAGGCCGGTACTGTGACGGCCAGGTACTGGTGATGCATGACATGCTGGGCATCAATACCGAGTTTAAACCCCGGTTTCTTCGCCAGTACCTGAACCTTCATGAGCAGGTCACCGGGGCCGTGCAGCGGTATATCCGGGATATCAAGGACCGCGACTTCCCCAGCGAATCCGAGCAATACTGACGGCCTGAAGGCCCGCCGGACCGGGTTTCCATGAATCACCTGCCGCATTCCTTACCTTTGCGCCTCAACCTCAAACTATGGATTTTTTGAAAATCTTGCATATTCAGGAGAATAACAGCGGTGTGAGCACCGGCACCCAGTGGATTGAGTCGGGAGGAGAGATCCTGGAAAGCTGGTCTCCGGTGGATGGAAAGCGGATCGGAACCGTTTCCGCCACGGACCGAAGCAGCTACGAAAAAGTCATCAATACAGCCCAGCAGGCCTTCCTGGAATGGAGGACCTGGCCGGCACCCAAGCGCGGAGAGGTCGTTCGGCAGGTGGGCGAAGCGCTTCGCCAGTATAAGGAACCTCTCGGCAAACTGGTATCTTACGAGATGGGTAAGAGCCTGCAGGAAGGCTACGGAGAAGTGCAGGAAATGATCGATATCTGTGATTTTGCGGTAGGACTCTCCCGGCAGCTTTACGGGCTTTCCATGCACAGTGAGCGTCCTTCCCACCGGATGTATGAACAGTGGCATCCGCTGGGCATCGTTTCCATCATCTCAGCGTTCAATTTTCCCGTGGCGGTCTGGAGCTGGAACAGCCTGCTGGCCTGGGTCTGCGGGGACGTTTGTATCTGGAAACCTTCCGAGAAGACGCCGCTTTGCGGGGTGGCCTGCCAGCACATCATTGCGGAAGTGTTCGCCCGGAACCATGTCCCCGAGGGGGTTTGTAACCTGGTCATCGGCGGACGCGGTACGGGTGAATGGATGGCCAATGACCACCGGATTCCCCTGGTTTCGGCGACCGGCTCCACCCGGATGGGAAAGGCGGTCGGCGCGGCGGTAGGTGCCCGCCTGGGGCGTGCCCTGCTTGAACTGGGAGGAAATAATGCCATCATCATTACCGAGCATGCTGACCTGGACATGGCCGTACGGGCGGCCCTGTTTGGTGCCGTCGGGACGGCGGGACAGCGCTGCACCAGCACCCGCCGGCTGATCATACAGGAAAAGGTCTATGACCTGGTGCGGGATAAACTGGTGGCTGCCTACCGGCAGCTGAGGATCGGCAATCCCCTGGACGAACGCAACCATGTGGGCCCCCTCATTGACAAGCAGGCCGTTCAGCTGTATACCGATGCCATTGAAAAATGCCGGGCGGAAGGCGGCCAGTTTGTGGTCGAAGGAGGCGTGTTGAAGGGCGACGGGTATGAAAGCGGATGTTATGTCAAACCCTGTATCGCCGAAGTCGAAGCCGGCTTCCGGATTGTTCAGCAGGAAACCTTTGCCCCCATCCTGTACCTGATGCGCTACCGAACCCTGGAGGAGGCGATCGCCATACAGAACGGGGTACCCCAGGGGCTCTCCTCGGCCATCATGACACTAAACCTGAGAGAAGCGGAGCGGTTTCTGGCCCAGGGAGGCAGCGACTGCGGCATTGCCAACGTGAATATTGGTACCTCCGGAGCAGAAATCGGCGGGGCCTTCGGTGGCGAAAAGGAAACGGGCGGCGGCCGTGAAAGCGGAAGCGACGCCTGGAAGGCCTATATGCGCCGCCAGACCAATACGATTAACTTCGGAACCCAGCTTCCCCTGGCTCAGGGCATACGCTTTGACTTCTGATTTCCGCGGGAAACCGGGTATTGTTTTGTCGCGGGGAGAAATAATTGAGACTTTCGTCCGTTTTACGGATATTATACCTGAAAAAGGCAGCCTGATGCGCAACCTTACCTTTCGGCTTTGTTTTCTGGTCGTTCTTTCCACCCTTCGCAGCCCCCTGATGGCCCAGGCAAAACTGGCCCTGGCCGGCGGATTCCACAGTTCCTATGTGTATGAATACACCTCCAAACCTGCCTGGAACAGTGAGTACCGTCCTTTTTACAAGCCCAGGGCCTCCTTTCACGGCGGCTTGGTCCTGGATGTCCCGATGGGCTCCCAGGGTGCCTGGTTTTTCCAGCCATCCCTGATGTACTCCGGCCAGGGTAGAAAGTTTCAGCGGGATACGTATTACGGGATCGATTATTCCCTGAAATCCACCCAGTTTATCGATTACCTCACCCTGCCGATGCAATTCGTGTACAAGGCCGATATCAGTAATCCGCTGCACAGGAACCGGACCCGGTTCATTTTCGGCCTGGGCCCCTACCTGGCCTACCTGCTGGGCGGGACCGAGACGGCCGATACGGTTTTTTCCAATGGCACAACCGTTCACCAGAGCGGAAAAATAGTTTACGGTTCGGGCCCCGGCCAGTACGGTAGAATCGACCTGGGCCTGAGCGGCCAGGTAGGCCTGCAGTTTGGACAATTTTTCATTACGGCCAATATCAACCGGGGGCTGCTGACCAGCTTTTACCGGCCGGTAGGCTATGATGCCACCTTTCGCAACGGCGTGATCGGGGGCACCATCGGGCTGTACCTGGGCCGTAACCGCGAACCGGTCCTAAAGGACCAGGATAACGATGGGATTCCGGATCAGGCGGACGGCTGTCCCACCGAACCCGGCACTGCCCTGACCAATGGATGTCCCGACGCTGACGGAGACGGTATCCCTGACAAGACGGACAAATGCCCGGAAGTGGCCGGGAGCGTGCGCAACCAGGGTTGCCCGGTGGCTGATTCCGATGGGGATGGGGTGCCGGATGACCAGGACAAATGCCCCAATGTGCCCGGTCTTCCGATCTATGACGGGTGTCCCTTTCCTGACCGCGATCACGACGGGGTAAGCGATTTTGATGACCGCTGCCCGGATTCGGCGGGGCTGGCCATTAACAAGGGCTGCCCGGTAGGCGACCGGGACAAGGATGGTGTCAATGACATGGAAGACAAGTGTCCGGACGTACCGGGGCTGGCCAAGTATGCCGGCTGCCCGGTACCTGATTCTGACAAGGACGGGGTAAACGATGAACTGGACAAATGCCCCTATACGCCCGGCACAGCCGAAAACCAGGGTTGTCCCACCCTGCGCCGCTCCCTTGTGGACAGCGTGGATGCCATAGCCCTGCGACTCGAGTTTAACGACCGGAAATCTGACGTACCGGCTCCGGCGTACCGGGCCCTTGATGACCTGGTGCGTATCCTCAAAGCCCACCCCACCCTGACTGTTTCCATCGAAAGCTATACCATGGCCGCGGGCGACAGCAGCACGATCCAGAAGCTGACCGTCGAACGGGCCAACAATATCATGGCTTACGTAGGCCTGCAGGGCATTGACTGGTCCCGCCTGAAGGCAACCGGCATGGGGTCAGCCACTCCTCCGGCCCAGCCCGGAGTACCCGGGCGAAGCAACGCGGCTGGCGACCGGATCCGGCTGGTATTAGGCTACCAGTAATACACGCCAGTCAACGAATTGGCCGGTAACCCCGGCGGCCCGGCTTTTGTATTATGTAAAATATTTAGCATCTTTATCCCCTGATGGTCAAGGGCATTATCCAGACATACCCAACCCAAAACTGATGAGAAAAAAAGGCATTCTTTCCGCACTTGTCCTGCTTGCTTTCCATGTGTCCAGCCTTGGACAGTTCCGGGTAGCCTTCGTAGCCGGCGCGCATTCTTCCTCGGTTCAGGAATCCAACGATCTTCCCAACTGGAACAGCATCAAGGGTTATTATACCCCGCGCACGGGCTTTCACGGGGGGCTGCTGGCGGAACTGCCTTTTTCACCCAAATCCCGTTTTTTTCTCCAGCCGGGTGTGCTGATCACGAACAAAGGCAGGAAATACGCCCAGTCCACCAATATCCCCGATCCCCTGGTGGAACGGTTTGATTCCACCCAATACCTCAACTATATCGATGTGCCGGTCAACCTCGTGGTCAAATTTCCCCTGGCCGCCAAGGTCAAACTGGTACTGGGAGCCGGCCCGTATGCATCCTTCTTCTTTAACGGCAAGGAGACCTCCGACAAGTTTTATACCAACGGGGACTTCAACAGCTACGAAAACACGAACCTTTCCGTGGGTAACGGGCCGGGGAAATATAAGACCTTTGATTACGGGGTGAACGGGCTGATCGGACTAGAATTCGGAAGGGTATTGCTGACGGCCAATTACTCCCGAGGACTGGGCGATTTCTACCAGTCTGACCAGTATAACGGTCATTTCAATCACCAGGTGATTGGCGGAACCCTGGGGGTTTTCCTGGGTAAACCGGTTAAACTGGAAGAAAAACCCAAGGACCGTGACAAGGATGGCATACCGGACAAGGATGATCAATGCCCGGATCAGCCGGGCACGGCGCTGACCCATGGTTGCCCGGACCGGGACGGAGATGGCATTGCCGACAAGGACGACAAGTGTCCGGCGGTTGCCGGCCTGGCAAAATACAATGGTTGCCCGGTTCCCGACTCCGACGGGGATGGAGTTAACGATGAACTGGACAAATGTCCGGGCGTAAAGGGGCTGGCCAAATACAACGGCTGCCCCATTCCGGACACCGATGGCGACGGAATCAATGACGAGGAGGACAAGTGTCCCACCGTGGCCGGCAGTCCGAAATACAATGGCTGCCCCATCCCGGATTCGGACGGCGACGGCGTCAATGACGAGGAGGACAAATGCCCTAAAACCAAGGGTTCACCTGAAAATGGCGGCTGTCCCATCATCCAGAAGGAAATTGTGGAAAAAGTCAATTATGCGGCCCGGCGTATCCAGTTCGAGTTTGCCAAGGCCACTATCCTGCCGTCTACCCACCAGGTGCTGGATGAGGTGGTGAAAATTCTGCAGCAGAATCCTTCCCTGACGCTTACCATTGAAGGGCATACCAGCAATCATGGTGATTACCAGGCCAATATGAAACTTTCACAGGATCGTGCTGACCATGTGAGGGCCTATTTTGAAAGCAAGGGGATTGACGCATCCCGCCTGAAAGCGATCGGATATGGCCCGACCAGGCCCCTGACGACCGGAAAGACTGAAGCCGAACAGGCCAGGAACCGCCGGGTGGAACTCAGGCTCAGCAACCAATAACCAACTGCTTACGTCCATTTACAGGCAGTCCCGGGGTTTCCCGGGACTGTTTTCTTAAAAAGTATGAATGGTTGGTCTAAATTTCAGAGGTTTCGCAAATTTGTTACTTTCTAAATCTCAATACAATGTACACTCTAATTGGAAAAAAGTGGCTGGTTACTGTGGCAGCGGCCCTGCTTGGAACGGCTGTGTGGGCGCAGAAGGAAGACGTACCCAAAGGTTGGCACCTGATGGACCTTCAAAAAGACGGCTATTATGGCATTAGTCTCGATAAGGCTTATGATTTTCTGAAAACCAACCACTTAAAAAGTAAAACCGTTGTGGTGGCGGTGATCGATTCGGGCGTCGATACCACCCATGAGGATCTCAAGTCCATACTCTGGACCAACCCGGGGGAAATTCCCGGCAACGGCATTGACGACGACAACAACGGGTATGTGGACGATATCCATGGTTGGAACTTCCTGGGTGGACGGGACGGACGCAATGTGAAGGAGGATTCCTACGAAGCGGCCCGGGTGTATCATGCCTACAAGGCCCGGTTTGAAAATATGTCTGATACCTCCAGCATGGACCCCCAGACCAAAGCGCAGTATGCGATGTGGAAGAAGGCGGGTGATGACCTGGGGGAAATGGATCCCAAGGACCAGTTGAACCTGATGCTGATCAAAAGGGCGTATAATGATGCCCTGGCTGGCGACAGTGTGCTGAAAAGGGAAATGAACAAGACCGCCTACACGGGCAAGGATGTCCAGGATTTTACTCCTCCTGACCTGGACGGAAAACGGGCCAAGGAAAAAGTCCTTCGCCTCTACAACGGGCTGCAGGTGGAAATGGACCAGGACAGCAAAGGGCTGTACGACGATATCGCGGATTTCATCCACGGGGAAGAACGCAAGGCGGAAGCCAAGAAGCAGGCCCCGGAAGACTTCCGGGGAGAAATCGTCAAGGATAACTACAATGACATTAATGACCGCTTCTACGGTAACAGCGACGTGATGGCCAATACCCCCTTCCATGGAACCCACGTGTCCGGCATTATCGCTGCGGACCGTACCAACGGGCTGGGGATGAATGGAATTGCCGATAACGTGAGGATCATGATGATCCGGGCGGTGCCGGATGGGGACGAACATGATAAAGACGTCGCCCTGGCCATCCGCTACGCGGTGGATAACGGGGCCCGGGTAATCAATATGAGTTTCGGCAAGGGATTTTCGCCGCAAAAACCCTGGGTCGATGATGCCGTTCGTTACGCGGAACAGAAAGGGGTGCTGCTGGTGCACGCTGCCGGCAACGACCACCAGAACAATGATTCCACCGACAACTTCCCCAACCCGGTATTCCGGGATAACGGGCAGCAGGCCACCAACTGGATCACGGTGGGTGCCAGCGGGGATCCCAAGGCCGGAGGCCTGGTGGCCAGTTTCTCCAACTACGGGAAAAAAATGGTGGATGTATTCGCGCCGGGGGTGAAGATTTATTCCACCATACCCGGGGGCAATACCTACGGTAACGCCCAGGGAACCAGCATGGCGTCCCCGGTGGTGGCCGGACTGGCAGCCCTTATCCTGGAGTATTTTCCGAACCTGACTGCTGAGCAGGTCAAATTCGTGATTGAAAAATCCTGCACCAAAACGGACCTTAAGGTAACGAATCCCGGGACCGACCAGTCGGTGAATCTCTCGGATTTGTGTGTTTCGGGGGGAATCGTCAACGCATATGAGGCCGTCAAGCTGGCGTCCACCCTCAAGGGCGACCGTACGGAAAAGAAGGTCAAGCCGCTGAAGACCCGGTCGACCATCCGCAAAAAGGTTACGGACTGAACCGCAATACGCATCCCGCTTCGGCGGGATTTTTTTATCGCAATGGGTTCCTTTTCCGATCTTCACGAAAATTATACCGCATGCCAAGACCCGACCTGACACGAATTCCCGCCTACTTCCACCATTACGTTAACCAGGTTCCCGAGGACGATCTGATGGAGGCATTTCGCCAGGGAACCGGGAACATGATGCAGCTTCTTGCCCGGATTCCTGCCTCAAAGCATGATTACCGGTATGAACCGGGAAAATGGACGGTCCGGGAGGTCCTGCAGCATGTAATCGATGCAGAACGTGTCTTTGCCTACCGGGCCCTTCGCTTTGCCCGTATGGATACTACCCCCCTGCCTGGATTTGACGAAAATCTATTTGCCCGCCATGCGCAGGCTGACAGGCGTCGCTGGGAGGATCTGGTCAACGAGTTTCAGGCCGTGCGGACCTCCTCCCAGTATCTGTTCAGCTCCTTCGGGGAGGAGCAGCTCAATGCCTCCGGGATCGCCAGCAACCAGCCGGTATATGTCCTGGGAATCGGATTCCTGCTGATAGGACATGCCCTACATCACCTGCGGATTATCGAAGAGCGTTACCTCTGAACGTCGGGTATGACCCGTTTATTGGTGCCTGGCCTGCCCACGGTACTGTGCCAAAAAAATGACCCCGGTAATGCCGGGGTCATTTTTTTGCCTGGAGGATGCCTGCTCTGGTTAGAAGGCCTTTTTCTGGTCTGCCGGTTTACTGATCCCCAGGGCGATATTCCGCTGGCTGATCATGTCATTCATGGTTTTGACGGCTTGGTCCAGGTAAATATCGGTACTCAGGTTCTTCAGCCATTGATTGAACCGGGTTTGTTTGTCCTTATCATTGTCAAAACGGTTCTGATCCTGGGGAAGGTAGGATACAGCCATGGGCGTGGTCAGCTTCATCAGGGTCTCGTTCTGTTTAACTGTTGCGGCAATCTGGGCCTGTTCCTTGCGGTATTTATCCAGCTGCAGGGAATATTCCTTATCATTCTGGGAAGCCAGCCACTGCGTATTCTGCTGGATGGTCTGGAAGGCCACGTCGTTTTTAACCCGGTCGCGGCTTATGGCTTCAATGTTTTTCAGGTCATAACCTGAATTCCACGGCGTATAGGCTGCCTTGGTAATCTCATCCCAGGGAAGGGCTTCCTCGTTATCCCTCTCTCTGACCTTGAGGTATTCCAGGTTATCCGGAAGCACCACATCGGAAGCGACGCCCTTCAGTTGGGTGGAGCCCCCGTTAATCCGGTAGAATTTCTGCAGGGTGAGTTTGACCGTACCCAGGTCGGAGTTGGATTCCGAAAACCCGTTCTCCGGGTCCAGGCCGATATTGCGCTGTACGGTACCCTTGCCATAGGTGGAGGTGGAACCGATGATAACCCCGCGGTGATAATCCTGGATGGCAGCTGCAAAGATCTCGGAGGCCGAGGCGCTGAATTCATTGACCATGACAGCCAGCGGGCCGTCATAAAGAACCGAACGGTCCTTGTCCTTCAGGATGCTTGGATTGCCATACCGGTCCTTCACCTGTACGATCGGACCGTCTTCAATGAACAGCCCGGCCATCTGCACCACGTCATAGAGGGAACCGCCCCCGTTATTGCGCAGGTCAATGACAATGCCATCTACTTTCTGCTCTTTCAGTTTGGTTACTTCCTTGGCCACATCGACCGAACAGCGAGAGCCGTTAGCATGTTCAAAATCGGCGTAAAACTCAGGAAGGTAGATATATCCGATTTTTTCATTGCCGTTTTTTATTATGGCGCTGCGGGCAAAGGTCTCTTCCTGCACGATCTTATCCCGTATCAGGGAAACGGTTTTGAGGGACCCATTCCCCTTCCGCAGGGTCAGTCGCACTTCGGTGCCTTTCTCGCCCCGGATCAGTTTAACGGCATCTTCCACCATATAACCGGTGAGGTCCACCGGGGCGGATTTTCCCTGGGCCACGCTCACGATAATATCACCCACCTCGACATCCCCTGACTTCCAGGCGGGGCTACCCGTAACCAGGCTGTTGATTTTGATGCTGCCCTTCGTTTCATCGTAGAGCAGGGACGCGCCAATCCCGTAGAAGCTGCCGCTCATCTGCTCGTCAAAATATCTTTTTTCAACCGGCGGGAAAAACTCGGTATAGGGATCCATCGATTGGGTGATTGTATTGACGAACACGTCAAATTTATCGTCATCGTCGAATTTATACCTATAATGGTCGAAAATACGGTTCATTGCCAGCAGGACCTTTTCCCGTGCTTCCTTTTCCAGTTGTTCGTTGGTCTTGACCACAAAGCCTTCACGGCCTTTGTTCTTATCCCGCATATCCAGCAGGTCACTATAGCGTTCCAGGGTCATGAGCTTCAGTTTCTTTCTCCACATTTCCCGGCGTGCCGCGTCGGTTTTGGGAAAATCCAGTTTATCCGGGTCGGTCACCACGGTTTCGTCTACCGTAAAATCAAACGGCCTGGACAGAATATCCTGGCAGATGGCGGCTGATTCCTGGGCCCGACGGTCAAAGATTCTGCCAGCGGCCAGGAAGAATTCAACGGGCGCCCCCTTCAGTTCATCGTCGATGCGGGTTTCGTATTTCCGAAGACTGTCAATGTCACTCTGCAGGAATATGTTTTTATTGGCGTCCAGCTGGGTGAAGTATTTGGCGAAAATCTTTTTGGAAAAGGCATCATTGATTTCCTTGGGGCTGAAATGTCCCTGGGTCAGGAGGGCGGATACAGATTGCAGGATCTTTTCATATTTGGAAGGTGGATTGGATTTACCGGTTCCCATTGTCTGGAAAGCAAGAAACACCACGGCAACCAGCATCATCACGAGAATGGGGAGTCTTTTCATGTTCGTCATGTATTTAATTGCTTGAAGCATAGTCCCAAAAATAACGTAAAAACGGGGCATTTCGTACTTGGCGGGGCTTTTAACAGACCTTTTTGACGGGTGGCAGGGCAGGATGGATAGCAGGATAAAATTTTTGCCAAAAGGCCAATTTCCATATTTTTGCAGCCCCAAACACGGTGGCTGTAGCTCAGTTGGTTAGAGCATCAGATTGTGGTTCTGAGGGTCGTGGGTTCGAATCCCATCAGCCACCCAACCCCTCCCCGACTTGCAGGCCGGGGATTCTTTTTTTACTACATGCCTATGAATTGGTGGCTACTTCTGATTCCGGTTATTTCTGCCTTCATCGGCTGGGTGACCAACTGGATCGCAGTCAAAATGCTGTTTCATCCGCGGGAACCCAGGCGGATGCTGGGTTTTACCCTGCAGGGCATCTTCCCCAAACGGCAAAAGCAGTTTGCCGAAAAACTGGGAAGGCTGGTCAGCTCGGAACTACTCTCCTTCGGGGAAATTGAGCAGAAAATGACCCGCCCGGAAAACCTGGAAAGGATACTTCCCATGATCGAAGAGCATGTCGACGCCTTCCTGCGTGTCAAACTGGGTGAGCAGATGCCTTTTCTCAGCATGTTCATCGGGGACAAAACCATCCATACCCTGAAAGGGGTCTTCATGCAGGAGCTTGCCGGCCTGTTTCCCCTGGTAATGAAAAAATACGCGGAATCCCTGCGCAGTGAACTGGATCTCGAACAGATTGTTACTGCCAAAGTTGCCGCCTTTTCCTCCGACAAGCTGGAAGAGATCCTTTACCAGATTATGGCGAAGGAATTCCGCTTCGTGGAAATCATTGGCGGGGTGCTGGGCTTTTTGATCGGGCTGGTACAGGTATTACTCACCTGGATTACTTCCTGACCGCATGCGGCCATTCAGGCCAGCAAAGTCGCCGGTCATCATTTTAAAAGGTAACCCAGCAAGTTCCCCGCACTATTCACGTCTAAAAGGCACCAACAAATCTAATCTTCACGCGGTATGAGAAAGTTGATAACTGTTGTCATTCTGTTAGTTACATTCAGTTTAGCCCAGGCGCAAAATCCGGCTCCCGGTGGTGGTCGGGGCGCGGGGCGCCAGGTAAACGGCCGGTTTTACGGCAAAATCGTCGATTCGCTGTCGAATAAGCCCATTGAATTCGCTTCTGTACAATTGTTGCAAAACCGATTTGATACGGCTACCAAGAAGCGAAGGGAGGTGGTCGTGGCCGGCATGCTGACTAAAGCGAACGGGGAGTTCAGCCTGGATAATGTACCAGCCTTTGGCCAATACCGTCTACGGATTTCGGTGATCGGGTTCAAACCCTATGAGGAACCCGTGTCCTTCAACCTCAGGCCCAACGGAGGGAACGCCGACGCCACCTCCCTGCTGGGCGCTCTGGACAAAGACCTGGGCAATATCAAATTGAATCTCGAGGAGAAGGTGCTGAGCAATGTGACAGTCACCTCTTCCAAGCCGCTGGTTCAGCTCGGCATTGACCGCAAGATCTTCAATGTGGACAAGAACATCGTTTCAGCCGGTGGTACCGGGATAGACGTCATGCGGAATGTGCCCTCCCTGAACGTGGACATCGATGGCAACGTTACCCTGCGGAACAGCACACCCCAGTTGTTCGTGGATGGCCGCCCTACCGTCATGACACTGGACCAGATTCCTGCCGATGCCATTGAATCCGTGGAAATCATCACCAACCCTTCCGCCAAATTTGATGCCTCCGGCGGGACGGCCGGCATTCTGAATATTGTACTCAAAAAAAACCGGAAAGTCGGGTATAATGGTAATGTCCGGGCGAACGTGGACTCCCGCGGCAAACTGGGTGGCGGAGCTGATATCAACGTGCGCCAGAATAAAATCAATGTCTTCGCCAGTGTCAATTACAACCAGCGTAAATCCATCAGCAACGGCACAACCGGGCAGTTATCCAAGATCACCAGCCCCAACACCTTCCTCAACCAGTATGACCGCAACATCATGAACGGAAATTTCGGTTTCGGACGGGCAGGAATTGATTATTTCATTGACAACCGGAACACCCTGTCGGTAACCGGAAACCTGGGCAGGGGCTCCTTCGCACCGAATACGACCAGCGACCTGTATATCGATACCCTGGGTAACCCGGTGACCTCTTCGTACAGCCAACGGATATCCAACTCTTCCCGGGACTTCCGAAACCTGGGGTCCCAACTCAGTTACAAGCATAATTTCCCCCGGTCAGGCCAGGAACTTACCGCCGATGTAACGTACAATTCGGGTAAGAATACCAGCAGCAACCCGATCGTTACGAATTATTACAACCAGGCTGGCGGGAATCTCAAAAACAGCTTTTCCCAGAACCAACTGGGCAGCGGGACCAACAAAAACCTGATCATTCAAAGTGATTACACCAATCCCCTGACCGACAAGTCAAAACTGGAAATGGGCGTCCGCGCTGCCATCCGGTCCGTGGACAGCCGGAATGATTTTTACATCTTTGACCCCAATACCGGCAATTACGTCTTCAATAATTTACTGTCCACCTCCTACAACAGCCGGGATCAGGTCTATGCCGCCTATACGACCTTTACCAACCAGATTAAGAACTTTGGCTACCAGGTGGGGCTGCGTGTGGAAAGCTCGAATTATCATGGCAATTTGCCGGACAAGGGGGAAACCTTCAATATCAAGTTCCCGGTAAGTCTTTTTCCGAGTTTCTTCCTCAGTCAGAAATTCAGCCATGACCAGGAACTTCAGCTGAATTATACCCGTCGGATTAACCGGCCGAACTTCTGGCAGCTGTTTCCTTTTACCGACTACAGCGACTCGCTGAATATCACCCGGGGCAATCCGAATCTCAAGCCGGAGTTCACCAACTCCCTGGAACTTTCCTACCAGAAGACCTTTGCCAACAAGGATAATTTTATTGCCTCCGTGTATTACAAGAACACCAATGATCTGATAACCCGATACCAGGTCTCCGATACCAACCTGTATACCGGGAAGCCGGTTCTGGTCAATACGTACATCAACGCGAACTCCAGCTATGTCACGGGCCTGGAGCTGATCGGGAAAAACAAGATTTCGAAATGGTGGGAAATTACCAGCAACTTCAATCTGTATACCTCCAAAATCAAGATTGACGACCCGAATCAGCCGAACCAGGGCCAGTTTGCCAGCTGGTTTGGTAAACTCAGCAACAACTTTAAGCTGCCGAAGAATTTCACCGTCCAGGTTTCGGGCGATTACCAGTCCAAGACCATTCTGCCGCCGGGAGGTAGTGCCAGCAGCGCCTTCGGGGGCGGCGGCCGGGGAGGATTTTTCGGCCAGCCTTCCGCTTCCCAGGGATATGTGCGACCCACCTATGGCGTAGATGCAGCGGTTCGTTTTGAATTCCTCAAGAACAGGACAGCTTCCATTTCGCTGAACATAAATGATATTTTCAGAACCCGGCGCCAGGATATTCATTCGGAATCCATTTATTTCATTCAGGATGCCTTCCGTCGCCGCGATCCCCAGGTGTTACGGCTTAATTTTAACTGGCGATTCGGTAAATTTGACGCCGCCCTGTTCAAGCGGAAAAATAACCGCAGCGACAACCTCCAGGGTATCGACAATGGCGGCATGAGCTACTGATCCCTGAAACCCGGTCACCCGGGTTTTTTTATTTGCGTTCACTTCCGTTTATATTTGGCAGATCGAATGGATACCAGACCCCGCTTTGCCCTGCTTGGATGCGGCCGGATTGCCGCGCGGCATGCAGCCGAAATGAACCGCCTCGGTAAGCTGGTCGCCGTCTGCGACATCATTGCTGAGCGGGCAGATCGGCTGGCAGGCCAGTACGGGGCCGCTGCCTATTACCGCCTGGAAGACCTCCTTGCCTGCGAAAAGGGCCTTACCCTCGTGGCGGTTTGCACGCCCAACGGCCTGCATGCCGAACAGAGTATCCGGATCCTGCGGTCAGGCATTCACGTGCTTTGCGAAAAGCCAATGGCCATCAGCCTGGCGGATGCCAGCCAGATGATCCAGGCAGCGCAGCAGACGGCCAGGAAACTCTATGTCGTCAAGCAGAACCGGTTTAACCCGCCCGTAGCCCTGGTCAAGGACCTGCTGCGGCAGGGCCGGCTGGGACGTATTACCCAGTTTGAGATCAATGCCTTCTGGAACCGGCCCAGCGCTTACTATCAGGGCACCTGGCGGGGCAGCCGCCAATTGGATGGCGGCACCCTCTATACGCAATTCAGTCACTTCGTCGATATTCTGTACTGGTTCCTGGGGGAAGTAGATACCGTGAAATGCCTGCGCGTAAATGCCCTTCACCGGCAGGATATGGAATTTGAAGACGCCGGGGCTGTCCTGCTTGCCATGCAATCCGGGGCGATTGGCACCTTCAATTTTTCGGTCAACACCTATGCCCGGAACATGGAAGGCTCCTTCGCCTTGCTCGGCGAGAAGGGAACCGTAAAGATCGGGGGGCAATACCTCAATGAACTCGACTATTTCCAGGTTCAGGATCTGGCTGCCCCCATCCTGACGACCGACCGCCCGGCAAACCAGTACGGATTTTATGAGGGCAGTATGAGTAACCACGACCGCGTATATGACCAGCTTGTCCGGGCTTTGGCAGACCATGACCACGCGATGGTCACGGCCGATGAAGCGATCAAATCCGTTGAGATTATCGAAAGGATTTACCAGGAATCCTCGTGGTATACCCGGGAGGCCGGTTTCCCGGCCGATTGATTCCGGCCCGGATGGATAGGGTGTTCCAGGCAAGGGCGGGCAGGCAGGTCTCCTGCGTCCCCTGATCACGCCGGTCCATTTGCCGAAAATAACAGATATTGCCGGCGCATGAAGTCTGCCCCGTACAGGAAGCGCAAGCCGAACCGGATCACCGTATCGGTTATTTCCAATATCACCACCGATCAGCGGGTGATCCGGGTCTGCTCGACCCTGCAGGCCTTGGGATTTTCGGTAACGGTGTTTTACCGCCGGCTGCCCGGTAGCCTGCCTCCCGGCACCTATCCCTTCCGCATTCGGGCTATCCCCTGCCGGTTTCGCCGCGGCATCGCACAATACGTCGAGTTTACGGGAAAATTGCTGGTGGTGCTGCTGTTCTCCCGGACCCGCTATTTCCTGGCCAACGACCTCGATACCCTGCTCCCCAATTTCGTGGTCAGCCGGCTGCGCGGGAAAAAACTCTTCTATGATACGCATGAATATTTTACCGGGGTGGCCGAGTTGAATGATTCCCCGGGCAAGCGGCGAGCCTGGAAATGGCTTGAAAACCGGTTATTCCCCCGGCTCTCCACTGTGTATACCGTTAATGAATCAGTCCAGCGACAATATCAGCAGGAGTATGGAGTACCCGTTTCCGTGGTGCGGAATGTGCCTGTCAGCGCCCGCCCCGCCCCCAGGGAGCTGCCATCCGGCTGGAAGGGAAAAATCATCCTGCTGATGCAGGGTGCGGGGATTAACGCCGGGCGCGGAGGCCTGGAGCTGCTGGAGTCCCTGCTGTTCCTGCCCGAGGAATATTATGTGGTTTTTATCGGGGGAGGAACTCAGTGGCCCGTTATTGCCCGAAAACGGCTTGAATGGGGCCTGGAGACTCGCTCGGAGATGATCCCCACCCTGCCCCCGGAGGAACTCAGGACCTACACACCGCTTGCTCATATCGGGTATAATCTCGACAATTTTACGGATCTGAATTGCCGTTTCAATCTGGCCAACCGGATTTTTGACTACCTCCATGCCGGTGTCCCGCTGCTGGCAACCGGCATTCCTGAAGTCCGCAGACTGATCGAACAATACCAATGCGGAATTTGTATTGACTTGTTGGATCCCCGTGAGGTGGCCCGTGCCACCCTAGAACTCATGGAAAACCAGGATCTGTATAATTCATTGAAAAATAATGCCAAAATGGCTGCCATGGCATTGTGCTGGGAAAAGGAACAAGAAAAGCTGAAGGCCATTTACACCCCGTATTTATGAAGGATAAACAACTTCATATCGTTTGCCTGGACAATCCGTATCCGCCGGAATACGGGGGAGCTATCGATATGTTCAACCGGATCGTATCCCTTCATAGGCTGGGCATCCGGTTGCACGTGCACTACTTTCAGTACGGAGACAGGAATCACGCGGAACCCCTTCGTCCCTATTGCTCCACCCTTACTGCTTACGGGCGACATACCGGCTGGCGGGGATTCTCCCTGGCCACACCCTATATCGTGTCATCCAGAAAAAGCAGCGAATTGGCCGAACGGCTCAATGCGAATACCTTTCCCGTCCTGCTGGAAGGGATTCATTGCACCGGGATTCTCCCGCTGATCCACCAGAACGGGCGCCGGATATTGGTGCGGCTGCACAATGACGAAAGCCGGTATTATTCCCGCTTATCCAGGGTTGCCTCCAGCCCCCTGAAAAAGGTGTATTACTGGTTGGAAAGCCGGCTGCTGAATGGATATCAGCATCGCCTGCCGCAAGACATTATGTACGCCTCCATGACACCGGGGGATGCCCGGCGGTTCGAGGAGGTATACCGGCTGGGGGACGTACGATACCTGCCCGGGTCCCTTTCCTGGCAGGAACTGACCTGCCGGCCGGGAACGGGAAGTTTCTGCCTGTACCATGGCAACCTGGGGGTGGCCGAAAACGAAATGGCCGCCATATGGCTGCTGGATAAAATTTTCCTGAAACTCAGAATCCCCTTTGTGATCGCCGGAAAAAATCCTAGCCGGCGTTTGCAGAAAATAGCCCACCTGCACCAGCACACCTGTCTCATCGCCAACCCGAGCGAGGACGAGATCGATGACCTGGTGCGCAAGGCCCATATCAATATCCTTCCGTCCTTTAATGCCACCGGCCTGAAGCTGAAACTGCTGCACGCCCTGTTTGAAGGGCGGCACTGCGTAACCAACCAGGCTGCGGTGGCAGGAACCGGCCTGGATAAGGCCTGCCACCTGGGTGAGGACGCCCAGCAACTGCGGGAAGTCATTGCCGGCCTGTACAGACAACCCTTTGAGGAACACGAAATCAGGCTGCGTGAGAAGCTGCTGTTTCCCCTGTATGATAACAGGAAAAATGCCGAGCTGGTCAGTCAATGGTTATTTGAGCGTTATCCGTAACGCGTCCCCGCTCGGTCCGGATCGTCCTGGCCGGAAATTTCTGGAGTACAATATAATCGTGGGTCGCCATGATAATCGCCGTTCCGTAATCCTTGGAGATCTGGAACAGCAGGGTCATGATTTCGTCGGATGTCTCCGGGTCCAGGTTGCCGGTCGGCTCATCAGCCAGGATTAACTTGGGCGAATTTAACAGGGCCCGGGCTATGTCTACGCGCTGTTGTTCCCCCCCGCTCAGTTCAAACGGCATTTTGAATCCCT
Organism: Chitinophagaceae bacterium; assembly: GCA_035549175.1. Classification (GTDB taxonomy): domain Bacteria; phylum Bacteroidota; class Bacteroidia; order Chitinophagales; family Chitinophagaceae; genus DASTSN01. Next base: position 42,248 of record DASZRL010000065.1, on the reverse strand, counting down.
TGGATTTCAGGCCTACCTTATCCAGCACGTCCAGAATCTTTTCATCCATCAGCTTTTCATCTTTCCAGCCGGTGGCCCGCAGCACGAACTTCAGGTTGTCATTCACATTCCGGTCCGTCAGGAGCTGAAAATCCTGGAAGACGACACCCAGGTTCCTGCGCAGGTAGGGAACTTTCTTCCAGTCCAGGTTGCGCAGGGTATAGCCGGTAACCAGGCCCTCTCCCTCGCGGAGCGGCAGTTCACCATACAGGGTCTTCAGCAGGCTGGACTTACCGGTGCCGGTCTTGCCTACCAGGTAGACGAACTCGCTGCGGTTTACCGTCAGATTGACATCCTGCAGGATCAGGTTACTGCCCTGATAGATATTGGCATGCTTAAGTTCTATGATCGCCTCTGTCATGCAGTACTGGTTTGTTGCAAATTAACGCAAACTGGGGGTTCGGGCCAGCAATTTTTTGTAACATCCTGGGGACTGTTTCTACTTAAAGCAGCGGGCGGCATGAGCCCAGGGGACCCGGAAAACGCGCATATCCGCCCGGACCGGGTTACAGAGGCTACTACCCTGCCTGGTAGGATAAGGAGGCCTCCCCGGAAGTGATCAGGAGTTCCCTGCCCGGGCCCGCCTCTACGCGACCAATCACACGCGCTTCCACGCCCATCGAGAGGGCCACAGCGATGATCGAATCAGCCGCCTGCTCGTCGGTATAGATTTCCAACCGGGTGCCCATGTTGAAGACCTGGTACATTTCCCGGTCGGAGGCACCGCTGGCCTGCTGGATCAGGCGGAACACGGGAGGCGGGTCAAACAACCGGTCCTTGATCACACGGATATGATCAGGCAGGTATTTCAGGCACTTGGTTTGGCCTCCGCCACTGCAATGGATCAGTCCGTGCACGGCGGGAAAGTGACTCTCCAGCAGGGATTTCAGGACGGGCGCAAAGGTCCGGGTCGGGCTCAGCAACAACTTACCCACCTCATAGACGGCGTTGCCGAATTCGATTTCGTCGGTCAGCCGGTGCGGACCAATGTAGACCACTTTTTCATCCAGGGCGGTATCGTAGGACTCGTGAAACCGGGCCCCGTAGGTCTTATGCAACATATCGTGCCGGGCACTGGTCAGCCCGTTGCTGGCTATTCCGCTGTTATACCGGGATTCATACCGGGCCTGCCCGAAACCAGCCAGGCCGACGATCACATCACCCGCCCGGATCCCTTCATTGGTGATCAGGCTTCTGCGGGGCCACCGGGCTGTCATCGTGCCGTTTACCGCGATGGTACGGACTACATCCCCCACGTCAGCAGTCTCTCCGCCCAGGTAATGGATGTTGACCCCGAAGGCTTTCAGCTGGTCAAAAAACTCCTGGGTTCCCGTGATAATCGCTTCCAGCACCTCGCCGGGGATGACGCGCTTGTTCCTGTCGATGGTGGAGCTGAACAGCAACTGGTCGTGAATGCCCACGCAGAGCAGGTCGTCCAGGTTCATGACAATGGCGTCCTGCGCGATCCCCTTCCACACACTTACGTCCCCCGTCTCCTTCCAGTACAGGTAGGCCAGGATACTCTTCGTACCGGCCCCGTCGGCATGCATCAGGTTTACCCAATCCTTGTCCCCGCAGAGAAAATCCGGATAAATTTTGCAAAAGGATCTCGGGAAAAGGCCTTGGTCCAGGTTTTTTATGGCGGCGTGTACCTCCTCCTTCTGGGCGGACACACCCCGCTGGGCGTATAGATCCATATGCTGGTTTGTGCGGCAAAACTAACGGATAATTACCGAATGAAAATTCCACCCCATCCGGTAAGGAATTTTTAGATTTGCACCTCTTCTATTATGCAAGTACACAGGGACATTGAGCAATTACCCGTCTTCCGAAAGGCCGTCATTACGATCGGTACCTTTGACGGCGTCCACATGGGCCACCGCCAGATCATTGAGCATCTCAAGGAGGAGGCAGCACGCATCCAGGGGGAAACCGTGATCATAACCTTTCATCCCCATCCCCGCAAGATTGTTGCCTCCACCATCCTCGGTATCCGGCTGATCAATACCCTGGCAGAAAAGGTGGAGCTCCTGGGCAAGCTGGGGGTGGACCACCTGGTCATAGTACCCTTTACCGATGCCTTTGCCAACCAGCAACCGGAACAATACATCAAAGACTTCCTGATCCGCAAATTCCGGCCCCATACGGTGATCATCGGATACGACCACCGGTTCGGAAAGGACCGGAAAGGGGATTACCTGTTGCTGGAACGCAGTGCGCCGGTCTACGGGTATGCCTTGCGGGAAATCCCCAAACACGTGCTGGATGAGGTGGCTATCAGTTCCACCAAGATCCGGGAGGCCCTGCTGGAAGGCCGTCTGGAGGCTGCCGACCGGTTGCTGGGCTATGAATTTTTCTTCGAGGGGGAAGTGGTTCATGGTGACAAACTCGGGCGAAAACTCGGTTACCCCACCGCCAATCTGCAGATCCATGACGAGGAGAAGATCATTCCTGCCAACGGGATTTATGCGGTCCACGCAGTCCATCACGGAAGGACCTACAAGGGCATGATGAGTATCGGATTCCGCCCGACGGTGGACGGAACCAGGCGCGTGATTGAAGTAAACATGTTTGATTTTGATGAGACCATTTATGGCCAGGTGGTTCGCGTTTATGTCAGAAAATACCTTCGCCAGGAGGTCAAATTCAATTCGCTGGACGACCTGGTGCAGCAGATGGCAAAGGACAAAGAGGAAAGCCTGAAGGTCCTCTGAATACGGCCCGGCTAATAGGTTACCTGGAATTCAAAAGACGACGGATCATCGTACAGGTCATCCAGCTCATTGGAGATGGTTACCTGCCTGCGGTCGCCGGATAGCCTGACATTTTTACCTTCCACTTTCTTGGCCGGTCTCGGCAGGTGAATGACGAAATGGGTCTTGAGCGGCCCGGTCATAGCCCCCATTTCCCGTAATTTGGCAAGTGATTCATCCTGACTGAGAGCCGCCAGTTTCTGCTTATCCACTACCCGGCTAATCAGGCCTGGTTTGCATGTGATTATCAGGTAATTATCGGGCATTCCCGGCTGGGCATCCTCCCCCCTGCTTGTGTCAGTCATGGTACTATCGCCCCGGTCCTTCATCAGCTCTTTCAGGGCCGTGCCCATCATTTTCCCGGAATTCCCTTTTTGAAGTGCCTGAATCAGGGGAACCACATCGGCCAGTTTCCGGAATGGGACTGAGGACCGGAGGTAATATTTCTGGGAATCCTGGTTCATGACCAGGTGAAGCACCCCCGGTGCCAGGAGGTTTTTTTCTTCCGGGCTGATATGGCTGGCTGAATCCAGCATATCGCGGTACCGGATAACCGTATCCATGTGCATCTTTTCCTCCTGGGCCTTATCGCCGGCCATTTGCATGGCCATGTTCATTACTTCACTTAAATCAGTGGTATTGGCCAGGGTGCCGCTGCCATCCGCATTCACCGTGAGGTCCTGGGTGATATCCAGGCAGCCTGTCAGGCAGGTTATTCCGGCCAGCAAAAGGATCTTAATCAGGTTGGTCATATGAAGGATAATTAGCCTTACGGGTATCAGGCACCTCAAATTAGCAATAAAGGATGAGTTATCGGAAACCAGGACCGGTCAGGCGATCATTTTAACGATCATTTCCTTTAACAGGGATCCTTCCGGGGTTCCGCTGTCGCCCACCCCGATGCTCTTCAGGTTATATTCATGCAATAAAAGCAATACCCGCTCGATTTCCGGGTAGGAATAGACCTGCGCTGCCTTGATATAGTCCCGGACGAAAAACGAATGAATACCCAGGGCTGCCGAAAGGGTCTTTTCATCTCGGGACGGCACCCCATAGAGGGCAAATACCTTGCTGAAGAAGCCATAGAGGGACGGCAGGATCAGCTGGATGGGGGCCGCTTTGGGATTTGCAGTAAAGTATTGAATAATCCGCATGGCTTTTTCCAGGTTACGGGTGGCGATGGCAGCCTGCAACTCAAAAACATTAAACTCCTTGCTGACGCCCACAAATTTTTCAATATCCTCTTCCGTGATGGTCTTGCGAGTGCCCAGGTTTACGGAGATCTTGTCGATTTCATTTTCGATCCGGCTGAGGTCATTCCCGATATGGTCCCCCAGGAGCCGGAGGCCTACCGGTGAAATGGCGTAACCCCGGCTGCTCACCAGGTTGTTTATCCATTCCGGAAGCTGCCCCTCGCCCATTTTTTTTGTTGTCAGTACCACGGCCTTTTCCTTCAGTATTTTGGATAACCGGGTCCGGCCATCCAGCTTTTTTTCCTTGTAACCTACCACAAACACGGTGGATTTCAAGGGATTTTCCACATAAGACTCCAGTTTGTCAATATCCCGCATCTGCTGGGCTTCCTTTAACAACACGACCTGCCTTTCCGAAAACATGGGATACCTCCTGCAGGCATTGATGACGCTGGCCCAATCGGCGTCTTTCCCGTAAAAGACAGTCAGGTTGAAGCCGGTTTCAGACTCCGACAGAATACGGGTTTCCGCAAAGTGCATCACTTTGTCAATAAAGTAATCTTCTTCTCCTTCCAGCCAGTACACCGGCTTGTAGACACCTTTCAGCCAGTCACCTATGATCTTGTCAGCTGTCATAACCTGCTAAGATACAGAGAATATAATGCCGATCCGGGGCTTATTGCCAGGGGCCAGATACCGGGTCCTGCTTTCTGGCACGGTTTTAGGAAGAATCGGTTCGAACGCGCATTTTGCAGGCCTGATAAGAGGCAGGATCCTGGAAAAGCGGCAGTTTCTCAACCTATTTCAATTTTAAGGACTAAAACCTTCAACAATGACTGAAACAAATTATCCTTCTGCCACACCGCAGAACCAACCCCCCAAAAGCAACAGTAGCAAGAACATCCTGATCGGGATTCTGGCTGCCTTCCTGTTAGGGACCTGGGGTTACCTGTTATACGACAAAAATAAGACCGGCGAAAAGCTTCAGCAGACCGAGCAGCAAAGCATGTCTTACATGTCCCAGCGGGATTCCCTTAAGCAGATGTACGATGATGTGACCATCCGGCTGGATTCCCTCACCGGGGCCAACAATGCCCTGCAGGGACAACTGGGCGACAAGCAGACCGAAATAGCCAAGCTGAAAACGGAGATCAACGGCATCCTTCGTAAGAAGAATGCAACGGCTGCCGAACTGGACCACGCCAAAAAACTGATCCAGGAACTCAATGGCAAGATAGACGGCCTGGAGGCCGAAGTAGCCCGCCTGACCGGTGAAAATCAGCAATTGACTGCGGCCAATACCCAGCTTACTTCTGAAAAGCAGACCCTGGAGCAAAATCTGGCTACTACCACGTCTGAAAAGCAGGAATTGCAACAAACCGTGGATGTAGGCTCTACCTTCAGCGCCTCCAACATCCAGATCACACCGGTAAAAGAGAAGAAGAATGGCAAGGAAAAAGTGACTACCAATGCCCGCCGGGTAGATAAGCTGGTCATTTCCTTCGACGTGGAAAACCGTATTGCCAAGTCCGGCCCCGCGGATATGTATGTCATGGTGACTGCCCCTGATGGCAAGGTAATTTCTGATCCTTCCCTGGGTTCCGGCACCCTGACCACCCGTACCGACGGGGACAAAGCCTACACCTCCAAGGTGTCGATCCAGTACGAGCAGAACACCCGCAAGAACGTTCAGATACCCCTGGAGCAGAAAGACTTCCAGAAGGGGGACTATAAAATTGAGATCTACCACAACGGATTCAAGATCGGCGAGGGGACCCGAACCCTCCGTAAAGGTGGTTTGTTTGGTTAATTCTGAAGCGTTAAACTCCTGAAAATCAGACCGTCTCGTAAATTTACGAGGCGGTTTTTTTTGTCCCCCCGCCGTATTTTTTGGCGATTAAGTGTATATTGTCCCTCCCCATTCGGATTTGGTAACGATATGTCCTGATTCACTGGTTGCATGAAGACATCAAAACCCCTTTTATTACTGTTATTATCCATGGGTCTGACGGCCACCTGGATTTATCATTTATATGATAAGAACCGGTATGTTAACCAGCGAAACAATGTGTACATCCGGGACTCGGCGGCGCTGGCGGATGCCATCCGGGATTCCCTCCAGAAATTTTACGCCGAGACCGTAGGCAGGCTGGATGTCCGGCTGGATTCGACAAGGTCCAATATGGATTCCCTGAAAGGCCAGCTGGATACCCGCGTCCTCCAGATCAATTCCCTCAGGACGGAAATCAGTGATATCCTCAGCAAACGAAACATTACCAAGAGTGAACTGAATAATGCCCGCGACAAGATTAACGAGCTTCGTGCCAGGATCGATGAGCTCAGGGAGCACAGCACCTCGCTGGAAAAAGACAAGACCCGCCTGGACAGCACCCTTTCCCTGCTCACCCACCAAATCCAGGACCTGGAACATAATGTAAGTACGCTGGAATCCCAGAACAAGCAGTTAAATGAGATCGTTACCAATGCCTACACCCTTACGGCCAGTGACGTAAAAGTAGCCGCCATCGATGTGAAAGCCAATCATATCCGGGAAGTGGAAACGGACCTGGCCCGCAAGGCCGATAAGTTTGTGGTGTCCATGTTCCTGCAAAACGGGGTAACGGACCTGCCCCATACCATGATTGTCGTCATGCTGACCGACCCGGAAGGCCGGGTTATCACCAATCCGGTTTGGGAATCAGATTATTTTGATACCAAGAATGAGGGCCGGCAGCCATATACCCGGACCGTTAAATTTGATTACACCCGCAGTGAGCAGAAGCGAATCATATTTTCCCTCGATTATGACCAGTTCACCAAGGGAACCTACCAGCTGAAGGTTTATCACAATGGGGTCCGAATCGGGGAAGCCTCCACCACACTTCGTTGATGAATAAACCCTGAAAAGGGCCCTGGAATCAGGACCCTTTTCAGGAGTCGTCTATTTTTACTGAGGCAATAGCACCTGGTCAATTTCGTGGAGGACACCGTTGATATACAACTGATCGCTGGTGCCGTTGGGCGCTGGTGTCGGATTGATCAGCAAATTGGCGGCGGAAGGATTGCCAAGCCCTTTGATCGTGGCAGCGGTTACTCCGGTATACCCGAAACTGGCGCTGATGGTTACTCCCGGGTGAGCAGGTATGGCCGTATTCAGCAGCGTCGGATAATTCGTATCGTCATTGGGCAGGTTGATGGAAAAGGCCCGGTTTCCCAGCAAATGGTATACGACGATTCCCTGGACCACCTGGGCCGTCAATACACTGAAAAGCGCCGGATTCTGAAATACGGTGGGCGATGATGCCAGGGCGGTTGCCGTAGCCGAAGCCGTTACCTGGTCCATACCCTGGCCCATGAGGTAAAGGGTTATCTCGCCTGTTAAAATCTGCTGGAATGCCGTATTGGTCGGCGCAAATACCGTAAGATTCGCGGCCGGGTTTTGCAATGCGGCCTGCAGGGAACTGGAAGCTGCCGCCCCGCTATCGGCCCGCTGAATGGCAGCCTTGAGGTAGGTCAGGTTGGGATCGGCGTTGATGCGGTCCCACAGATATTGGGAGGGCGGTGCCACAACCGCGGCCACCCGGTGAATTACGCCGTTGGCCGCACTGATATCCGCCTGGGTGACGGGTATGTTATTCACAAAAAATCCAAAACTATTCCGGGACGGGAAAATGGGCATTCGAAGGCCCGGGGGCAGGGCGGTGGAAGGAGGCGCCAGGACAAACATGCTTTGGAGGTACATGTTGGGAAACGCGGTTGAAATGCTCGAGGACCCATAGGCCAGCCCGCCTATCAGGTGGTACCGGAGCAGGGTGTCTAGCTGGCCCGGGCGGAAGAAATTGATCGCCGCCTCATTGGGGATGCCTGAGAACTGGAAGGCGGCGTTATCCGGAGCGAACAAGGTGAATACCTTGGATTTGTCCGAAAGCAGGGTGGTCAGATTGGCCCGGGTGATAGCCGCCTTCAGTATACTGTAATTGGGATCTCCCGCCACAATATCCGCGATGGAGGAACCGCTGGGTGTCGGCGGAACAATGGGTTCTGGCTCCGGCAAATCCTTATTGCAGGAAGCCAACACAATCAATAATCCGAGGCCCCAAAGGGACTTACGAGTTACATTATGTATGGTGCGTAGCATATTCGCAGTTTTAGAGGTAAAGGTCATTACAGGACATTGTAGGCAAAACTGACATAATACAGGCCGCCTATGCTCGGGTTGCCCACTGCCGTGCGGTAATACTGGTTAAGCAGGTTGGTCGCACCCAACTTGATGATGGAGCGGATCTTCGGCCGTTTGTAACTGATCGAGGCATCCACGGTATGGTAGGCGGGCAAATCTCCCTGGGCAAAGTCATTTTCATAAAAAAATGCATCCTGCCAGCGCCACATCACGTTAAATCCGAACAACTTCTGCGGACCAAAACCGGAATTGGCCAGGGAAAGCACGGTGCGCAGCTTGGGCACATCGAAATAGGCGTGGAATCCGGCAGGCACATCCTTGATCTTATCCGAGGAGGCGTTGGCAGCAATCGTGAAATTGGCAGGAAGCTGCCATTCCACACTGGCACCCCACCCGTAGGTTTTTACCTTTTCGGGGGAATTCACCACGATGGAATATCCGTTGTAAACCGGCCCGGGCACGCCATTGGGAAATTGGATCACATCGCGGCGTGACAGGAAGTTTTCATAATTGCCCCAGTACCCATATACATCGATCAATACTTTTTTGGCAATCAGGGATTTGTAACCCACTTCAAAGGAGCTGACGGATTCCGGCTTGACTTCCTGGTATTCAATGCGGGTGGGATTGTTACCCTGCGGAGGTACAGTACTTGGATCGTAGCCGGGGTTGCTGATCAGGTTATATTTCTCCCACAGGAACCGGTTCGCACCCAGGAGGCGACCGGTACCGATATCCAGATCAATCCATTGTTGCTGGGTACTGGGGAAGCGGTAGGCCGTCTGGTAGGAGAACCGGAAATTGTGATTCTTTACCGGCGTAATCAGGGCTGTCAGCCGTGGGGTAAACCGGCCCTGGAAATTTTCATTCTTATCATACCGGCCGGCGGCTGATAGTTTGAGCACATCCTTGACAATCTCCTTGCTCAGCTGGGCATAAGCTCCGTATTCGTTAATGGCGATGGGATGGCCGGGCTTGTCGGCAAACAGGGTGCCTTCACTGTTCAGTACATATTGTTTCCAGTTTCCGCCGACAATCAGGTCTGCAAACTTAATGGCACTGGACAGGTTGTATTGCCCTTCCACCATCCACAGGTCGGTCTTATCCAGGAACAGGCCGCCCTGGGGTATAGGCAGTTTCCGCACTTTGTCAAAAAGGCTCTTGAACAGATCCGAACCGGCTACCGGCCGCCCCTGGTCCGCTGCGGCCCGGGCGATTTTATGGGCATCCAGGTCGGAACTTCCGGCCATCTTGGCGTTCAGGTAGGCAAAGGCATATTGCGGATACCAGGTCGTGCTGGGTTTCCAGGCCTCGTTGAACAACTGTGTCGTAACGGTCAGGTTATGGGATTCTCCCGCATTTTCCTGGGTAGTGTATCCGCGGAGGAACCAGTTCTTGGCTTTTAATTCCAGCTTGTATTGGGCCATCTTCAGGTCCTTGAGGGAATATCGCTGGCTGCCGGTATAAACCGTGTTCCCGGTTCCCCAGAATCCTTCCAGGATACCTTCCAGCTTGCTGGTAAACTTATAATGGACTGCCCCGGAAATCTTGTAATTCACGGTATTGGGATTGGCCACTTCCTTCTCGGTATAACCGGTCCGGGAAACCGGGATATCGGACGGAAGCGAGCTGACATAACTCTGCCAGAATGGAACCTGTTGGGCAATCTGGTTCAGCACGTCCTTCAGGTTTACCGTGGTTTCGTCTCCGTATACATTAACCCCGTCGTAATTAGGGTCGGTTGCCCGGGTACCCGGTACAATCTGGCCGCTGGTTCCCAGCCGCTTGTAATTCCGGTAATCGTCCGCCAACCAGTCTTTTGCCTGGATCAGCTCCGTATTGAGCTTAAACGCAAGCTTGTCGGAGACCTGGTGTGCCCAGCGAAGGGACCAGTTATAATAGGGGGACAGGCTCCGCTCCCTGCCATCGGTATGCATAATACCCTGCTTGATCTGCATCGATAGCCCCTGGTATTTGAACGGGTCCTTGCTCGTGATCAGCAGCGTACCGTTCATGCCCCCGGGACCGTACAGGGCAGAAGAAGCGCCCGGTAACAATTCCATATTATCAACATCCAGCTCCGTCAGGCCGATTACGCTACCCACCGAAAAGTTTAGTCCGGGGGCCTGGTTATCCATCCCGTCGACGAGCTGGTTGAACCGGGTATTGCCGCTTCCCGCGAAGCCCCGGGTTGTGGGAGTTTTGAAGGTAAGCGAGGAGGCGACTACGTCTACACCCTTCAGGTTCGTAACCATATCGTAATAATTGGAGGCCGGGGCGGTCCGGATGCTGGCACTGCTTACCCGCTCGATGGATACAGGTGACTCAAGAATTCTTTCCGGTAGCCTGGACGCTGAAATGACGACTTCCTGACCCAGGGAGGAGGTGGGAATGAACAATACCTCAATGGGTTCGGAGGCGCTGGTGACAACCACCTCCTTGGTTTCAAAACCGATCGAACTGAAAATGAGCGTAACAGGGAGGTGAGGCACCGTAAGCTTAAAATTTCCCTCCTCGGACGTATACGTTCCACCCTGGGCGGCCTTGATCGTTACGGAGACCGCCGAAACGACTTCCTTGGTCGAGCTGTTGCGTACGGTTCCGGTAAGGGTGATCGCCTGGGAAAAGCCAGCGTTTGTTAGTACAGACGCCAGAAAAAGCGCAATGGTCAGGGGCAAGCATTTTCTCATATAGGCAGTTTTTGGATTAGAAGAATCCTATGGAAAAATAAGAATTAGGATTTTGATCCGGAAATTTAATTTTTTTCTGAAAAAGGATAAAATGTTGAAATTTTAGGCTTTATGGGGTTGGCCCGTGCGGCTGCCCTGCTTATTTTCGAACCATGACTCCTTATAGTTTCCCCGGCCAGACCGCATTTTACCGCGGTAAAGTGCGTGATGTGTACACCATTATGGACCAATGGTTGGTTATGGTCGCCAGCGACCGTATTTCGGCTTTTGATGTGATCCTTCCCCGGCCCATACCCTACAAGGGCCAGGTGTTGAATCAAATTGCTGCCTATATGTTGCGGGCCACTTCCGATATATGCCCTTCCTGGCTGCTGGATGTCCCGGCACCCCATGTCTCAGTCGGAAAGAAATGCCAGCCGTTCCGGATCGAGATGGTGGTGCGTGGTAACCTGACCGGGCATGCCTGGAGGACCTATTCTTCCGGAGAAAGGACGCTTTGTGGCGTGAACCTTCCGGATGGGCTGAAAGAAAATGATTATTTCCCCAGCCCGATCATAACGCCTACCACCAAGGCGGAAAAGGGGCACGACCTGGATATTTCCCGGACAGAAATTATCGCTGCGGGACTGGCTTCCGAAAAAGAATGGGCTGTCCTGGAATCCTATGCCCTGCAATTGTTTGAGCGGGGCAGGGCGATTGCGGCCCGGCAGGGGTTGATCCTGGTGGATACCAAATATGAATTCGGCAGGATTGGTAACGAAATTTACCTGATGGATGAAATCCATACCCCCGATTCCTCCCGGTATTTTTACGCCGAAGGGTTCGCTGAGCGGCAGGCCAGCGGCGAACGGCAAAAGCAATTGAGCAAGGAGTTCGTACGCGAATGGCTCATTGCCAACGGGTTTATGGGAAAAGAAGGCCAGGTGGTTCCGGAGATGAGCGATGAGTGGGTGCAGACCATTTCCAAGCGATACATCGAATTATATGAGCAGGTAATCGGACAACCCTTTGTGCCTGAAAAGCTCTCTGAGGAGGAAACCTACGACCGGATTCTGGCCAGCCTACAAAAACTGAAAAATTAAGTTACCTGCTTTCTCGGTTACCTGACAATAAAACTCCATATGAATAAAATCTGGAAATACTGGCTGATACTGCCATGCTTGATTTTCGCCTCCAGCCTGCTGGCGCAGCGGGCCCCCCAGGCATTTTATATGCTGGTAGGTACCTATACTACCGGGAAAAGTGAAGGGATTAGCGTATATAAATTTGACGCGTCAGACGGATCCGTGCAATACGTCAGCACGGTAAAGACTCCCAACCCTTCCTACCTGGTCGTAGCCCCTGACCGCAGGCATGTCTACGCCGTTAATGAGCTCAACCACAAGAATAACAGCGGTGGCGGGGTAACCGCCTTTTCATTTGACCGCAGTACCGGCGTCCTGACCAAAATAAACGAACAGCCTTCCGGAGGGGATGACCCCTGTTATATAACTGTTGATAAAACCAACCATTGGGTCATTGTAGGCAATTACTCCAGTGGCACCGTCACGGTCTTTCCCATCAGGGCGGACGGATCCCTGGGCTCTTATACGCAGCGCATCCAGCATGAAGGTTCAAGCGTGAACAGTGAACGGCAGGAAGGCCCCCATGTACATGAAACGGTTCTGACCCGGGACAATGCCTACCTGTTTGTACCGGACCTGGGCCTCGATAAGGTGATGATTTACCGCTTTGATGCCAAAAAAGGCTTCCTGTCACCGGCGGACCCTGCTTTTGTCGAAGTAGAGGCCGGCACCGGCCCGCGGCACATTGATTTCACCCCGGACGGGAAACATGCCTACCTCCTGTCGGAAATGGGGGGAAGCATATCGGCATTCCGGTACACGGGGAAAGGCCATCTTGATCTATTGCAGAATATTTCAGCACTGCCTCCGGATTACACCGGGCCTGTCGGAAGCGCTGAAGTTACCGTTTCGGCCGATGGCAGGTTTCTGTATGCATCCAACAGGGATGAATCCAACACGCTGGCCGTATTTCACATAGATGGGAAAAGCGGGAAACTCAGCCTGGTCCAGCACCAGTCCACACTGGGCAGGAGTCCAAGGCATTTCAGCCTGGATCCCACGGGACACTACCTGTTCGCGGAAAACCAGAATAGCGACGATATTGTCATTTTCAGGCGGGATCAGGCTACTGGCCGGCTGACCGATTCGGGCAAACGCCTGTCGATCGGAAATCCCGTGTGTATTCAGTGGATCCCTGCTCCTTGAAGAGGTGCGATCAGGCTAGGACGGGGAGTGTGAAAAAGAAGGTACTCCCCTTCCCTTTCTCGCTGGCCAGGCGAATGTTTCCGCCGTTCTTCGCCAGGAATTCCTTGCATAAAATAAGGCCCAGGCCAGTACCGGATTCGTTGGCTGTCCCGGTGCTGGTGTAAAAGTCATTAAACAGGTGACTTACCTCATCGGTTCCGATACCCACGCCCGTATCCCTGATCGCAACTTCCACGCCGGCATCCAGACTCCGGGTTGATATGAAGATATTACCTTCTACCGGGGTAAATTTAATTGCATTGGAAAGAAGATTGCGAAGCACCAGGTTTATCATATCGGGGTCAGCATACACGTAAACAGGCTTTTTAAGATTATGCTCAATCCGTATGCGCTTTGCCTTGGCCGATAAGCCCAGCGGCCTGAGTACGTCCCGGATGGCTTCGGCAATGTCAAATTCCCGGGCATGGACCGTACTGGCCTGCATCTGGGTTTTTGCCCATTGCAGGAGGTTTTCCATCAGGTCCGTGGTATAGTTCAGGTCATTTACCACCTCTGGCAGCATTCCTTTTATCTCATCACCGGGAAGGTCCAGTTGTTGCACGTTTTGAAAGAGGTTCCGCAAGGCATACATGGGGGCCTTCATGTCGTGGGAAATCACCGAAAAGAGCTTGTTCTTCAAGGTATTCAGCTCCTTCAGTTGCTGGGTCTGGACTTCCAGCAGGGAGGCTTTCTGCGCCGTTTCCGCCTTTTGTTTTTCGATAAGGGCATTTATTTCCTGCAGTTCACGGTTCTTGTTCAGCAGCAGGGACTCAAAACCGGCGTTTTCCTTCTTGATGAGAAACAGGCCATAGAATATGAAACAGATGGCCAGCCCCTGGTTAAAAAGATACAGGGAAAAATTAATCGTCTCGAGTTTATAATTATAATGCTTGAGAACCACTGACAGCATAAAATAACTGATCATGGACAAGCCGATCGAAAAAAGCATATCGGTGATTCTCGGAATAAAAAATACGGACAGAATGCCGTACAGGATAAAAAACAGATCCACCCCGAGATTGATCCCGTTCAGGTAGACAAAGCTGGTTATGACGGGATACAGGACAAAGTAGGTAATCATTCCTGCCTCGTACTTGTGGTAGTAATTTAGCACGAGTACCACGATGCTCACCAGGGCCGGCGCAAATGCCGCCAGCCAGGCATAGGATGGTAACTGATGATCCGAAAGTAGTCCGACAACCGGAACCAACAGGGCTGCCACCAGGCAGAGAAAATTGAGTAAATTGAAAATCCGCAGTTTTCTAACCTCGTATTCGCTCTTCAAGCCAAGGGTTCCAATTGCCTTGATCCGGGATAAATAATGAATGGCAAAAGACTCGATACGCTGTCTGGCAAGGGAAAGCCAGTTCCACCTGGCCCATTTGGGTGTCTCCTGAAGCGGGCGGCTGCTGGCCACCATGCCGGAATCCCCCTTGACAGGTTTGAGTTTGACGGGATCGAGAAGGAATCGTTGCTGGGGAAGCCGCATAGCATTATTCAATAAGGATAAAGGATTACCGTGTGGACAAAAATAATCAATAAACTCGTAAATGCAAACTAATCCTTCGAAAATCAATAAATTACAGATATAAAAGAATGAATTGGACGGAGGCCAGGGGCTGGTTTATCCACACGCTGTTCATTCGGGGGCAGGCGGAAGGAGACCGGAGGGCCCGGCCCTGGCAGGCAGGCCATTATTTGGTTAGGCTGGTTGCGTACGGGAGGATTATCCAGGGCCCCTCTGTCAGGAGATACCTGGCGGAAGTCTGCGTTTAATGCGCAGGGGTCCCCCGTTTTCCGGTAAGGGGATCAAGTCGCGCCCGCCCTTTATGGAATATATTCTGCCCCTTTTGAAGTCCTTCCCTTCTTTTTCGCTGTTCCTGCGGGGGTAAATGAATCACCTCCTGGCACTCCGGGGAACAGCAGCCTTCCATTTTATCACGGCATTCCTCGCATTGTATAAACAAGAGATGGCATCCTTCATTGGCACAGTTAACATGCGTATCGGCAGGTTTTCCGCACTGGTGGCACCTGGCTATGATATCCGGGGTGATCCGTTCCCCCAGCCGATCGTCAAATACAAAATTTTTCCCGATGAACCGGTTCTCGAGACCCTTTTCCCTGACCTCCCTGGCATAATTTATAATGCCGCCTTCCAGGTGATATACGTTTCGGAAGCCATTATGCAGCATCCAGGCACTGGCTTTCTCACACCGGATGCCTCCCGTACAATACATGATAATATTGCGGCCCCGCTTATCCTTCATCATTTCCACCGCCATGGGCAGCTGCTCGCGGAAGGTATCACTGGGCACCTCCATGGCATGCTCAAAATGGCCTACCTCATATTCATAATGATTCCGCATGTCAATGATGATGGTTTCCGGATCCTTTGCCAGTTCATTGAACTGTTCGGCATTGACATACCGGCCCTTTTTTGCCATATCAAACTCCGGATCCTGAATTCCATCCGCCACAATTTGCCTGCGCACCTTGATATCCAAGACAAAAAATGACCTGCCCTCGTCGACAGCCTGGTTCAGACGCAGGTTTTCAAGTCCCGGAATGGAATCCAGGTAGGCACGCAGGGATTCCAGGTTCCGGACAGGCACGCTTACCTGCGCGTTGATACCTTCCCGGGCGACATAAATCCTTCCCAGCACACCCAGTTCGTGCAATCTGATATACAGCGTGTTGCGGAAAGCTGCCGGGTCCTGAACAGGGAAATAGCGGTAAAAGGAAAGGGTGGCTCTCGGGGTCGGGTCCTGCTGGATACGCTCCTTTAATTCCTTTCGGGATACCCGGTTATGAAGGAATGGCATGAATGATATTTTAGTTCAACTATCGTGAACCCCGGTTGCAGGCCGGGTAAAACTCACAAAAAGTGCCGCGAAGATAAACAAATCCGGGTAGGTTCCGGTGCACCCTGCCCCGACCAGGCGTCTGAAGGTATGGGTCAAAACGCCTTCTCTCGCTATGATTAGGTTATAAGGAAATCGTCAGGATTCTGCCTTACCGGCACGATCCGCGGTATGCTGCGCGCCAGGAAGGTCAGACCTTCCGCAGAAAGCTGCCGCTCAGGGCAGCCATGCCGGCCACCAGGCCAGCTATCAGCGCCGTGACAAGAATGAGCAGTACCGGATCACCCCCCAGGGGTAAAATGGAGGCAATCTTTTTGGAAAGAAGCGACTGGTTTTTGGAATCAATCCACCAGGCCAGGGCGCCCCACAAAAGGAACAGGCCCACAAATCCTCCCACAAAGGCACGGGCCGGAGTCTGATGGACCAGCACCGCCACCAGAAAGGAAACCACGGCCAGGCTCCACCAGGGCATGTAAACGCCCGCTACGAATGCCAGGAGGGCCGTTATGACTATGGACAAAAGAAGTTTCATTATACGAATGGCTTTACTTGTTGAAATAAGGCATCGCCTACCCCTTGGCGAATTCCATGATCCATTTTACCCGCTTGTCCGTCGCATCCGACCTTTTCATCATCCACAGGGTATAATACTGGCCGCGGGCCCAGGTGTCCACAAAATCGTCATAATACCGGGAGCCGGGATTTCCGCTCTGGCCGCCTGGATATACCCCGTAGGCTTCGGTTAGCACATTCAGGTGAACGATCATGCGCCAGCTGGGTCCGTGGCTTTTGGTAGTGGCATTTATGACATTGCCCCAGCCTCCAACCGGTATAGCCTCTGCGAACGGCAGGATACTCTTCAGCAAATGATAAATATGGGAATCCTTGTGTTTTACCCAGGTCAGTTTCCCGGCGGCCTCCTCACTCATCAGTTCCGGGGCGGCTTTCTGCAAGGCCATGGTAATGTCGTCCGACCAGGATTCCTTCTTGGCGGTATTGATATTATCGGTAAACACATAAGCGGAATCACGAAGCATCGCCTCCAGCAGCGTCTGGTCATCTGGCCAGGCCGGATTGGGACCGGCTTTTTCCAGTTCGTCCCGGTAAACAACCCTTTTCAGGGTATCCCACCAGGACTGAAAAACCGTTTGCCCGGTCTCGTTTGGTCCTGCCTGCAGATCCCATTCCCGGAAAACACCCAGGTACTTGCGGGCAGCCGGGCCAAGCTCGGCTTCCCGGACGTATTTTAACAGGGCCGGCCTGGCATCCTCCGCCGTCACATTAAAGTAATCGTTTTGCAGTTTCTTCATGTCATCCACGGTGATCTGGTTCATGGCCGCCAGGCGGGTCGAAATTGAAACCCCTCGGGCGGTCAGGTATTCACCGGGAATAAAATAGGGATAGGAGGAATCCACCGGTCGCTGGTTGGCACTTTCGATGAATCCCCTATCCGGATTAATGACATGGGGGTTTTCCTCACCCGGTATATATCCCTGCCAGGCGTAGGAACTGTCATAGCCCGGCATGAGCAGTTGGCCCTGCCCGTACCATCGGGCTGGAAATTTGGCCTGTTGCCAGAGGGCTATATCCCCGCTTTTGCTCGCGAAAAGCATATTCTGGCCGGGGCACTGAAATAACTTGATCGCATTGCGATAGTCCTGATAATTCCTGGCGCGGTCCAGGTAATACCACATCAAGCCTTCGTTGGAAGGATCGTGGGCTGTCCAGCGGCAGGCAATCGCCCTTCCCCTGGTCAAACTGTCCGAAAAGCTGCGGTCGTACATGACCGGTCCAAAGGCATCGGTGTAGGCCACCGTATCAAATACCGGAGCCTCCCCTTTTACCTTGATCTGTTCGATCCGCAATTGGGTCGGTCGCCAAGCCCCGTTATACCAGTATTCTTTCCTGCTGTCATCCTTGAACTTTATCTCATAAAAATCCATGACATCGCGCTCGGCATTGGTAAATCCGAAGGCGATACTGTCGTTATATCCAATGATGACATTGGGAGAGCCGGGAAAGGTGGCCCCGTATACATTGACTGTCGGAGAGTTCAGTTGCATTTCATACCAGATGGAGGGAAAGGTTAACTCCAGGTGAGGGTCATTGCACAGGATGGGATATCCGCTTTGCGTCTTTTTCCCGCTTACCGCCCAGTTATTGCTGCCGTTATTAGGGTCCTGGGAAGCAAACTGGCGGACGGATCCCGAGTCCTGCTTATGGAAATACAGGGAATCGGCCGTTCTGGGAGGCACGGGAACAATACCCGGGGCAGCGAAAGCCGTACCCTTCGGAACAATAGGTTCCAGCGAGTCGGACACCTGCGGATACAACAACTTCATCTGATCCCAGGTGAACACGGACCGTTCGGAAGTATACTGCAGGTCTTTGGCATACCCCTCCCCGGCGAGCGTCCGGCTCATCTGCTTAAGAAACAGGCAGCATTTCAGGTTGGTCCATTTTTCCGGCCTGTAGCCTAGCAGCTTGTATTCGATAGGAAGGGTGGCATCCGTCAGGGAAGATATATAGGCATTCACTCCGGCAGTATAGGCATCGCAGTAGGCTTTGGAAACCGGATCCGCCTCCATGACCTGTAACGAGTTTTCGGCGGCGTAAACCATTCCCAAACGCCTGGTTTCCCGGTCATAATTGATGAAGCGCGGGTCGTTACCCAGTATTTCACTGATCCTTCCCGAGGCGGCGAGGGTTTGGAATTCCATTTGCCACAAACGGAATTTCGCATGCAGGTAGCCCTGCACAAAGTACATGTCCGCATCATTGTCAGCAAAAACATGGGGGACCAGCCGGTCGTCAAAATAAACAGAGACCTTTCCGGAAATTCCTGGAATGGTAAGATGGGAACTGAAGTCCATATCGGATGGTTCTGCATTCTGCCAGAACCCGGTCTGCGGGCTAAGAAAATTTCCCATGGCAGGCACCGAACCCCACCTTCTGTTAAGGGCAAAAACAAGGAAAAGGGTAAGCAGGGCCGAAACCAGAAAGGGATACGTGCGCATACCTGAAAATTAGGTAGGGAAGATATAAAAAACAACCCACCACACGCATAATTTTTTACCCCCCGGATTTTACCATGTTGTCTCCTTTCCCGGCGTAAACGAGTCGCCCCTGCTGAGTACTGGCTTGGTGAACCGGCTCCTGAATGGAACCGTTCGCCGGGTGGACAGGCTGTTATTATCCGGCAGCCTTTCGCGGGGCTGTCACGCGGCTTTATTCAGGTAATGTAGGATATTTGACAAGTGAACCATGTGACAACCCGTTCGCGCCCTGACATTCCGGAACGATAGAAAAACTCAACAAGTATGCAGTTATGAACCAGGTTAAATGGTTTGAGAGACAGTTTCATTTCGACGCCAGCTA
Source organism: Chitinophagaceae bacterium (assembly GCA_035549175.1). Classification (GTDB taxonomy): domain Bacteria; phylum Bacteroidota; class Bacteroidia; order Chitinophagales; family Chitinophagaceae; genus DASTSN01. The sequence goes on along the minus strand of DASZRL010000065.1, from coordinate 22,845 downwards.
CCGGATGATGCCGGCGGTTTGGGAGCGACTGGCCGGAACGCCGGCCCGCCTGGAGGAGAAATTGGGCCGCATACCGGCTGACAGGCTGTCCAAGCGATCCGGTCAGACCTGGACCATCAAGGAGAATATAGGTCACCTCAGCGACCTGGAATCTTTATGGCAGGACCGGATAGATGACATCCTGACCAAGCAGGCGGAAATGCGACCTGCTGACTTAAGCAACAGGCAGACCACGCAAGCCGATCATAACAGCACCCCGCTTCCGGAGTTGCTGGACAGGTTCAGGGCGATGCGGGCCACCACCCTAGCGAAACTGGAAAGACTTACAGCCCAGCAGATGGTCCTGTCTTCCGTGCATCCCCGATTGAAAGTCCCTATGCGCATCATTGATCACTGTATTTTTGTAGCTGAGCACGATGATCATCACCTGGCCCGGATCACGGAACTGAGCCGGCTATTTGATCCGGCTTTCGGGGAAAACCAAGCATTTCCTGAATAAGATGAACAGCCAGGTTTGGCCGGTAAGGTCTATCGGGAATTGAAGTGTCCCGGAATTACCGGAAACTATTTTTCATAACGTTTAGCATTTGCCCGGCCGTCCAGGATCCCGGCACGATCATCCTTCGTATCGTAAACAGGGGTTCCTGCTCATCCCGCTTTTCGGAAAGCTGAAAGGCGGCCTTAAATCCTCTTTTCTTTAGCTCCGGAATAGCCTGCTGGTTCCATAAACCGAAAGGATAGGCAAAGTATTTTATCGGCTTCCCGGTTATTTCCTGCAGCTGTGCCAGGGGCTTATCGATCTGAATGACCCAGTCTCTCCCTGCATATTTCTTGACATTGTGATGATCCCAGGTATGGGAGCCGATATCATTGCCGGCCAGGGCCAGTTCCTTAACCTGGGCCGGACTCATATAATGGGGTCGGCCCAGGGAAACGGTCATAATGAAAAACATCCCGTGGAAGCCGTATTTCTTCATTTCCGGCCAGGCAATTTCAAACTGGTCCAGATCCGTATCGTCAAATGTGAGCATTACGGGTTTTGGCGGAAGTGATGCGCCCCGGGTCAGGTAATTGTACAGCTGGTCCGCCGAAATGCTGTGGTACCCGCTGTCTGCCAGCAATTTCATTTGTTCCCGGAACCGGTCAACCGGTACGATATAGTCCCGGGCCGTTTTGGAATCAGAAGGCTTCCAGTCCCGGATCTGGTGGTAACAAAGTATGGGCACCTGCGGCGTCCGGAGGATGCCGGCAGCGTCCTTCAGGCCTCCCCCGGTTTTATCCGGAGGTAGGGTATCCCGGCTGACCGGCGGATCCGCGGTGTTCTTTCCAGGCCGCACAGTCTCCTGATTCATGCAATTGACTGATCCCATGCAGCCAATCACCAAAACCCAGAAATAATTGGTGCGAAAGGTCCTTCGCTTTTTCAGTAAGGTAGTTTCCATAATACGCGCATAACTGGCTGCAAAGTACGTATAGATTGGTTGTATCAAAAAATGCAGATCAGGCCTGTCTCGCGCCATTCGGTGCTCCCGGGCTGGTGACCTGGATGAAAGACTGTGTCTGGCCAGGTACCCTTCGCCAGATGCACCCTGATTCCTAAAAATTGGCCGGTATGGTTATACGGCAGGCGAAATCGCAACGGGTCTGGGAGAAAAGCCCGATGGATTTTTCCAGGAGAGAGGGAATGGTTACTTTTGCATCCATATTTTTGACTCCGTAGCTCAGTTGGTAGAGCAGCAGACTCTTAATCTGCGGGTCCAGAGTTCGAGCCTCTGCGGGGTCACCAGCCAGCGGAACCCTATTTCCGGTTCCTTTCTCCCTCCTTCAGCCCGAAAGAGGCTCACTGTCACTACCTGGAACTATTTTTTCCATTTTGGGACTTAACTGGGTTATCAGAACCCAGGCCAGCAGGTAAGCGAATCCACAGATCAGAAATAGCAGGTTGTAGCCCATCGGGAGCAGGCCGAGGGCTTTATAATGATCCAGCAGGAGTCCCACGACCAAGGGAAAAAGGATTCCTCCTACGGAGCCCGCCATGCCGCCAATCCCGATCACCGCACTGACACAATTCTTGGGAAACATGTCCGATGCGATCGTGTACATATTTGCTGACCAGGCCTGGTGGCTGGCCGCAGCCAGACTAATCAGGCCGACCGCCACCCACATATTTGGGGCATACCGGGTAAAAATGACCGGGACAACACACAGGGCAAAGGTCAGCAGGGTGATCTTCCGGGCCTTATACACCTTCCAACCCTTCTTAATAAGATAGGATGACATCCATCCTCCGAAAATGCTGCCAATACTGGTCGCCGTATAGATAACTATCAGCGGAGCGCCCAGGCTGCCCAAATTCAGCCGGAAGGTGGAGGAAAAGTAGGCAGGAAGCCAAAACAGGAAAAACCACCAGATCGGATCAGTCAGGAATTTACCTGCCAAAACGGTCCATGTTTGCCGGTAGGTAAACAGTTTTAGCCAGGGAATGGAGGCACCTTCTTCCCTGCTTTGATGGGCATCATCCAGGTGAATATACTCGAATTCCTGTCGGGACAATCGTTTCTGCCGGGAAGGCTTATCGTAATAGATCCACCAGAAAATCAGCCAGACAAAGCCAAAAATACCCGTCAGCCCGAACGCAGCCTGCCAACCATAGTGTATAGCCAGCCAGGGCACCACGGCCGGGGCCAGTACGGCGCCGATATTGGCCCCCGAATTGAACAGCCCGGTGGCCAGGGCCCTCTCCTTTCGCGGAAACCACTCCGTAACGGCCTTGATGGCCGCGGGAAAGTTACCGGACTCCCCCGCTCCGAGCATCGCCCGGCAGATACCAAAGCCTAGTGTACTGGTGGCCAGGGCATGCGCCATAGCAGCCAGGCTCCACACCACGATGGAAATCGCGTAACCCGGCTTGGTTCCGATGAAATCGATGATTCTGCCAAATACCAGAAGGCCCAGGGCATAGACGGCAGAAAAGGCCATCACGATGTAACTGTAATCCGATTCCGTCCAGCTGAATTCTTTTTCGAGAGCCGGCTTCAATAAGCCGATAACCTGGCGGTCCAGGTAATTAATGGTGGTGGCAAAAAAAAGCAGCCCTACCACGGTCCAGCGGTAGTTTCGTATTACCTGTGTTCTCATTCAGCCTGGTTTATCCGGTCCGGGAACCCAAAATACTGTTTCGCGTTAAAGTAGCAGATCCGTTGAATGATTTCCCCGATCCACGATGCATCATTGGGGATCAGGCCGGTTGCCATGTCGTGTCCAAAGAGATTGCAGAGGACCCGGCGGAAGTATTCATGCCGGGAAAAGGACAGGAAACTTCGTGAGTCTGTCGTCATGCCGATGAACGTGCTGATAACGCCCAGGTAGGATAGTGTGTTAAGCTGCTTTTCCATGCCATCTTTTTGATCCAGGAACCACCATCCGGAGCCGAATTGTATTTTCCCGGGGCCGCTTTCATCATTGAAATTGCCTGCCATCGTGGCAAAAACCTCATTCAAGGCGGGGTGCAGATTGTATAAGATCGTCTTGGCCAGGGCATCTTTTTCCGCTAGGGTTCCCAGCAGCCGGGCAAGTCCCTCCGCCTGACCGGAATCCCCCATACTGTCAGCACCCGCATCCGCGCCCAGCCGGGCTAGTAACCTGGGATTGAGATTTCGCATGGCGCCCAGGTGAAATTGCTGCACCCAGCCTTTCTGGTAATACATTTCACACAGGTTGACAAGCAGGTGTCCGGCGAAGGGCACAAACCAGGAAGGTTCGAGCGGTGACTGGCCCCGGAGAAAGGATGCGAAGGACCTGTCCAGCGACGAACTCCATGGCGCCGGGTAAGGGATCTGGGGCAGCCCGTGGTCGGAGACCCGGCAGCCGACCTCATGGAAATAGTCCATGCGGGTTTTCAGCGCAGACAATAAACTGGCCATATCCGTAATCCGGGAGCCGGCAGTCTGTTCCAGCCTTTGGATATAATCCCGGAAATCCCCGGCCGAACCCGGAACCAGCAGTTTGTCCGGGCGGAAAGAAGGAACCAGGCGGAATGCGGCTGGCTGGGAAGCATAGCGCTGGTGAAATTCCAGGTGGTCACAGGGATCGTCGGTGGTGCCAACTACCTCGACCCGGAATCCTTCCAGCAGCTCCCGGGTGGAATGCCCCGGAGTGGCCAATTGCGCATTACAGGTGGCATAGATCGAACCAGCCGATGCCTGGTTGAGGTAGGCTTTAATCCCAAAGGTATTATACAGCTCCAGGTGAGACCAGTGAAAGAGCGGATTCCGGACGAGCCGGGGAAGAGCTTCCGCCCAGGAAAAGAATTTTTCCTCGTCATCCGCATCCCCTGTAATCACCCGTTCCGGCATGCCCAGTGCCCGCATGGCCCTCCACTTGTAATGATCGCCCCGTAACCAGATCTGGGTCATATTGGCAAATCGCTTGTTCTCGGCAATCTCCCGGGGAGGCAGGTGGTTATGATAATCGATGATAGGGAGGTGCCTGGCGTAGTCATGGTAGAGCCTTCGGGCCTGTTCTGATTGCAGCAGAAAGTCATCATGAAGGAAAAACGGCTTATCGCCGCCTGTCCCTGCGTGACGGAAAGAAGTACTCATGTAAGCAGCATTGATTAGTTGTATAATAGCCCGGCGATTCCCCGCTCCAATCCCCGTAACTCGGCAAGTCCCCGCAGCCGACCTATCGCGCTGTACCCCGGGTTGGTCTTTTTCGTCAGGTCATCAAGCATCTGGTGGCCGTGGTCCGGACGCATGGGCAGAGACCTGCCCTGGCTGCGCATGATCGCCAGAACTTCCCTTACTACGGAAACCATATCGACGTCTCCTTCCAGGTGGTTGGCTTCAAAAAAGTCGCCATGGTCATTTCGCAGGGTGCTGCGAAGATGAAGGAACTGGATCCTTTCTCCGAACTGACGGACCATCCGGGGCAGATCATTATCCGGCCTAACACCCAAGGAGCCGGTGCAAAAACACAGCCCGTTGCTGAGCGAAGGTACGGCCTGGAAGAGGGCTTCCAGCTGGGGACCGGTACTGACGATTCGGGGCAATCCCAAAATCGGAAAAGGTGGATCATCCGGATGTATGGCCATGCGGATGCCCGCCTGTTCGGCGACCGGGCAGATATCCTGCAAGAATTCGACAAGATGCCGCCTGAGAAGCTGGCTATCTATATTTTGGTACCTGCCGAGCGCATTTTTCAGTTCATCGAGCGTAAAACTTTCCTCGCTGCCGGGCAACCCTGCGATGATATTTTGCTGCAGGCGCATCTTTTCGGCCTCCGTCATGGAAATAAACCGGTTCCAGGCCTGTTCCAGCTGACTGGCAGTATAATCATTCTCGCTACCGTCCCTTTTCAGTATCCACCTGTCAAAGGCGCAGAAAGCAGCCATTTCAAACCGCAGGGCCCGGGATCCGTCTTCGAGTTCAAAACTCAGGTCCGTTCGGGTCCAATCCAGCACGGGCATGAAATTGTAGGTAATAGTGGTGATACCGGCTTTTCCCAGGTTAAGAATGCTTTCCTTGTAGTGGTCGAGATACCGGCGAAAATTCCCCGTGCGGGTCTTAATATCTTCATGAACCGGAAGGCTTTCTACTACCTGCCAGGACAGACCCTCCTTTTCGATTATTGAGCGCCTTTGTTCAATCAATGCAAGGGGCCACACCTCCCCATTGGGTACCTCATGAAGGGCCGTGACGACCCCCGTACAGCCCGCCTGCTTGATATGGGAAAGGCTCACCGGGTCGCTAGGACCAAACCACCGCATGCATGCTGTCATCAGGGGGCCGTTTGCTATCATGGCTGTCTCTATTTCCGACAATTGGGTTGGCTAGGGTTACCCGGAATCAAACTCCGCTGTTGACGGTAAATCCGCCATCCACATCGAGCACCGTTCCGGTAACGAATTCGGATGCATCGCTTAATAAATATACTAAGGCCCCCTTTAAATCCTCCGGCTTTCCGAATTTCTTAAAGGGCGTCATGCGTAAGATGGCTTCGGATCGTGAGGTATAACTGCCGTCCGGATTTGTCAGCAGGGTCCGGTTTTGTTCGGTAATGAAAAAGCCGGGGGCAATCGCATTTATCCTGATCCGGTCTCCGTAGCGGTTTGCCAGCTCGATGGCAAACCACCGGGTGAAATTGTCGATGGCAGCCTTGCCCATACTGTACCCGAGTACCCGAGTCAATCCCCGCTTGGCAGTCATGGAAGAAATAGTTACAATACTGGCCTTTCCGGAAGATGCCAACGCTTCCCCGAAAACCATTGTGGGGATGATGGTGCCCCATAAATTCAGTTCCATGGCATCCCGCAGGCCAGCCACGTTCATCCGGAACAGGTCGGCGCCGGGTGGTACCACGCCTTCCGGGATATTCCCCCCGGCCCCGTTAACGAGGCCGTCAATCCGTCCAAACCTGGTAATAATTTGATCCAGGGCCCTGCGAAGTTCCTCTTCTTTTAAAACATCGGCAGCCAGGGCCATTGCCTTGCCGCCGGCCTCCCGGATCCGTGCAGCCCGCTGTTCCCCTTTTTCCAGGCTCCGGTTACTTCCCATGACCACCACATTACCCCCTGCTTCGGCGATGGCTTCCACAAAGGCTCCTCCCAAAACGCCGGTCCCCCCTGTCACCACGATCGTCTTTCCTTCCAGAGAAAATAAGTTCATGAATATGAATAATTTGAATCTAAATGTAGGGAATGGCGGGCAATCAGTAAAACCTTTCCTGCGCACGGGGTTCCGTCCGGGAATACCGCTGTCCCCATTTCCTAATGAACAATTTTGAAAGCGATGGCATATTTGCCAACCGGTTTGCCGCAAAGGGATTTAGGTACCTCTATTACCAGCGAATCCCCGTTCATCCTCCACGGCACCTGCTTTCCCGGGTAATCGAGTAAAAATATCCTGGCCGGCTTATGCACCGGCAAACCTTCCACGATGAGCTGCTTGGGCAAGGTGACCTGCTCGGATCCCGGTCCCTGGCTTAGTACATAGAGGTATTGGGTCCGCTTATCCTTGGATTGGAGGAATATCAGGTTTCCCTTTTCGTAGGGAGCCAATGGAACCGTGTTATACACCGCCTCCTGGTGGACCCGCATCCAGGCACCGATTTCCTTCAGCCTGCTGTAGGCCGTATCACTCCAGTCTCCCTGGGGTGAGGGGCCGATATTCAGTAATAAATTGCCGCCACGAGAGATAATTTTCAGCAGCATATGGACCAGGTCATTGGTTGATTTGTAATGATCGTTGGGGACATAGCTCCAGGAATTACCCATCGTGATGCAGGATTCCCAGGGATAGTCCAGGGCTTCTGCGGGAATAGTTTGTTCCGGGGTGGCATAATTTTCATACTCCCCCTTCACCGTACGGTCCACCACCAACAGGCCTGGCTGATGCTCCCGGGCCATCCGGGCTATCCGGGGCATGTCGATATCCTGGTCATAGGTAATACTTCGTTGCCAATCCACCTTGTCGTCAATGGTGTTGCGGGGACGGACCCATCCCCCGTCCAGCCAGAGGATATCCACCTTCCCGTAGCCGGTCATCAGTTCTTTGATTTGCTGGAACGTGTATTCCTTGAACTGGGCCCATCGCTCCGGGTATTTTTTGGGATCATAGTTTACGTTCCTGTCCTTGGGCGGGAAATAGGGCCACCAGTAAAAGGGGCAATGCCAGTCCGGCTTGGAGTAATAGGCGCCTACCAGAAAACCCTGCTTTCTGAAGGCATCAAATACCTCCCTGGTCACATTGGCCCTGGGATTGCTGGAAAAAGGGGTCTTGCTGCCGGTTATCTTATAGTCGGTTTGGTGGGTATCAAACATGCAGAATCCGTCATGGTGCTTGGTCGTGAATACGACATAGCGCATGCCGGCCTCCCTGGCGGCCTTGGCCCATTTATCAGGGTTGAAATCCACCGGGTTAAAGGTCGTTTGGAGGTTTTCATAGGCCTTCACGTATTCAAAATAGTTCTCCGCATACGGACCTCGGCGCTGGGTCCAACCTTCGTCTTCGGGACAGATGCTCCAGCTTTCCACGATTCCCCACTGGCTGTAGGTGCCCCAGTGCATCAGGAGGCCGAACTTGATATCCTGCCAAGCATCCAGTTTCCTGCGAACCGCGGTATCGGAAGGCCACACATAATCCTTGGAATAATTATGTTGCTGGGCGTTCAGCTGCATCCAGCAGCACAGCGCTACGAGCCAGATTGTTTTTTTCATTGCCTTGACAGTTTTATTCAGGTATCGTTTTGGTTATCAAATTCCTTCCACCGTACCGGACCATTCACGGCCTTCCGGCGTGGCCTTCCCTCCTTTTCCCCCATTTCCGGATCGGCCTGCCATCCTGGGACCGGAACGCTTACCATTTAGATCTGACTGAGCCGGAAGCGAAGGATCTCTATGGCCTCCTTTTGCCGGGAAACGATAACATAGAGGAACCCCTGCCAGATCATGGTATGTGGGTAACCATATTGCCCCCCTTTCCATAAACCGGTCCTTTTCAGCGTGTAGGGCTGGTCGGCCAGGATATAATGCTTGTCAAAATGGCAACCATCCCCGGAAACGGACAGAACCAGCGGGGTACGATCATAATGGTGCAGGGTGTCCGGAATGCCCACATAATAATATCGGCCATCCGGCAGCTGTCCAAAATGAAATTTACTGTCGTTGTCCGGGAATTGTGTTTCGATCGGGAAAGACCAGTGCTGGCCATCATCCCGGCTTTCTGTAAGCCAGAGTCTGCCCTTCCACCCTTTCCCGGTCACCCGGAGCAGCATATGCAATGTGCCATTTCCAGTCTGGTAGAAGGATCCTTCGCAAAGCGGCGGCAACCCCATCTTTTCGGCGGGTGCATAAAAAGTGGCCGGGTTATCCTGGGCAACCAGACTATCCGGGTAAAAACTGGTTACCTGCCAACCCCGCAGACCGGTGGAATCGTGGGTTCGGGGAAATGTAACATTGCCGCTTATAAGGAGGGATCCGCCCAGGGTCCGCTGGGGTCCGTGATTCGGAATAACGGCAAGGCCCAGGTCTATGGCTCTGCTCCATTTTTTGCCGTCACAGGTATATTTGGCCCACAGCCGGGTTTGGGTTCTGTGGGGAGAATATTCGCCAAAATAGGCAACAAGCGTATCCCGGTATTGATGAAATCCCGCCGCAGTCAATATATTGAACGTATCCCTCCGGTAGCGCGAGGGGGTTGCCAGAACGGCCGGTTTTCCCCAGTGAAAAAAATCCGAGGATTCACAGACCAGGATCCGCTGCCCCGGCTGGTCCTCATCCCGCAGGCCGTCACTCCAGATAGCCCAGATACGTCCCCGGTAATGGGTAATGGACGGGTGATGATTGTATAACCAGCTTGTATCCGGGACATAGATCATAACGCGTTCAGGAGAAAGCCGGGTAAGGGAGTCGGCGTCCCTGTATGTGCTGGCAATGCACGGCGCCTGGCCAAACGCGATGAATCCCCCGAGGACGAATAACCCCGTAAACAGAAGTCCTGAACGTAGACGTACCATAGATCAGGAAGCGGGGGTTTGGAAGGAGGTTAATAATCCGGGCCGCTCGCGATAAAGCCGGAGGATTAATTCGCCAAACAGGGTATTGGCCCAGGCGAACCACTTCCTGGTAAATCGGGAAGCATCATTCCGGTAAAAGGATTCATGCATGAAACCGGTTCCGGCATTGGAGCGAACCAACATGGCCAGGCAGTCCCGGATTTCCCGCTCATCGGCACTGGTCAGTGCCCGCATGATGATACTGATGGGCCATATATAATCCACGCCGGTATGAGGACTTCCGTTCCCGGATCCGGCAGTCCCTTTGTAGAAGAAGGGATTGTCCTCCGAAAGCAGCATGGCCCTGGTATGCTGGTAGGTTGTATTCGCGGCAAATTCTTTGCGGATCAGGTACGGAAGCGAAAGCAGGGAAGGGACATTCGCATCATCCATCAGGTTATAACTGCCAAACCCGTTCACTTCATAGGCAAATACCTGTCCGAACCGGGGGTCTCTGACGGTGCCGTATTTTGACAGGCCCTCCTCCACCTCCTGGAGCAGCGTGAAACAATCGGTCTGCCTTGCTGAATCGGCCTTCAGGTATTTCAGTATTTCATGAAGCTGTCGCAGGGACCTGGCTGCGAAGAAATTGGACGGGATCAGAAAGGGGAAAATGGTCGCATCGTCGCTGGGCCGGAATATCGAACAAATCAGACCCACCGGTTTGACCGGATAACCGTATCCGCTCAGCGGAACCCCATCGGTAGCCCAGCTGGTATTTCGCTGGAAAGCGTACGGCCCCGGGCCTTCTTTTCGCTGCTGTTGGCGGAATGTTTGTACGACCAGCCGCATCGCTTCCAGCCAGTCCTTATCAAACTGGGAGGTATCGCCGGTAACCTGCCAGTAGCCGTATGATAACCGGATGGGGTAACACAGGCTATCTACCTCCCATTTCCTTTCATGGATCCCCGGCTTCATCGTGGTCAGGTCCGATTTCCATTCACTTACGCGGCTGAAGTCTTTATAAAATGCATTCGCATAGGGGTCGAGCAGGATACACTGTACCTGCCTGTTGATCACCCCCTTAATCAGCAGCTGCAATTTAGGATCGGATTTGACCAGCAGCAGATACGGCCAGACCTGGGCCGAACTGTCCCGAAGCCACATGGCGTCAATATCTCCCGTGATAACATAGGTATCCGGACTGCCTGACCGGTCTTCGAAATCCACCGTTGTGTCCAGGGTGTTGGGGAAGCAGTTTTCAAAGAGCCAGCTCAATTTTTTGTCAGCAATGCCTTTCTTAACGACCGAAATGGTTTGTTCCACCGAATCGCTCACAAATTTCCGCTGCGAAACGGGCGGCCGCATGGAAGGCAGGTCTGCTTTGCCATTTGCGAACAGGTACCCGGGATCAAGCGCCGCAAGGGCACCCAGCATACCGGTACTGCGAATAAACTGCTTCCTGTCCATCATGGGAGGATCATTGATTTTGGGTTGCGGCCGCCGGGCCCCATACCCCGTTGCTCGAAAAACCACCGGTCAGGCCGGAACTATTCTTAAATATAAATCCATTTCCTTGAGCGGGTTAGGCTCAGTTTTACGGAGGTAAAATATTTGCCTGAATCGTTCATTTTAAAGAAATTCCTGGACGTACTTTCACGTCTTATGAATCCGCGAATTTTTTGGCTTCTGGCTGCCTTGGTACTGTCCGGCACGGCCAGACTCTCGGCCCAGGAAGTGCCTGCCTACAAGAACCCGAAACTGCCGGTGGAAACCCGCGTCCGGGATCTGCTTTCCCGCATGAAACCGGAAGAAAAATTCTGGCAGCTATTCATGATTCCAGGGGACCTGGACCAGGGAGATTCCAGTCGCTATGCGAATGGGTTGTTCGGTTTTCAGGTCAGCGCCAGTTCCCGGGGAGATGCCGGAGGACAAATGTTACACTACGGTACGGCGGAGAATGCCCGCCTCCTGGTCCAAAAAATCAATGGTATCCAGCATTATTTTGTGGCCCATACGCGCCTGGGAATTCCCATTATTGCCTTTGATGAAGCGCTGCACGGGCTGGTCCGGGATGGGGCTACCGTATTTCCGCAATCCATTGCCCTGGCAGCCACCTGGGATACCGCCTTAATGTCCAGTGTGGCCACCCGGATCGCAAGGGAGGCAAAGGCTAGAGGTATCCGGGACGTGCTCTCCCCGGTGATTAATATCGCCAGCGATGTCCGCTGGGGACGGACCGAGGAAACCTATGGGGAAGATCCCTTCCTTACCAGTGAAATGGCCGTTTCGTTTGTACGGGCCTTCGAATCAAGAGGTGTCATCACCACACCCAAACACTTTATAGCCAACGTGGGCGATGGCGGCCGGGACAGCTATCCCATCCACCTGAATGAACGGCTCCTGGACGAAGTCTATTTTCCGCCATTCCAGGCCTGCATCAGCCGGGGCGGATCGCGTTCGATTATGACAGCCTATAATTCCCTGGACGGGGTTTCCTGCTCCGCCAACAGCTGGCTCCTGCAGAAAAAACTCAAAGGGGAATGGGGGTTCCGGGGGTTCGTTATTTCAGATGCCAATGCCGTGGGGGGCGATGTCGTGTTGCATTATACGGCCCGTAACTACGCGGAGGCCGGGAAACAGGCCATCAACAACGGACTGGATGTGATATTCCAGACTGATTACAATCACCACAAGCTCTTTCTACCCCCCTTTCTTAACGGGGAGGTGGATTCCGCTCGGATAGACGATGCCGTATCCCGGGTCCTTCGCGCCAAATTCGAACTGGGGCTCTTTGAACATCCTTATATCGATGAAGGCCTGCTGGATTCGCTGGCAGGGGATCATACTGGAAAAATGCTGGCCCGCCAGGCAGCCAGGGAATCATTTGTTCTTTTGAAGAATGACAAGGATTTGCTTCCGTTCAAAGCGGACATTAAACGTATTGCCGTAATCGGGGAGGATGCCCGGTCGGCCAGGCTGGGAGGCTACAGCGGCCCCGGAAATCAAAAGGTAAGTATCCTGGAGGGGATCAGGGAGCGCGCAGGAGATTCCATCCAGGTCACCTATGCGGCGGGGGTTCCCGTAATGCAACCTGATTGGCAGATAGTGGCCGCTGATAACCTGAAGACCGAATCCGGCCAGCCGGGCCTGAAGGGAGAATACTTTACGAATATCAGCCTCGAAGGAACTCCCCGGCTGACCAGGACAGACAAGGAAATTAATTTCCAGTGGACGCTCTCCGGACCCGACAGATCCCTTCCCCTGGATTTTTATTCAGTCAGGTGGACGGGCCAGGTGATCGCACCGGAGACAGGCCGGTTTAAGGTCGGGCTGGATGGGGACGATGGATTCCGCCTTTACCTCAACGGCAAGCTCGTGATCGATCAATGGCGGAAACAGTCCTATTCCACCCGGCTGGTGGATTATGATTTTGTGAAAGGGAAGGCGTATGCGATCCGCATCGAGTTTTATGAACCGGTAGGCAATGCCCACATTCACCTGGTATGGAATGCAGGTATTGACACAGCCTGGCAGGCCAAAATCCGGGAAGCTGTCCGGGCGGCCAGCCAGGCGGATGTGGCGGTTGTAGTGGCAGGCATTCATGAGGGAGAGTTCCAGGATCGTGCGATGCTTTCCCTGCCTGGTCATCAGGAGGCCCTGATCGAAGCGCTTTCAGCTACCCGCAAGCCCGTAGTGGTGCTGCTGGTAGGCGGCAGTGCCATCACCATGCGGAACTGGCTGGACAGGGTGCCCGCCGTCATGGACATTTGGTATCCGGGCGAGGAAGGGGGCCATGCCGTGGCAGATGTGCTTTTTGGTGATCAGGGCCCGGGAGGCCGGCTACCCATCACCTTTCCCCAGGATGAATCCCAGTTGCCACTCGTTTATAATCACAAGCCTACTGGCCGGGGTGATGATTATTACAACCTGAGCGGCCTTCCTCTCTTCCCCTTTGGGTTTGGGCTTGATTATACATCCTTTACCTATTCCGACTGGCACCTGTCCCGCCAGGAGATGCAATCCGGGGATTCCGTCACGTTCCGGGGAGTCGTCACCAATACCGGAAACAGACCGGGCCAGGAGGTAGTACAACTCTATATCAGGGACCTGCTATCCTCGGTAGCCAGGCCCGTCATGGAGCTGAAGGGATTTCAGCGGGTTATGTTGGGGCCGGGGGAATCCCGGGAAGTTATCTTCTCCATTACACCCGCCCTGTTAAGCATGTTAAACAAGGACCTCAAACGCGTGGTAGAACCGGGCGAATTCCGCCTGATGATCGGGGCTTCCTCCCGGGATATCCGGGCGAAAGAGACCCTTACCGTAAAATAACCCCGGGAAAACCGGGTGCTAACCTGCAGTAAACTGCTAAGGCGGAAGGTTTAGGCGAAGCTTATGCAGTGTCCTTTCGCTTTCGATGACTCCTCACCCCGGAGGGAAGCCGGTTTCAGATTCCCGGCATAATCCTGTACATTTAGTCAGGCAGGATTATTCCGCGGAAAAACCTTGGCGGTTTCAGCCTGCTGTATGGGATCCATGCGTAAAAGCCTTTACTATTTTGTCCTGGGGGTATTCCTGTATGGGATGGCTGCAGGGGGCAACACGCTTTCTGCCCAGTGCTCGCCCGGTGTAGGCCCGGCACCCCGGAGCAGTGACTTCACTACCGGGGTGACCAATCAATCCGGCACGGACCTGCGATGGAAAGTTGCCAAGGACTCCATCAACGGAATATACCTTCCGGCCGTTTCGCTGGTCATGCTACCGCTAGTTTATTATAATGCACCGACCTGGATTTCTTTCAGCCCTACGGGAGAGCATGCCAGTAACCGTTTCTTTTTTTTCAAGACGGAATTTGATCTGCCCTGTTTTGATTCCTGCGGCCGGAGTTTCAATGATCCGGGTACGTTCTGTCTGGGCCTAGACCTGTATGCCGATAATTCCATATTTGAAATATATGTCAACGGCTTGCCGCAAAGCGGCAACCTGGGTCATATCATTCCTCTGGCCAATCCGTTTAATCCGCCTAACCATACGGAGAGTGACAAAACCACGGTTAATCTTTGCAGCAACTGGAAGGCAGGGCATAATACCCTGATCCTGGCGGTGGCCTCTTCCGCCACGGTGGCGGGCCTATCCGTTCAGGCGCCCGTATCCCCGATTCCTCCGCCCGGGGCCGATACCCTCACCGCCAGCATCTGTCAGGGGGAAACTTTTCCCTTCGCGGGGCAGAGCCTGGCAGATTCCGGATTTTATTTTCATGCGTTTCATCTTCCAACCGGGTGTGATTCAGCGGTGGTTTTGCACCTGTTAGTAAAAGAAAAAAAATATACCATCCTGGATAAACAAATCTGTGCCGGGCAGCTTTTCGAAGGGTATTCCGCAAGCGGAACCTATACGGACACCTTTACCGGATATACGGGGTGCGACAGCATCCGTCAGCTCAACCTCACTGTCCAGCAGTTGCCTCATCCCCAGCTGCCGGCCACGGCCGGATGGTGCGAAGGGGATACCCTGGTCCTTCAACCCGGGGATTTTGCGTCCTATTTGTGGCAGGATGGTTCGGCCGTCAACCGGTATGCGGTGAGGCAACCCGGTGAGTACACGGTAACCGTTTCCAACAGCTGTGGTACGGCCAGAGCAACCACCCATGTTACCAACGGTATCTGTGCCGAGTTTTTTCCATCCGCATTTACTCCCAATAATGACGGAAAAAATGATATTTTCAGGATCGTGACCAACAGGCAACTCGCCAGGTACCATTTATGGATATTCAATCGCTGGGGCCAGCAGGTATTCGAATCCACGGATCCTTCCCGGGGCTGGGACGGACAGCTCCGGGGCATTCATCAGCCAGCGGGGGTTTATGTGTGGGACTGCCAGTATACCTACAAGTCCCTAGATAAACGCCTGAAGGGGACAGTGATGCTGGTAAGGTAGCCAGGCAGGCGATGCCTTCCAGAACTGTTTCCTGTAAGTTATGATAGAATTCTGCCGGTCTTCGCCCGGATGGGATAGTTAAATTATTGCCATACCATGAACCGTATTTACCGCCTTTGGCCGCTTTTTCTCCTGCTGTTAGCAGATGCTTTCGGGCAAGGTACCCCAAATACCAAGACCGCTTCGGTCAACCCGGCCTTTTTCAAGGATGTAAGCGGCTTTTTCAAGGCCTGGGAACTGGTAGCTGCACAGCAGTACGGCCTGCGGGCCCTTCGACCGGTGGACTTTATCTTTTTTGATAGCCTGTACGTGTATTCCACCTCTCCCATCACGGTGCCTTCGGGTCCCGCATTCCGGGGACCCCGGCTGATGGGTGTTTCCTACCTGTGGAGACGGTCCCAGCACCGGGGAAAAATCACGCTGCCCGACCATACCGTGGTGCCGGTTGGACTTATGTCGTTTGCCGGTCAGAATCCGGATGACTCGACCCGTTCGTTTTTCGTCATGCCCCTGGTTGATTTCTGGGAAAAGGCCGGTGTAACCAGCCAGGAGCTCGGAATGACCCGGCTGGTTACGGGGGTTTTTGTCCATGAGTTTTCCCATTCCCAGCAAATGCAGAATTTCGGAAGAGAAATGTCGTCGCTGGAAAAGGCCAGCCAGCTGGAAGTGGAATTTACGGACGATATCGTCCAAAACCTTTATGAGAAAGATACGGAGTATGTTGCGCTGTACAACCAGGAAAACCAATTCTTTTATCGGGCGGCTGCTGCTCCCGACGCCACGCAGCTGGAGGCATTGACCCTTTCCGGACTGGAATGTATGGACCGCCGTCATGATAAATATTTTAATGACCGGGCAGCCAGCTTGGCTACCATTGACGCGTTTTTTCTGACCATGGAAGGCTTGGGCCAGTTCTCGATGTATACCTGGATGGTTCATCCCCGTGGGGGTAACCTGCCACCCGCCCTGGCCCTATCCGGCGTGCGGCGAAACGGAAAATGGTGGTCTCAGGAAGAAGGTCTGGGGTTATTCCTGGTGTTAAACCGGCTGGCGCCGGACAGAAACTGGGCGTCTCCCCTGTTTGGCACCCAAACGACCAGTGTGGTGGAGCTGATCCGGGAGCAGCTTGCCCGGCGGCCCCGTTAGCCGGTAACTCGTTCTGATTGGTTTGACCTCAAAACTACTCAATACATGAAACAGGATACCCGCCCCGCCCAATCTGTCAGCCAGTATATCAGCCAATTCCCCTCCAAAACGCAAGCCAGGCTTCGGGCAATCCGAAGAATCCTATTCCAGGAGGTGCCAGGCTTGGAAGAGGGCATCAGTTACAGGATGCCCGCATACCGCCTGGGTGGTATCCTGGTTTACTTTGCCGCTTTCAAGAACCATATCGGCTTTTATCCCGGCTCCGGGTGCGTTGCCCAGCACAGGCATGCCCTGGTCGGGTTCAGGTTTGCCAAGGGCTCCATCCAGTTTCCCCATGACCGGCCACTCCCGGTGGATCTGATCAGGCAGCTGGTGGTTTACAGGGCTGAAGAACTGCGAAAAAAGGAAAAGGATAAAAAAGGAAGTCGGAAAGCTCCCTGAGCCCTGCTGCCCTATTTAACGATAGTAATTTTATGTAATTCGTTTTGGTTCGGCATCCCCCGGAAAAATAGCCGTATGAAACCAATTGTACTTATTGGATTTCTGGTGGGCCTGACCCGGTTTGGAAGTGCCCAGGAAAAGTTGGAACTGACCAGCAAAGTGGAAAAGGTGACCGTCTTTCTTGACGGGGCCCAGGTAGAAAGAAGCTACCGCGGCCCACTTCCTGCGGGGACCAGGCAGCTCATATTCGATGACATTTCACCGGATATTGATAAGGAAAGCCTGCAGGTGAACGTATCGGGTGATCTGTCGGTCATTTCGGTCCTGTGTCAGCAAAATTTCCTGAAACAGCAAACCCAGCAGGAAGAAATGTCCCGTCTCAGCCAGGAACAGGAAAGCCTGGAAGAAAAAAGGACTGGCTTGCAGAATATGCTGGCTGTGTATGACCAGGAGCAGGCCAGCCTGGTAAAAAATCAGTCCATCGGTGGCAGTAACGGGCTTAAAACCGCAGATTTAAAAGAGGCACTTGATTTTCAGCGGGCCCGCTGGATGGATATTTACCAGCACCGCCGGGAGACAAACCGGTCGCTCCGAACCCTGGATTCCAGTCTGAGCCGGATCAGGCGCCAAATCCTTTCCCTCCAGCAACAGAGTGGATTGTCTACCAGTGAGGTCCTGGTTACCGTGCAAAACCAGCAAAACGGTATCGCCACCGTTACGCTCCGTTACCTCATCCGGAAAGCCGGATGGGTTCCTTCCTATGACATCCGGGTCCGGGATATCCAGCAACCCATCCTGATCCAGTTCAGGGCAACTATTTTTCAGCAATCAGGGGAAGATTGGAAAGACGTGAAATTGTTGTTGTCGACCGGTAATCCCTGGTTGAAAGGGGACAAGCCTGTCATAACGCCATGGTATATGGGCTTCGGGACCTACGTTCGTCCGTTACCGGGCCTCCTGGCTGGGAAGATGTATCCCGGTGAAGTGGTAGGCCGCCTGGTGGACGATGCGGGAAATCCCCTGGCGGGAGCCACGGTAGGGATAAAAGGGACGCGCCTGGCTACTGCGACTGATAACCAGGGGATTTTTCACCTGCCGGCAAATACTCCCTGGGTGGTAGTTAGTGTGCAGGCAGTAGGTTATGAAACCAGGGAATTTTCCGCTTTTTCAGGAAGCCAGTGGATGGTTACCCTGGTTCCTTTGGTCCAGCATCTCGACGAGGTGGTTGTCAACGGGTACACCAGCCAAATGGCTACACGGGACCGGGACGCAGAGCCGGGAGCCAACGAGTCAGGAAAACAGCCCGGCAACTTGGAGGTCATTAAAACCTATCAGCCGACCACCGTGGTTTATGAAATTAAAGGTCCTTATTCAGTGCCCGCAGACGGCAAAAGCTATACCGCCGATATCGATGCGTATGAAGTCCATGCTTCCTACGCATATTACGCTGTGCCCAAACTGGAACCAACCGCCTACCTTACGGCCAGCCTAACCGACTGGCAGGACCTCAGTCTCCAGCCTGGAAATGCGAACCTCTTTTTTGAAGGCACGTATCTGGGTAAGAGCTTCCTGGATATAACCAATGCCGGGGATACCCTGAAATTATCCCTGGGTAGGGACAATGGGGTCGTGGTGAAGCGGGAGATGCTGAAACAATTCAGTTCCCGAAAATTGCTTGGCAGGAACCGCACGGAAAGCCGGGTCTACCAGATCACCGTACGGAACAATAAGCAGCAGCCGGTTCACCTGACCATTGAGGATCAGTTCCCTATTTCCACGGACAAGGAGATCGAAATCCAGGATAAAAAATATGAGGGAGCCCAGCTTTCCGAGAATACCCAGCTTCTGGCCTGGCAACTTGATATAGATCCCAGAAAGGAGACGAGGGTTCAATTCGGATATGTGATAAAATACCCAAAGGACAGGCCCCTGAACCTTACCTATTAACCTGGAAGCCATTGGCCAGGACCGCCTGAAGGCCCCGGTGTAACGGCTTTTTCTGGATCGCGGCCGGACCGCCCGGGAAAGGATCGATATCCCGGGTCAAAGCGGCTTCCCGGATGCGGTTTCTTCTGTATCCGGAACATCCCCCATTTGTTCGGGTGCAGTTACCGGGATGGACCATTCTTCCTGCCCCATCAGGGATTACCCATTCCCCGGTACGACTCCTTCCATATGATTTCAGAGGTCCCGGAAGCACCTGACTATGCGGCAAGGGTTCGATCCATGCAACGGCCATGCATTAAAAAATCGGCTTATATGTATTAAACAAGGTAATTTTCTTTTGCTAATCACCGACATTAATTCCACTCCCCTAGGTCACTTTTCCCCCGTATCCGGTTTTTTCATCTTAAAAATTTACAGGTATGAAAAAAGTGTTCTTCGGCATGGTCGTGCTGACCTTGCTTGCTTCCTGCCAAAACCAGAAAGAGGAAAAGGCAGCTCCCTCCACAACGGGTACGGATACCACCGCCCGCCAGGCGAATCCCACCAGTGAACTCCTGCCCATGCGGGAAGGCGACGAGGTGAAGAATTCCTTCGCCGCATTTGCCAGGGGGGACGTGGATGCCATGGTAGCCCCGTATGAGGATAATGTACGCTACGTGTGGTCTGGTGGCGACAGCGCCATCGGGAAAAAGGCTGTGGCCGATTATTACAAGGGACGGTGGAAAGTAATTGATTCGATCAGTTTCCCCGAGCAGGTCGTGCTCCCCATCCGGGTTTACCAAAGCCAGTCCATGTACGAACCCGCTGGAAAATGGGTGCTTTTCTGGGCCATGGCCCGGGTGAAGTATAAGAACGGGAAACGCCTTCAGTTCTGGATGCATACGACCAGCCATTACGGATCTTCCGGCAAAATTGATTTTGTCGGACAATACCTGGATTTCTATCCGATCCGGGAGGCTACCAAGAACCTCATGAAATAGGATCGGGCGTTCCGGACAGGCGAATCTGTCAGCCGGAGGACCGACTACCTGCCTGCACACCGCGGTTATTTGTCATGCCATGTATAGCCTGACAGAATCGACCAGGGAATGCTTTGGTTCGGCCAGTCCGGAGATCGAGTCGTTCATTCCGGCAGTTCAGCCGGTTCAACGTGGCGGGTCGTGAGATGGCCTGGGTCAATTCTTGTCCCCACTGCTGCAGCGGCGGTGTTGCGGCAGTATTTTTGCGGCGTACTGGGTATAACCCTAAAAGTCCGGGATATGAAAAAGATATGGATGGTCGCCCTGGGTCTGGTAATGCTTCCGAGCCTGGGTTTTTCGCAGATTACGCGAACAGTCAGCCGGAGGGATTCAGTCACCTCGGGTCGTGAATACCGTTTGGGTGGGGTACTGACGACCTTTGCACAAATGGACCAACGGAAAATTTATTACTGGCATAACGGCCAGCGCTCAACCCCGACCGGCAGGCAGGCCGGCGAGGAACTCAGTCCCTACGTACTGGTTTACGGGGATTCCGCCAGGGTGGTTCGGGATCCTTCCGTCTATCTCAACCGGGGCAATGACCCGGGTGTGATGCATGACGGCTCTACCGGATACCGTTCCTGGTAAGGCCGACGTATTTAGTCGGCCGGCTCCCGTTACCCGGGAAGTGGTCATTGCCGAAAATACGGGACGCTTTGGCTTGGTGCTGGCTGTCATCCGGCCTGGCCCCCGGCCAGGCCAGGAATAAGGTACACTCAGCCAAGTCCGGCACAGCCCGCTGCCTTGTCGACCCCCAACCTGGCCGTGAAAGTGAGGGGGGCGTCTTTGTATTCAGGGCCGGGTATTTCTACAGACAGTGCGCGGTAGCTGACACGCCCGGACTCTCCAATGGAGACGCCTGACCCGGATCCGGACCCGGGATGAGGTATTTGCCTGTGCGCCAGGGAAAACCCGGCTGAAACGCGCACTCCGGTTCAGCCAATATAGGATACCTGGCTGCCAGGAATCGGGGCAGCCATTTCCATTTTCGAAACCTTCTTCCTCATCCGGCTATCTCGGCTAGCCGGATCCACCCACCCGGATATTCCTGCCTTCGCCGGAGCCAAGTTGGCCCAGCACGCAACAGGCGTGTTGACCCGGCGATGCAGGGAGGAGACGCTATGGGCTGGAACCGGGAAAAATAGGTCAACCAAGCACAGGAAAACCGGCTAAAAATCATCTATATATCCTGACCGACGGAATCCGGCGCGAGAATCCGTGCGGTCATACTAGGCCGCCCTGATTGGTTTATCCCGCGGATTCCCTGTAGGTTTGCCTCAATTTTTCGAAAAATGTCAGCAAATCCATGAAGCAAGTGGACAGGAACGACAAGGCGGGTGCCCGGAAACCAGCCGGCAGGGCCCGGAAAATGGGCCTGGTGGCGCCTAGGGCAGGTAACCGATGGCTACTTCAAATTTTATCTATACATCAACCACCTTACATGCAGAAAAACTTCCTTCTGTTAATCCTGCTGATTTCCGTACACCTCGGATTCAGCCAGGCCGATAACGAAATCCAGGTCTACTCCTCCCCGATTACACAGAAAGATGTCACCTTCCTGGAACTTCACAGTAATTACACCTTCCGAGGGAGGGACGGCCTGCCCGATCCCAAATCAGCCCGTTATCTGAACGAATCCCTTGAGATTACCCACGGCCTGGGGGGCAACTTTGAAATGGGGGTCTACTTTTTCACCGCCGTAGTACCTGGCCAGCATTATGAATACCTGGGAACCCATATCCGCCCCCGCTACACCGTGCCGGAAAAATGGAAATGGCCGTTTGGGGCCAGCTTGTCCTTGGAAATCGGCTTTCTGCGACCCAGTTCCCAACAGGATTATATCTGGGAGGGTGAAATCCGTCCCATCCTGGACAAGACCTTTGGCAACTGGTACGTTGCCCTGAACCCCAACATGGATTTTGCCCTCACCGGAAACGACAAACACCTGGGAATTACCCCCCAGTTTAAATCCGTTTACACAATCCAGCAGAAAGTGGGGGTAGGATTTGAATATTACGGAACGCTCGGTACGTTTCGGGAGATTCTGCCGGGAAGGGAACAGGAACACCTGATCGGTCCCATGGTGGATCTTTACTTTCTTCCGGGCTGGGAATGTAACACCGGATACCTGTTCGGGGTAACGCCCAATTCCAATCACGGCATATTCAAATTGCTGGTCGGGCGACGATTCGGTGGCAAATAACGGTATACTCACCAATCAGTAATTTTGAGAAAATGAACTGGGTTTCCTTTTCCCTCGCTTTTATGAAGGCCCGGCCCCTGTGCCTGTATGCTATGGTACTGGGCGGGTTGGGGCGTGCCGAATCCCAGCAGATCGATTCCATCTATTTTCACTTATATACAGATAGCCTGAAAAAAGGGGTTCACAACTACATTAACGTCGACGGCAAGCTATCCGATGGCAGGTGGCTTCCCCTCACTCCCCGTGAAATCATCCTGGAATCCAATGCCGGTCATTTTGAGGGCAATGATCTCATCCTGGCTCCTGACTTCCCCTCGGATCGGGTCACGGTAAAAGCCACCCTGCGCCAGAACCCGGCCATTACCAAGCAGGTGACCATCTGGCTAAAAAAATTACCTGACCAGCTGCCGGCGGACTCCTCCCCGGAGGATCAACCGTACAAACGGGGAAGGAAGTCAAGACCCGGAAAGACCGCCGGTAAATTATCGATGAAACAAAACTTATCCCTATCTTTGCGCCGGCAGGTCTTACACGACCAGCTCCCGCTGAACCTCCCCAGGGCCGGAAGGCAGCAAGGATAAGTGGTTGTAGCGGTGCGATGTAATCAGCCTGCCATTTTTTTTACCCCCATCCACCGAAGGAGTTTTTTCATTACCAATC
>DASZRL010000064.1:0-16869 GCA_035549175.1 Chitinophagaceae bacterium | reverse complement strand
TGCCCGTGCAGGTGCAGTATGAGAATAATGCGACTTATGGCCTGCAGCAGAAAAATTATATGGGACTTCGCCTGGATTACCAGGCCAACAAACACCTGGGATTGGGGGGAACCATCGTGCGCCTGGGCGAACGGCCCTATTTCACCAAGCAGAACTATGGCGAAGATCCGATCCGCAACACGATGTACGGCCTGGACTTCAATTATCAGAACCAGGTGCCCCGGCTGACCCGGCTGCTGGACAAACTGCCATTCTACAGCACCAAGACCCTGTCTACCATTACGGCTTATGGTGAGGCCGCCGTCCTGGATCCGGGTCATGCGCCCCAGATCGGGAAGGGGAAGAACGGACAGGTATATATCGACGATTTTGAAGGTACCAGCAGCAGCATCGACCTGCGCTTCCCGCTGATTGGCTGGACCCTGGCCTCTACGCCCCAGAATGCCCCGGATACCACGGGCAATATCATGTTTCCCGAGGCCGCCCTGGTCAATGACCTGCAGTACGGATTCAACCGGGCCAAACTCGCCTGGTACAATATCGAGCCGGTCCTGCAGGAACGGCGCAGCGCCAGTAATCCCCTGCGCGATAACCTGGCGGAATTATCCAAACCGGAGACCCGGCAGGTTTACCAGAACGAGATTTTCCCCCAGCGTACCACCGATTTCGGCCAGGGGTTGCTGACCACCTTTGACCTGGCCTTTTATCCCAACGAACGGGGTCCCTACAATTTCCAGGCGAGCCCTACCCAGGTTAATGCGAACGGTTTCCTGCAGAATCCCCGGAAATCCTGGGGCGGCATCATGCGAAGCATCGACCAGCCGGACTTCGAAACCGGCAACATCCAGTACATTGAGTTCTGGTTGCAGGACCCGTTCATCCGCAAGCCCGGCAGCACGGGCGGATCACTGTATTTTGACCTGGGCAACATCTCCGAGGATATTCTGCGGGACGGCAAACGCGAATACGAGAACGGGCTGCCCACGCCCAAAATCAACGCACCCGTTGACAGCAGCACGGTCTGGGGCCAGGTGCCGACCAACCCTATCCAGGTGACCAATGCCTTCAGTAATGACCCGACCGACCGCCCCTACCAGGATGTCGGCCTGGACGGCCTGACGGACGCGGGTGAGAAGACCAAATTCAGCAGTTACCTGACACAGCTGGGCAGCAATTTCGGCACCAACTCCCCGATTTACCAGAAGGCGTCGGCCGACCCCTCCGGCGATAACTTCAAACCCTACCGGGATCCTTCCTACGACCAGCAGAAGGCCGGCATCCTGGAACGCTATAAAGACATCAACAACCCCAGCGGCAACTCCCCGATAGCCACCGCCACAGACCAGTATACCAATGCCTTCACCCTGTATCCCGACCAGGAGGACCTCAACCGGGACAATACGATGAACGAACAGGAGGAGTATTTCCAGTACCATGTGGACCTGAAGCCGAACATGTCGGTGGGATCCAATTTCATTACCGATAAGCGGGAGGTCACGGTCAACCTGGCGGATGGAAGCACCCGCAGCGAGACCTGGTATTTGTTCCGCATCCCGATCGAAAATTACCAGGCCAAGGTCGGCAACATACCGGACTTCAAGTCCATCCGGTTCATCCGGATGTTCCTGACCGGTTTTGAAGACACGGTTGTGTGCCGCTTTGGCAAGCTGGAACTGGTGCGCAACCAGTGGCGCAAATTCAGCTTCGACATTGACAGCACCGGCAATTATAAGCCGCTGCCCACCGTGGATCCGACCACGGTCAATACCCTGGCCGTCAACATCGAGGAAAATGACAAGCGCCAGCCGATTCCCTACGTGATTCCCCCCGGCATTGAGCGGCAGCAACAGCTCAGCAATAACAACGTGCAGCTGCTGCTCAACGAGCAGAGCCTGAGCCTGCAGATCTGTAACCTCACGCCCGGGGACGCCCGTGGGGTATTCAAGACCACGAACCTGGACCTGCGCCAGTACGGCAGGCTGTCCATGTTCATTCACGCGGAGGCGGCCGGCAGCACGCCCAACCTGGTGGATGGGGACCTGAAGGCCGTCTTCCGCCTGGGAACAGACTTTGCAGGCAACTACTATGAAGTCAAGATCCCGCTGAAGATCACGCCCTTCGGCGCCATCGATTCCCTGTCCATCTGGCCCGCGGCGAACAACCTGGACTTCGACCTGGATGAGCTGACCAAACTGAAGATGAAAAGGAACCTGGCCGGCGTATCCCCCTCCCAGTATTACAGCGAAACCATGCCGGACGGCCGGACCTATGCCCTGATCGGGAACCCCAACCTCGGCGAGGTTCAGGGTATTCTCATGGGGGTCCAGAACAACCGTAATGCCAATGTCTGCACAGAGGTCTGGTTCAATGAACTGCGCCTGTCCAAACTCGACGAAAAGGGCGGGTGGGCGGCCACCGGGCGGGTTGACCTGACGCTGGCCGACCTGGGTAGTATATCGCTGGCTGCCAATGCACGCAGCCACGGATTCGGGACCCTGGAGCAGAGCGTCAACCAGCGCAGCCGGGATGACCAGCGGCAGCTCGATCTGTCCACCAACCTGGACCTGGGCAAATTGCTTCCCAAAAACGCCGCGGTGCAGATTCCTGTCTACGCCGGCGTCAGCCGCCTCACCAGCACCCCCCAGTACGATCCCTATGACCTGGATATCACCCTCAAGGATAAGCTCAAGGCGTCGCCCGCCAACAAGCGGGATTCGATCCGCAATGATGCCGTGGACGTGACGACTATCAAGACCGTGAATTTCACCGGCGTCAAAAAGAACCGGACGGGCAACAAGCGACCCAAGGTGTGGGATATCTCCAACTTTGATTTCAATTATTCCTATACCAGCCAGCAGCATCATAATCCGCTGCTGGAAAGCGATGAACTCCGGCGAACCCGCGGCGCGCTGGCCTACAATTTCACGCCCCTGCCGAAGGTGCTTGAACCCTTCAAGAAACTCATCAAGAGTCCGTCTCCCTGGTACGGGCTGGTCCGGGATTTCAATGTAAACCTGGCGCCTTCCCTGCTTTCCTTCAAGGCCGACGTGTTCCGCCAGTTCGGTGCCACGCGGCCGCGCAATGTGGGAGGCGGGCCCTACAAGATCCCGGAAACCTATAACAAGTACTTCACCTTTGACCGGTATTACATCCTGCGCTGGCAGCTGGCCAATTCCCTGACCCTGGACTTCAGCGCGATCAACAACGCCCGGATTGACGAACCTTACGGGCGTATCGATACGAAAGAAAAGAAGGATTCGGTGCGGCGGAATTTCTTCCGCGGGGGCCGCAACACCCATTACCATCAGGAGGGCACCCTTACCTACAACCTGCCTACCTCCAAGCTGCCGCTGGTGGACTGGACCTCGCTGCGACTTACCTACGCGGTCAAGTATGACTGGACGGCGGCTTCCCTGCTGGCCCCCCAGCTCGGAAATACGCTGGAAAACTCCCAGACGCGCAATGTGAACGGCGAACTCAATTTTGATCAGCTGTATAATAAGTGGCGCTTCCTGCGGGCCGTCAATACGGACGCTCCGCCCCGCCTGGCCGGAGACAGCAGCAACCGGCGGGACACGTCCGGAAAGTCCCTCCGCCGGACCCGGGCACCGGGGGAACTGCCGACCATATCGCCGGTTCCGAAATTCCTGCTGCGCCTGGTGACCGCGCTCAAACGCGTGGGCATCCAGTATAATGAGGACTTCGGGACCATTCTGCCGGGCTACCTGGACAGTACCCGGGTACTGGGGATGGACCTGCGCAGCATGCAGCCGGGCTTTAATTTCCTGTTCGGGTATCAGCCGGATACCAGCTGGATCAACCGGTTTGGCGCCAAGGGCCTGCTGACCCGCGATTCCCTGTTTAACTCCCTGATCCAGCAGCGTTACAACCAGCGGCTCACCATCACCGCCCAGGTATCGCCGATCCGCGATTTGAATATCGATCTGACGGTGGACAAGACCTATGACAAGCACTATTCGGAGCTTTATAAGGATACGACGGGCTCCAGCGGCCTGGCCCGCCTGAATCCCTACGCCTACGGCAGTTTCAGTATCAGTTATATTTCCTACCAGACGCTCTTCACCCGGTTCGATCCCAATGCCGTGTCGGGGACGTTCCAGCAATTCGAAAACAACCGGGTGCTGCTTTCCCAGCGGTTGGGCAAGCTGAACCCCTACACCGCTTCCGGTACCCCCGGGGCGGACGGATTTTACAACGGGTACGGGCGGTATGCCCAGGATGTCCTGATCCCGGCCTTCCTGGCGGCTTATACGAAGAAGGATCCCACCACGATCACCCTGGTCAAGAACGCGAACCCCAACCTGCGGTCCAACCCCTTTGCGGGACTGCTACCCAAACCGAACTGGAACCTGACCTATACGGGGCTTTCGCGGCTGCCGGGATTTAACAAGATCTTTACGAACTTTACCCTGCGCCATGGGTACGGTAGCACCCTGAGCATGAACAGCTTCAATACCGCCCTGCTGTTCCAGGACCCTTTCCACGCCGGCTACCCGTACTTCCAGGATACCCTGACCGGAAACCTGGTGCCTTATTTCCTGGTGCCCAATATTACCATCTCCGAAGAGTTCAAACCGCTGATCGGCGTGGAAATGACCTTCACCAACCAGCTTACGGCCAGTTTTGAGTATCGCAAGAAGCGGGACCTGAGCCTGAGCCTGGTGGATTACCAGCTGGCCGAAAACCGGTCCACCCAATTTACCGTCGGAATGAACTGGCGCAAGCGGGCCCTGCCTGTCCTGCGTAATATCCGGGTGGGGAAAAAGGGCATGAAACTCGATAATGACGTGACTTTCCAGCTGAACTACAGCCTGCGTGATGACGCTACGGCGAACAGTAAACTGGATCAGAATACCGCCTTTGGCACAGCAGGCCAGAAGGTCGTGACCCTGTCGCCCTCCATCGATTATGTATTGAACAGCCGGGTTAATATCCGTCTTTATTTTAACCAGACCCGCATCGTTCCCAAGATTGCCACCACAGCGCCGATCACCACCACCAATGCGGGCGTTCAGATCCGCATCTCGCTGGCCCAGTAAATCCCGCAGGACGGGCCCCTGCCGGAATGCCCCGCAGATCCCGCAAACAACTTCTTTACCCGGCCGCGTCCGCCCGGCGGTCCGACGGGACCGTTCAGGGGGGCGTGAGGAACAGGCCAATACAGGGGCAGGCCGGCTCGCGGGGCCTGGCATCGGGCAGGCAACCTGCAAGACCTGCCGGCGGATACGGCAGGCATCCGCCACGGACGGGGAATTATTTTCCGGACTGGGTCAGGCTGGCGTCGGAACCGGAGGCCACCTTTTTGAAGAGCATGACGTAGCCGCAGAGATTTCTTTTCTTCTGCTTATTGACCTGGACAGGCTTCATCATGTGAAATTCGGAAAACTGGGGAATGTAGGAGTAGGAGATGATATTGCCATCCACGTCGCCCCACTGGTTTTTCTTGTAGACGACCATTTTCTCGTTCCAGTCGTACATACGCACTTCATACAGCTTGGAGGTATTATCCCCGATGAATACAAACTGGTACCAGGTGCCCTGGTTCAGCGGAACGATGACCGGCATCTCAAATTCGCTCTCCATGGTAATGGAGGCTTCCTTGAGCAACAGAAACCCGTCCTTGCTGTACACGGATTTGAGGCTGTCCACCTCCGTGCGGATAAAATTGTCATTACAGGATTTCAGGGGAATTACTTCCTGGCAGTAGGCGCTGGACACGAGACATGCCAGCAGAAAGGATAGCAGGTACGGCTTTTTCATAAGGTACTCCGGGCTCGTTTTCAATGGGTAGGTTAAATATAGGACGGAAAGCCCCTGGGCGGCAAATTTTGCCGTCACAAAGTGGATGATCCGGTAGATTTTCTAAGAAATACTACGCTCGGATAACTGGGGAACCTGCCAGTCGCCTCCCAGGTCAGCCCTGCCGGAAAAAATAAAAGGAATTGGCCTGCTGGGTGGCCGTCAGAACGAGGTCATTGATGCAGACGTGCTCAGGCAGGGTCGTGGTGTAATATATCACTTCGGCCACATCCCGGGCAGCAAGGGGGGTGAACCCTTCATACACCTGGCTGGCTGTTCTGGCATCCCCCTTGAACCGGACCAGGGAAAACTCGGTTTCCGCCGCACCGGGGTGGATTGCCGTAACCTTGATGCGGTGACGGAGCAGGTCGATGCGCATGGCCTGGCTGATGGCATCCACGGCATGCTTGGTGGAGCAATAGACGTTGCCTCTCTCGTACACTTCCTTGCCGGCCGTGGAGCCGATATTGATGATGTGACCCCGGCCCCGGCGGATCAGGTAAGGCAGCAGGGCCTTGGTCATGTACAGGAGCCCCTTGAGGTTGGTATCGATCATCGTTTCCCAGTCGTCCAGGCTGGCTTCCTCAAAATAGTCCCGGCCCAGGGCCAGCCCCGCATTATTGATCAGAACGGAAATGTCCTGCCAGTCTGCCGGAAGCCCGGCAGCCGCTTCAAACACGGCCCCGCGGTCCTGTATGTCGAAGGCGAGGGGGAGGACCCGGATGCCGTGATTCGTTTCCAGGAGGCGGCTTAGGGTTTCCAGCCGGTCACGACGCCGGCCGGTAAGGATACAGTCATAGCCATGCGAGGCGAACAGCTCGGCGGCCGCCTGGCCGAAACCGGAGGTGGCGCCCGTAATAAAGACGATCTGCGACATGCGGGATTTGATTTTAAACAGAACGCGAAGGTACGCAGGCTTTGGTAGAATCCGCCCGGCGGGCTGAACCACCTAGCGGATCAGGGTAACGGTCCCTTTGCTGAAGAAGGGTTTGCCGGTATAGTCGATGGCATGTACGATCCATACATAGGTATTGGTGCTCTGCGGCTGCCCGCCCAGGGTTCCGTCCCATCCCTTTTCGGCACTGGTGGTACTGAAGACAAGTTGCCCCCAGCGGTTGTATACCCGGAAATAATCGATCTGCCGGATTCCCACCGGGATGGGACGCAGCAGATCATTGAGTCCATCGCCATTGGGGGTGAAGGCAGTCGGTACAAAAACCTGGGGCTGGACAAAGAAAACCTTTACCAGCACGGATGCCGAGTCCCTGCAACCCACCTCGTCCGCTACCAGTACGTGGTAGCGTATGCTGTCGAAACTGCCGTTATACAGGCCTATGGGGTTGGCGAGGTTGTCGGCTGACAGGCCGGTGGGGGGCGACCACAGGTAGGAAACACCTCCGCTGGCCTGCAGTTGCAGAGGCTGGCCGATAACCACGGACGTATCCGGGCCCGCGTAGGCGTTGATTTTGGGCCGGACCGTGACCAGCACGGTATCCAGGCCGGGTTTGGGACAGCCGATGGTATCGTATACGGTAAGGATATACGCGGTCGTGGAGCCTGGCGAGGCCACGGGGTTCAGTATTCCCGGGTTGCTGAGGCTTTGTGCGGGCGACCAGGAAAAAGAGGAGCCGACATAACTGCCGTGGAGCTGGGCCGTAGTATGGTAACAGATGATCGTATCCAGGCCGGCCCGCGCGGTGGGATACGGCACGGTCCGTACAAGCACCTGGTCGGTAGCGCTGCAATGGCCGATGGAGGCGGTTACCCGGAAGGTGGTCGTGCCGGGAGGCGTGGCCAGTGGGGCCGGGGAAGTGGGATCATCCAGGTAGGCCGGTGGCGACCAGAGGTAATGCAGGCCGTCGGACTGGGTACGGAGCTGGGCCGCATCCCCCAGGCATACCGTGGTATCACCCAGGGCCTGCAGGGTGACATGGTCGACGACGCGTACCCGCACCGAATCCCGGTTCCTGCATCCCTGGGCGTCCACGTCCACATAGTACCAGGTGGTAGTGGTAGGATGCACCACGGGGGTAGGGGAAGTCGGGTTGATGATATTCACATTGGGACTCCAGCTGTACGTGCCGGTGCTGACTGCCTGTAGTTTGACCGAGTCCGCGATGCAGATGAGGGTATCGGTCGGGATCATCTGGATCGGTGGCTTATCGATGATGCTTACATTCTGCGTGGCGGTATCTAGGCAACCCTTGTCGCTGGTCACGATCAGTTGTACAGGCTTGATGCCCGTCGTCGGATAGATATAGACCGGATTCTGGCTCGTGGAGGTATCATTGGTGGCGCCGTTTTCCCCGAAATTCCAGGTCCAGGAGTTGACGGTACCGTAGGTAGTCCGGGTCGTATCGGTGAATTGGGTGGGCTTGCTGATGCAGATGCCCGTGGAAACAAAACCCGGGTGGAAGCCGGGATAGACCTTCACCTGGGCCGTGCTGGAATCCGAACATTGTTCCCCCCGGTTGGTGACCAGCTTGACCACATAGGTCCCGGTATCCGGATAGGTGAAACGGGGTGCAGCCAGGCTGGAGGTGTCACTGCTGGACGCGGGTACCCCGAAATCCCACGCATAGGTATGGATCAGCGGGCTGTTGGACAGGTTGCGGAATTGCAGCGAGAAATCCGTGCAGTTGATATACTGGGGCAGCAGGGAGGCGGCTGCCTTGGTACAGTCGGCTACCTTGATCTGGAGATCCTTCCGCTGGGTGGCAATGGCAATACCCTGCCTGTATTCGGTCACGCAGACCGTGACGCAATAGATTCCGGGCGGGGGGGCAATGCCCCGGATCATGCCGCTGCGGGGGTCCAGCAGGACATTGATGCCCATGGGCAGCCCACTGTTATAGTTGAAGGAATACGGCACGCTTGGATAGGGTGGCGGGGCAGGTGGATTGGGAACCGGTGAATCGGGGGTTCCTCCGGTATAGGCATTGCAGAAGGAATAGCTCAGCGAATCATTGTCCATGTCAATGGCGCCGAAATTATAGGTGAAGGCATTGCCGGCACAGATCACGACCGTGTCAATCCCCCGGAAATGGGCGCTGTTGTTGGCCGGGGCGGTCGGCAACTGGGAGGTTCCCGGGATTACGGCGGTATAGGTGGCGCCGACATTGTTGGAAAACGAAAGGTTGTTGATGCCAGCGATCCGGCAGCAGCGCTGGTAGGTGATCGTATATCCGGATGGCGTGCCTGGCAGGGTGACCACAAACTGGTATACGCCCACCTGGTAACAGACCCTTGGCGGGTTGGTTATGCAGGGGCTGGGGTCGGTCAGGTCCTCCACCACGATGGTGGAGCGGGCGATCAGGCCGGACCAGACCATCGTGCGGGTGCCGTTGTTGAAAATCGCGATGGCTGCCTGGTCATCCAGGGGTGCGCCGGTAGAGAAGCAGTCGCGGTACAGGTGCAGCGTAACCTGGTACTGGTAGGCGGCCCCGTTCATTCCCATAAAGGTATAGTACATCTCACCGCCGGTGATATGATTGGCCAGGGAAGGTAGGGTACAGCCCAGCCAACAAAGGAGGAGGAGATGTTTTTTCATGCAGACGAGTTCAGATATGGGCGGATCCGCGACAGAACGCATCCAGTATGTCCCGGCTTTTTCCGGGCTCCTCGAGCATGCCCATATGGCCGGATTCCTTCAGGATATGAAAGTACGAAATAGCCGCCAGATGGCCTTGTTCCAGACTTTGCCGCAAAGGCACCGCGCCGTCCGATTTTCCGGCCACGAAAAGCACCGGAACGGCGGCACGTTGCAGGATGTTCCTTCGGTCGGGGCGCCGGATCATGGCTTCGTAATAACAAACGAGCGCCTCCGCGGAAAAGTTGCTCTGGCCGGCGAGAAATTCTTCCACCAGCCCGGGCCGGCGCTCCCGCGTCAGCGGGCTGAAAAGGCCGGGCGAGCTGGTTTTCAGGAAGGCAGCGGCGCCGTATTCCCGGATCAGGTCAATCCCACGGCGGCGAACAGCTATTTTTTCCTCGCTGTCGGGGTAGGCGGTGGAATGGAAAAGGCCCAGTCCCAGCAGGCTGTCCGGGTACCGTTCCGCGTAGGCCAGGGCAATATATCCACCCAGGCTGTGACCCACCAGGATGACCCGTTCGTTCAGCAGGTCCTGGCGGGTGCCCAGTTCCCTTTCCAGCAGGATATGGACCTGGTCCGCCAGGTCCTCGATGGCGGCACCCGGCATCAGATCGGAGCGGCCGGAGCCGGGCAGGTCGGGCACGATCACGCGGTAGCGGTCGGCCAGCGGGCCGGCCTGCCCGGCCCATACCCGGCCGTCCTCCCCGAAACCGTGGACCAGCACCAGGACCGGACCTTCGCCGCGGGAGCGGTAAAATAGCCGGCGGTTGTCCACGCGGATTTCCTTGTCCATTCAGGTTGTATTAGCGGTGAAAGAAGGTGTGCAGTATCCAGAGGACCCCATCAACGGCCAGCAGCAGGATGCTGGCCACCAGCAACCCGCGCGACAACAGGTCCCCGTGCCGGGTATAGAAGGTCATCGACGCGGCGGCAGGCACTTCCATGCGGATCGAGGTCGCCCGGTTCCAGGGCTGGGGATCCAGCACCTGGCCCGTGGGGTCTATAAAACAACTGATACCGGTATTGGCACTGCGAACCACCCAGGTGCGGCTTTCAATGGCGCGAAGCCGGGCGTAGTTCATATGCTGCCGGTAACCCGGGGTGTCCCCCCACCAGCCGTCGTTGGTGATCACGCAGATAAGATTGGCGCCCTTTCGCATAAAGCCGGTCAGGTAATCCCCGTAAATGCTTTCGTAACATACGGCAGGGGCAACCCGGTAGGGACAATCGGCGGCGGCGAGGACCTCGGCCCCGGAGTTGCGGGCATACCCACTGGTGGTACCGCCGAACTTTTCGAAGAGCTTATCCAGGAACCTCAAGAAACCGGGCAGGGTTTCCACGCCGGGTACCAGCTTGGATTTGTGGTAGATGGCCACCTTATTGCTGTCCATCAGCAGGGCGCTGTTGTACCCTTCATAATACAGGCCCCGGGTTCCCGGAACAGGCAGGCTGTAGCGGCTGTGCGGCGAAGGAAAATACCGGATGCCTTCCAGGCCGGTCAGGAGGTGGATGGACGGATGCCGTTGTAAAAAGGCCCAGAGGGGGCGCAGGAAAAAATTGCCATGGAGGTCCGACTCGTCGGACTGGAACGGGATGGCCGTTTCCGGCCATACAACCAGGGCCGTCTGGCTGTCCAGCTGTTTTTCAGAAAGGGCAATGAGCTTCTGAAGCTGCGCCTCCTGGCTGCCTGCCTCGAATTTCTCATCCCAGGGATCGATGTTGGGCTGCACGATCACGACATGGGGGGCCGGTCTGTCCAGGGATGCCCGGACCTGGACCAAAGCCCTGTTCAGCAGGGACCTGGACACCAGGATCGGGATCACCAGCAGCAGGAGCCACCCCGCCAGCATGGCCAGGTAGCCCGCAGAGCGCCCGCGGTTCCGGTATTCGGTAAATGCGGCATAAAGAAGGATATTGCTCAGGAGCACCCAGAGGGTACCCCCGCTTGTGCCGAGGTATTCATACCATTGCACCCACTCGGTATGCGTGGCGAATGCATTGCCCAGGGTAAGCCAGGGCCAGCTGAGCTCCCAGTTATGGTGAATGAATTCAAAGGAGATCCAGAACAGGATCAGCGACGTGGAACCCCACCCCCGGCCCAGGCGTTTCTTGGTGTAATGCATGAGCAGCCACGGAAGGCACATGAGCAGGCTGTTGGCGAAAAAGGCACCCAGGGCCCCGGGCAGCGTGGAATTGGCTACCCACCAGGTGGTCAGCACATTCCAGCAGAGCATGTGCAGGTAGGTGTAGCCCAGCAATTTCTTCCAGCTTTTGGTCTGGTCCTCCACCCAGAGCAGGGGGAGCCAGGCAACGAAGACCAGGAATCCCAGGGGGGACACCGGCCAGGAGGCCCATAACAGGATCCCGCCGCCCAGGCTGATCAGAAGAGGAATAAATCGCTTCACCTGTTTCGTTTATGCAATTTTACGGGATGGCGGGCCGAATGGACGATCCCGGGCTATTTATTTGCGGCTGTAATTCGGTGCTTCCTTGGTGATCTCCACATCGTGGGCGTGGCTTTCCCGCATACCGGCATTGGTGATCTTGATGAATACGGCCTGCTTCAGTTCTTCCATCGTGCGTGCACCGCAGTAACCCATACCGGCACGCAAGCCGCCCACAAACTGGTAAACGACTTCCTTGAGCAGCCCTTTGTAGGCAACACGCCCTTCAATGCCTTCCGGCACGAATTTTTTTACATCGTCCTCCACGTCCTGGAAATACCGGTCGCTGCTGCCGGTGGCCATGGCGCCCAGGGAGCCCATGCCCCGGTATTCCTTGAACTTCCGGCCCTCATAAATGATCGTCTCACCAGGGCTTTCTTCGGTGCCTGCGAATATGCTTCCCATCATGACGCAATCGGCTCCTGCCGCCAGGGCCTTGACCATGTCCCCGGTGTAGCGGATTCCTCCGTCTGCGATAACCGGTATATTACGGCTCTTCAGCACGCGGTAGGCTTCCATGATGGCGGTTAGCTGCGGTACCCCGGCTCCCGCCACAATGCGGGTCGTACAGATGGAGCCCGGGCCAATGCCCACCTTAACCGCATCGGCGCCTGCGTCGGCCAGGGCCTTCGCCCCGGCAGCCGTACCCACGTTGCCGGCGATCACATTGAGTTTCTTGAAATTCTTCTTGACCTCCTTGAGTGCGTTGATAACCCCCTTGCTGTGTCCGTGGGCGCTGTCAATGGCAATGATATCGACGCCAACGGCCTGCAGGGCGGCCACGCGATCCAGGATGTCGCGGGTGATGCCCACGCCGGCACCGACCAGCAGCCGGCCGAAGCCGTCTTTAACGGCATTGGGGAAGCTCTGCAGCTGCAGGATATCCCGGTAGGTGATCAGGCCGATCAGTTTACCATGACGTCCTACCACAGGGAGTTTTTCAATCTTGTAGCGCTGCAGGATTTTCTCGGCTTTTTTCAGGTCGGTACCTTCCGGGGCGGTGATCAGGTTTTCCTTGGTCATGACCTCGCTGACGCGGCGTCTGGGATCGTCCTCGAAGCGCAGGTCACGGTTGGTAAGAATGCCGACCAGTTTTCCCTGGTGGTCGGTAATGGGAAT
Source organism: Chitinophagaceae bacterium (assembly GCA_035549175.1). Classification (GTDB taxonomy): domain Bacteria; phylum Bacteroidota; class Bacteroidia; order Chitinophagales; family Chitinophagaceae; genus DASTSN01. Next base: position 3,897 of record DASZRL010000064.1, on the reverse strand, counting down.
ACCGCCGATCTTGTTTTCCCGCATCAGGCGAAGCGCATCCCCGATGGTGGCGTCTTCCCGCAGCGTCACGGGATCCAGGATCATACCGCTCTCGCTTCGCTTGACGCGGCGTACCTGGTCTGCCTGCTTTTCTATGCTCATGTTTTTGTGCAGGATGCCCAATCCTCCTTCACGGGCCAGCGAAATAGCCAGCGTGGCTTCTGTGACCGTGTCCATGGCCGCCGAAAGCAGGGGAACGTGCAGGGTTATGTCGCGGGTCAGGCGGGTCCTGATATCCACATCGCGCGGCAGCACCTGGCTGTAGCCGGGCATGAGCAGGACATCATCGAATGTCAGCCCTTCACCAAAAAATTTCTTGGAAATCGGCCCGGAACTGGGCCTGTTACTTGTTGCCATGTGCAAAGATAGGCCAGGGGGTAAATATGCCCCAAATGAAATTTTACAGCCAGCGGCCTGGTTTACAGGCCGATGACTTTTAATTCGGTACGCCGGTTGCGTGCCCGCCCTTCCTCGGAGGCATTGTCCGCCACGGGCTGCGTGGCGCCGTATCCCTTAAAGGTGAGCCGCGAGGCCGCAATGCCTTTACCGATCAGGTAGTTGACCACGGCCCGGGCCCGGTTGTTGGAAAGGGTCAGGTTGTCGGCAGGTTTTCCGACATTATCCGTGTGGCCGCTGATCTGGATACGGACCGTGGGATTATCCTTCAGCAACTGGACGACTTTATCCAGTTCCACCCGGGATTCGGGCTTGAGCTCGTACTGGTTCACATCAAAGAAGAGGTTGTTCAGTACGATACTGGCGCCCGGTTCCAGGGGTTCCAGCGGAATGTCCTTCCGGTATACCGAATCCTGCGGATCCCCGCTGAGGCGGAACTGGTCGGAAAAAAACAGGTAACCCGGGCGGTTCACGTGGAATGCGTAATTTTTTCCCACCGGCAGGGTAATCAGGTAATTACCCGTTTCATCGGTCTGGACGCGGGAGACCTTTTCCCCGGTAGCCAGGTCGACCAGTTCGACGGAGGAGGGCAGACCCCGCCGGGTTTTCTGGTCATATACGTGGCCCTTTACCCAGAGGGTGCGGAAGGGGCGAATATCGGGGCGCAGTTCAAACTGGTAGATATCCAGTCCCCCGCGGCTGTCACTTCTGTCACTGGAAAAATAGGCGGTTCTCCCGTTGGCTGCGATAAACAGGGTGCCTTCCCGGTTGATCGTATTGATCGGGTAACCCAGGTTGACCGGTTTGCTCCAGACACCACCCGAACCCTTGCGCACATAAAACAGGTCCTCGTCCCCGTACCCGGGCCAGCCGTTGGACGTGAAATACAGGGTCTGGTTGTCGGCGTGAATGAAGGGGCAGGCCTCATCGCCGCTGGTATTTACTTCGGGCCCCAGGTTCTCCGGTTCGCTCCAGTGCCCGTTGGGCAGCAGGTGGCAGACATACAGGTCGCTTCCCCCGTAACCTCCGAAGCGGCGGCTGGCGAAATACAGGTCCTGCTTATCCGGCGACAGGCAGGGCTGGGACTCCCATTGATCGGAATTAACGCGGTCGCCGAGGTTAATGCCCTTGCTCCATCCGGTTGCCGTCAGGTACGAGATATAAATGTCGCAACTGCCGAATCCTTCCGGCCGGTTGCAGCCGGTAAATACCAGCCAGTTCCCGTCCTGGGAAATACTCTGGGCCCCTTCATTCTGATCGGTATTGATATTGCCTTCCAGGGGTTTGGCCAGCGACCATCGCCCGTCGACGCGGCGGCTGTAGTAAAAATCCTCGTTGTAGTTCTGGACCCGGCGGGTAAAGACCAACTCGCTGCCGTCGATGGTGAGCGAGGGCAGGTATTCGGATTCGATACTGTTGATGCTGTCTCCCAGGTTCTGGGGCGCATATATATAACCGTTTTCAGGATGCCTGGCGGCATAATCCACCGCGAACTGGTAACAGGTGCGGCGATACTGGGCGGCCTTGTAGGCAGCCGTGTTCGGCGGCGGATTTCTGGCAAAGAAATGGTCGATGGCCTGCAGGGCCTCCCCGAACCGTCCGAGTCCGGCCAGGTTGATGGAATAGGGGAGGAGGTATTCGGCCGTATAGTCGCTGTCCCGGGCAAAGGCCTTTTCATAGTAGGCAATGCTTGGCTCATATTCCTTCCGCTGCCCATATACGCCCGCCAGGGACAGGTAAGCATCCAGGTAGCCGGAGTCCAGGGCCAGGCTCCTGCGGAGCAGGTCGATGGCGGCGGGATAGTCTCCTGCCTGGGCCTTTTCCAGGGCCTGGTTGTATATCGTGACGGCCTTGGGGTTTACCTTTTCCGGCTGGTATTGCTGGGGGAATGCCAGTAACGTGTAAAAACAGGCGGCTATCGCCAGGAGTAAGTTTTTCATTGATATTCCGTTGATCCGGTAAACGAATCTATTGATTTTTTGGTCCATCCCGAAGCCGGATACCGGATTTTTCGGCGGAGGGGGCCTTTGCTTCAGGGGATATTGACGTATTTGTGGACCTGCAGGGAGAGCTCCCAGCCCGGGTGCTCCATAATATAATTTATAATGAGGGGAGTCATGGCGGCAGCACGGTCCCATTCCGGTTGCAGGTAAAGACGGCAGGCCGGAGCCACCCGGGCCGCGTAGGCCTCTGCCCAGGTAAAGTCGGAGGGGTGGAAGATCACGACTTTCAGCTCCTGGGCAGCCGCAGGAATTTCCGGCAGGGGTGCCTTGAACTTCTTGGGAGACAGGCAGATCCAGTCCCACTGCCCGCTCAGCGGGTGAGCCCCGGAGGTTTCCAGGTGCGTGCGCAGCCCGGCCTGCCGAAGGGCCCCCGTCAGTTCATCCAGGTTATGCAGCAACGGCTCCCCTCCCGTTATCACCACGATTTGGGCGGGGGTGGTCCGAACGGCGCGAACCAGCTGCTCGCTAGTCATCCGGGGATGGGCATCGGCTTGCCAGCTGGCCTTGACGTCGCACCAGACGCACCCCACGTCACAGCCTCCCAGCCGGATGAAATAGGCTGCGCGCCCCTGGTGGTATCCTTCGCCCTGCAGGGTATAAAAATGTTCCATGACCGGGTAGCTCGCGGGTGCGTTCTTATGGTCGTTATCAGGCATGGTAGGACGTGCGTATCGGGAAATGGGTTAATTCAGTTTTTGATCGTACAGGAGCGATAGGTATTGCGCAGCAGGGCCGCAATGGTCATGGGTCCCACACCGCCCGGTACGGGGGTAATCCAGGAGCATTTGGGAGCGACGGCCTCAAAATCCACATCCCCCTTCAATTTGAACCCGCTTTTGCGGGAAGGATCTGCCACGCGGGTGATGCCTACGTCGATGACCACGGCACCGTCCCTTACCATGTCAGCGGTTACGAACTCGGGGCGGCCCAGGGCGGCCACTACGATATCCGCCTGCAGGCAGATCTCTCTGAGATTCCGGGTATGGGAATGGCAAAGAGTTACCGTACAATTACCCGGGTTGGTATTGGCACTCAGCAGGATGCTCATCGGACGACCGACAATATTACTGCGGCCGATGACCACCGCATGCCGCCCCTTGGTTTCCACCTGGTAATGCTCCAGCAGCAGGATGATGCCGTGGGGCGTGGCGGATACAAAGGCGGGCAGCCCCTGGACCATACGGCCCACGTTTACCGGGTGGAAGCCGTCTACATCCTTGTCCGGATGAATGGTATTGATTACCTGTTCATCCGAAATATGGCCGGGCAGGGGTAACTGGACCAGGATTCCGTCTACATCCGGGTCCGCATTGAGTTCCTGAATGGTATCGAGCAGTTTGACCTCCGAAATGGATTCCTCGAAGCGAAGCAGGGTGGACTTAAATCCCACTTCCTCACAGGCCTTTACCTTGGCTGCCACATAGGTTTCGCTGGCGCCATTCGTACCGATCAGGATCGC
>DASZRL010000063.1:0-40998 GCA_035549175.1 Chitinophagaceae bacterium | reverse complement strand
AAACTGACTCCGCCGATCCTGGAGAACGAGGAATCGGTACTGGCCGGACCCACCCCCTTGCGGCTAAAACACTATATCAACGGGACCACGATACGCTACACCCTGGACGGTACCGATCCCGACAGCCTGAACTCCCCGGTGTACCGTCCGGGCGTTCAAATCAACAGCGATCTCACCGTGAAGGCCCGTGCCTACAAACCGGGCTGGATCAGCAGTGATATCCTGCAACAGCATTTCTTCAAAACAACCTACCGGGCTGACAGCGCCGTGCTGCTCACCAGGGCGGATCCCAAGTACCAGGCAAGCGGGGCCCGGACGCTGATCGACCTGGATAAAAGCGATCTGAATTTTGCCAACGGGAAATGGCTAGGGTTCCGGGATAATGACTTTGGCGCGCTGCTGATTTACAACCAGCCGGTACAGGCGAAATCCATTACCCTGAGCCTGATGCGGGATATCAATTCCTTCATCTTTCCTCCCGTCGAGGTGGAGGCCTGGGGAAGCCTGGATCAGGTCCACTGGAAAAGGTTGGCCGACCTGCATCCCCCGCAGCCCAATAAGGATCTCACCGGCAAGGAAAATCTGGCCGTCGCGCTGCAGTTCGCTCCCATGTCCCTGCGGTATATCCGCCTGCGGGCCGTCCCGGTAAAAAGCCTGCCCGCCTGGCATCCGGGTAAGGGCCAGAAGGGCTGGGTCTTTATCGACGAGGTGTTTGTGAATTAATTGAACAGACCCACGCGCCGGTTATTTCAGGTATTTGCCGTACCAGGCCAGGTACCGCTCGAAGCGGTCCCGCTGGTAGCTGGGAACCGATATGCCATGGAACTGACCCGGGTAGATCACCAGCTGGGTTGGCACACCCAGGGTCCGGAGCGCCTGGTACATCTGCTCACTGCCGGCTGTCGGCACATTGAAGTCTTTTTCTCCACCCATGAACAGGGTGGGGGTTTTTATCCGGTCCGCCTTCAGCAGGGGGTAGGAAATTTTCAGGTACCTGTCAATGCCTTTCCAGGGAACGCCGAGTTCGTTGGTGTATTGGTTGACATACTGGTCTACCCCGTAGAGTGACAGTGTGAACCCGGTTCCCGCGCCGCTGCAGGCTGCCTTGAAGCGGGTATCGGAGGCGATCAGGTAGTCCGTCAGGATGCCTCCATAGCTCCATCCGCCTACGCCCAGTTTCTGCGGATCCGCAATGCCCTGGCGGACCAGGTAGTCGACGGCTCCATGCAGATCAATCACCTCCTTGTTACCCCAGTCCCCGGATATAACCTGGCAGTAGGCCAGGCCCCGGCCACTGCTGCCCCGGTAATTCACGGCAGCCACGGCATAGCCGCCGCCTGCCAGCATCTGTCGGTACAAATCGAAACTGTAATCATCCTGCCCTACAGGGCCGCCGTGGATAAACAGGATTAGCGGCCATTTCTTGCCTTCCTGGGCTCCGGGTGGCAGGTAAAGCAAACCGGAAACCAGGGTGCCGTCACTGCTCTTTGACTGAAATCCCTGCACGCTGGCCAACTGAAGGGGTGCCAGGAACGAATCGGTATGATTGGTAATCCGCCGGGTAATCCCGTTTTCCAGGGCATACAGTTCCGTAGGCCGCTGCGGCTCACTGAGGGATACCAGCCAGGATTGGCCCGGGCCGGGCTCAATGGCCTGGAAGCTCCGCGGCCCGTCGGCTAATTTTTTCGCGGGTCCGCCGGAGACGGGAAAAGCGGCCACATACTGCTGGCGGTCATCTTCCACCAGGGCCATGATGGCGCTTCCGTCCGGTGCCCAGCGCGGGCTTCGTACCGGGCGGTCCAGCCCGGCCGAAAGCAGCCTGGGGGTACCGCCCTCCCGCGCAATCACCGCGAGCACCGGCTGGTCATACATCAGGTAAGCCGCATCGCTGGTGCTCCGGGAGTAGGCGATCCACTTGCTGTCGGGACTCCAGCGGGGAGCATTGTCGGCGCCTTTCCAGGTAGTAAGCTGACGCACGGTACTACCGGGTCGCGGCTCGATCACCCAGAGATCAGTATTCTCATTGCGGTCGGGGTCGGCCGTACGGTTGCTGACAAAACATATCAACGTGCCATCGGGGCTCCAGGTGGCCGCCTGGTCATCAAAGTCACCGCGGGTAAGCGTATCGAGCCGGTGAGTGGTGATATCAAATAAATACAGGTGGGTGTGCGCCTTTTTGTAGCGGTAGCCTTCCACATCCTGCTTGAACTGGAACCGGTCGATGACCATCGGCTTGCTGGTCTTGATCTTGCCGGTGTCCTCCGGCTCCTGGTCGGTGATGGTCAGTAACAATTTCCTGCTGTCGGGGCTCCAGGCATAATCGTCCACGCCGCCCTTGATCTCGGTGAGCTTTTTGCCTTCGCCGCCCCGGCGATCCATGAGCCATACCTGGTTGCCCTTACTTTCCTGGCGGGATGAAAGGAAAGACAGGTATTTCCCATCCGGGCTCCAGCGGGGAGCGGTTTCATTTTCACTATCACTGGTCAGGGGAAGGTTTTGGCGGCCATCCCATCTGATCATCCACAGGTGGGTCTCCCGGCGGTCCTTGAGGGAGTCAACGGTGGTGACCGGGTAGGCCACCCAGGTTCCTTCCGGTGACACCTGTCCCATACCTACTCCGGCAAGCCGGTAAAGATCAGCGGGCTGCAGATTGCGTTTGGCAGGAACCTGCTGGGCGCCTGCGGGGCCTGCCAGCAACAGCAGCGCACCAAGCAGGCATGTCAATTTGCTCATAAAGGGTTGGCTTATTGGTGATGAGTAAAGCCCGAATGTAAGAAATCGGACCGGAAATTTTACCAGCTGTGGAGGACTTCCATCCCGGTCGGACCGATGCATGGACAGCTACCCAATAATTCCTATTTTCATCCCTAATACCTTAATCTGGATGAAGACCCTGCCAAAACCATGGGGCCGTTTCAGGCGTTTCTGGCAAAAGCTGGGCCCCGGCCTGATCACGGGTGCCAGCGACGACGATCCCTCCGGCATTGCCACTTATTCCCAGGCCGGGGCCCGTTTCGGGCCCAGGTTGTTGTGGACCGCCCTGGTTACCCTGCCACTGATGGTGTCGGTACAGGCGATGTGTGCCAGGATCGGCATGGTCACCGGCAGGGGGTTAATGGCAACCATCAAGCGGTATTATCCCCGGTATGTCCTGCTCCTGATCCTGCTGGTCAGTTTTCCCTCCATCATCCTGAATATCGGGGCGGACATAGCCGGCATGGGAGCGGTTGCTAATCTGCTGGTTCCCCGGGTGCCGGCCTTTGTATTTTCCGTGCTGTTTACCGGACTGCTCATGTATGCCATCGTGATCTGGAACTACAGACGGATTTCGACGGTGCTGAAATGGCTGTGCATTACGCTGTTCACCTACCTGTTAATCCCCTTCCTGACCCGCACCGACTGGCCATCCGCCCTGCGGGACACCCTGCTGCCAAACATCCAGTGGAACCGGGATTTTCTGCTGGCCCTGGTAGGGATACTGGGTACCACGATTTCGCCATACCTGTTTTTCTGGCAGGCCTCGATGGAAGTGGAAGAAAAGCTGGAGCAGGAGCTGATCGTGGACAAACAGATCATCCGGGATATGGAGACGGACGTCCGGGGGGGCATGGTTTTTTCCAACCTGGTTTGCTTCTTTATCATTCTCACCACCGGTACGGTCCTTTACCAGGCAGGCATTCACCGGATTGACACGGTGCAGGAGGCAGCCGAAGCCCTGCGGCCGCTCGCCGGTCAGGGAGCCTATGCCCTGTTCGCCCTGGGGGTCGTGGGAACCGGTTTTCTGGCTATCCCGGTGCTGGGCGGCTCCCTGAGTTACATGATGGCAGAGTTTTTTAACTGGCAGGAGGGCATGAACAAGAAGTTCTTCGAGGCGCGGGGCTTTTATATCACCCTGCTGGTCTCCCTGGGGGTCGGTCTGCTGATTTTATTCACCCGTATTACGGCTGTCCAGGCCCTAATCTATACCGCGGTTTTGTACGGGCTGGTGGCACCGGTCCTGGTGGCTATCATCCTGCATATCTGTAATAATTCCAAAATCATGGGAGAATACACCAACAACCGCTGGCAGAATTTCTGGGGCATACTGACCTTCCTGGTCATGGCCGGAGCTGCCATCGCCCTGCTGGTACTTTCCTTTGGCTGACCTGGCGGCATCCTAGCTTTCAATACGCGACCAAGTCGCCAGCAGGAAGGTGCAGAATCCCAGCAGGGCAATAACCAGGAAGGAAACGCGCAGGCTGGTTGCCTGGGCAATGAACCCGATCAGGGGCGGGCCGAATAAAAACCCGAAATAGCCGATAGTGGAAACGGCTGCAATGGCCACCCCCGCATTCATTTTGCCGTATCGGCCGGCGGAACCGTACACCAGGGGCACTACGGAAGACACGCCGAACCCGACCAGCAACAATCCGAGCGTGGCAGGAACCAGGACCGGAAACAGCACGGCTATCAGCAGGCCGCACGCAATGACGATACCGCTGACCTGGATCATCCGTTTCTTGCCCATCCATTCCGCGAGGCGGTCACCCAGAAACCGCCCGCCGGCCATGGCGCTCATGAAGGCCACGTAGCCCAGGGTGGTAAACCGATCGGGAACGGTTACCTGCTTTTTAAAATAAACCCCGCTCCAATCAAACATAGCGCCCTCGCAGATCATGCAGCAAAAAGCGATCAGGCCCAGCCTGAGCAGGAACGGATCGGGCCGGGCAAACAGGAGGCTGCCTCCTTCGTGAGGGGGATCCGTCACCAATAAATAGCGAAAAGCGAGCAGCAGGGCGATCCAGAGAAGGCCGCTAACCAGGCAAAAATGAAAAAAGGGGTTGATCTGCCGGCTGACCATCAGCGTGCCCATGGCGGCCCCACTGAATCCCGCCAGGCTCCATACGCCGTGAAAGGAGGCCATGATTGATCGCTTGTACAGCCGTTCGGTGCCAATCGCCTGGGTATTGACCGATATATTGAACAGGTTGCCGGCAAACCCGAAGCAATACAGGGTGACCACCAGTTGCCAGGGCCTGGCGGCCAGCCCCAGCAGGGGTAGAATACTCGTATAGGCAAAGGCTGCCAGGATGACGACCCGGCGGCTGCCCAGGCGGGATACCATCCACCCGGAGACCGGTAAACTGGTCATTAGGCCAACGGGCAGCGCCAGCAGGACGCCGCCCAGGGCGGCATTGTTGAGCCCCAGCTTCTGCTGAATGGCCGGAATCCGGGATGCCCAGGAAGCAAAACAGCATCCGGCTATGAAAAAGAATATCTTGACCGCAATGCGCACCGAAAGCCTGGATGCAGGTATCGTCTTGGTTCTGGTCATATGCTTGTGCTGCCGGGAGTCCCCGCCACGCTTAGGCGGGACGCCGGCCGCCCGCGAAGATACTGCCAAACGGTATCGGCTCCCCGGGTCGCCCGCCGGGGAGTATCAGCCGGTCAATCCGCAGGGTCACGGGTCCGGACCCGCGCAGGATGCGGCCCCCCCCCGGTTGAATTCGCGGGAAACGCATTATATTTATCGGAATTAACAAATTGCTTATGACAAAACGATTCATGCGATGGTTCTTCCTGCCGGTTCTATTGCTGGGGGTGAACTGCCTGAGCGGACAGCAGGCCCCCCGCGTCCTGGAGCAGGAAGTGCTCCGCAGTGCCATCCTGGGCAAGGAGGTCCATTACACCATGTACCTGCCCCCGGACTATTATACTTCCCAGCGGTCCTACCCGGTGGTGTACCTGCTGCATGGTTTTATGGATGACAATACCGGTTGGCTGCAGTTCGGGGAAATCAACCGGCTGGCTGATAAGGCTATTGCGGAGGGGGCCATTCCCCCCATGATCATCGCCATGCCCAATGCGGATTCCAGCTTCTATGCCAATTCCTACGACGGGAAGGAAAGGTATGAGGACTTTTTCTTCCAGGAGTTTCTGCCCGCCGTGGAAAAGAAATACCGGATCAAGGGGGAAAAAAGATACCGTGGCGTGGCGGGTCTGTCGATGGGTGGATACGGCACCCTTCTTTATGCCCTGAAACACCCGGACATGTTTACGGCGTGCGCCCCTCTCAGTGCGGCAGTCTGGGATGACAACACCCTCGCGGCGATGCCCGAAAATAGCTGGGATAACGTACTGGGCCGGGTCTATGGCAGGGGACTGAAGGGCAATAACCGGCTGAATGCAGCCTGGTACGCCAATTCCCCCCTGAAACTGGTGGCCGATAAGCCGGCCGATGAGCTGAAAAAAGTACGGTATTGGATAGATTGTGGGGACGATGATTTCCTGACCAAGGGAAACTGCCTGCTGCATATCGCCCTGGTGGAAAAGGGGGTACCCCATGAATTCCGGGTTCGCGACGGCGGCCATACCTGGACCTACTGGCGCACGGGGATCATCGACGCCCTGCAATTTATCGGGGACGGTTTTCGTCAGAAATAGACCCTGGTCTACGGACAGGATCTCGAACGGGCTCCCTTATATAATTTACTTTTAATGCCTTGTGAGGTTGGCGGTTTCGGGGCGACCGAATTGCGGCCTAGGGAAAGAGCTGAGAAGAAGATTGCTCAATTTTAGATCAATCGCTCTTCCAGCTTGCCTTTCCATGTAATAAACCCTTTATGGGGTCTCTAATCGCCTAGGAGATATTTTTTATTGACCTTAGTGCCCGGATAAAATCTTGGTGCAAGGCGGTCATTTAGCTTATTATTTTAGGTGCTATTCTGTTGCTTTTTACTTTTTCATAATCCAAAACATTATCATATAATTTGTTGTGTTGTTCTTTCTTTGATTTCGACATTATTTTAGGATAAGCGTTCGTCATCATTTTAGTATAGTGTCACACCTTTAATTTTATATATGCACCGCGTCATTTTAGTATAATCTCACCAGCAAGCTTAAGGCAACACCTTCTGAAAAACTAGCCGATTCTTTAGAAAAACTAAAGGAATTTTAGGAAAATGGGATAATAGTGATAAAATCTGATACGCTAAGCCGGACCCGGCGGGAAAGACTAGTGGGAAGTGGTTTCCTGGAGGAGGTTCACTAAGGCTGGTATATTGCCGTGTCACCTGAAGCAATAAAGGGAGACAGCACCGCATGGTATAGCAACTATTGGGACTTCTGTGGTCAATTTCTAAAAGATCAATTCGGACAGAATTGGTGTATTTCTCCCGAACAATCACTTTTACTGCATGGCGGTAATACAGCTGTACCATCTCAAAGGATCATTCGATCCCCCGAAGGCAACAACTACAGTATCACTTTCCCGTTTAATACTTTCTTGTTTTTAATGAGGTCCAAGTTGCCACCTGAAAATGAGCGAATCGAGAAAGATGGCATTCAAATGTATTCCCGGCCTGCGGCACTCATAGGAGCAGCACCGAATACCTTTGCCAATCACCCTATCGATGTATGAACTGTGCTTTCTCTGATAAGCGATGCCTCAGATGTATTGGCACGATTGCTGGATGGAGGACATAGTGCTATTGCTGGCAGGATCGCTGGTGCCTTCCGGAATAATCATCAGGAACGAATCGCGGATGCCATCATAAAAACCATACATCGGGCTGGTTATGATGTAAGAGAAGCCAACCCTTTTGAAACCAAGTTGATTATTCCGCTATCAGGCCGAGTGCATTCTCCCCATGGGAACCGGAAGTCATTTCATACAGAAATCTATAGACAGCCCTACTGGTAAAGAATTTGTTAAGTCGCCAACCCTGTCGCGGCCCGGCCAGATGTACCAAGGTGGCAAGGCCCGTTGGAGTCTGGTTCCCCGGCCTCCGAAGTCGGCCAGGGGAGTGGGAGGGTAGATGGTCAAACGGTGGAGAACGATGCCGGCCAAAAGGAAAAAGCCGCCTCGTTTGAAGTGTCTCTTCGTGCCACAGGATGCCCGCGAAGAATTACGGATCCGCCGCGCCGGAACGCAATATCTCCTGGATCTTATCGTAGGCAAAGTTATGGACGGCTCCCATTTTCGTACATGGTATCGCCGCATTTGCCTTCAGCTGCTGCAGGCTTCCCGGAGAAATTTTCAGCAGCTTCCTGAGCTCCTGCGATCATAGCCATTTCTTCGGCATAATGTGCAGTTGCTTCCTGATGACCTCTTCCATATCGATGATCATCCTCTGCCGGAACCGTTCCAGGTCTTGACCGGTAATTAACAGATGCGGGGGGATCCAGGTGGGGGGCTACCGGCGCCTCATTTTGTTGCTTCGTTCTTTTCATATTACCTCCTTCTCATTCGCTCAAAGTCGTTAATGGAAAATCCAAAGGATGGGTTGTTTATCGCCCAAAAATTACACCGCAGCTGTTGGAATCAACCAAAATATCCCCTTCGGATTTGGAAAGATTAGAAGATTGTTCCGCGCCCATCTCCAGCTTTTCTTTCAGCGCGGTCATGTTTTGGGTGATCTACTTCCGCATCACTTTGGCATAGCGCTGCGTTGTTCTGATCGACCGATGCCCCAGCATTTGGCTGACCGTTTCGGTGGGAACATGGTTCTCCAAGGTGACCGTGGTGGCGAAGGTATGCCGGGCCGTATGGGTGGTCAGCTCTATGTTGATGCCGCAGACAGCTGGAATTTCTTTCAGGTAACCGTTGAACCGCTGGGTACACCTAACCGACAGGAGTTCTCCGTGAGCCGAGTGCAATAGCTGGACTCGATACCTATTGATATTCACCCAGTGTATCGGCAGTAGCGGCACGCATTGCGTTTGATCCGCCTTTTGCCGTTCTTTCGTGATCTATTGTTGTTTTGAAGCTCTTTTCCAGGGAGAAATCCGGCTTGGCAAACCGCTGAAACCGCGGCCGACAGCGGGTTCCAGGAGCATTCGGTTATCAAAATTGCTGTGATGAGGTTGATAACCGAATGGCGACCGAATAGATGGACAGGATTGATTGCGCGATTGGACAGGCCGGAAAAGCGAAAACCCGCGTCAGTATTGCATTGGAAGCGGGTTTAACCTGTTTGGGCTGAGTGACATGCGGACCGGACTGGCATTGCGAAGAAACCGCCTGGCAATGGCGTCAGCCTGGCCGGCAGTGATCGGGGTGGTCTTTTTCAGTACCGAAATAAAATAGGCAACTTCCGCGGGCTGAGCCGGGCAACCGCAATTTCCATCTCCGGCAAGGGCTCCGCCAGGGCCGGCCGGCATCCTGGAATCCGCCAATCGGGTGCCCCGCTCGTCCAGGATAACCCAGTAGGGGATTCCTTTGCCACTACCCCCGAACCGGTTCATCATCCCGCGACCTCCGGGATTTTCCCGGTCCCGGCGATCCGGGGATTCCAGTACCGTGATGTGGCAGATTACAAACTGGCTGTCAAAAAAAGCTCGGCAGGAAGGGTCCGCCAGGCTGCTGTCCATTTTGCGGCACCAGCCACACCAGGATGCGTGAAAAATAACCAGGATCCGCTTTTGTCCCCCGGAGGCTTCGTGCAGGGCGTCCTGCAGGATCCGGTCGGCGGCGGGTACGGGCTGACCTTTACAGGTCGCGAGCAGGCCGGCCAGGCAGACCAGGCAGACCAGGGCCTTAAGCGGAAGGGCTTTCATTCCGGAAAGGTACTTGTATTCTTCGGTAGTCATTCCCAGGCTGGCCGGGTTTGCGCAGGCTGCGGCTCCTTTTGGAACTTGCGTACCGGATCATGAACTTTGCCGCCCGGGCCGTGTTTTAGCACCAGTCCTGCAAGCGGGAGTTGTACCTGCTTATTCAAAAACCAGGCAACAAAAATTGGTACAGGCATATAATTTTCTGGCGAGCTGGCAACTGTTTCCTGAGAAGGGAGACTATGACCAGGGGGAAAGGCCCCTGAGCGGCAATTACCGGATGGAGACGACGGACCGGAACGGGGAGCTCGTGATCAGCCATACCTGGGTAAACCTGGAAAATCAGGGATTTTCCGCCCGCTACACCATCCGGCCGGATGGAGATCTGCATCCCTTCGACCAGCCCGAGCTCGCGGAGGCTGCCCGGGGCCTGTTCCCGGATGCCAGGACCTTCGAGATTCAGTTCTACCGGGGGGAGGAGGTCGTGCTCACCGTCCGCCATGAAATTCAGCCCAACGGCTACCTGAAAATAACCCAGCAGGGTAAACGAGGCGATGGGGGAATCTATAGCATTACGGAAATCTATCACAAGCAACTCAGCGTGCTACCCTATGCCTCCTCCCTTGGCGGGCCGGTAATCCGGCCCACCGAAGAAGGCGTAATCCGGCATAAGGCCCTCGCGGCCCTGGAAGAGCAGACTGACAGGCAACTGGAACTGATTCGCCGGCAGGTCGAACTGCTCGCCCTGCAGGCCCAGGAAATCCATCGCCGAAAAGAACTTTCCCGGATGATTTACCAGGCGCGCATTCCCTTTCAGCCCCAGATCGGCCAGGTGTATTATCTCTATGGGAAAGCGGACGGGACCTGCCTGTTGTCGCTCGTATCACCCCGGGAGTGGGGTGGTAGCCTGCCGTTTGACCGTTTCATCGCGGCAGTGAGGCTACTGGCGGACCATACCTGGGAAGAACAATAGACCCCGGGGCCTGCCGGCCTGAAGGATTCCGTTGCATCCGGCCAGGTATATCAGGGGGGCATTGTATCTTTAAACCCGCATTCAATCCCGCCTGATCATGAAAAAGTTAGTAAGTCTTGTATTGTTGTCCGCCTGCCTGCTGCAGGCCCGTTCTCAGGACATTAAAATGCCCCTGGCCCGGTTCAGGACGGGGGATAGCCTGGCCTGGAGCCAGCCTGCCTATGATGACGCCGGATGGGCAACCCTCCGAACGTCGGAAAGCTGGGACCTCCAGGGGTATGACAAATACGATGGATTTGGATGGTATCGCATCCACGTGATCATTCCTTCCTCTCTTCGTGACCACTCCTTGTGGAAGGACTCCCTGCGAATCCTGCTCAACAAGATTGATGATGCGGATGAGGTATTTTTCAACGGAACCCTGATCGGCAAGGAAGGGGCTTTTCCCCAGGACGGCGGAGGGTACCAGTCCGCCTGGGACCAGGTCCGCGAATACCACCTGGGCACCGCCAGCGGGCTGATCAACTGGGATGGTGACAACCTGATCGCGGTACGGGTATACGATGGAAATGGGGCAGGGGGCCTGTTTGGGGGACTGCCCTCGGTCAGTATGATCGATCTGATTGATGCGGTGAAGATGACCGTCGAATTTGACAGTGTCAACCAACAGGGGAAATGGGTCTCGCCGGTCAAGGTGGTCAATAACAGCAACCAGCCGGTTTCCGGAAACCTGCGGGTCCGGATCGTCGATACCGACAGTTCCCTGGTGTGGAAGGATCAGGTGCGCCAGGTAACGATCGATCCTGATAAGGTCATCATTGGACAGATGGACCTGCCCAGGGACCGCCGCCTGGAGGTGCAGGTAGCGTTTACCGAAATGAATACCGGGAAATCCGTGGGAATCCGCAAAACGGTACCCTACATCCTCACGCCGGACCCTTCCCCGCAACCCCGGATCAATGGCGCCAGCGTGGTAGGCGTCCGGCCAGGGTCACCCTTCCTGTTCAAAATTCCCGCTACCGGGCAAAAACCCCTGCGTTACAAGGTGGAGAACCTGCCGGCAGGGTTGCGCCTGGATCCGGCCACCGGGATATTGACTGGTACCCTGCGGAGTAAGGGGGACTACCGCCTGACCGTATCCGTACGCAACCAGTTGGGAGAGGCCCGACGTTCCCTGCTGATAAGCTGCGGAAACCAGCTGGCTCTTACGCCTCCCATGGGCTGGAACAGCTGGAATTGCTGGGGGCTGAGCGTCAATACCGACCGGGTGAAGAGCTCAGCCCAGGCCCTGATTGACCAGGGTCTTATTGAGCACGGCTGGACTTACATCAACATAGACGACGGCTGGGAAGCGGATTCGCGCGGCCCCGCCGGGCAGATTATACCCAACAGCAAGTTTCCCGATATGAAGGCGCTCGGTGACTGGCTGCATGGCCATGGACTGAAGTTTGGCATCTATTCCTCCCCGGGTCCCAGGACCTGCGGCGGGTACCTGGGCTCGTACCAGCATGAGGCGCAGGATGCAGCCACCTACGCATCCTGGGGTATTGATTACCTGAAATACGACTGGTGCAGCTACGGGGAGATTCACCGGGAATCGGATACTACCCTGGCATCCTACGTCAAGCCCTACCAGGTGATGAGCCGGGCGCTTCGGGCGCAGAAGCGGGATATTCTGTACAGCCTGTGCCAGTACGGGATGAAGGATGTCTGGAAATGGGGTGCCACCGTAGATGGAAATTGCTGGAGGACCACCGGGGATATTACCGATACCTGGGGCAGCCTCAGCAGCATCGGATTCAGTCAGACCCGGCAATATGCCTACGCAGGTCCCGGCAGGTGGAACGATCCCGATATGATGATCGTCGGACAGGTGGGTTGGGGCGATCACCTGCATCCCACCCGGCTGACGCCGGACGAACAATATACCCATGTCAGCCTATGGTGCCTGTTATCGGCGCCGCTGCTTATCGGATGTGACCTGAGTCACCTGGATGCATTCACCCGCAGCCTGCTGACCAACGATGAGGTGCTCGCCGTGGACCAGGATCCCCTGGGGCGGCAGGGCCGGCAGGTGGCCCGCTCCGACAGCAGCCAGATCTGGATGAAGCCCATGGCAGACGGAAGTTTCGCCATCGGCCTGTTTAATACGGCCAGCCAGTACCAATCCCTGACTGTGAACTGGGCTTCGATCGGACTGCCGGCGGGGACATACCGGGTGCGGGATCTATGGCGGCAACGGGATCAGGGTGCGTTTGCGGATTCTTTTACTTCCCGGGTTGCTCCCCACGGGGTAACCCTCCTGTTAATTTCAAAATGAGATGACCAAACTTTCAGTCAACATCAATAAAATAGCCACCCTGCGAAATGCACGGGGCGGCAACAATCCTGATGTGGTTAAGGCGGCAGTGGACGCGCAGCGCTTCGGAGCCGATGGAATAACGGTGCATCCCCGGCCTGATGAAAGGCATATCCGCTACCAGGACGTACGCGATATCCGGCCGGTTATCCGCACGGAATTCAATATTGAAGGGAATTGCACGGAGGCCAAGTTCGTCGACCTGGTGCTCGAAGTCAAGCCACACCAGGTCACCCTGGTCCCCGACGCAGGCGGGCAACTCACCTCGGACCATGGCTGGGATACCGTGGCGAACAGGCAATACCTGCGCGACATTATTTCAGTTTTCAAAGAAGCCGGAATCCGGGTATCCATCTTTGTGGATCCGGTAGTCCGGATGGTGGAAGGCGCCGCCCAGACAGGAACCGACCGGGTGGAATTATACACGGAGGCATATGCCCGGTTATTTGCAGCGGGCCAGCGGGAGCAGGCCATCGGACCCTACCTGGAGGCGGCCAGGGCCGCCCGCGACGCCGGTTTGGGCCTCAATGCCGGTCATGACCTGGATCTCCACAACCTGCAATATTTCAGCCACCACATTCCATGGCTGGATGAAGTCAGCATTGGACATGCCCTGATCTGTGATGCCCTGTACCTGGGTATGGAAAATACCATACAGCTCTACAAGCGCCAGCTGGCATAACCTACCTGTTCGGTTCCGTGGAGCGGGTTACCCGATAGGGTGTCCTGTATCAGACCCATTTATTCGTTGGATCGGTCAGCAGCCGTTTCCATGAAGTGGGACCCCAAATTGGTGCCAGGCACCCTCCATGCCGCCATGAATTGGTCCGGATCTACTGCCATACCTCTTTTAGGTCATATGTCGGTTACAGTCCGGGAAGCTCTCCAGGCAGGGTACCTGGTACCCTGCCTGCGTCCTTTTACCAGAAGTGATGGCCGGATCAGGCCCTGGATTGAAGGCGTTTGTGGTGTAGGTAGTAGGAAAGGGCAATAAAGCAAAGGGCGGCCAGGACGGGTGTCCATTGCAGAAGGGGATCGCCCACTGAAAGGCCGGAATAAATGGCCCCGGTCAGATCGAAGGTGAGCCCCGCATAGGCCCACTCCTTAAGTCTGGCCAAGCCGGGCAGTAGGATCACCACGACGCCCAGCAGTTTTGCCCATCCCAAAAAGGCAATTAAATAGACGGGGTAACCCAGATGATGGCCCATGAATTCGCGTGAACCCTGGTTTACCAGGATGTTCGGGATAGCCGAAAAAAGCATAAAGGCCAGCACCAGCGCGGTTACAACCCAGTAGAGGATATTCCATTTTTTCATGTTGGATGGTTTTATCGTGTTGGATGATCAGGCGGATTGCAGCAAATCGGCAAGCCGGGTCATGGTTTGCTCCATGCCTTCCCGGGCGCCGAACTCGCGGATGACCCGCTCCAGGATTTCCGGTGACTCGAACTCCGTATGCATGGTCACGCGGGTCATGGTTCCTTCCTCCTCCAGGCGCACAACTACCTGGAAACGGATGTCTTCGGTTTCCTCTTCCCCTGCGTGCAGGTACCTGAGCAGCTCAGGTTCCTTTACTTCGATGTAACGGACCAGGTTGGGGTAGATCCGGCCATCCGGGCCGTGCATCGTGAATCACCAGATTCCACCGGGACGGAGGTCCATTTCCCGGGTTGTGGTT
Source organism: Chitinophagaceae bacterium (assembly GCA_035549175.1). GTDB lineage: Bacteria > Bacteroidota > Bacteroidia > Chitinophagales > Chitinophagaceae > DASTSN01. The sequence goes on along the minus strand of DASZRL010000063.1, from coordinate 26,458 downwards.
GAAAACCCTTTGGGGCCCCACCAGCGGGCCAGATGGACCGGGTCGGTCCAAACCTTCCAAACCAGTGGCCGGGGAGCAGGCAGTATCCGGGTAATGGTCAGTTCCCTGTCAGATGCTTTAACGGAAGATGTGTGCATGGGAGTTTTTTTGGGTGAAGCACTTTATTTTAAAGGATCAGTTAACCGCTCCGGGCTTTGCGTCCAGCCTGATTCCGTTTCATGCAGGCAAAGCATTGCTTCGGGAGCGATGCGGGTCGCCCTGGCAGGGTCACCTTCCAGGTCGAACTGCACGGTCTGATAAACCGCACCCATGCGTTCACCCCGTTTCCTGAGGTTTCCCGGCAGAAAGGTGGAACGCCGGTTGGCCAGGCTATCCGGAAAGGATCCTTTCATCTGGTAGGTCATGGCCTGCGGAGACCTCATTTCAAGGTTTATACTGCCGCCTTGGCTCGCATCGGCTAGGCAGACCGGATTGGTAAATCCATCCGGCCCCCAGCAGATGGTAAGAGGTTCCGGGGTGATCCTTTCTCCCCATAGCCGGGCTAGGGGAGGATGGAACAGAAGGGTGACCTGCTGCTCCCGGCCAGGGGTATCTCTCCTAGGCTGATTTTTTCCTGCCATGACGTTTTGGTTTTGGGACCTGCCTGGTCGGCTGCCGGGTGGACTCTTCGGGAGCCTGCAGGTTTTGAAGATAATTTTCCAGGGCGTCGAATTTATATTCCCAGAAGGCACGGTATTGTTCCACCCAGGCGGAGACCTCGTTAAGCCTGGCTGGCTGTGCCTCGCAGTACCGTTCCCGTCCTTTTTTTTGAATCCGGATGAGCCCGCACTCCGTGAGAATTTTGATATGCTTGGAAACCGCCGGCCTGCTGATACGGAACTGTACGGCAATCGTATTCAGGTTCAGGGGCCGGCGGATTAGCAGGCCGATAATATCCCGGCGGGTTGGGTCTGCGATGGCCCGGAAAACATCTCTTCTCATCCAGTTTTTTGTGTAACCGATCGGTTACAAATGTAGGAAACCTTTTGGTTGCACAAATTTTTTTAACTGTTTACATGCCAAATAGGAGGAAGGCGGGAGCAAAGCCCTGGCGGCAGGTGCTGATGAAGGGAGGGCGAAGGTGAAAGGTTTAGTCGTTCTAGGAGTGGAATCGGGAAGGAAAGGTGCGGGGGAAATCAGGATTTTCGTCTGAACCACCGAAAAGCTTTTTGTTCGGCTGCCTGAACGGCTTTTCTGGTGAGGTTTCCTGCCAGCCGGGACACCTGCTCAGCCAGGCCGTCGGATCCGGGTTCTGCCACCCCGGTTGGCTTCCCGCCGGTAGAAGTGGAAGAGCCGGAGGCCCGGGAACAGGAAAATAGGCCCGAAGCCCAGTTCCGCGGGTGGAGTGCCTGCTTCAGGTCTTTCCAGTCGTAAATCATGGCTTTTTCCAGTTCCATGCGTCGCCGGGCAATGCGGGATTTTTCGGCCTGAAGCTGGCGAAGGTTTTTAATCTTCATGGGACTCTTCATTAAAAAATTGCTGAAGCAGGGCATTCAGGATCGGGAAACGGAGGATACGCTCCCGCATCTTCCATACCACGATCCCAGCCACCAGGTACAGGACGGCCACCAGCAAAAAGCCCCAGTAAAATGCACCGGTCCATTTTGCCAAGGCGTAGGCGGCAGCCAGGCTGAGAAACAACAGGAAAAACAGGAAGATCACCACCACAATGACGACAGCCAGCAGATTGGCTATAATTTTCGAAGTTTTTTCCGCCGTGCTGAGTTTTACCGCGGCGATCCGGATATGAATGTATTCCTTGATATGTGCCGCCAATTCCTCTACCTTGGCAAATGAATCCTGCATGGTTGCGGTTTGATGTTGGGACCAGGGGACTCCGGTCAGATGTACTCCTCCACCTTTTCATTCAGGGAATCCAGCCGTTCTTTCACTTCGTCCTTCAGGCCCGATAGGGTTTCTTTCCCTTTACGAAATCTCTTTTCGATATCCCCGCTCCATTTGCGTCCGGTATCGGAAATTTTCTTCCGGGTATCCTTGCCTTTATTCGGGGCAAACAAAACGCCCAGCAGGCCTCCTATGGCAATACCGGCACCCAGTGCGATCAATACTTTGCTGCTATTTTTCATAAAATTCATTTTTTACGTGATGATAAACTTTTCCTGTAAGGTAGGGCGGATCGTACGGGGTTAAGCTGATCGCAGGCAAGCCCTGCTGTGATTTTAATCAGGGGGCTGCAAGTAACCTGCCCGAGCAGCCTGCCTTGGCAGGCAGATTATGGTTTGGCCTGCCTTTTTTCCAGCCGGCGAAAATACCCGCGCAGCAGGATATTATGCTTAAGTGCTTCCATGTCAGCAGCAAAGGAGGCCGTTCCTTGTTCAATATGCATCAGGGTATTGCTTACCAGCCGGGTGGCGGTGGAATCCTTCAGCAGCCATTGAACAGTCCCATTGCCTTCCCTCCAGGTACTGTTCACAGACCGGAGCAGGCTATCCAGGTGACCGGCGGCCCGGTTGGTCTGATCGGTAGTTTGCCGCATATTTGACAGGGTCACCCGTAGCTGGTTGGTCAGGGAACTATCCTTGAGCAGGATCCCCAGGGATCCCTTTCCCTGGCCGACTCCGTCTACGAGGGACTGCAGTTGACTCATGAATTCGTCAGCCTTACGGGAGGCGGCCCGGATATTCCGGGCGGACATCCGCAAATCGGCAGGTAGCCCCTCTTCTGACAGTATTTTCCACAAGGCGGAACTATTGTTGATCCTCCGGACGGTCTGTTTCAGTTCCTCGGAAATGGCGGCGATGTTGTTATTGGATACGGCCAGGGTTGCCAACATGTCCTCCGTGCTGAGGATCTTCCGGCCCGCCAGCTGGTCCCCATCCTGGATCTCCCCGGCCGGACCCTGGCCGGGCGTGATGTTGACGATGCGGTTGCCGATAAGGCCTTCCGTCCCGACAGACACCATCGCATTCTTTCTGATCATTTGCCGGACCTTTTTATTGATGAGCAGGGTTACCTCGACCGTACTATCATTAATCAGGGATACGGATTTTACCGTTCCGACCTGGATCCCTGCGTAGCGCACATTGTTGCCGGAAACCAGCCCGCCCGCGTTGCTCAGCCGGACCCGGACCAGTATGTTGGAGCTGAACAGGTTCTGGTTCTTGCCGATCATATACAGCATGAGTACCAGGAACAGGAGGCCGGCAAGTACGAAAAGACCTAATTTGATATTGCGATATCCGGGGTTGTTCATTATGTAAAAAATTGTTTTACCTGTTGATCCTGGGATTGTTTAAGCTCCTCATAGGTTCCCTGGGCATATGCCACGCCGGTGTTCAGTACCACGATCCGGTCCGCGGTTTTCCGGATGCATTTCATGTCATGGGAAATCACCAGGGACGAAGTGTTATACTTGGCCTGGATACTGACCATGAGTTCGCTGATCTCATTACCAGTTATCGGATCCAGACCGGTCGTGGGTTCGTCATACAGGATAATTTCCGGTTTCAGGATCAGGGTCCGGGCCAGGGCGATCCGTTTTCGCATGCCGCCGGATAATTCCACGGGCATCATGTCCACCGTGTGACCAAGCCCCACATTGTTCAGTGCTTCCATGACCATGTCATTTACCTCCTGCTGTTTGACACGAATCCAGTGCCTGCGCAGCGGGAATTCCAGATTTTGGCGAATAGTCATGGAATCGTACAGGGCATTGCTTTGAAATAGAAACCCGATCCGCACGCGTATCCGGTCCAGCTGGTCATGGTTCAGGGAGGGGATTTCCTGCCCGAAGACCTGGATGGAACCGGAATCCGGCTGCAGTAATCCGATGATGCATTTGATAAGTACGGACTTTCCGCAACCGGATTTTCCCAGTACCGCTACACTCTGTCCCTTATTCAGGTCCAGGTTAAAATCGGCGAGAACCTGGTTGGAGCCAAAGCCTTTATACAGGTGACGGATACGGATCACGTTTTCCCCGGATGCATCCGCCTGGCGGGCACCGGATCCTGGAACGGGCTGGGTTTTGTATGGTTCGGTTTGAAAGGCCATGTCCCCTTTTATCTGCACGATTTCAACTGCGATATCGTTGATCCGGGTGTGTTTATCCGCGCGCCGGATGCCGGTACCCGCGGCAGGCGGAAGCTTAGTTATATCCCAGTATGTCAGTTATCTGCACGGCCAGCAAATCAAAAATGAACACCATGATGGAAGCCAGGACGACAGCTGAATTCGCACTACGGCCCACGCCTTCCGTACCTTTATTGCTGTTATATCCTTTAAAGCTCCCGATTATGCCCACCGCGAAGCCGAAAAAAAAGGATTTGAAAAAGGCCGGAAACACGTCACTGAAGCTAAGTGCATCAAACACCTGGGTGTAAAACAGGGAATAACTGGTCGTACCGCGGATGTTAACGCCCAGGTAGGATCCATACAACCCGATAGCGTCTCCCAGCAGAACCAGAACAGGGAGCATAAACGTGGCGGCGAAAACCCGCGTGACCACCAGGTACTTGTAGGGGTTGGTCCCGCTCACCTCCATGGCATCGATCTGCTCGGTCACGCGCATGCTGCCCAGTTCGGCTCCGATACTGCTGCCTATTTTTCCGGCAAAAATGAGGGCCGTGATGACCGGTCCGATTTCCCGGACGATACTGATGGCCACCATGGCCGGCAATTCATACTCTACGCCATAATCCACCAGAGACGGCCGGAGTTGCATGGTAAGGACCAATCCCATGATGAACCCGGTGAGTCCGACCAGGGGAAGTGAACGGTACCCGATGATAAAGCATTGCCGAAGTAATTCCGTGATTTCATACCGGGGACGGAAACCTTCCGTAAAAAAGCGGCCCGTAAAGCGGGACAGCTCCCCGGCTTCTATCAGAAATCGTTGCGTTCCGCCCGGCAGTTTCATGATTTAGAATGTACCCAAAATTGCCTTGTATCCGGCTGCGGTCAAATGAAGGCTGTCATCTGGTTGGTTGATTAAAGTCAAGTGGGTTACCGGCGCCCCTGATCCCGGAACCCGAATTCGGCCCGGCCCGGGCGCAACCGGCCGGAATGGCGCATGCGGGAAGGACGAGAGGGCGCCGTATCCTGGCAGGAAGCTGCTGTACATACAATTGGCTCTTTTGGCCTACGGGGCTGCCCTGCAGAAGGGGCTGGCACGGAGCCAGGTGGATTCGATCGCTTTGGATAGTTCAGCCTACCAGGTGCTTAGGCCCTTCTTTTATCCCGTTCCTGCCTGAGCTTGTCCAGGTAATCCATAACCTGTTGGTCGCTTACCTGGGTGAAATCCTCATAAAAGGCTCCTACGCCAAAAAACAGTTCCGGAACCAGCAGACAGATCAGTTCGTCCACCACGGGTGACAGTTTACGGATCGAGTCGGAGGAGGCTACCGGAACGGCAATGACGATTTTTGCCGGGTTACTCCTGCGCAGCATCTGCACGGTGGCCATCAGGGTATTGCCGGTAGCAATCCCGTCGTCGATCACAATGACCGTTTTGCCTTCCATGGGTTCCGGTGCCTTGTCCCCCATGAATTTGGAATACATTTCCTTTAGTCGCTGGCGGATATAGAGTGTCTGGGCCTCCACGTATTTGTCGGATACGTTCTCGTGCGGAATGATATAACTGTCGGTCATACTTACCGCTCCGATGGCGTATTCCTTATTAGCCGGGTGACCTATTTTCTTGGTCAGCACAATATCCAGGGGAAATCCCAATTCTTTGGCGACTACATAGGCAATCGGTACCCCTCCGCGGGGCACGGCCAATACCAGGCCCTCCTCCTTCTTGTACTTTTTCAGCTTTTCAGTAAGCGCCATCCCTGCTTCCATGCGGTCTTTGAACATAAACGCTGATTTGCTTGACGGATTATGGGTTGGGCTCCGGTGTCTGTTGCCTTTGCCATAATCGGTTTATAATTAGGGGAAACTACTGGTCTGCAACTGAAGGTGGTGCTGAAACCAGGTTCCGGCCAGAAAAGCTACCTCCGTCATCTTGCCCGCCTCCTCAAACAGATGGGTGGCTCCGGGTATGACTTCCAGTTTTTTTTCGCATTGCAGCCTTTCATAGGCCTTTCGGTTCAATTCCAGCACCTCGAAATCCAGGCTGCCGACAATGAGCAAGGTGGGGGCCGTTACCTGTGGCAGCACCTCCATGGCCAGGTCCGGCCTGCCGCCCCGGCTTACTACGGCCCTGACAGCCGGGATCTGTGCGGCAGCGCCCAGGGCGGAGGCTGCCCCGGTACTTGCTCCAAAGTACCCCATGCGGCAACTGCCTGCTTCCACCTGGCCCAGTAACCAACGGGTAGCTCCCGTCAGCCTTTGGGTTAACAGGCCGATATTAAAGCGGTTCTGGTAGGAGCGGTCCTCCTCCGGCGTCAGCAGATCGAATAAGAGGGTACCTATCTGTAGATGATTCAGATACCGGGCAACCTGCTGGTTCCTGCTGCTGAACCGGCTGCTTCCGCTGCCATGGGAAAACAGCACGACTGCGTGGCAGTCCTCCGGAATGGTCAGACTGCCGGGTAAGGCCTCCCGGCCAACCGGTATGCGTACTTCCCTGGAAGCGGGTATTTCCATATGTAAACTTCAGTATTCAAAACTATCGGATGTCCACAAAGGAGGTAATGATTATGCTCAAGGCGGCCGGTGACCATCCTCATTGGAAAGGCCTTGAATTTCAGATTGCTTTGGGGGTAATTAAAGCCCATGCGACCGGTAACAGACAGAATGCCCAGGCTGGAGGAAAAGGAAGCCATTCATCAGCTTCGTGAGCGGTCCCACACGGTTTCCCTGCTCGAGGATTTGGACCCCCTGATAGATCGCATCGGTGATGCCCGAATCGTCATGCTGGGGGAAGCCTCTCACGGGACACATGAATACTACACGTGGCGTACTTACCTGACCCAGCGATTGATTAAGGAAAAAGGATTCAATTTTCTGGCTGTGGAGGGGGATTGGCCCGATTGTTACCGGCTGAACAGGTATATTAAGAATTATAGCGGTTCCGGTGGCAGTGCCCTGGAGGTGCTGCGTTCCTTTAGGCGATGGCCGACCTGGATGTGGGCCAATTGGGAAATGGTGGCCCTGTCCGAATGGCTTGCCCGCTACAACCAATCCCGTCCGCTGCCCGGGAAGGTCGGATTTTACGGATTGGATGTATACAGTTTGTGGGAGAGTATGGAATCGATCCTGGGATACCTGCGAAAGACGGACCCGGCTGCCTGCCGGGTAGCCGAGGAGGCGTGGCGATGCTTTGAGCCTTACAGGGAGCAGGAAGGCCATGGGTACGCCCAGGCCCTGCAATGGGTGCCTACCCTGTGTGAAACCGAAGTGGTTGATATGCTTAAAGAAGTCCGCAGGAGATTACCCCAGTATAATTCGGATTATGAAAATGTATTCAGCGTCGAACAGAATGCCCTGGTCGCAGTAAACGCCGAGCGTTATTACCGGGCCATGATCGCGGGTGGTCCCCACTCCTGGAACGTCAGAGACCGCCATATGACTGATACCCTGGAAAGGCTGCTGGCTTTCCACGGGAAAGATTCCAGGGCCATTGTCTGGGAACATAATACGCATATCGGCGATGCAAGAGCCACCGACATGACATCAGAAGGCATGGTGAATATCGGGGAGCTGGCCAGGATGAAATATGGTCAGGAAGGTGTGGCTTTGGTCGGGTTCGGCGCCTACCGGGGAAGGGTGGTGGCCGCGGCCCGGTGGGGAGCCCCGATGCGGGTGGTGGACGTCCCGGCAGCCCGGCAGGGAAGCTGGGAATCCCTGCTTCACCTGGCTGGGAATGATAATAAGTTCCTCTGGATGGATGACTTCCGGGAAGACCTGTGGTTGGAAAATCACCTGGATCACCGGGCTATCGGGGTGGTATATCAGCCGGAGCATGAACGTTTTGGGAATTATGTTCCGTCCCTGCTGCCGCTCCGCTATGATGCCTTTGTTTATCTGGACCAGACCCGGGCGCTGCATCCCCTTCACCTGGAGCCGGACGGCCACCTTATGCCGGAGACTTACCCATTCGGAGTATAAACGTCTTTATATGCAAATAGCCCGGGATAGTAGTATACCTGCTGATTTCAAAGCCCTGCGGCTAAGCAGCCCCTCCTTCCAGGAAGGCGGCGCGATTCCTGTAAAGTATACATGCGACGGGGAAAACATCAGCCCCCCGCTGGACATAGCAGGCATTCCCGCCGAGGCCCTGAGCCTGGCAATTATTGTGGAAGACCCGGATGCCCCGGGCGGAACCTGGAATCACTGGCTGGCCTGGAATCTCCCGGTTACCCACCATTTGCGGGAAAACCGGATTCACGGTGAGGAAGGGCTTAACAGTTTTCAGCAGGTGGGGTACGGAGGACCCTGTCCGCCTCCGGGGAAGCCCCACCGCTACCAGTTCAAAGTCTATGCCTTGGACCAGGTACTCGACCTGAAACCCCGGATCGGGACCGTCGAGTTGGAACGGGCCATGGCCGGGCATATCCTGGCTTACGGGGAATTGATGGGATTGTATCAAAGAAAATCGAAATAATATGGGCCTAACCCTGCCTGACAGGCTTGCTTATATTCTCAGCCGGAAAAGTGTCCGGCATTATACCGGTGAACAGGTGGCGGAGAGCGACCTGGACCAGATCCTCCGTGCCGCCATGGCGGCGCCGGCGGCCGTCCATCAGGTTCCCTGGCAATTCCTGGTCATCCGGAGCCAGACCACCCTCCGGCAACTGGAGGACGGTCTGCCCTTCGCCAAAATGCTGGCTAAGGCAGGCACGGCCATCGTGGTATGCGTAAATCCGAAACAGGCCGCCATGGGAAAAGAAGAGTTTGCCATCCTGGACGGGGCCTGCGCATCCGAAAATATCCTGCTGGCTGCCGAGGCACTGGGGCTGGGAGCCGTGTGGACCGCTGTGTATCCCAATACGGAATTGATGCAGTTCGTGGGAACACTCCTGGGTATTCCCGGAGCCTTTATCCCGTTAAATGTCATTGCGGTGGGACATCCCACCGGAGAGGACCATTCCAGTGATAAATATAATCAGGACCTGATCCACCGCGATCGCTGGTAGCCTGGTGGAACCCGGGATCAGATACCCCCGGGGCATAAAATAAATGGAAAGTAATGAATAAGAGAACCGAGAAGCCGCTACCCGATAAGCAGGCCGGAAAGGCTGGTAAACGATTCAACTGGTATTGGATCTACCTGGTTGCGTTGCTCCTGCTGCTGTTACCAACCCTGTTCCGCTCCCTGACCTCATCGAAAGAGATTACCTGGCAGGAATTTCAGGACAAAATGCTGAATCGGAACGCAGTGGACCATATCGAAGTGGTCAATAATGAACGGGCGGATGTATATATCAAAAAGGAATTTGCCGGGGATCCGTATTTCAGGGAGGTCCTGCGTCCCACCTTTGGGACCGGGGTGGCGCCAGGGCCCCATTACCGGTTTACTATCGGGTCGGTTGATGCCTTTGAACGGAAATTGGATGAGGCGCAGCAGGATACCCCGGTAAAGGACAGGATTCCGGTTACCTATAGCAGGCGGCAGAGTTGGTTTATTGACCTGCTGGCCTGGATTTTCCCCGTGCTGCTGATGATTTGGCTCTGGCAGTTCCTGTCCCGGCGCATGGCTTCCGGCACGGCATCCGGGGGAGGACCTTCTATTTTCAGTTTTGGCAAGTCAACCGCTAAGCTGATGGAGGAGGAAAATCGAAGTACAGTGACCTTTGATGATGTGGCGGGCCTGGAGGAAGCCAAAGTGGAGGTGAAGGAAATCGTGGATTTCCTGAAGGAGCCTGCCGCCTATACCAAGCTGGGAGCCAAGATACCCAAAGGGGTTATTATAGTAGGCCCTCCCGGAACGGGCAAGACACTCCTGGTGAAAGCCGTTGCCGGGGAGGCTCAGGTACCGTTTTTTTCCTTGTCCGGATCCGAATTTGTTGAAATGTTTGTAGGGGTGGGTGCCTCCCGGGTCCGCGATTTATTCAGGCGGGCCAAGGAAAAGGCACCCTGCATTGTGTTCATTGATGAAATCGATGCCGTGGGCAGGTCCCGGGGTAGAAATGCCTTTTACACCGGTGCGAACGATGAACGGGAAAGTACGCTCAATCAGCTTCTTACCGAAATGGATGGATTCAGCCCGAACAGCGGAGTCATCGTGCTGGCCGCCACCAACCGGGCGGATATGCTGGATCCCGCCTTGCTGCGTCCCGGGAGGTTCGACCGTCATATTTATCTGGAGTTACCCAACCTGAATGAACGCAAAGCCATTTTCCAGGTACATATGCGGCAACTCGTGCTGGATAAGGGCATTGACCTGGATTTTCTGGCCGCCCAGACACCGGGTTTTTCAGGCGCTGATATCGCCAATATCTGCAATGAGGCTGCCCTGATCGCAGCCCGGCGAAAGCAGGACCGGATACAAAGGGCGGAATTCCTGGAAGCCATTGACAGGGTGGTGGCCGGTCTGGAAAAGAAAAGCAAGATCATTTCTCCGGAGGAGAAGAGGATGATCGCGGTACACGAAGCCGGGCACGCGGTTGTGAGCTGGCTGCTGATAAAGGTGGACCCGGTGGTAAAGGTGTCCATCATACCGCGGGGGAAGTCGCTGGGCGCAGCCTGGTACCTGCCGGAGGAGCGGCAGTTGCGGAGTGAATCGGCTTTCAAGGAACACCTGTGTGCCACCCTGGGAGGCCGTGCCGCGGAGGAAGTAGTTTTTGGCGAGGTTTCGTCAGGGGCCCTGGATGATCTGGAAAAAGTCACCAAGGAAGCCTACATGATGGTGGCTTATTATGGCTTTAATGATAAATTAGGCAATGTAAGCTTTTATGACTCCACGGGGCAGAGCGAGATGGGGCTTCAGAAGCCCTTTAGCGAGGAGACCGGTAAATTAATTGATGAGCAGGTCCGGATACTGGTGGCCGAAGCCTACGCGACTGCCTTGCATATTTTACAGGAAAACAAGCCCCGTCTCCTGCAAATGACCGATCAGTTATTAAAAAAAGAGGTTATATTTAAGGAAGACATTGAAGTCATTCTCGGCAAACGGCCCTCGGAAAGGGGCCCAGATGGCCAGGTTGGACAGGAAAAGGAACCGGCGGTTGCGGGAGCTCTGGCAGGCCAAACCGGGTAGCGGGAATTACCGGATGCCTAAAAGACTGATCTTTGGTTGACGCCTATCCTGTGGGACCCGCGAACACGTTAGAAAAGGTTTTCATGTCCATGGCCAATTTACCCTCTTCATCTCCCTTGTATACCTATGCCAAACTGCCGGTGGCGGACCTGGTCTCGCAGTTTGATTCAGACATGGAGCGCGGCCTGACAGGGGCAGAGGCTGACCGCCGGCTAAAGGAAACCGGCCCCAATGTATTGGTTCAAGCCAGGCAAAAAAGCGAGTTCCTTATCCTGCTGTCAAACCTGAAAAATCCGCTGGTGATCATACTGCTGATTGCCTCGGCGGTCTCCTTTGGCCTGGGAGAATCGGCCTCCGCTTCCATTATTTTTGTCATGGTGCTGGTCAGTGTGTTTATGGATTATTTTCAGGAACGTGACGCACGAAATGCTGCGGAAGCCCTGCGCCAAACGGTCAAGACCAAGGTGACCGTCCTGCGTGATGCCACCACGTCGGAGTTGAATCCGGAGGACCTTTGCCCGGGGGATCTGATTCTGCTCAATGCGGGCAAAATCGTTCCGGCAGACGTGCGGATCGTGGCTTCCAAGGATTTTTTTGTCAATCAGTCTTCCCTGACAGGCGAATCATTCCCCTGTGAAAAAATATCGGAACCGGTACCGGATGCCGGGGAAGACCTGACCACCCTGGATAATATCGGATTCATGGGTTCCAGTGTCATCACCGGGACGGCCAGGGCCCTGGTTGTGAAAACGGGACGGATGACTGAGTTCGGACGGATCGCCGAAAAACTGGTTAACAGGGAACAGGAGACGGACTTTACCAGGGGGATGCGCCAGTTCGGATTCCTGATCATGCGGATCACGGTGATCCTGGTGCTTTTTATATTCCTGGTGAATGCCGTCTGGAAACACAACTTCCTGGAGTCTTTCATGTTCAGCCTGGCCGTCGCTGTGGGCCTTACGCCGGAATTGCTGCCCATGGTCATGTCGGTAACGATGGCCAAGGGATCCTTGCGCATGGCGAAAAAGGGCGTGATCGTCAAGAAACTGGCCTCCATTCCGAATTTCGGGAGTATGGAGGTGCTGTGTACGGACAAAACCGGAACCATCACGGAAGATCATATCGAACTGATCAAGTATGTGGATGCGTCCGGCGTCACGTCCGAGGCTCTTTTTGTTTTGGCGTATGTAAACAGTTATTTCCAGACCGGTATCAAGAATCCCCTGGATGATGCCGTGCTGGCGCATAAAAAGCTGGATGTTTCCGGCTTCAGGAAGATCGATGAAATCCCGTTTGATTTCTCCCGCAAAATGATGAGCGTCATTGCGGATACGGGCGAAGGCCCTGTGCTTATTTGCAAAGGGGCACCCGAAGAGATCCTGAAATGCTGCCATTTGTCCGAGGTGCTCCGGACCCAGGCGATGCAGCAATATGAAGCGCTGAGCGCGGATGGATTCCGCGTGCTGGCCATTGGTACCCGGCCGGTGCCAGGACAGACCCGGTTTGGCCGTGCCGATGAACAGCAGCTTGACCTCAGGGGCTTTATCGCCTTCCTGGATCCGCCCAAGGAAGATGCGGGGCAGACCATCGCCATGCTGGCGGAAATCGGTGTGGAAGTAAAGATCATTACCGGGGATAATCATTTGGTTACCCAGAAGATTTGCAGCCAGATCGGCCTTCCGGTCAAGGGCGTGTTGCAAAGTCATGAGCTGGACCTTCTGACGGATGACGGCCTGCAGAAACGCGTACTGGAAACGACCATATTCACGCGCTTTTCCCCCGAGCAGAAAAACCGGGTGATCCTGGCCTTAAAATCCTATCACCGGGCTGTCGGCTATATGGGCGATGGGATCAACGATGCGCCGTCCCTGAAGACCGCAGATATCGGTATTTCGGTAAACAGTGCCACGGATGTGGCCAAGGATGCCGCCAGCATCATTCTTACCCACAAGGATCTAATGGTCCTGAAGGAAGGTATCCTGGAAGGGCGGAAGACATTCGGCAATACAATGAAGTATATCCTGATGGGTCTCAGCTCCAATTTTGGCAATATGTTCTCGGTAGCCATAGCTACGCTATTCCTGCCCTTTCTTCCCATGCTGCCGGTTCAGATCCTGATCAATAATTTCCTGTACGATTCGGCGCAGATGGCCATACCAATGGACAATGTGGACGAAAGTTATACCCGTCGTCCCCAGCGCTGGAACCTGCGGATCATCCGAATCTATATGATCGTTTTCGGGCTTACCAGCTCCTTATTTGACCTGGCTACCTTTTACCTGCTTTACCGTATTTACAGGGTAAACGAGGCGCAGTTTCGGACGGGTTGGTTCATGGAATCGCTGGCCACGCAGATCCTGGTTGTTTTCATCATTCGCACCAACCTGCTGCCGTTCATTCAGAGCAGGCCGGCCAAGGCCCTGGTGGTTAGCACTTTAGTCTGCCTGGCGATCGGGTGGATCCTTCCCTTCGCTGGTTTTGCCCGGGTAATCGGTTTTCAGGGGCTGGATGGGCAGGTGGTGGCTGTGATTGTCGGTCTGGTCATGGTCTACCTGCTTTGTGCCGAACTCGTTAAGCGGTTTATTTTCCGAAAAATTATCAGGTGATTTCATTCAGAATGGGTACAGCCTGCATGACGAAGATTTTTTTGATATTCGGTGTAGCGGCCGGGATGCTGGGCTGTGGGGAGCGTGGCCAACCAGCCCGGCAAGGCGTAACGCGAAGGGAAATCCCGGATAGCGGTAAACCTAAGGGAAAGGCCGGGACGAAAATGGCACCCGACTCCAGCCGGATGGTTTACATCACCTTTGATGACGGGCCGCTTATTGGCAGTGAGCATGTCAACCAGGTGGCTGCCGAACAGCATATTCCGATCACCGTTTTTGTAGTGGGAAGAAACGCCAGGCTGAATAAGACCCTGAACCGCTATTATGAAGCCTACCGGGAAAACGTTTATATCGAAATAGGAAACCATAGCTATTCCCATGCCCGCAATCATTACCGGGTCTTTTACCGCCATGTCAGTAAAGCACTGGGGGACTTCCAGCGGAATGAACAGTATCTTGACATACCGGGCAAACTGGTCCGCCTGCCGGGCCGAAATGCCTGGAGGCTTCCGGGAATCCGGGTGGATACCCTGGGAGGTGAATCGGTCGTCGCGGATTCGCTTTTCAAGCGGGGGTATTGGGTATTTGGATGGGACCTGGAATGGGAGCATGATACGCAGACGGGTATGCCGGTTCAGTCACCGGAATCCCTGGTAAAGCAGATAGGAAGGATCATGGATGAAAACAAGACAGTTAGTAAAGATCAGCTGGTGCTGTTATGTCACGATGAAATGCTCCGGTCGGACCGTGCGACCAGGGCCTTTGTGGAATTCATAACCTGTCTGAAAGAAACGGGAAGGTATAAGCTGGGCTTTCTGCGGGATTACGTAACGGAGTATCAGCATCGCGCCCAATAATATTACGGCTATGAAGCAGGAGGATATTTCCCATTACCTGGTACAATTTTCCTACCTGGGCATATACCTGTGGTTTGCCGTAATCGAACAACTCACCCCCATCCCCGAAGAGGTTTCCCTGACTACCCTGGGATATCTGGTCAGGCATACGCATTTGAACCCCTTCCTTTCCGCCCTGGTCTGTTTCCTGGGATTAACGACCACGGATTCCGTATTCTTTTTGCTGGCCCAAAAAGGAAGCGCCCTGACCAGCAGGCTCCAAAGAAAAATCAGCGGGAAATGGAAGGAAAAAATTGCCAGGAACCTGGAAAAGCATCAGGTCGCCACCATCCTGGTCCTTGGCCTTATTCCCAAGCTGCGTTTTCTCAGCCCCATCGTTTGCGCCGGAGCCGGAGTATCCTGGCCGGCCTTTCTGCTGGTAAACGGACTGGCAACCCTGGGATATGTGGTCTTTTACCTGGTGGCAGGGATGTTCTTCCACCAGCGACTGGGGCAACTCTTCAGTGATATGGCGGTCGTGGGGCATATCCTGTTCGCCGTCGCGATGATAGTGGCAGCCTATTTCCTGGTGAGGTGGGTTACCTGGCAGATCGAAAAGAGCTAGGTTGGCCAGGTACCCGGTGGGGGTATGATGTAGATCATGGAATCTGTTCCGGCAGGTCATATGGCGGTGCAGGGAGGCTTAGGTAATTTCAGGGCGGATCCGAACGGATCATTATTCAAGCTTAAATGGAGTAGGGTATATGGCATTCCAATTCACGTTTCCTTACGAGGTTTCTCCTGAATATGGCAGAAGGGTTGCCTATTTCAGCATGGAATTCGGTATCCACCAGCCACTGAAAACCTATGCAGGGGGGTTGGGGTTCCTGGCAGGATCCCATGTCAGGAGTGCTTTTGAATTGAAACAAAATCTGGTCGGCATCGGTATTCTATGGAAATACGGCTACTATACCCAGACCAGGAAGCCGGACCAATCCATGGATGTCCTGTTTGAAGAAAATGTATATGGGTTTCTGGAGAAAACGGATATCCGGTTTACGATCTCGGTTTCCCGGCACGATGTATGGGTCACGGCCTATTACCTGCCTCCCACGGTTTTTAATTCGGCACCTGTTTTTTTCCTCTCTACGGATCTGCCGGAAAATGATTATCTCGCCCGGACAATCTCGCATAAGCTCTATGATGCCAATCCCGAAACCAAAATTGCCTCAGCCATTCTGCTGGGAGCCGGGGGAGCGCGGCTCCTGGAAGCGCTGGACTGGGTTCCCGAAGTCTACCACCTCAATGAATCGCACGGGTTGCCTTTGGGATTTTTTCTGTATAATAAGTTCCGAAACCTAAGCGAAGTCAGGCGGCGGCTCTTTTTTACCAATCACACACCCGAGGCCTCGGGTAACCAGCAATCGAATATCAGCCTGCTGGATAATATGGGTTTTTTCTGCGATATACCCGTAACCGAAGTACGGGCCATAACGGGGACGGAGGGGGATTTGCTGGATTATACGCTATCCGCCCTGCGACTCTCCGGGGCGGCCAACGGGGTCTCCAGGATTCACCGGGAAACCCTGTGCAACATGTGGGCTGAAAAGGGCAACGTGTGTAAGCTAATATCAGTTACCAATGCGCAGAATTTTGCCTACTGGCATAATCCGGGCCTTTACCAGGCGCTGGCGGAGAAAGATGATGCCAGAATGCGGGCCGTTAAGTTGCAGGAAAAGAAAAACCTTTTTGAGGAGGTAGCCGATCAATGCGGAGAGATTTATGATGAAAAGGTCTGCACGATTGTGTTTGCCAAGAGGTTTGCCGGGTATAAGCGGGCTGACCTGTTGCTACGTAACATGGAGCGGTTTGAAGCCCTGGTTACCAATAAGGACCGGCCCGTTCAGATCATCTGGGCCGGGAAGCCGTATCCAATGGATTATTCGGCAATCGGTGTGTTTGACAAGATCGTCCATTTATGCAAGACCTATTCCAATTGCTCCATTCTGGTGGGTTATGAACTGCGGCTATCCAGGCTGCTTAAACGCGGGGCGGACGTTTGGTTGAATGTACCGCGCCTGTTGCACGAGGCTTCGGGTACGAGTGGCATGGCCGCTGCCATGAACGGGGCTGTCAATTTGGGTACGGCGGATGGGTGGTTTCCGGAATTTGCCAGGGATAAGATCAATTCATTTGTCATTCCGGCCTGTGATACCAGCCTGCCTGACCACATCCAGGATGATCAGGACGCCGGCCATTTGCTGGACTTGCTGGAAAATGAAGTTCTGCCGATGTACTATGACTACCCGGATCGATGGTGGGAGATTGTCAAAAGCGCGCTTACCGATGTGGTGCCTATGTTTGACAGTAAACGAATGGTACGGGAATATTACCAGAATCTGTACCGGGAATACTAGGCTGTCTTTTTTTTCCTGGCCAAAAGGGTGAATAGGACATTGAGAAACAGCGCCGCGAGAAATACGGCGAGGGTTATGGTTTCCACAAGTTTAATGGGAAAGGGAATGCCGGTTAATTTATACACCAGGAACTGGATATAGGATGTTTGTGTGTCGTGGTAGCCTAGTTTTTCCCGCACAGCCCAGTGCCAGTGTGTGCAAACGCAATACCCCCAGCCGAACCATATTCCCAGAATGAACCAGGAAAAGGCCGTTATGGCCATGGTGAACAAATGCCACGCTCTGGTTTTTCGGCTGATCCATCCAAAAATGTTGAATAGCGTAAAGGCCGTGTGAAAAACGAAAAAAAATACATTTAAAACCTGGTAAAATAGGTTCATGAATGAGGTGAGTTGGTATGCAGGCCTGGGTATAGCGGAAGGTAAATCAGTCGGGAGGCCATGGCATAGTAAAGCTAATGAAATAATCGGGAAACGGGATTTGCCGGGTAGATCCTTCGCTGGTAACCCTCGTTGGCTGGCCGGGATAAGCGGCAGTGATGATTGAATCAGGTTGCCGTGAATCAGGGACCAGGCCAAGTCAAGAGGCTGGTTGGAAAACAGGTAATCGCGGCCGGAGTCTAGGTCACCCCGCTACGGCTGGCTGGAACGATAGGGGGGTAGGGTTTATTTAATATTGATATTCAATTGTTTACTTGGCTTTCACGATCGTGACGCAGGCCCATGCCATAGGAGGGGTGGCGATTTGCTGGCTTGACCGGGATTATCCCGGACTACCCTGAATCATGAAATGCGGACAGGGGCACGGGGAGCCTGTTGTTGAGGCGGGTAAGTAGGCTGAATAGCCCGGTGATATCGAGGTGATAAATGTCAGGCGGCGGCCTGATATACATTCTTTAATCCAGGTGCATTCAGGCAGATATTTGGATGTGTTCAGCATAACTTTCTCTGAATGATAGTAGCACTATGGATGAAAAAGTATTATTCCAGGTAAGGCACGATATGGAATCCTGGCGGCGATTGCTGGAATTCCTTCAGCAGGAGAACGGGCATTTGTTGAACCGGTTATCCGAGGCCTTGCAATTTGAAAATGAGGCTGATTTCCTGGAGCGATCCGAATATTTCCAGGGCTGTTTTCTCGCTGAGAGTGATTTGATCAGCCTGCTCAGAAAGGATGTTACGGAACTGGAGTCCCTGCTTACCCAGGAATTTTACCTTGATGGCCACTGGCATGTGATGCTCCGGCGTTACAGGCACCTGAAAAATGAAATTTCCAAATTGGAAGGGGAATATGCTAAACTCAGGAATGACTTTACCGGTTTCCTGACTGGAGTATGAATAAGGGTGAGTATTTTACGGGTAGGCATTGGTATTCCCTGATGATGCTGCTTCTACTGGCCAGCCTGCCTGGTCATGCGCAATCCTCCGGATCTGATTTTGGAGCCTTTCTGAATAATCCCGCTTACCGTTCCCTTTATCCGGAAGTCCGTGTAAACGCCCTCCAATCAGTTTATAAATCCTGCGGTAATCGATTCATTTGGCTTGCCGATTCCGGGAAGATAAGACTGAAATCCTTAAAATTTTTCCTGACCGGAGCGGCCCTCCGTGCGAATGACGGGGTTGTATCCACTATAAACCTGGCGGACAGCCTGCTAATGCATACCGGGCGGCTTGCCAGCCGGGCTGATTCCCTGCGGGTGGAATTCCGGCTGACGGACCAGGTGCTGTCCTGTCTGAAGGAAATAGGATATGTTGCCCAGGAGCCCGGTTTTGGCTATGTTCAATTGCCTGCGGACCTGCGGAAATACAAGGATGCCCCCGCGGCGCTGGTAGATCTGGTCAACCGGGACGATTTTTCCCCGCTTGACCGGATTAACGTGACAAGGCTGGCCGCGGAAGACACCTTGGCCAGGCTGCTGGAGCGTTTGGAGGATAGCCTTGGGGATCCGGGATATAAGGAAAAAACGCTTTCTTTACATGGAGTCAAGACGCAGCAAGGATTACTGGAAGCCAAATTGGTTCTATGGGGTATTTTGCCAGCCGGGACCGGCAAGTTACCGGAAGACAGTTTGCGGCAGGCCATCCGTAAGGCACAGGTCCTGTTTAATCTCCCCCCAACCGGGAAATGGGATAATAACCTGGTGCAGGCGCTGAATGTGCCGCTGACCAGCCGAATTGTCAAGCTCAGGACAGCCATCAATTACCTGAAATGGATCGGCAGGATTCAATCCACCCGGCTGGTATTGGTGGTAAATATTCCTGCGGCCTACCTGAAGGTTTATCAGGGAGGGAAAGTCCTATTGGATATGAAGGCGGTGGTAGGCAAGCCCCGGACGCCCAGTCCGACTTTGGTCAGCAGCATCGAAACGCTGGTCTTGTATCCGTACTGGAACGTCCCGAGGTCCATTGTCATAAAGGAACTGCTGCCGAAGATCCAACGTAACCTTTCCTTTATTGACGAAGGGGGGTATGAAATCCTGGACGGAAAAGGAAGAAGGCTGAATCCCTATGATATCTCCTGGTCATCCTATTCGGGGAGCAATTTTCCCTACCAGATCCGGCAATCCACCGGTTGTGATAATTCCCTGGGCGTATTAAAGTTTGACTTCTATAGCCCCTTCGGGGTCTATCTGCATGATACGCCGTTCAAATCCCTTTTCAACCGGGATCAGCGTTTCTTCAGTCACGGTTGTATCCGGCTGGAACATGCCGTGGAGCTGGCCCACCTGCTGGCGCCGGAAAAACTTTCTATCGTAGACGGACTGCTTGACCAGGGTTGCCTGGAACACCAGGAACCCGTATTACTGCCGTTGAAGAATCCGGCAGTGGTGGTAGTGGGGTATAACCTGGTGGACCTGGATGCCGCGGGTAACCCGGTTTTCTATAGGGACGTGTATCACAAGCAGTGAAGAGGTCCTTGGTTCCTTGATAAGGGTTTGAACCGGCCATGATAACAATCATTGTGAAGGGATAAATGCGAAAATACCTTGCTACGCAAGAAGTTTTTAGTATGAAGTATATTACATTGGTATGCAGCGTCTGGCTAGTACTGCTTTCCTGCTCCACCGTACGAATCACGCACACGTGGAAAAAAGAGGACCTGGCTGCCAAAAAAGTTTCCAGGATTCTTGTATTGGGAATTCTCAAGGATAAGGATCAGTCCCTGCAGGAAAAAATGGAGAATCATATGGCGGACGACCTGAGGGCGGCGGGATTTACCGTGCAGACATCGATGAAGGAGTACGGTCCCAAGGCCTTCGAAGGATTGGGGGAGGCGGAGGTGCTGGGGAAATTGGAGAACAGCGGATTTGATGCGGTTATCACCATCGTTCTGCTGGATAAATCCCGAGAACGATACTATGTCCCTTCCCGGATTTATTACACCCCCTACGGCATTTACTACCATCGATTCTGGGGTTATTACAGTACGGTGTATGACCGGATATACAGCCCGGGGTATTACCAGGTCAACACGCGTTATTTCTGGGAAAGTAATTGTTATGATATTCTCTCCAAGGACCTGCTGTATTCCGTGCAGACGGAATCCTTTGATCCGGCCTCAGTCGACGGACTGGCGCATGAATACGGCAAACTGATCGTGAAGGATTTGCTGAGCCGCCAGATACTGGTCCGGTGACAGGAGCCGGCCCCGGCGGAAACCTAGGCAAAAATCATCGCTGGTCATAATGGGGATCATTCCTGAAGGGCCGCCCGGTAAAGAACTTTGATCGAGTTTTTCATTGAATATTGGAACCTTCAGGGGCCGGATGTCTATCCAGTCCCTCTTTTTTTTCCATGAACGAGCAAGACGTCGATCCTTCAGATACCATCCGGATTGGGATTGCGGCAGTCGTGCCAAGGTGCCTCGGCGCAATGGCCTTGCATAACTTTTTAATTTATATGTTGGCGGAAAGTCGGATTTCTGGATCTTGCGTAATTTGCGCATTCGTTTTATCCAAAAATCAGCAAGGACATGTTCAAAAAAGAAGTACTGGTTGCTCTGGCATGGTCGGTTCTGGCAGGCCTTGGTGCAAAGGCCCAGGAAGGGTTAACGATTTCGGGCCGCGTGATGGATGAAGAGTCAAATCCCGTTCCGGGGGCCTCCCTTACCGTACTCAACACCGCGCTGGGAGCCTATTCGGATAAAAAGGGGGAATTTGTACTGACCGGGCTGCCTGCCGGTACTTATATGGTTCAGGTCTCCGCGGTGGGATATGCCACTACGGAGCAAGTGTTTTCGGGATCGGGCCGGGTTGTGGTAAGTCTGAAGTTAAAGAAATTCGTGAAGGAGTTGGATGAGGTGGTCATTGCCTCAGAAAAAAGGGAGCAGTTGCTTCAGGCCACCCCATCCAGCGTATCGGTGGTCCCTTCCGCCAAGGTACAGGATTACAGGCTTTGGGATAGCCGGGAGTTGACCGCTATCGTGCCGAATTTTTATTCCAATAATCCGGGCGATGACCGGAACGTAACGGCGATACGGGGCATTACGTCCACCTCCTATGACCCGGCCGTGGTTACCTATATTGACGGCATCAACCAGTTCAGTCTGGATACGTATCTGGCTGACCTGCTGGATATTGAACGGATTGAAGTGCTTCGGGGCCCGCAGGGAACGCTCTATGGCCGCAATGCGATGGGCGGCGTCATCAATATCATCACCAAAGCCCCCTCCAACCGGACCGAAGGATTTGGAGAAATCAACCTGGGGAATTTCGGGGAACAGCGCTACAGTGCCGGGGTGCGCTTGCCCCTGGTAAAAAATAAACTGTTCATGGGCGTGGCGGGATTGTACGAGAGCCTGGCGGGGTATTATACAAATACCTATAACAACGAATCGTTTGATAAGCAACACCGCATACTGGGCAATTACTACCTGAAATGGCTCCCTTCCGCAAAGTGGAACGTGACGCTTAATGTCAAGAACCGGGAAAACCGGAATAACGGGACGTTTCCGCTGGCTTCCAGCATGCAGGAGGCCTTCAGTCATCCCTTTGCGGTTAATCAGAATGCCATCACGACGATGGTGGATAACAACTTTAATGCCTCCCTACTGGCCGGCTTTAGCGGCAGGAAATTCAATTTTTCGAGCCAGACTGCCTGGCAGTCAAATTACCGGTATTACAAACAACCCATTGATGCGGATTTTTCTCCCATTGACGGGGTAACCATCATCAATAATTATGGCTCCCGGTGGAACAAGGTTAAGGTGCTGACCGAAGAGCTGAAATGGAGTTCTCCGGCCTCGCAAAAGGGGCGGTTAAACTGGACAGCCGGCGCTTTTTTCTTTTACCAGGACGTGCCCAACAAGCAGGCAACCCATTTTGGGGAGGATGCCGCCCTGGTAGGGGCTCCGGATAAGAATTTTTCGATTATTAACATTTCGAAGGGAAAGAACCTGGGTACAGCCATTTACGGGCAGGCCACCTATCACCTGGCTCCCAGGTGGGACCTGACCGGGGGGCTTCGGCTGGACTGGGAGCACAGGTCCCTGGAGGTGCTGGGCCAGTACCAGCATGACCCGAACCCGGAACCTCTTTTCGATACCCGGCCCGATACCAGTGCCACGGGTAATTTTCATGCCATTTCTCCCCGGGTGAGCCTCGCCTACGGGGTAAAGAAAGGCACGAGCCTGTATCTTACCTACAACAGGGGATTCCGGGCCGGAGGCCTGACCCAACTCTCTTCGGATCCTTCCCAGCCTCCCCTCTACCGGTTTGACCCGGAATACAGCGATAACTTTGAACTGGGGTCAAAGAATACCTTGTGGAATAACCGGATCCGGATGAACCTGGCCGTCTTTTACTCCTCGGTAGCCAATGCGCAGGTGCCAACCCTTGTATTACCGGATGCCATTACCGTAACCAAGAACGCCGGAAAACTGACCAGCAAAGGGGCTGAGCTGGAGCTGGAGGCCAAACCGGTAAGCGGACTGCTGGTGGATTATAATTTCGGGTATACTGATGCCCGGTTTAAAAAGCTCCGGGTTGCCCAGAATGGTACCGAGGCAGACCTGTCCGGAAACCACCAGATCTTTTCCCCGGAATTTACCTCCATGCTGGCTTTGCAATATGGATGGGAACTGAACCGGGAGGGAACAGCCCGGCTGGTGGTACGGGGTGAATGGATGATGCTTGGAAAGGAGTATTTTGATCTTGCCAATACGATTACCCAGGACCCTTACAGCTTATTTAATGCCCGTTTCGGGGTAGAATGGAAGCGCACCAGCCTGTTTATCTGGGGGCGGAACCTGGCCGGTAAAAAGTATATCGGGTATGCCTACGACTTTGGGGCAGTCCACCTGGGAAATCCCAGAACCTTCGGGGTTACCGTTCGACAATCCTTCTGAGAACAGCAGTCATCCTTTCCGTTCCTGGCGGATTATTCCGGGAGGTACCGGATTGCATGGCCAGTTTCTTGGGCCATACGCAGGGAGGCGCAAGGCTAAAATGCCGAAGGGCCAGGAAAGCGTTCGTACCCGGCCCGTTAGGGACGTAGACGGCCTGGCAGGGGATAGGGAGATCACGAAGGCCGATCCGCCCGATGAAGGTTGGTTTCCTGCAAGAAAGGAAAGAGGTAGCCGAGGAAGGGCCCGGCCACCGGTGGAAAGAAAACGGGATCAGAAATATTTCTTGCCACGGGTTTCCCAGATCTCCCGGTAGGAGAAGCTCAGGTTGATGGCAAAATAATTTTCCCGGATGAGACCGTTTGCCCGGGATCCCAGTATTCCATAATTCAGCCCGATATGGTACCCAAGCGTACTGCGTTTGGAGTTAACCCCCAGGCCGACCGTAACCCCCCGGTCCTGGAGCTGGCGTCCATAGACCTGCAGGTAGGAATTGCTGTAGTAAGCTCCCATCTGCCAGTAGATCTTTTCCACCGACGTATTGTAATAGGTGACTTTTTTAGACGATTCAACACCCGCAGAGATACGGTTGCTGTTGACCAGCTGATAATCCATTCCCTGGTAGTGGGTGGACGACCAGTTCGCATACTTGTAGTCCGCGGCAATGGTCAGGGACTTATTCCTGGTAAGCGTCAGGCCGCCTCCAAAATTGGCTGGCAATTGAAAGAAATCGTTTTTGATGATGTTATTGGAGATTTGGGTGCCGGTACCGCTGGTGATGGTGGCCGTGTACTGGGCTTTCAGATCCCGGGGCGCGGCATAGGTGACGCCCAGCCCCAGATCCCATTTCTTGTTCAGCCTGGCAAAATACTGAGCACCATAGTTGAAATAGGTGTTGATCAGGTAAATGTTCTTCTGGGTCGCCAGGGAGGTAGCCAGGTCCGTACTGGTCAGCGTTTCTTTTTGTTGAAGGCTGCCCCAGAGCAGGGAACTGTTTATGCCCACTGATAGATTTTTCGTGATCTTGAAGCCGTTGGCCCAATAAACCTGGTTGACACCACCGGAGCCTTCGTAGGTGGCCGGCGTACTCATCTGGGTACCCTGGATGTACTTGGTTCCGTAAAAGTTATAATTGGCCGTGCTGAATGGCATCAGGCCCGCACTGCTTCCCCACCATTTGGTCAGCCGCATACCCAGGGAAAGCCGCCTGATGGCAAAATCCTTGGTCTTGTTGTTGGTGCTGTTGATATCCGAACCGGAATAATTGATCAATCTGCCGCGGCCACCCAGTTCGGCTATGAATAACTGGTTGGCGAGAACGGCATAGGAAGCCGGGTTATTATTGATCAGGTACTGGCTGTTCCGGTAGGCGATGCCGGTATTGGCCATCCCGGAGGTCCTGTTATACATATTGTCTTCCAGGTCCCCGATTCCAAGGATCGAATACGGGGAACTGTTGCTCTGGGCATGAAGCCCTGCATGGCCCAGGAGGCCACCCACGATGAAAACAATGCCTGGTATGCTGATTTTCATATTCCGTTTTCCAGATTCACGGCTTGATTGAGGCATAATATATTTTTAGTTGAACCTTACCGCCCGGGGTCCCGTTGGTTGCGATGACCAGCTTGTTCAGCGAGGTATTGAAATCAGCGGATCCGGTATAGAGCAGCAGGCCGTCCTTGTTAATACTGGGCTGGGTGATTTCGTTTTTCAGGTAGGAAGTAACATTGTACGTGTAGTGGGTATTCTCGCCGTAAACCGGGTCTGTAAACAGATTTCCCGATTGAGGCACTGTGGCTCCCGTTGCGTTAACATCGGTTAAGGCCGACCCTGTCAGGTTGGCGGCGGTGGTGGTATAGGCGCCTAGGTTAGCCGGAAGGGATTGCTGATTTTTGTACGTGCCCGGGACCGGGTAAATATCCAGTTCGGCCTTTTGTATCCCGTAATAGTCCGGGTATTGCAATAGCGTTCTCAGTGTTGGAAACTTTACCTTGATCAGGCAGCCCGTCAGGTATTGCATGAACACCTGGCCGCCTGTCTTTTCGGAAGGAATTTCCCCGATTCCCGGGGTGATCAGGGACAGGGGGGTGCTGGTTCGGTCCGTAATCACCTGATTGAACTGCTTGTTCTGGTTTACCAGTGCGAAATCCAGCGATTTTTGCTGCAGGGTAACCCCGGATTCATGATACATGACGCGCATCTTGATGCTGTCCTGAAATCCAAAAACGGCGCTCATCGCATTCATACCCGGGGCCGGAGCGAACTGCAGGCCATGAAAATAGGCGGTAAAGAAGTCTGCGGTGGACAGGTTGTTGTCCTTGGCTTTGAACATATCGAACAACTGCTGCCCGGTGTTATCGTCCAGGCGTATGACGAGGCTGTCCATGGCGTTGGGATAAATGGGCTGGTTCAAGCTTCCCAGCGGTGTCGCATTTACCGGGAAGGAAGTCGTATTGTAAAAGGACGAGCCGTTTTCGGCAAACTGCATCGACTGAGCCAACTGGTACACATTGAGGTGCTGAATCGCCGTGGTATCCCCGAAATAATACTTGTTAGGTTTAATCACCAGGATAAGGGAATCGAAGGCCGTAAAATTGGAGAGGTCGAAGAAGGCGGGCGGCTTTATTTCAAAATAGGATTTCACCTGGATGGGACCCAGGGACGCGTCAGTGTAAGCACCCGCCAGCGCCGTGCCCGTACCGGACGTGATTACTGAATCCCGGTAAACGGTCGACAGCGCCGTGGAAAAGGTGTCAACCAGGACAATATTGGCATATCCGTTGTCAACATATTGAGTTCCAAACTGTATATAGGCTTTTTCGCAACTGGTTAGCAGGCTACCACCGATCAAAAGAAAAACAAGGAAAAACAGTCCTTTCCTAATGGATACCATTGAAGTTGAGCTTGGGTTAGGCGCAATATTACCCGCCTGGGGTGTTATGGATTTGTTAGTATGGATTATCAACCTATTATTATATACAAACCGCAAATATATATATACAATCAATTCTGCGACGTTTCCGGTTCACTTGTTCAAAAAAATAGACCAAATGTTATTTGTCTTTAATTTTATGTGTTTAGTCGATAAAATTATTCGGAAAATACATTTTA
>DASZRL010000062.1:0-35860 GCA_035549175.1 Chitinophagaceae bacterium | reverse complement strand
GAAGGCGGACCCGCGGTGAACCGCCAGGGCTTCCAGGTCGATGACGGCCTGCCCCATTTTCCGGAGTTCACCGAGCAGCTCCGTCTTGCCCGATCCGGTATACCCCCCTACCAGGCGCAGGGGGAAGAGCGTGCGGAAAGTGTCCAGGACATACCCGCGGAACCGCTTGTAGCCGCCGATCAGCGTATACACCCGGAATCCGTAAAGATCCAGCAGCCAGGAAACCCCCGCGCTGCGCATGCCGCCCCGCCAGCAGTAGACCAGCACGGTGGGCGGGCCACCCGGCGCGGAACCCGGTGATCCGGCCCAGGAAGCTACGGTTTCCACCATCGGGCGCATCTTCGGGCCGAAGAAATCCAGCCCGGCCCGGATCGCGGGCTCGCGGCCTTCCTGCTTGTACAGGGTGCCGACTATTTTACGCTCCCCGTCACTGAAGAGCGGCAGGCTGACGGCGCCCGGCAGGTGGGCATGCCCGTACTCCGCGGGGGAGCGCACGTCGATCAGGGGACCCTGTCCCAGCCGCTGGAGGAATGCCTCGATGGGTATGCGTTCGATTGCCATAAAAAGAAAAGCTGTTCGCGGGCGAACAGCTTGGTAGGTTGATCCGGCCGGCCGGTTTACCCGTTCATGCTGGCCAGGAATTCTTCGTTGCTCTTGGTGCCGCGCATGCGCTTGAGCAGTTCATTCATGGACTCCTCGGTGTTCATGTCGGTCAGGTAGACGCGCAGCAGGTTCATGCGCTGCAGCACGTCGCGCTCCAGCAGCAGGTCATCGCGCCGCGTGGAGGAAGCCGTCAGGTCGATGGCCGGGAAGACACGGCGGTTGGCCAGGCGGCGGTCCAGCTGCAATTCCATGTTACCGGTTCCCTTGAATTCCTCGAAGATGACTTCGTCCATCTTGGAGCCGGTGTCGATCAGGGCCGTGGCCAGGATGGTCAGGGAACCCCCGTTTTCGATCTTGCGGGCAGCGCCGAAAAACTGCTTGGGCTTCTGCATGGCGTTGGCTTCCACACCACCGGAAAGCACTTTACCGGAGGCGGGCGCCACGGTATTGTGGGCGCGGGCCAGGCGGGTGATGGAATCCAGCAGGATCACCACGTCATGGCCGCATTCCACCAGGCGCTTGGCTTTCTGCAGGGCGATGGTGGAGACCTTTACGTGTTTCTCGGCCGGCTCATCGAAGGTGGAGGCGATCACTTCGGCGCGTACGCTGCGTTCCATGTCGGTGACTTCCTCGGGACGCTCGTCCACCAGTACCACCATCAGGTAGATTTCGGGGTGGTTGGCGGCGATCGCGTTGGCCACGGCTTTCAGCAGCATGGTCTTACCCGTCTTGGGCTGGGCCACGATCAGGCCCCGCTGGCCTTTGCCGATGGGCGTGAACAGGTCCATGATCCGCGTGGAATAATCCGTCGGCGTGGTGAACAGGTTGAGCTTCTCGAAGGGGAACAGCGGCGTCAGGTAATCGAAGGGTACGCGGTCGCGCACTTCCTCGGGGCCCTTGCCGTTGATCTGATCCACTTTCAGCAGCGCAAAATATTTTTCGCCTTCCTTGGGAGGGCGTACGGCGCCGGTGACGGTATCTCCTGTTTTCAATCCGAATAGCTTGATCTGGGAGGGGGATACGTATACGTCATCGGGGGAGGAAAGGTAGTTGTAGTCGGAGGAGCGAAGAAACCCGTACCCGTCCGGCATCATTTCCAGCACGCCTTCGCTCAGGATGACGCCGTCGAATTCGATGTTGAAGTTCTGTTCGCGGCGCTGGGGGTAGATCTTGTTCTGGGCGGTGCTGGATTCCGGGGCCGGCTCCACGGTGGAGGAAAGGATTTCCGCTACTTCCTCATCGGGGGAAATGGAAAGGTCCTGGTCGGAAGGTCCCCCTTCCAGGCCGTCCCCGCCAGCCAGTTCCGGCTTTTCGTCGGACTTTTTGCGGTTCCTGCGGGAGCCACCCTTTTCTTCCTTGCGCCCGAACCCGGTGGGTTGTTTGCGCACCTGTTTTTTCTCCTGCTGGGGCTCATCGACCTCGGCCTCCTCGGTGGTGATGGAGGTGGAGGCCTTGATGATGCGCTTGCGCTTGGGTTTGTCATCGGCCGGGCCTTCGCCTTTCTTTTCGCTGGCAACAACGGCCTGCCGGTCTAAGATCTTATAAACAAGCTCCTGTTTGTCCAGTTTTTTTGCGTTGGGGATCTTTAACTGTTCGGCAATGTCTAACAGTTCAGGAACGAGCATGTCGTTCAATTGGAGAATGTCATACATAGTAATGGCTTGAAGTACAGCACCAGGGCGGTGCGCTTGCTTAACTTGGTGAAAATGGTTTGAATTTATGTGAATGGAAACGAACTAAACTGATGAGCTTGTGAGCTAGGAATTTGAACTTATCAGCTGTTTCAGATGCAATATTACGGCGAAATCGGCAAATACAAAAATTTTTACCCCGGTACCCGCTCCCCCGAAAAACCTTGTTGCTGCTGAATTTGAGCGGATTAGTACCCGGTACGGCACCCCGCCCGCGGTCTGCGTTCCAGAAGCTATCTTTGCAGCCTTTACCAACAGGCTATGTTCAACAAACGAAGCAAGATCCGGGATCTCCTGCAACAGGAGCCGAACGGCCAGGAAGTGACGGTCATGGGTTGGGTGCGGACCTTCCGCAACAACCAGTTTATCGCAATGAACGACGGCAGCACCAACCAGAACCTGCAGGTGGTGGCGCCGCTCGGCCGGTTCGATGAGAACCTGTTGCGCCGGATCACCACCTCCGCCTCCCTGAAAGTGACGGGACGGCTGGTGGCTTCCCTGGGAAAGGGCCAGAAAATGGATCTCGATGCCCAAACCATCGAGATCCTGGGGGACTGTGACGCGGAGACCTATCCGTTGCAGCCCAAAAAGCACAGCCTGGAATTCCTGCGCGAGAAGGCGCATCTGCGGTTCCGTACCAACACCTTCGGTTCGGTATTCCGCCTGCGCCACGCCCTGGCCTTCGCCATCCACCAGTTCTTCCATGAGCGGGGCTTCCTGTACATGCATACGCCCGTCATTACGGCCAGCGATGCGGAAGGCGCCGGGGAGACCTTCCGGGTGACGACCCTGCCGGCGGACAACCCGCCCCGCCACGAGGACGGCTCAGTCAATTTCAGGGAGGATTTCTTCGGCCGGCCCACCAACCTGACCGTATCCGGCCAGCTGGAGGGGGAACTGGCCGCCACCGCGTTCGGGGAGATCTACACCTTCGGGCCGACCTTCCGCGCCGAAAACTCCAATACCCCGCGGCACCTCGCCGAGTTCTGGATGATCGAGCCGGAAATGGCCTTTTACGACCTGGAAGACAATATGAACCTGGCCGAGGAGTTCATCCGCTACCTGATCGCCTTTGCCATGAAGAACAACCCGGATGACCTGGCCTTCCTGGCCCAGCGGCTGGCGGAGGAGGAAAAGCAGCTGCCCCAGGACCGTCGCAGCGAGATGGGCCTGCTGGAGAAACTGGAGTTTGTGGTCAGCAATCACTTCGAACGCATCACCTATACCGAGGCCATCGATATCCTGCTGGCCTCCCCTGCCTACAAGAAAAAGAAGTTCCAGTACGAAGTAAAATGGGGCATTGACATGCAAAGCGAGCACGAGCGCTACCTGGTGGAAAAACACTTTCGGCGCCCCGTGATCGTGACCAACTACCCCAAGGACATCAAGGCCTTCTACATGCGGCAGAACGACGACGGGCGCACCGTGGCGGCCATGGATATCCTGGCACCCGGCATCGGCGAGATCGTCGGGGGATCCCAGCGCGAGGAGCGCCTGGACA
This sequence comes from Chitinophagaceae bacterium, assembly GCA_035549175.1. Taxonomy (GTDB): domain Bacteria; phylum Bacteroidota; class Bacteroidia; order Chitinophagales; family Chitinophagaceae; genus DASTSN01. The sequence goes on along the minus strand of DASZRL010000062.1, from coordinate 32,065 downwards.
AACTGGAGCAACGCATGCGGGAGATGAACGTCCCCGTGGAAGAGATGTGGTGGTACCTGGACACCCGCCGCTTCGGCACGGTGCCCCATGCCGGGTTCGGCCTGGGCTTTGAGCGCATGGTCCAGTTCGTCACCGGCATGACCAATATCCGGGATGTTATCGCCTTCCCCCGTACGCCGGGGAACGCGGAATTCTGACCAGCTGCCGGGGGAACCCAGCGCGGCTGGTCCGTAGGCGGGAGGCCCGGGCGGGTCACCGACCCAGGCATACGGCCATGTCCGTGTTCTATCCGTGGATGCAGAGGATGGGCACGTGGGACTGGATCACCACCTGCCGCGTGGCACTTTTTCGGAACAGACCATCGAGCAGCTTGTGCTTCTTGGGGATCATGAGGATCAGGTCCAGGTTGTTTTTTTCCGCGAACCGGTTGATGCCGCTTTCGATATCGGGGTCCTCAATAAAGTCATAGGTGGGATGCAGTTCCTCGAGCATCGTGTGGAGCAGCAGGGACTCCTCGGGAGTCTCCGCCCTGAAATGCCGGTTCTCGTAATCCACGTTCAGCACATGCAGCTCGGCCTTGAACTCACGGACAAACTCGATGATGAGCTGGGTGGGCGTGGTTTCGATCACTTCCCGGAAATCGCAGGCAAAGCCCACTTTATGAATGCCGCCGGCAAAGGTTTTGCCGGGCGGGATGACGATGACCGGCCAGGTGAGGTGCCGGATCGCCGTGAGGGTGGTACTTCCGAACAGGATCCGCTCAATACCCGTGGCCCCGCGGGTACCCATGACGACTGCAAAGGGCCTGATCTTGCTGCAGAGATCCTCGAGTTCATCCACCGTATTGCCCAGGCGCGATTCCGTATAGATTTTGACACGACCGGAACTGATATGTTCCAGCGACGATTTCAGGTCAGCCAGCTGCTGCTCGGAACTCTTGCGCAGTTCCTCGGCCGACACCATGACTACCGGCACATCCGTAGTCATGCTTACGGGAATCTGGTACACATTCAGCAGCAGCACGCTGGCCCCGATCTGCAAGGCCATATCCAGCCCGTAATGGACGGCATTGGTGGCAACGGGGGAAAAATCGGTGGGAAGGATGATCGTCTTCATACTGAAAAATTACGCAATAAAAGTAGAATCCCCCGAAACGGTCGGGCATGACTTGCATCAAGGGCCGGGCTGATTCGGTTGTGGATTTTTCCGGGCCGCGCGTCTCACTGGGCAGACACCCCTTAATTACCTTCCTATGGCTCAACCAGCCGATACTGCGGCCCGGGTGCCCCGCCGGGGCGCCGGCCGCTTACGCCCAGGCAGGACCCTGCCGGCCCGCCGCGTTACCCGCATCGACATGACCCCCATGGTGGACCTGGGATTCCTGCTGATCTGCTTTTTCGTGGTTACCACCACGATGAGCGAGCCGCGACGTGCCGACCTGTTCTGCCCCAAGGCCGGTCCCCCGATGAAGATACGGGCCTCCGCCGCGGTCACCCTGCTGCTGGGAGCGGATGACCGCCTGTATTATTATACGGGCGATTTTTGGCAGGCCCTTGGGGCGAAGGCCATCCGGTCCCTTTCTTATTCTGTGTATGCCCGGGGCGCCGGGGTAAGCGGGCTGGGCGCGGTAATCCGGGACCGTCAGGCAGCCCTGGCCGCGGTCGGGCATCCCCCCGGCGACCTGGTGCTGGTCATCAAGCCGGGACCGGGAGCCACCTACCGGAACCTGTCAGCCGTACTGGAAGAGGTCCTGATCCATGCCGTAAAACATTATGCCCTGGTGGACCCGGATGAGCGGGAAATGGCCTTCCTGGAGGCTTGTCATCCCTGATCCCGCTGCTCGTTTTTCCTGGGTACCCACCGGAATACCCGGCCTTCAGGGCCGGGAAGGGGGTTGGCGCAGGTACTGGCGGATCCGGGCCGCGATATTCTCCCGGACATTTACATAAAACAGGTTGTAATCGCCGGGATGATAGTTGCGGCTGCGATACAGGAAGCTCCAGGGAAAGGCGGGGCGCCGCACCCAGAGCACACCGCGGCGGACCTCCCCGTCGGTGGTATGCGGGTATAGGCGGTTGAAGCGGAACAGGACGCTGCCCAGGTTGGCGCTCCGCAGCGCCGGCTCCGGGCCGGTGGTCCAGGTCAGCGGGTTGGTCACCAGCGCCTTTCCGTCCTCCTTCCTTACGTAAGATGGCAGGTATCCCCGGCGAAAGGTCCGCCAGCTGCATACGCAGCCGGTCTGCAGCGAATCTTTGCAGACCGTGAGGCTGCTGAAATAGCCGGGCTGCAGGGGCCAGCCCACCACGTAGGCCGCCACGAGCCGGGCTTGCAGCGGCTTGCCGTCAAAGAATTCCCGGAGCAGGCGCTCGGCGAGCTTGCTTCCCTGGCTGTGTGCCGCGATCAGGATCGGCCGGCCCTGGTTGAAGTGGTCCAGGTAGTACACAAAGGCGGCGCGCAGGTCCGCGTAGGCCGTGTCAAAGGCCCTTTCCGCCCGTAGGGTATCTTTCATAAAAAAGGCGCTCAGGTGTGCCTGCCGGTAGCGCGGCGCAAAGACGCGTGCGTGCTGGTTAAACAGGCTGGCCTGGTACAGGATGGTGGAATAGTCCGTCTTGGCATTGAGGTAATTATCGTCCACGGGCCCGTTCAGCTGATGGCCGATGAGCCGGCCGGTGTAGGTCGTGGGGTGCAGGAAGAATACGTCCACGGAAGAATCGGCACCTTCCCCGCGCAGGGGTTTCGGGATGCTGTCGGCCGGATCCTGTTTCCAGGGATGGGCCGCCCAGTAATCCAGGTTGCTGTAATCCGGCCGACCGTCCCGGCTGTGAAAGCCATACCGGCTTTCGAAAGCCTGGTATTTTTCCGAGCAGCCGGTAACGAGGATGGCCAGGGCGGCGAGGCAACCCAGCCAACCGGGATGCAGGCGGAAAAAAAGACAGGACGATGGCATAACCAGGAAGGCTTTAGCCGCCAAAAATAGGGGCTGCCGGCGAGGCGTCGGCCACGGGCAGCAAAATAGGGACCGGCTCCGGCTCCCCGGCAGCCCTTTCCCCCGGCTAAAACAGCTGCGTTCACCCCTTTTTTTTACCGTTCATCCAATCGAGTTCCGGTGGGCCGGCAAAGCGGTGCGGACTATATTATTTTGATTTACACATAATTATCGTCAAATCCCGGTAATTCAATTAGCCAGCAACTAAAAATAATATGGTACTATGTCTTGCATAGTACCAATTCAAACCCTATCTTTGTTATGTCAAGTTCATTTAACCACGCCTCGGCCTGTTACCCGGGCAACCGGGGAGGCAAACGAAAAACAGACGGACTATGAATATCGAGAACACACAGAGCCAGATGCGAAAGGGGATCCTGGAATTCTGTATCCTGTCGATCATCCGCCGGGGGGAAGCCTATCCCAGTGATATTGTCGAGGAAATGAAAGGGGCCAATATGCAGATCCTGGAAGGTACCCTGTATCCCCTGCTCACCCGGCTGAAAAACGCGGATATGCTCACCTACCGCTGGGTAGAAAGCAGTTCCGGGCCTCCCCGCAAGTATTTTTCCCTGACCCCGAAAGGCGAAGCCTTTTACAAGGAACTGGAGCAGACCTGGACCGAGTTGTCCAGCGCGGTCAATACATTGACAAACTATAACCATCAACCCGGCAATTCAACCACTTCAACCAAATAAGCTGATAACATGAAAAAGATTATCAATATAAACTTAAGCGGGCTGGTCATCCCCATCGAAGACTCAGCATACGAACAGTTACAGGGCTATATTGAGAGTCTGCGCAGGTATTTTGCCCACGAGGAGGGCCGCGACGAGATCATCAATGACATTGAAAGCCGCATGGCCGAACTCATGGGCGAGAAGATCCGCAAGGGAGCTTCCTGCATCACCGAAGCGGATATTCAGGAGATGATCGCTTCCATGGGGCGCCCGGAGGACTTTGATGAACAGCCGGAGGAAAAGACCGGTTCCTACCGCGCCCAGGACAGCGCCGAAGGCGCCACCCAGGCAGGGCCCGGACCTGCCTATGAATATACCGGCACCCGCAAGCGGAACCGCCTGTTCAGGGATTCCAGCGACAAGGTCATCGGCGGGGTCTGCAGCGGCCTGGCCAACTACCTGAACGTAGACCCGGCCATCATGCGCCTGCTTTTTGCCATCATCACCTTCGGCGGGTTCGGGGCCGGGATCCTGATCTACCTGCTGCTCTGGATCATCCTGCCTGAAAGGGACCTGGAGCAGTTCGGCGGCAAGCGCCTGTACCGCAACCCCGAGGAACGCATCCTCGGCGGGGTCTGCAGCGGAATCGCGGCCTATTTCAACAAGGACACCAATGTGATCCGGCTGATCTTTGCCGCTCCCCTGCTGCTGAATGTCCTGCTCAGTGCCCTGAGCTGGCCTTTCTTCCATGGCGGCGCGGTATTTCCCAATATCGTATTCGGTTCCCTGACCGGAACCTTCATCCTGGCCTATATCGTGCTGTGGATCGTCCTGCCGGAAGCCCGCAGCCAGTACCAGAAAATGGAAATGCGGGGCGAGCGGGTGGACGTCAATACCATCCGCCAGAACGTCAAGGAAGGCATGGGCCAGATGAAGGACCGGGCCCGGGACTTCGGCGAGGAGGTCAAGCAATCCGCCCAGAAGCTGGGCGCCCAGGCCAAGGAATTTGCCAGCACCCGCGGTGCCAGCTGGGGTAAGGAAATCGGCGAGGCCGGTGCCCGGGTGGGCACAAGCATCGGTCATGTGATCGGCGTGCTGTTCAAGGCCTTCTTCCTGTTCGTGGCCGGCACGATCGCCTTCGCCCTGTTCGTGGTGCTGATGGCGCTGATTTTCGGCGGAGTGGGCGCATGGCCGCTCAAAAATTATGTACTCAGCGGGTTCTGGCAGAACATGTTCGCCTGGGGAACCCTGCTGTTCTTCCTGGGCGTGCCCCTGGTGGCCTTCATCACCTGGCTGGTCCGGCGCATGATGCGGGTACGGTCCCAGAACCGTTACCTGGGCTGGATGTTCGGCGGGCTCTGGACCCTGGGCTGGATCTGCGCCTCCCTGCTGGCCGCCAGCATCGGCAATGATTTCCGTCGCAACGAAAAAGTGGCGTCTCCCGTGGACATCACCCAGCCTCCCACCGGCCGCATGGTCATTCGCGTTAGTGAGCCCGAGGTGCGCTATTCCGGCAACCTGTGGTGGCTGAATAGCGACGAGTCCGGCTGGGACATCAACGAGGATTCCCTGCGCATGGCCAATGTCAAGATACGCATTGAAAAGAGCGAGGACAGCAACTACCATGTCGAGCTCTGGAAATACGCCGCCGGCCGCGACGGCAGCGAAGCGACCGACCGCGCCCGCAATATCCGCTACCACCTCAGCTATGCCGACAGCGTGCTGAACCTGGGCAGCGGCCTGACCGTCAGCAAGGATGATCATTTCCGGCTGCAGCGCATCATCGTGGATATCCGCGTGCCGGCGGGCCGCCGCATCCGCTTCGACGAGAGCGTGGACCTGCTGCATCCCTTTGAGGTACGTGTCTACGAACGTCAGCGCTGGCAGCGAAACCAGTGGAACGTGGACTGGGACTGGGACAACTATTTTGACTGGGAAACCAACGTGGATTATGTAATGGGCCAGGACGGCCAGCTGGTCAACCCGGCCAACCCGCCCCGCCACCAGGAAACCGCGGATACCGGCAACTACCGGTACCCGGAAAAGGACCGCATCCGCCAGGACATCCGGGAGCGCGAGCAGCGCATCCAGGAAGACCAGCGGCGCCTCGACGAAGAAAAGCGACGCCTCCGCGAAGACAGTCTGCGCCAGCACGCAGCCCTGCTTCCCCCCGTGGATCCGAAACCGGGCGAACAGCCTGCGGCCTCCCCGTCCGACCTGCCGGCCAGTTCCCTGCTGCTAGTTCTTTTTTAACATAGGTTGAAGTTGGACACCCTGTCGGGTGTACAAGAGGGCCCTGGAAGGGGCCCTTTTTGCATACAGGAACCTCGGCCGATTCACTTATTTTTGCCCCCGTTCCCCAAACCTGTCCACCCATGAAGGATACTCCCTTTATTGAAAAACACCGCGCCCTCGGGGCCAAGATGGCTCCGTTCGCCGGCTACAACATGCCGATCAGCTACTCCGGGATCAATGAAGAGCATGCCGCCGTGCGCCGCAATGCGGGCGTTTTCGACGTAAGCCACATGGGCGAATTCATCCTGAAGGGAGATGCCGCCCTGGACCTGATCCAGCGCGTCACGACCAACGATGCGTCCAAACTGGCGGCCGGGCAGGCCCAGTACAGCTGCATGACCAATGAAGCCGGCGGCATCGTGGACGACCTGCTGGTCTATTGCCTGGAGCCCGGCAAGGCCTATATGCTGGTGGTCAACGCCTCCAATATCGAAAAGGACTGGAACTGGATCCGGGCGCGCAATACCGGCGGGGCGGAAATGCACAACATCTCCGACAGGACCTGCCTGCTGGCCGTACAGGGGCCCCACGCCTGCAGGATCCTGCAGCCGCTCACGGACATGGATATCCTCAATCTGAAGTATTACACCTTTGTCAGGGGCCGCTTCGCCGGCGTGGACAATGTCCTGGTCAGCGCCACGGGCTATACCGGGTCCGGCGGCGTGGAAATTTATTTTGAGAACAGGGACGGGGCCCCCGACCGCATCTGGGATGCGATCTTCCGGGAAGGCACCCCGCAGGGCCTGAAACCCATCGGGCTGGGTGCCCGCGACACCCTGCGCCTGGAAATGGGCTACTGCCTCTACGGCAACGATATCGATGATACGACCTCTCCCCTGGAAGCCGGCCTGGGCTGGATCACCCGGTTTACCAAGGATTTTACCGCCCGCCAGGTGCTGGAGGAGCAGAAGGCGGCCGGCCTGACGCGCCGCCTGGTCGGCCTGGAAATGATCGACAAGGGCATCCCCCGCCACGGCTACGAGATCAAGGATTTTACCGGTGCGACCATCGGGGTGATTACCTCCGGCACGCAGGCGCCTTCCCTGGGCAAGGGCATCGCGATGGGCTATGTGCGCAAGGCGTTCACGGGGCTGGGTACGGAGCTGTTCGTTAAAATACGCGAGAAGCTGCTGCAGGCCCGGGTCGTAAAAATTCCCTTCGAATAAGAATCCGGCATGATTCTTCGTTAGATGCCTGGATCCGGCCACTGCCTGCCGCAGGCCGCACCGCTGAAATACCGCTTCCCATGCCCCGCATACACCTGACGACCTTTATCGCGGCCCCGGCGCCCCTGGTCTTCGACCTGAGCCGGAGCGTGGACCTGCACAAGGTCTCCATGGAGCCGTTCCGCGAGGAGGCAGTGGCAGGCACCCGGTTCGGCCTCATGCAGGCGCAGGATACCATTACTTACAAGGCCCGCCACCTGCTGCGCAACCGCGTATGGCGCATGAAAATTACCGAGATGAGCCGCCCCGGCCATTTTACCGGCGAACAGGTTCAGGGGGCGCTGCGCGAGCTGCGGCACGCGCATTATTTCAAGCCCTGCGACAACGGCACCATCATGATCGACCTGGTGGACTACCGGCTGCCCTACGGGTGGCTGGGCCGGCTGCTGGACACGCTATTCCTGCGCCGGTACCTGGCGCGGATCCTCGAGCTGCGCATCCGCACCATCAAGGAATTTGCGGAATCCGGCCGCTGGCGCAGCCTGCTTCAGCAATAATCCTTCGGCCATGTTAGCGGCGATACGTACTTTTGCCGGCCGACCGTTATGCCCAACAAACCCGCCTTACATACCTCGCTTTCCCCGGCCCTGATCGATTTGTATGACGTGAGCAGCAGCATCGTGGTGATCATCGATGTGCTGCGGGCCACCTCCACCATTGCCACCGCCCTGCACAACGGGGCCCGCTGCGTCATTCCCGTGGACAGCGTGAGCCGCTGCATCGAACTGGGCCGGCAGATTGACGGCATTACCGCAGGGGAACGGGACGGCCGGATCGCCGAGGGCCTCCAGTACGGCAACTCCCCCTTCGAGTACCCGGAGTCCTTCATCCGGGGTAAAACCCTGGTGCTGACCACCACCAACGGCACGCGCCTGCTTCATATCGCCCTGGACCGGGGCGCGCGGGAGATCGTCACCGGTTCCTTCGCCAACCTGTCGGCCGTCTGCGAGCACCTCGCCGAAAGCGGGCAGCCGGTCATCCTGGGCTGTGCGGCCTGGAAAGACCGCATCAACCTGGAGGACACCCTGCTGGCAGGGGCCATTATTGCGCGGATCGGGAAAAAATTCCACATCAACTGCGATTCCTCCCACCTGGCCGAGACCCTGTACCGCAGGGCGGAAAAGGATCTTTTCGGGTTCATGAAGAAAAATGATGCCTCGCACTATCACCGGCTGATGAACTTCGGACTGGAAAAGGATATCCGGTACTGCCTGACGGAGGATACCGCGGGAGTCCTGCCGGTATACCGGGAAGGGAAGCTGGTTGCGAAGGAAAAAAACGTGTAAGTTACTTCATTTTTCGCCTGGAAAATCAGGGATGCCGATTTTATTTATTGCCTGGCTTTTTACATGGAATTGTCTGCCACAATCGTTTACTTTTGCCAATTGATCTTTTCCGATCTCCCCGTTTCGTCGAACCGCGGAAAAGAGTTCCGGATGGTCCTTCCATGACCGGGACAATACCATAAAACCAGTTATCAGTTGGCCTTACCGCACCTTATCAAGTACGTTTACACGCATGGGACCGATGAAGTCATCCGCCGGGGTAAGAAAATTCATGCCATCGGCTACGTGGAGCTCGTGGAGTATGACGACCTGTTCGGATCGGCCGTCCTGCGCGTAAAGGATGACAGCTACAGTACGTTCTACAAAGTCTATATCCAGAAGTTCAAGGATCCCCGGGCCCTGTCGCTGCGCTGTTCCTGCCCCTACAACCTGGGGGATATCTGCCGGCACGAGGCGGCGGCCCTGTTCCAGCTCCAGGAGCTGATCGACAAGGGCCAGCTGCGGGCGGGCGATGTATCCTACGACCAGCGCCACACGGTCGCCAAAATGAAGCAGATCGACCTGAAGAGCCTGCGGTTGCTGAGCTCCCCGGCCGCGTTCACCGAAGCTGAGCAGTTCCTGCGCGCCAACCGGGCCAGCATCGATTATGCCGCCGACGAGACGGTGCGCGCGACCGTGGACCTGGATGGGACCTCCTACCAGGTCATCCTGCGCAAGAACGAGGAACGGCATTTTGACACCAGCTGCGATTATCCCGACCCGGACCACCCGCTCTGCCTGCCCAAGGTCATTGTCTTTCTGCAGCTGCTCAATAACCACGGCGCCCACTATTTCGATACGATCCGCAACTGGGACAAGGAAAAGAACAAGCTGCTGGAAGCCTACGGCTACAGCCTCCAGGACGACCTGGCCGGGAAATTTGAATTCTCCTACAAGGAGGGCAAGCCCTTCCTGCGGGTGCTGGACAGCAGCATCAAGCGCGTGGCGCCGGCAGGTACCGGCCTGGGCGGCAGCACGCCCCGGCCGGCCGCCCCGCAACGGGAAACTGTTGCCGAGGCCGAGGAACCGGCGGTTCCCGTCGAGGTGGCCGCGCCCCGTGCCACGGTAGGCGTGGTCTTCCAGTTCGGCCAAAAAAGCTATCCCCGGTTCCAGGTCGATGCGGTCCGCGGCGAAACGGATGACAGCGGTGCCGCCTTCGCCGGCAAGGTGGAAAAGCTGGACCTGACCAAGTACCTGAGCCTGGAGAGTTACAGCGAGCGCGACAGGCTGCTGGTTACCCAGCTGCGCAAGCTCCAGGAGCCTGAAATCAATAAATACATCAGCCGCAACTCCCCCTTTTCGGGAATCTGGGAGAACATCATCCACCAGGAGGATGACCTGCCCGCGGAAACCCGCGAACTGATGATCGAATACCTGTATCCCAAGCTGCGCAAGCTGTTCGGGGACCTCGCCGGCCAGCCCCTGGTGTTCCGGCTGGCCCCGGGCAAGCCCTTCAAAACGGCCCACCTGCAGGGTATCGGGCTCACCGGCCAGGAACTGCGGCCGCATTTTGTGGTCAGCCGCAACGGCTCCTACCGCGTGCAGTGCCGCGTGCGCGCAGACGGAATGGATTACAGCCTCGCGGACAACGAAAGCCCCAGTTCGTTCTTTTTCCTGTACAACCACCAGCTTTACCTGTGGGGAAGTGCCGAGATCATCCCGGTCATCGAACAGTTCCTTCCCACCGGGGAGCTGGACATTGACCCGGAAGACTGGCAGCGGACCCTGCACCAGCTGGTCCTGCCCCTGGCGCGCGAGTACCGGGTGGATTTTGACAGTACCCTGGTCCAGGAGGTGAAGGACGGCGAGCCGGATGTCAGGCTGGTCCTGCAGGAGAAAGGCGACTACCTGGTGTTCCAGCCCACGTTCAGCTACAAGGGCTATGAGACCAAGGCCCGGGACCGCGACGAACTGGTCGTTCCCCAGGGGGACAAGGTGCTGATCGTCCACCGCAACCGCGAGGCGGAACAGCGCTTCATCCACCAGCTGCAGAACCTGCATTCCAGCTTCGCCTACGACGAGGAAAATGCGACCCTGGCCCTGCGCGGCACCGAAGTGCTGCGCAACAACTGGTTCTTCCTGTTCGTCGACGCCATGAAGGACCTGAAGATCCCGGTATACGGCTACGAGGCGCTGCGGAACTTCCGCTTCAATACCGCCAAGCCCAGCACCAAGATCTTTATCAGTTCCAATACGGACTGGTTCGATGCCCGCGTGGACATCGTATTCGGCGACCAGCAGGTCAGCGTGGCCGAGGTCAAGCGGGCTATCGCCAACAAGCAGCAGTTCGTGCAGCTGGGCGACGGCACCCTGGGCATCCTGCCGGAGGAATGGCTCAAGAAATACGCCCTCCTGTTCCGCATCGGGGAAGGCAAGACCAACCATCTCAAGCTGTCGCGCTACCACCTCAGCGTCATCGACGAGCTCTATGAGAGCCGCGACGAGGAGGAGCTGTCGCTGCAGCTGGAGGAGAAATACGGGCGGTTGCGCGAGTTCAACAAGATACCGGAAACCGAACCGCCGGCCCACCTGCAGGGCGTGCTGCGCCCGTACCAGCGTGCCGGGTTCCAGTGGCTGAACTACCTGCAGGAGATCCGCTGGGGCGGTATCCTGGCCGACGACATGGGTCTGGGTAAGACGATCCAGGCGCTTTCGTTCCTGTCGCATCTCAAGGCGCGGCAGGGTGAGCTCAAGGCCCTGGTGGTCTGCCCCACCACCCTGATCTATAACTGGGAGAATGAGATCCGCAAGTTCACCCCGGAACTGACCTACCATATCCACCACGGGGGTGCGCGTTCCAAGGACCGTGACACCCTGCTGGCCTACGATATCAGCATCACCACCTACGGCACCCTGCGCAGCGACATCAAGCTGCTGACCTCCCTGGCCTTTGATTATGTCCTGCTCGATGAATCCCAGGCTATCAAGAACCCGACCAGCAAGGTCACCCGGGCGGCCTGCCTGCTGAATGCACGCAACCGCCTGTGCATGAGCGGTACCCCGCTGCAGAATAATACCTTCGACATCTTCGCCCAGATGCATTTCCTCAACCCCGGCATGCTGGGCAGCATGGAATTTTTCCGCCAGGAGTTCGCGATTCCCATCGACAAGTTCGGGGAAGCCGAGCGCAAGGAACACCTCAAGAAGATCCTCTACCCCTTCATCCTGCGGCGGACCAAGGAACAGGTGGCCCGCGACCTGCCGGAGAAGACCGAAACCGTCCTGTTCTGCGAAATGGCCGACGACCAGCGCCGCATCTATGATGCCTACCGCAACGATTTCCGGGACCAGATCCTGGGCGCCATCGATACCCAGGGCATCCAGCGTTCCCAGCTGACCATCCTGCAGGGCCTGATGAAACTGCGGCAGATCTGCGATTCCCCCGCCATTCTCAACGAGACCGAAAAATTCCCCAACCACTCCATCAAGCTGGACGAGCTGGCCCGCGAGCTCAGCGAGGACATGAGCGACCACAAGGCCCTGGTATTCTCCCAGTTCCTGGGTATGCTGGCCCTGATCCGCCAGAAGCTGGACGAGCTGGGGATCCATTACGAATACTTCGACGGCAGCACCTCGGCGCCCGACCGGGAAAAAGCCATCCAGCGCTTCCAGCAGGACGACAAGGTACGCGTCTTCCTGATCTCGCTGAAGGCGGGCGGCGTGGGGCTGAACCTGACGGCGGCCGATTATGTCTATATCGTGGATCCCTGGTGGAATCCCGCTGTGGAGCAGCAGGCCATCGACCGGACGCACCGGATCGGCCAGACCAAGAATATTTTCGCCTACCGCATGATCTGCAAGGACACCATCGAGGATAAGATCCTGCAGCTCCAGGAGCGCAAGCGCGCCCTGGCCAGGGAGCTGATTACCGACGAGACGTCGTTTGTCAAGACCCTGACCCGCGAGGATGTGGAGTACCTGTTCAGCTAGGCCCGCGGCCGGGCGGATCCGGCACGGCTTCCAGGATTCAATACATCCAGGCATCAAAAAAGCCGTCATGTTGTGGCGGCTTTTACATTATCGTGGGGTTAGTAAGTGACGGGTCAGTGCGGGATCCTGCGGCGGTAGTCATAACCCTGGGCGGCCGGGGAGGTACCGGAAATGAACACGGAAAGTACCGACTTGATGAGCCGGATCAGCGACAGGCCGGGCCGGTAGTAATCCCGGTAGATGCGGGCCTCCTCATGGGTATGAACAATGTTCCTGTTTTTCATGACGGATTGTTTACTTGTAATAGGATAACGTATAAAACACTATAAAATTATATAACAAAACGGGAATTTTACAATATTTGCCTGCTTAATTATGAATCCTTTAATAATTCGAACTCATGAAAAATCGCCACCTGTCCGCCTTTCTCCTGGTCTTTTCGCTCGCCTTCCGGGTCAGTTATTCCCAGCCGCTCCCAGCCCCCACCGGCGTTCAGTCCGACCTGCAGCGGGTCGTCGAGGCCTACCTGCACCAGTTCCAGGGGCAGCTCGGTGAGGAGCTGGTCCGTAATCCGCAGTCTACCGATTACCAGTCCCTGGTGAGGGTCAGCGGCGCCGAGCAGTGTGTCATCACCCGCTATTCTGACCGCAAAAAGCCCGTCTACAGTTATAAGGCCGTACTACCCGCCACCGATGATTTTGAGGCGGCCAAAAAGCAGTTCAGGTCCCTGTTCAGGCAGCTCAACAACCTGCCCGTCCGCCTGGGCGCCTCGCGGAGCGTGCTGTTCCGGGGTACCTACGAGGAACCCGAGGAGGGAAGAGGATTTACCTCCATCCTGTTTGCCGCCGATTCCACCGAGCCGGCCATACGCCACGTGCGCATCGAACTCAGCCTGGAACCGGACCTGATGGACTGGAAGATTTCACTTTCAGTCTATGAAAAGGAACGCGAGGACGACGAACCCGGCCAGCCCGGGGACGGCGAGTAAGCCGGCCGTCGGCTGGTTCTGTTCCCTGCCGCAGGCCGCTCTTCCTCCATGGCCTATTTCAGGACCTTCGCGCGGGCGATCGTGTCCAGGTGGTAGGAACGTAACTCCGCGGGATCCAGGTAAAGCTTCTGGAGGGCATCCCGGAACTTTTTACCGGTAAAGGCCAGCTGGCTGTAATCGGACATTTTTCCTCTACCCGCTGCCCAGGCAGCTTCCCGGATGGCTGCCTGGCGACTGCAACCGCGGGCCATGCAGGCAATGGTTTGTTGTCCGAACTGCCGCCGGATCCGTTCGCTCAGGTCCATCTGGCCGCGGTACTGCTTGAAAGCCTCCACGATACCGCGCTCCCCGCCGGCCGGCCGGCTGAAGGATGCCAAAAGGCTTTAATACGCTACGCGCAGGCTATGATCCAATTGCCCGGGTGGCGGTACAGAGGCACCGGAAGCGTGTCTACGGCCTGCAAACGAATGATTATTAGTCTACAAGATAAACATAGTAATTTATTTTGACTAATGGAGGTCAACGCTTACTTTTGTAAAGTCTACTAATTAGGTAGGAATTTAGCGCCGTTCTATCTCCTCTATCCATTGACGGATCGCATGAAGAAACCCGGTATGTGGAAGGCCGGCCTGCCATCCACCCGGCCACCGCGGGCATTTTCTCCACATCCTTTGGTAGACTTATTGTCATCAACTAAATGTGCTTCTATGCAGAGTTTTCGTACTGAACTGGAAAATCCCCTGGTCGAACGCGATATCATTGAGCTGGAACGCAAGATCCGGCAGTTTCGCGAAGGCAGCATCCCCGAAGAAAAGTTCCGCAGCCTCCGCCTGGCCCGGGGTGTATACGGCCAGCGCCAGCAGGGCGTGCAGATGGTCCGCATCAAGCTGCCGTATGGCAGGATGACGCTGGCCCAGTGGCGCCGGATCTGTGACGTCTCCGACGAGTTTTCCACCGGCAACCTGCACCTGACCACGCGGCAGGATATCCAGATCCACTTTGTGAGCCTGGACCGTACCCCTGAGTTGTGGAGCCAGCTGGAACAGGACCGGATCACCATCCGGGAGGCCTGCGGCAATACCGTGCGCAACGTGACGGCCTCGGACCAGGCCGGGATCGATCCCGCGGAACCCTTTGACGTGACGCCCTATGCGCACGCCACCTTCACCTATTTCCTGCGCAAGCCTGTCTGCCAGGACATGGGACGCAAGTTCAAGATTGCTTTTTCCAGCAGCGAGGCCGATACCGCCTTCACCTTCATGCACGACCTGGGGGCCATTCCCCGCATCCGCGAAGTGAACGGACAGCCCCGGCGCGGCTTCAAGGTCCTGCTGGCAGGCGGCCTGGGCGCGCAGCCCATGCTGGCCCATACGGTTCACGAGTTCCTGGAGGAAGATCTCCTCATCCCCTATATCGAAAGCGTGCTGCGCGTGTTTGACCGTCATGGCGAGCGCTCCAGCCGGCATAAGGCCCGGATCAAGTTTCTGATCCAGAAAATCGGCCTGGATGCCTTTAACGAGCTGGTCCGCGAGGAGCAGCGTGCCCTGACCTGCCAGCAGTTCACCGTCGATACCAGCGGATTCGAACCGGCCTTGCCGCCCACGGACGGACAACACGAACCGGTGGCTCCGGTCCAGAACCCCTTCCGGTTCGAGCTCTGGAAAAAGACCAACCTGATGGCCCAGAAGCAGCCCGGGTATTTTGCGGTTTATGTCCGCGTACCCCTGGGCAATATCAGTTCCGCTGCCAGCCGCCGCCTGATCGACCGGCTGCGTCCCGTCATAGCCGACGACATCCGCGTGACCATTAACCAGGGCCTGCAGTTCCGGTACGTGCGGCCCGAACATATCGAATACGTGTATTCCGTGCTGGAAGCGGAAGGCCTGGCAGAACCCGGATTCGGGAGTGCCGCCGATGTGACCGCCTGTCCCGGCACCGATACCTGCAACCTGGGCATCTCCAACAGCACGGCCACCAGCGTAGCGCTGTCCGCCGTGGTGGAGGATGAATTCCCCGAACTGCTGGAGAACAAGGAGATTTCCATCAAGATCAGCGGCTGCATGAACTCCTGCGGCCAGCATGGCCTGGCATCCATCGGATTCCACGGCAGCTCCCTGAAGGCGAAAGGGAAGGTGGTGCCCGCCCTGCAGGTCCTGGTGGGCGGCGGGGTACTGGGAAGCGGGGAAGGCCGCGTGGCCGACAAGGTGATCAAGATTCCCAGCAAGCGCGGTCCCGCCGTGCTGCGGGCGATCCTGGAGGACTACCGGACCCACGGCGGAGGTGAGCCCTTCATCCGCTATGCGGCGGCCCGGGGCGAACGCTATTATTATGAGCTGCTCAAGCCGCTGACCGACCTGGAAACCCTGCAGGACGAGGACTTCATCGACTGGGGCCAGCAGGCCCGGTTTGCGACGGCGATCGGCGTCGGCGAATGCGCCGGGGTAGTGATCGACCTGGTGGCTACCCTGCTGCTGGAAGGGGAGGAAAAACTGGACCTGGCCCGTGATTGTTTCGACAACCAGGCCTGGGCCGACGGCATCTACCACTGCTATGCCGCCTTTGTCCATACCGCCAAGGCCCTGTTGTTGCATCAGGGTGTCCAGTGCAATACGCAGACCGGCATCCTGCGGGACTTCGACCTGCATTTTGTCCAGAAGGGTCTTACGACCGATGGCCAGCCGTTCCAGGAGCAGGTCCTGCAGATCAACCGGAATGAACCTACCGAGTCCTTCGCCCGGGCTTATTTTGAGGAAGCGCTCCGGTTTACCCGGTGGGCCCGCCAGTTCCGGGAATCCCTGGTGGAGGAAAAAGCCCTCTGAGCCCCGCCTTCCTACTGACCTGCCGGCCCGGCCGGTACCTATACAGCAAGCCCGGATCCGTAGCGATCCGGGCTTGCCGGCTTATGGCCGGCATCCCTGCCCGGCCTTTAGGCCTCGGGCCTTACTTTTCGTGCCAGTACCCGGCCGGTCACGGCATCCAGCAGCGGGATCAGCAGGGCCAGCGACGTGGCCGCCAGGAAATGGGACAGCCACCGGGCCCGGGTAAACGCCAGCGGCCAGGTGCCGGGTAGGTCGGTTGCTTCCCGGGCCGGGTCAGAGAGACCCGGCACACGCAGGGGAATGAATACCAGTAAAAGGACCAGGGCCCGGCCCGCGAGCGTCAGGGGTTTTTTCCGCCAGCGAACCCGGGTGCGGACCAGGTAACAGGTGGCTGCGCCCACCAGCGCGTTCAGGAGGGCCAGGCTCAAAGTGCGGGGCAGGGAGAAGGCCGGTCCCTGCGTTGCGGGGTCGCCCGCAGGCAGCCAGGCCGCCAGGGTAAGCAGGAAGGCCGCGGCCAGGGAGGTTAGCAGGATGCGCGTCATAAGCCAGGTATTTTTTTAGGTAGGCGGGTCCTCATGCGGTCAGGCGAGAAGCCGGGCGGCCCGCTCCAGGTCCTGCGGGGTATCGATCTCCACGCCCATATAATCCACCACTACCATTTTCAGGGGAATCCCGTTTTCCAGGTACCGCAGGCATTCAATCTTTTCGGCGGCTTCCAGCGGGGTGACTTCCCAGCGGGTAAAGCGCATCAGGGCCTCTTTGCGGAAGGCATACACGCCGATGTGCTCGTAATAGGTGATGGGGATGTCCCGGTTACGCGGGTAGGGCACGACGCTGCGAGAAAACAGCAGGGCGTTCATGTTCCTGTCCACCACTACCTTGACGTAATTGGGGTCTTCGATGCAGGCCGGTTCCCGCAGCACCTGCATCAGGGAGGCAACCTGGACCTGTCCGCCCGCGGGCCCGCTGAATACGTCCAGCAGGCGCTGCAGGGGTTCCCGCTTCACAAAGGGCTCGTCGCCCTGCACGTTGACGATAAGGTCCACCTCCAGGGTTTCCGCGGCCTCCGCGATCCGGTCGCTGCCGCTCTCGTGCGGCCGCCTGCTCATGAGGGCCTTTCCGCCATGGCCGGTGATCTCCTGGTAAATCAGCTCACTGTCGGTCACCACGACCACTTCGTCGAACAGGCCGGTGGCCAGGGTATTGTCGTAGGTATGCCGGATGACGGTCTTAGCGCCCAGTTGCTGCATCAGCTTGGCGGGAAAGCGCGTGGCCGCGTAGCGGGCCGGGATCATGGCTACGGTCTTCATGCGGAAATGCTTGGTAGGCTGCAAACATACGCCAGGCGGCCGAGATGGTCAGCTCTCCAGTTTGCCGAACGGTTTTTTCATCAGCAGCCCCAGGTCCTCGTCCCGCTCGCCGGGATAGTAGCGGTCCAGGCCGTAGCGCAGCTCCGAGGGATCCAGTTTCCGGAAGGTGCCCAGCAGCCGGTCCCAGACGGCCAGCACGGCGCCGTAGTTGCTGTCCGTATAGGGCTGCTTCCAGTGATGGTGGACCTTATGCATGTTGGGAGAAACGAACAGGTAGCTCACCAGGCGATCCATCCACTGGGGCAGCCGGATATTGGCATGCGTGATCTGGGTGGCCAGGATCAGGCAGGTCTGGTAGATCATGACGGAATATACCGGTGCGCCGGACAGGGCGATGGCTGCCAGAAAGAACACACCCCGCAGGATGCTTTCGACGGGATGGTGGCGCAGGCCCGTGGTCACATCCACGTTGGTATCCGCATGGTGGACGAGGTGAAAGCGCCAGAGCAGTTTCCACTTATGCTGGATGAGATGGACCAGCCAGCCGCCGAAAAAATCCAGGCTGACAAAGCCCAGCAGGATGGCTCCCGCCACACCGGCATGCAACCAGTAAATGAACCCGAACCCGTTGGTGCGGCACCAGTCCGCCAGCAGTACGATCACCACGGCAAAGCCGGTATGGATGACCAGGTGGATCAGGGTGAAGGTCAGGTTGACCGCCGCATGACGGACTTTATTGCGCCGGTAATGCATGCTGACCAGGGGAATGGCTCCCTCCAGCAGCCAGAGCAGCAGCAGGCCGGCGACCAGCAGGGCCATGCGCTCGGCGGGATGGTGTTCGAGGTCCTGAAAGAACCGGATCAGACGGTCTCCCATGCAGGGTGATTTAGGGCAGATAAGATACGAAAAATCCGATGAAGACGCCGATCCGCCGCCGGTTTCAGGAAGGGGCCTGGCTGCGGCGCTCAAACTGGTCCAGCAGTTCCAGGGCCCGCTGGGCCTGGGGCTGCGCCACCATCAGTTTAATGCCGCCGATGGCATTGGACAGGAAGGGATCAATCGTGACGGAGTATTCATCCTGCAGGTGGCAGTTGATGAACTCGTCCCGCAGCCGCCCCAGCATGATATGGGCCGCAATGTAATTGTCGTATGATCGGACGGCCACAAAACGCACGGGCGGGTCATTCTTGAGGGGTGAAACAATCAGGTCGGCGCAGCAGGGCCCGTCAGCTGTTGAGCATCAGGGGCATGACCAGCATCAGCAGGTCCTCCTCCTCGTCCTGGTCCACGGGCCGGATGATGCCGGCCTTGGTGGGGGTGGACAGCTCCATGCGGACTTCCTCGCTGCTGGTGGCACCCAGCATCTCGATGAGGAACTTGGCGTTGAAGGCGATGGTGATGTCCTCGCCGTCATACTGGCACTTCATGCGCTCATTGCCCTCGAAGCTGAAATCCACGTCCTGGGCCGCCAGCTGCAGTTCGCTTCCGCTGATATGCAGGGCGACCTGGTTGGTGCTCTTGTTGCTGAACACGCTGACACGGCGCAGCGCGCCCTGGAAGTCGCTCTTGTTGACGGTCAGCTTATAGGGGTTGTCCGTGGGAATGACCACCTTGTAATCCGGGAACCGGGCGTCAATGAGCCGGCAGCTCATCCGGGTGCTGCCATGCTGGACGAACAGGTGGTTGTTGTTGTAGCTGAGGGTGATCTCGTCTTCGTTGTCCGGGATGGCGGTCTTCAGCAGGTTCAGGGGTTTGCGCGGCACGATGAATGCGTCCGCCTTGGAGGCGGCAGCGTCCGTGCGGCGGTAACGGACCAGGCGGTGGGCATCGGTGGCGACGAACTGGATTCCTTTTTTGTCCAGTTCAAAGAACAGGCCCGTCATGGCCGGGCGCAGGTCGTCGGTGCTGGTGGCAAACAGCGTTTTGCTGATGGCCGTGACCAGGGCCGTCGCCTTCATGGTGAAGGAACTGGTGTCGTCGGCGGCCGGCTCCTTGGGGAAATTATCGGGGTTTTCTCCCATGACCTTGTACTTCCCGTTGTCGCTGGTGATCTCGACCCCGAAATTCTTGTCGATATTAAAGCTAAGCGGCTGGTCCGGAATATTTTTCAGGGAGTCCAGCAGGATCTTGGCCGGGATGCAGACCTTGCCGCTGTCCTTGGCCTCAATGTCCAGCTGAACGCGCATGACCGTTTCCAGGTCGGTGGCCACCACCGTCAGCCGGTTCTTCTCCACCTCGAACAGGAAATCTTCCAGGATGGGCAGGACCGTATTGGCATTGATCACTCCTGAAATATGCTGCAACTGCTTCAATAAGGCCGATGAGGAAACGATGAATTTCATGCGTCAGTATTTTGGTCGGGTCCGGCAGCCTGCCGGGTGCGAGGGGCCCGGGGAATCAGGCAGCACGGCGGACCGGTAGGGGGCGAAACTAAGGATTTTTGAATTACAGCCAACAACAAAACCGGCCCTGTGGAATACTTAAGGCAGCCGGCGAGGGGCCGCCTCGCGGGATACCCCGGAAGAGCCCGGAAAATTCCCATCGGATTTGCCTGCGCTTCGTATCTTTCTTTTTTTCCAAAATCCCGCATATGCTGGACAAACTGTTTGGCAGGCGCAGGCAGGCCCCGCCGGAGCCCGTCATTTCCTTCGGCCGGTATTCGGACAACAACAAACCCGTGCGGCAGGTTACCCGCTGGACGGATGCCGATACCCTTTTCAGGGAAGGCAGGCTTGCCGAGAGCCTGGATGCCTTTTTCGATTATATCCGGGACGATGCCCAGCAGAACGTACAATACGAACGTACCGGGGATGGCGGGCGCTTCCAGGTCTTCCAGGGATCGAAGGTCGTGCGCGGCCACCATGATACGAAGCGCCTGGAGGCGGAAGTAACCCTGGCCCGCATGCCCCGGCCCAGCGTCCCGGTCATGCGCCGGCTCCTGGAAATGAACTTCAGCCTCTATTACAGCCGCTTCGCCCTGCAGGAGGACCGGCTCTGCATGCGCTTCGACACGGACCTGGCAACCGCCAACCCCAGCAAACTGTATTACGGCCTGAAGGAACTCGCCACCAAGGCCGACCGGCAGGACGACCTGTTGGTGCAGGACTTCGCGGTCCTCGAGGCCGCCGATACCGATCATGTCCAGGAATTGCCGCCGGCGGAGAAGGAGGTCAAGTTCCGCTACCTGCAGGACTGGATCGCACAGACCCTGCAGCTGACCGGGGACCTGGACCCGGACAAGTTTGCCGGGGCGATTTCCCACCTGCTGCTGTCCCTGGCCTTCCGCATCGATTTCCTGCTGGTGCCGGTCGGGCGCCTGCAGCGGGACCTGGACCACCTGGCGGAACTCTTTTTCATCAAGGATGAGCGGCCGCTCCAGGAAAAAAACCGCGACATGGCGGAGGTCCTGCGGACCTGGCAGTCCCTGGCGCCTGCGGAGCTGTACCGCTGCCTGCAGCGGGCTCGCTATACATTTGCCGGCGTGCAGCCGCAGCCCTACAAGGTCGTGGCCGAAGCGCTGTATTCGGCCCATCAGGATGCGGCGTGGTTCCGCGATAACAACTACCCGGAGGTCGCCCGGGGCCTCTGCGAATACGGGATTGCCTACTGCCAGTATGCGTACAGCCTGCCCCGGCCGGTGACCGACCTGCTGGAGCTGCTGATGCGGGTTTGCTACAGCGACTTTTTTGCCGACCTGGGTTTTGCCGCCCGCTATTACGAACCGGCCACCGGCGCCTTTGCCGGGGAGGCGATCGCCTCGCGCATCCGCGCCATCCAGGAGACCTGGCAGGAGAAGTTTCCCCAGTTCCAATTCCGGGTGGATAATCTGCGCTATGACAACCTGCTTCATTTCATCTTTTCCTTCACCAATGAACTGGAGCTGCTCCAGCTGGAAACTGCCTGACCCATGGAACCGACCCTCCCCTCCCTCCTCGAACAGATGCAGCCGGCCGTCGTCCAGGTCGCTACCCAGACCGGCACCGGCACCGGGTTCTATGTCCGTGAGTTCGACCTCATCGTCACCAACGACCACGTGGTGGAGGAGAATGCGGAAGTAACCGTGGCGGGCAAGACTTTTGAGAAAACCCGGGCGCGGGTCTGGTACACGGACCGCCAGCATGACCTGGCCTTTCTGGAGGCGCCCGCCGGGGTCACCCTGCCGGACCTGCCGCTGGGCCGGTATGAATCCCTGCATGACGGGGACGAGGTGGTGGCCATCGGCAACCCCTACGGGTTGAACTACAGCACCACCCAGGGAGTGATCTCCAAAGTGGACCGCATCCGCGAGGGACTGAAGTATATCCAGATCGATGCCGCCATCAATCCCGGCAACAGCGGCGGTCCGCTGGTCAACCAGCACGGGGAGGTAATTGGGGTGAACTCCTTTATCATCCGCGGCGGCGACAACCTGGGCTTTGCCCTGCCGGTGGTTTACCTGCGCGAGGCCCTGCAGCTCTATCAGCCCAACAAGGGCCAGCCTTCTACCCGCTGCCACAGCTGCGGGTTCCTGGTCCTGCCCTCCAATATCGACGCCGGCAAGTACTGCCCCAGCTGCGGCACCGAGGTCAGGCTGCCGCAACCGCCCGCCCGCGAGGCCGAGCCGGTCGGCACAGCCCGGGTGATCGAGGAGATCCTGGCCGACCTGGGCAAGGATGTGAAGCTGGCGCGGGAAGGGGCCAACAACTGGACGGTCCGCGAAGGGTCTGCCCGCATCCGGATCACCTACAACCCGGATAATTATTTTGTGGCCGGGGACGCCTACCTCTGCCAGCTCCCCGCCGACCCGGCCCGCATCCCCGCCCTCTACGCGTTCCTGCTCCGGGAAAATTACCGGCTGGAAGGCCTGGTGTTCAGCTGCGTGGTGCAGAACATCGTACTGTCCCGGGTGATCTACGATTTGGATATGACCCGGCAGAGCGGCGCCCCGCAGTTCCGGCAACTCTTCCTGCGGGCTGATGAGTACGATGATCGTCTCAAAAAGGAATTTGGCTGCCGGGAGCTCCTGGAAGAATGAGGGGGCCGGTTCCGGGTAAGCCGCCTGCGCCCGCCAATCTTGTTACATTTGCCGCATGCCCTATCGCAAGCAGCTAGGCCGGGAGGAAGCCCGGCAGAAACTCCGTCATTATTGTGCCTACCAGGAGCGCTGCCACCAGGAAGTACGGGACAAGGCCTATTCATTCGGCCTGCGCAAGACGGACGTGGAAGAACTGGTGGCCGAACTGATCCAGGAGGATTACCTCAATGAGCAGCGGTTTGCGTCGGCCTTTGCCGGCGGCCGGTTCCGGTTGAAGCACTGGGGGCGGACCCGGATCCGCTACGAGCTGCGCCAGCGGCAGGTAAGCGAATACTGCATTACCCGGGCCCTCCGGGAAATCGACGAGGAGGCCTACCAGCAGGTCCTGGGACAGCTGGCCGAAAAAAAGCTGGCCTCCCTGTCCGGTGAGCCGTGGCCGTCCCGCGACAAAAAGACCTTCGACTACCTCCTGCAAAAGGGGTATGAACCGGAATTGATCCGTGCGCAAATGGAAAATGTGCGAAATTCACGGCCTAAATGAACCTGACTTGTCCAGCCCTTCCGATCTGACCATTTCCCTCGTGCAGGCCGACTTGCGCTGGGAAGACCCGGCGGCGAACCGGCGCCTGATCGAAGACCATATCGGGGGCCTGGCTACCGCTACCCAGGTCGTCGTGCTCCCAGAAATGTTCAGCACGGGCTTCAGCATGAACCCGGAGCGGCTGGCGGAAACGATGGACGGAGAGACTGTTGGCTGGATGCGCCGGATGGCCCGCGAGCACCGGCTGATCCTGACCGGCTCGGTGATCATCCGCGACCAGGACCGTTATTTCAACCGCCTGGTCTGGATGCTGCCCAACGGGCAATACGGCTTTTACGACAAGCGCCACCTTTTCGCCTACGGCCAGGAGGACCAGCATTACACCCCCGGTCACCGCCGGCTGGTCGCATCGGTCAACGGCTGGCGCGTCCTGCTGCTGGTATGCTATGACCTGCGCTTCCCGGTGTGGTCCCGGCAGCAACCCCGCAACGGGACTCCCGAATTCGACCTCATTATTTACGTGGCAAACTGGCCGGACAGGCGGATTGAAGCGTGGAAGACCCTGCTGCAGGCGCGTGCCATCGAAAACCAGTGCTATGTGGCCGGGGTGAACCGCGTGGGCCGTGATGGAAACGGCCTGTACTACCCCGGCGAAAGCCGGGTGATAGACCCGCTGGGTGAAATAGCTTACCAGGGCGGCGCCTCCGAGGAGCTGGCCACCCGGGTGCTGGAGCGTAGCCGCCTGGAGGCCGTGCGCCACCAATTTCCGTTCTGGAAGGATGCCGACCCGTTCCGCCTGGTGGAAGGCGGGGAGGAATCCTGAGCCGCCGGGCCAACGAACCGGCCGCCGGATGCGGGGACGAAGCCTTTGACCGGGCTTGGGCCCCTTCCCTGGTTTCCATCATCGCCTTACCAACCTGCCCGGCGGGCCTGGTCAATCAGCTCCAAGGCCTTGTTCATCTTGAAATCCTCCCCCCGGCGGACCGCCTCGACGGTGGGCAGGGCCTCCACTTCGGGGAGGACCCCGTGGCCGGTATGGGGCACCTGGTGATCAATAACCAGCCGGAATAAAGGCAGCCGGAACCGGGTACGCGTAAAAGGCAGCCTGACATCCGGGATCAGCCAGGCGCTGTTGCCGTACGCGCCGCCGCCCGTTTCCTCCCCGACGATCAGGACACGCTTTTCCCGCCGGACCGTCTGGGCCATCAGCGAAGTGGCCGAAAAGGAATTGCCCCCGGTGAGCAGGTAGGTCTGCCCGTTAAAATGGTTTCTTCCCCTGGGCCGGAACCGGTGGCGTTCAAAATACCCGAAATGATAAAAACCGTCCGCGCGGCGCCGGGTGGTAAAATCCATGAACAGGCGGTTGAAGAAATAGTTCTGGATATAGCGTCCGTAGTCGCTGCGGCGCGTCAGGGCGTACAGGCTGTCGGCCAGCCGGAACGGGGAGGTAGCCAGGTATTTGGTAAGCAGGGTCGAGTTCATCACATTGCCTCCTCCGTTGCTTCGCAGGTCGATGACCAGGAAGCGGGCCCGTTCCCGGCGGATCTGCCGGAAGGACCGGCGAAAGAACCGTTTGAGGCGGTATCCCTTGCTGAACGTATTGACCTCCAGGATGGCGGTCTGGCGGGCGGTGTCGAAGCGCAGGCTGCGGGCGCCGCTGAGGTCCAGCAGCCGGCGCTGGTGGCGGGTCAGCCGCACCGGCGGCTGGCGGGACCGTACCCGCCGGGTGGAGTCGTTGAACGGGTTGAACGCCGGCAGTATCGCGGTTTGCTCCCGGCCGGTACTGTCCAGGAAGCTGATCCGGAAGCGGTCCTGCCGGCCGAACACGCTGGTAAAGCGGTTTCCGAAGCTGCCGCGGTTGCTCAGGGTCTGGTATTTGTGTGTCAGGTTGTGGCCGTCGGCCGGCAGGAAGGCAAACAGGCTGTCCACGATCTGCTGCATGGGCATCCCGTTGATGGCGGTGACCACGGTACCCCGGCGCAGCAGGGTGTCATGATCCAGGTTGGCGGCCACCACCGCCGTATCCGGCCAGCATTTGAGGCTCAGGGGAAACAGGCGCAGGGCATTGCTGTCAATATACCGTTCGGCATGCCGGGGGGGCTTGACGGACGTATGGCCGCATGCAATGCGGGAGACCACATAGCTCAGCACCTGGCGGAACTCCGGGCCTGTCATGGTATCGTGCAGCCGGGACTGCCCCCACCGGAAATACCATTCCATGCTGTCGGGGGTGGTATACCAGTAAAGGCCGGGATGGGATTGCTTCAGGATGCCCTCGAATACCCGGTAGTCGGCCTGCAGTTCCTCCAGGGCAAACCGGTGATTGGGATTCAGCACGCGGCGGCCGGCGCCGCAGCCGGCACAGAAAACCAGCAGCAGGATCAGGGGCCAGTTGCGGTATCGTTGCATCGGGTTCTTTGCTTATGGATCAGGACGTGGGCTGGTTGCCGCGCTGATAATGGTTCCAGCCCTGGGCGGTGAGGGCATGCCGGCTCCCGCCCTTGGTGATGATATGGCGGCCCTCCTCCGGTGCGGTCATGTAGCCCACGGGGCTGATCTGTTCGTTGTCCTTGATCAGGTCATAGTCCTCCTGGGACACGGTGAAGACCAGTTCGTAGTCTTCCCCGCCGCTGAGGGCGCAGGCCGTGGGGTCCAGCTGGAATTTGAATGCCGCCAGGCGGGTCGCCTCGGCAATCGGCAGCTTTTCCTCGTACAGGACGCAGCCTAACCGGCTGTCCTCGCAAAGGTGCAGCACTTCGGAGCTCAGCCCGTCACTGATATCCATCATGGCGGTGGGCCGCAGCTGCTGCTGGCTGAAAAATTCAATGATGTCGCGCCGTGCCTCGGGCTTGAGCAGGCGGCCGATGACATAGGACTCCCCCTCCAGGTCGGGCTGTACCTCCGGGTGCTCCAGGAAGATCTTTTTTTCCCGCTCCAGGAACAGCAGGCCGACGTACGCAGCGCCCAGGTCCCCGGTCACGCAGATCAGGTCGCCCTGGCGGGCGGTATCGCGCCGGACAAACCGGTCGGGGCTGACTTCCCCCAGGGCCGTCAGGGAGATCACCAGCCCCGAACGCGATGACGTGGTGTCACCACCCACCAGGTCCACCCCGTACTTGTCGCAGGCGGCATACACCCCCTCATAGAATTCCTCGAGGGCCTCGACGCTGAACCGGTTGCTGACGCCGATCGACAGGATGATCTGGGTCGGGGTGGCATTCATCGCATATACATCACTGAGGTTCACCACCACGCTTTTGTACCCGAGGTGTTTGAGGGGCGTATAGGTCAGGTCAAAATGCACTCCTTCCAGCAGCAGGTCGCTGGTCACCACGGTCTGCTTGCCGAAATGGTCGATGACCGCGGCATCATCGCCGACGCCCACCAGGGACGAGGCGTTCTGCAGTTCGATATTGCGGGTGAGGTGGCGGATCAGGCCGAACTCGCCCAGGGTGGATATTTCCGTTCGCGGTTCGCTCATACGTGGGGGTCATTATTGATGAAG
Source organism: Chitinophagaceae bacterium (assembly GCA_035549175.1). Taxonomy (GTDB): domain Bacteria; phylum Bacteroidota; class Bacteroidia; order Chitinophagales; family Chitinophagaceae; genus DASTSN01. Next base: position 5,446 of record DASZRL010000062.1, on the reverse strand, counting down.
GCGCGCAGGCCTTCGTGTATTAATCCGTTGCTGGCGATAATCCGGTGCTGGTAGGGGGAATACGCCTGGCCGGTAAAATCAGTAACCCGGCCGCCTGCTTCCTCCACGATGAGGAAGCCGGCCGCACTGTCCCAGGCCTCCAGCTTGTGCTCGTAGAAGGCATCGAACCGACCGGCGGCCACCCAGCACAGGTCGATGGCTGCCGAACCCAGCCTCCGCACGGGGATGCCGCGGCGGATCAGCCGCCCGAACACCTCCAGGGGCCCGTTGGGCATATCCAGGTAGGTGTAGGGGAACCCGGTCACGATGCAGGCACGCCCGACTTCCTTTTCCCCGCTGACGTGAATGGGTTTCCCGTTCAGTGTCGCTCCCTGTCCCTTCTCCGCCACATACAGTTCTTCCAGGTGGGGATTGTATACGGCTCCCAGGATCATGGTCCCCCGGTGTTCCAGGGCAATCGAAACGCAGTTCAGCGGAATGCCGTGGGCGAAGTTCACCGTGCCGTCGATGGGGTCGATGATCCATTTGTAGTCCGATTCCGCGGCCAGTTCGCCCGCTTCCTCGCTCAGGATATGGTGTTGCGGGAACCGGCCCCGGATCACCTCCAGGATCGCCCGTTCGGAGGCGTGATCGGCCTCCGTCACCAGGTTATTGATCCCCTCCTTGTTATCAATGCGGAAGGAACCATGGAAAAAGCGGCGCACCTGGTCCGCACCAGCCCGCACCGCTTCCAGTAAGGTCTCTTTAAGCATGCGCAAAGATACGACTATGCCCACCCCCTCCCAAACCACCGGCTAGCGGTTCAGGGACTGCATGGCCGATTCCGCATAGCGGGTGCCGGCCGCGGCATCCCGCGGGAAGGCGGCCTCCAGGGCGGCCAGGTCGCCGGGTTCCAGCCTGACCTGCCGGGCACCCGCGTTCTCTTCCAGGTACCTCACGTGCTTGGTGCCGGGAATGGGGAAAATCGAGTCCCCCTGCGCCATCACCCAGGCCAGGGCCAGCTGCGAAGGAGTGCATCCCTTTTGCCGCGCCAGCTGGTCCACCTGTTCCACCAGGGCCAGGTTGCGCCGGAAATTTTCACCCATAAACCGGGGTGAAAAGCGCCGGTAATCATCTGCGGCAAAATCCTCAACGCGGCGGATCTGGCCGGTCAGAAAGCCGCGTCCCAGGGGGCTGTAGGCGACAAAGGCGACGCCGAGCTCCCGGCAGGCGGCCAGCATGCCGTCCTCGGGTTCGCGGCTCCACAGGGAGTATTCACTCTGGACGGCGGTCACCGGGTGTATGGCATGGGCCCGGCGCAGGGTCTCCACCGATACTTCGGAGAGGCCGTATGCGCGGATTTTGCCTTCGCCGATCAGGTCGGCTAGCGCGCCCACGGTCTCCTCGACCGGCACCTGGGGATCGCGGCGGTGGACGTAATACAGGTCGATGCAATCAATGCCCAGCCGTTTCAGACTGCCCTCGCAGGAGGACCGCACGTACTCGGGCCGGTTGTTCACGCCCCGTTTGGCGGGATCCCGGGAGTCCCGCAGGATCCCGAACTTGGTGGCCAGGGTCACCCGGCTGCGGTGCCTTTTCAGGGCCTTGCCTACCAGGATTTCATTGGTATAGGGGCCGTACATGTCGGCGGTGTCCCAGAAGGTGATCCCCAGGTCGATCGCCCGGTCCAGCACGCGCAGCGATTCGGCATCGTCGGTCCGGCCGTAAAACTCGCTCATGCCCATACAGCCGAGCCCCAGCTCGGAAGCGGTCAGTCCCTGGGACCCCAGTGGTTTGGTATGCATAGTAGATTGATTTGAAGGGAGGAGAGAGGGCAAAGGTACTTGATTTGCGGGCAAAAAACCTTTTTGTTGCGTCCGGCATTCATTAGCTTCGCTCCTTCCCGGTCCGCTGGCGGACGGGGCCAATTTTTCCCGAATTTGCTGCTGTCGGTCATCATAGTAAATTATAATGTCAAGCATTTCCTGGAGCAGTGCCTGGCCAGCCTGCGCAGGGCCGCAGGCCGCCTGGACGGGCCGGCTGAGATCATTGTCATCGACAACGCCTCCCGGGACGGCAGCCTGGACTACCTGGTCCCCCGGTTCCCGGAGGTGCGCTTCGTGGCCAGCGCGGAAAACCGCGGCTTTGCCTGGGCCTGCAACGAAGGGTTCCGGCTTAGTTCGGGGCGCTATGTGCTGTTTCTCAACCCGGACACCCTGGTCCCGGAGGATGCCCTGGCCCGCTGCCTGGCATTTCTGGGTTCCCAGGCAGTGGGCGGCGCCCTCGGCGTCCGCATGCTGGACGGCTCCGGCCACTTCCTCAAGGAATCCAAGCGCGCCTTTCCCGATCCCCTGACAGCCTTGTATAAACTGGTCGGCCTGGCCCGGCTGTTTCCCCGGTCGCGGGTCTTTGCCCGCTATCACCTGGGTTACCTGGATCCCCTTGCCAACCACCCGGTCGACGTCCTGGCCGGGGCCTTTCTGCTGGTGGAGCGCCGCGTCCTGGACCAGGTGGGCCTGTTCGACGAGATCTTCTTCATGTACGGCGAGGACATTGACATGAGTTACCGGATCCAGCAGGCCGGGTACCGGAACTATTATTTCTCGGGTACCAGCATAATTCATTTCAAGGGGGAGAGCACCAAACGCGGCAGGCTTAACTACGTGCGGATGTTTTACGCCGCCATGAGCCTGTTCGTGCGCAAACACTACGGCCAGCGGCGGGCCGGCGTCTTCAACTTCTTCATTCACCTGGCGATCTGGATCCGGGCAGGCCTGTTTGCCCTGGGCAACTTCATCAAGCGCATCGGCCTGCCCCTGATCGATGCCGGCCTGATATTGCTTTCCTTCTGGATCGGCAAATACCTGTGGGCCAGTTACGTGCGCACCGACGTACATTACGAACCCCGGCTGCTCTGGATGGCATTTCCCCTGTTCACGGTGGCTTACCTGCTGGTGGCCTATTACGCCGGCCTCTACGACCGCTGGTACCGGCGCAGCCGGATCGGTCCGTCCATGCTGGCAGCCACGCTGTTCCTGCTGGCCGGGTATTCCCTGCTCCCGGAATCTTACCGGTTCTCGCGGGCCATCCTGCTGCTGGGGGCCGGCCTGGCTTTCCTGCTGATTGCCGGGCTGCGCCGCGTGCTGGTAGGCACCGGGGTCCTGCAGCGCACCCGGACCAGTGAAGATCATCCGCGTACGCTGGTGGCGGGCAGCCCCGCGGAATACCAGGCCGTCCTGGACCTGATGAAGGAGGCCGGCTTCCACGAGCGCGTGGTGGGCCGGCTGGGCTTGGGCCCGCAGGATACCGGATCCGTGGGCAGCGTACAGGAGATCCGTGCCCTGGCCGGGCGACTGCTGTTCAGCGAGATCATTTTCTGTGAGGGCACCCTGGGATTCGCCCAGATCATCCGCCTGGTGGAGCAGCTGCCGACCCGTCTTACTGTCAAATTTCATGCGGCAGGTACCGGCAGCATCGTCGGCAGCGATTCCCGCTATGAGAGCGGGCAATCCCTGTCGCGGGAGAACGGCTACCGCCTGGCCGATCCCTATAACCGCCGCCTCAAGCGCCTGGTGGACGTGGTGTTTTCCGGGCTGGCCCTGGTGACCTTTCCGCTCCACCTGCTGCTCGTTCACCGGCCCCTGGCCTTCCTGGGGCGCTGCCTGCAGGTACTCCTGCTGCAAAAAACCTGGGTAGGGTACTGCACCGCCGAACCGGGGCTCCCCCGCCTGCGTCCCGGGGTGCTTGCCTGCAACGGCCTGCCGGCAGGCCAGCCGCAGGGCCTCCCCGCCGAAAGCCTGCGGATGGCCGACCAATGGTACGCACGCGATTATGAGCCGCTGGCGGACCTGCGCCTGCTGCTGCGGCAGTACCGCCGGTTGGGCAGCGGCGCCCCCGGCGGGCGCAAAAGCCCGTGACGGGCCCGGAGCCGGCCCGGGAACGGTCAATCCCAAAATGCCCTGCAGCCCCTATATTCGCGTCAATTTCAAGTCGATTAGTAGTAAATTTAATCACCCAGCCCTGGTTACATGGCCACAATCATCGATATCAAACTGCCCAAGGCGATTGCTACCGCGCTCCGCATCCCGCAAAACGACCCCCGGCGCCAGCAGCTCAGGGTGCTGAAACGGCTGCTTAAAAAGGCCCGCTTCACGGAGTTCGGGCAGGAATACCGGTTTGACGAAGTGCTGTTCAGCCGGCATCCGGGCAAGAAATTCCAGGAAATCGTGCCCGTCCATGATTACAACGGGATCTATGACCGCTGGTGGAAAAAGACCCTGGAGGGGGTGCCGGATGTAACCTGGCCCGGCAAGATCAAGTACTACGCCCTGAGTTCCGGTACCTCGGAGGCCGCCAGCAAATACATCCCCGTCACCAAGGAAATGCTGCGCAGCAACACCATCAATTATATTCGCCAGTTCATCAGCCTGATGAACTACGAGCATGTGCCGCGCAATGCCATGACCAAGGGATTCCTGATGCTGGGCGGGGCTACGGACCTGCAGAAGGGAAAGGCCGGCTGGTATGCCGGGGACCTGAGCGGCATCCTGGCCAAGAAACGGCCCTTCTGGTTCCAGACTTTTTACAAGCCCGGAGGCCGCATTGCCGCCATCAAGGACTGGAACCAGAAACTTTCCGAGATCGTGGAGAATGCCCGCAACTGGGATATCGGCTACATCGTCGGGGTGCCGGCCTGGTGCCAGATGTGCATGGAAATGGTGATCGAGCATTACGGCCTGCGCAACATTCATGAGATCTGGCCCAACTTCTCCTTCTTCGTGCACGGGGGAGTCGCCTTCGAACCCTATAAAAAAGGCTTTGAGCGCCTGCTGGGCAAGCCGATCATCTATATCGAAAACTACCTGGCCAGCGAGGGGTTCATCGCCTACAAGCACCGCGAGGATGCCAAGGGCATGCAGCTGATCCTGAACAACAATATCTTCTTCGAATTTGTACCCTTCGATGACCGCAACTTCGACGCCGAGGGCCGGATGGTCGACCAGCCGCAGGCCCTGATGGTCCACGAGGTGGAAGAAGGCCGTGATTATGCCCTGCTGCTGAGCACCAACGCCGGCGCCTGGCGCTACCTGATCGGCGACACCGTGCGCTTCGTGGACAAGGAACGCGGGGAGGTGGTGATCACGGGGCGCACCAAGCATTTTCTGAGCCTGGTGGGCGAGCACCTCAGCGTGGAGAACATGAACCGGGCCATCCAGCTGGTCAGCGACGAAATGAATATCTGCATCCCGGAGTATACCGTAGTCGGCTTCCCACACAAAAATTACTTCGCCCATAAGTGGTATGTCGCCACCAACGACCACGCCGATCCCGAAGAACTCGGCCGGCGGATCGACCGCCATCTCTGCGAACTCAACGACGATTACGCGGTGGAGCGCACCAGCGCCCTGAAAGAAGTGTTCGTGGAAGTGCTGCCAGAGCAGAAATTCCTGGACTTCATGAAGCTGAA
>DASZRL010000061.1:0-7013 GCA_035549175.1 Chitinophagaceae bacterium | reverse complement strand
TCGTTCACAGAAACGGCCGGGGTAACCGCAACCGTTTGTTCGGTTTTTTTGACGACCGCCTCGTCACTGGTGCGGTTATCATTCAGGCTATAAAAAATAGACGAACAGATGAAAATGGAAAGAAGCAGGGCCACGACATACACACAGGCAAAGAACAGGATCGGATGCAGGGCTCCCATCGGAGTGATTGATCTGGCTTTCATGGATCTGAATTTTAGTTTTTCAGTTGGTTTGGATCCGGCCGGCACCCGGTTTCCGGGCCGCCAGGCTGGCTGTTTGATGACAATAAAATTATCCGGTTCCGGTAACCGTTGCAAGAGCAGAACTACTCAAATCGCCAGCGGTAAAAGCCGGTAGGTTTCAGAAAAAATACGGTACACCGGCATAGGGCCGGAAACGGCGGTAGGTCGGTATCAATGGACCTGGTTGGCGAAAAAGGACCGTCAGGCCAGTTCACCACTTAGCAGCTGATTATCAGTTACATAATCAGAAAGAAAGGCTGTCCGGGATGGCTGAAGTATGGAGGCGGGATGACGGCGGGGGCCTTGGGCCTTATGCCTGGGCGGTCGGACCGCCAAAATTGACGGGTAGTTGGATCTCTTCCAGGTCTTTAATGACCCCGTTGGCCGCTTCATAGCGGGCCACATTTTCTGCCAGGGCCTTCATGAACCGCTTGGCATGCTGGGGGGTCAGTATGATGCGGGACTTGACGCGGCTCTTGGGGGTCCCGGGCATGACATTGACAAAATCCAGGACGAATTCGGCATGGGAATGCGTGATAATAGCCAGGTTGGCATATTCGCCTTCCGCTACCTGTTCGGAGATCTCAATATTCAACTGATTGGGCTGCTGATCGGACATATTTGGAATTTGTCACAAAAATATGTGAAAGGTTCCAGCCCCGACCCAAAAAAAGCCCGGCAGCGGGAAACGGATTGCTATCCCCGCGCGTCGATTGGTTTTTTCTGCGTAATTTGATGGGGGATCCTTTGATCCCTGAACCAGTAAATTGGATCACATGAAAAAACAGATCGCCGTAATCCTGGCTGCTGCGGCCTGCCAGTTTGCCCTGGCCCAGACGGGGCAGTTTGATTACGGGTATTCCTCGCATACGCAGGCCCTGACCAGTACGGATAAAGCCCTGCTGAGCATTTCCAACCAGGGACTCATGCCGGCTGATTTCAAGAATGTCTACAGCGATATCAAGGGCAGTGCTTTTTATTCGACGGACTGGATGACGGCTAACCTGTATAACCAGCGGGGCAATGTATACCGCAACATGAAGGCCATGTTTGACCTTTACAAAAACCGGCTTTTTCTGAATGTACGCGATACCGTATACAATACAGGACCAGCCATCGTTCGCTTCGACCTGCTGCCGAACGGCATGGCAGATACGACCCATAAACTGACCTTTTCCAACCAGTTTACCCTGCCTGATCCGGCCGCGGGCAAGTATGTCCAGGTGATCAGTCAGGGTAAGCTCAGTTTCGTAAAATATGTTTCCCGCGAGGTGGTGGAGGAATTTTCCGGCATGAATTCCGGCAAGGAGAAGGTTTTCTACGATAAGACCTACTATTATGTCATTGCCAGTACGGGCCAGCCGCTGGACGTTCCGAAGCTCAACAAAAAAAATCTGCAGAAGGCCCTTTCGGACAAATGGAATGAAATCGACAAGTTTGTCAGCCAGGACCGGGACCTGTCCTACGGCCGGGAGGAGGATTGGAAAAAGATCATCGACTACTACAACTCGCTGCCCTGATCTCCGCCTATTTTAACTAGCCCAATAGATCTTCCGAAGTGGACCGCTGACACCGGCGACCCGCTTTGCTCAGGCAATAGAATGGGTCCGGACGGCCTACCTCCTTGCGTTTCCACTCAGCATTACCTAATTATTGCCCCAAAGCAATCCGCTATTTCCTTACGAAGATTTCCCGGAACCCATCGGGGTATCCGGTTGACAGCCCTTCTACGCTGGCACCCGGGTTAATGTCCTGATATAACCTTTCCTTTTAGCCTGCCAGGCCAGAACCAAAAAAGAACGCCGCCCAAACAGGCGGCGTCTTTTTTTATTCAGCAGGTAGTTCCGGAGTCATCAGGGCCTGGGGCCTTCGTAGGTCCAGGTCTCATCAAACTGACCACGGTGCGGAGTGATTACGGCAGGCTGATCCATCCAGTATGAAATACTGATCGTACCGGTGGAGGCATCGTATTTATTAACCCCGGCCGGATTCAGGTTGGCCGAACGTCCGTTACCGGAAGGTTGACCATAATAGTTGGTTACGCTGGCTACATTGTCGTTATCGTCGAAATTGACGACCAGGCCAAAGCTTCCAAAGTAACTGTAGCCAGTCCCTGTATAGAATACATAGGCTGGGATCGGCGGGTTGAAATCAGCCGCATCATATACGACGCACTGCTTGGGACCGGTGGTAACCAGCTGCCACTCCAGCGGATAGGCACCTTGGAATGCCGGGTTGGAATAGTCCTTGAAGGTACCGTCGATGGAATAAACGCCATCATACTTGTTTTTCACCTGGATAATAAACAGGTGCTTGCTGTGTGCCGTCAGGATAGCGCCCGGGCCACCACTCACCTGGGTGATTTCCACCCCCAGGGCGAAGGAGGTCCCGTAGGTAAGCATCTTGGTGATGTCAATATCAACTTCACCAGGACCTTCCTTAGAGTTGGCCGGAATCGTGATGCTGGCCGGCAGGGTATACACATCGGAAGGCATTACATCGTAAGCCGTTCCGTTATTGGTGTTGTAGTCGTCCACGATGGTGGAATTAGCCGCTACGGTCACCGAAATGGCCCCGCTGTAGAGCTTGGAGGAGGACAGGTAGGCATTCAGGGTTTGCTTAAGCGATGTCACGCTGGCATCGATGGCCAGGTTGGTGATGGTATTATTATCATCCCCGAACCCGACGGCATCGGTGAATCCGGCCTTGGCATCGGCCAGAAAGTCGCGCTGCTGCTTACAGCCGGTGGCAAAAACCAGCAGCAGGGACATCACTGTTATGGTTGATAGTATTTTTTTCATAATCGCGTTGTTGTTTTTGTTACTGACACAGGTTTGTCTCTGTTATCAAATGCTGGATTTACCATTACTTGTCCCACCATACGTGACCGTACTGGGAATCCTTGTCACCACCCACGTCATACTGAGAAGCTGCTGCCGCTACGTTGGTAGGGTTCAGGCTGTATTCGTTCAGACCGTAGGCGAAACGACGGGGAATCTGGGCCGTAACGGCACCCGGAGCCGGAGCAAGGACCGGAAAACCGGTTCTGCGCCAGATAGTCCAGGCACGCAGTCCGTGCGGGTAGGAACTGATCCATTCCTGTGTGGCGATTTTCTGCAACACGCTGCCACCGCTCAGGTCAATGCTCGGATTAGCCATATAGTTGTCATAATCCGCCTGATTAAACACATTCCAGTATTTCCAGCTCTCGCTGATACCGGTAGCATACAAGGTGGCCACGTTTTCCCCGGTCCATCCCAGCTGGGCAGCCTCGGCGCGGGCCAGGAATACCTCAGCGGAAGTGATGATGGGGAACGGTGCTGTCTTGGAAGTCCCCTGGCCCTGCAGCAGCCTGGCCCAGTTCGGGTTGGCGTTGTTGAAGGCAATCGCGTTGTCGCGGCTCAATCCGTAGGGGAAACCAATGCTGGAAGATGCATAGGCCGTAGCCCGGTCATCGTTCGTGGACTGCAGCAGGTTCAGCAGGGTGGCGGAAACGGCATAGTCCTTACGCAGCGTGATATTGTAATAGTTGTACACGGGGTTGAAGAAGTTGTCCCCGGGAGCAGCCAGGCTGATATTCTCGCCTGCCTGCAGGACACCACCCGGTGCATTCAGCGCGGCATTGAATTCAGCCTGCCCTTTGGCCGCATCGACCTTGGACAGGTGCAGGGCCAGGAGGGCATGGAAAGAATTGGCGAACTTCTTCCACATGCTGACATCGCCACCAAACAGGATATCGCCCTTGGGACCGGCACCGCCGTCAAACTGAGCAACGGCTTCAGTCAGCTCCTGGAACAGGCTGTTATAAATGTCCTGCTGCTTGTCGTAGGCCACGATCCCGTTGTCCCCTTTCAGGGCGCCGGAATACGGCAGATCCCCGTAGGAGTCGGTCAGCATGGCATAGATATAAGCCTTCAGTATCCGCGCCACGGCGATCTGGTTCGCATTGGAGCCGTAGGCCGCGGCCGTGGCAGCGGTATTCGGATCCGAGTTGTAGTTAATGATCGTCTGCAGGTCATACAGGCGGCCGGCATAGTATCCGTCCCAGTTCGGGTTCTGCTTGGAATACGTAGAAACATCCGTGTACTGGGTTTCAGAGAAATACTGGCCGTAGAGACCTGCGATGGTGGTGATACCACCCGCATCCCACGTGTAGTTCGGCAGACCGGACAGTGTGTTAGTCAGCAGACCGGAGGGAATGGGGGTCGTAGTGTTACCGGGGTTCTGGTTCATGTCGCCGAACTGGTCGATCTTACTGCAGGAAGAAACTGCCAGGACCAGAGCTGCCAACCCCGAAGCGGCTACTATTTTAAATTTATTGCGTATCATTTCAATTAGAGTTTTGATTATTAGAAAGTAAGGCTGAGGTTAACACCGGTAGAACGTACCGAGGGCAGCTGTCCGTCTTCGCCGTATACTCCGGAAATCTCGGAGGGGTCGAAGTTCTTCGTCGCACTGTAGATCAACCAGAGGTTGCGTGCGATGACGGAGAAATTGGCAGACTGCAGCCACTTACCGGTCAGGTTCCATTTCTTAACAGGCAGGTTATAACCAAGGCTTACTTCACGCAGTTTCACGTAAGAAAGATCATGTACGAACGGCTCGGCCACTTTGGCACCATAGAACTGGTGGAAGTAGGTAAATCCGTCTACATACATATCGATGGGGGTCTTACCGTCAGCGGCGCTCACACCGGTCACATGGACACCACCTCCCTCAGACAGCGGGTCACGTACGTTCTTGCCACGGTCGTTGGTTGAGGCGGTGTAATCCAGCAGACCGGAATACATACCCCAGCTTTCCGTCAGGGAGAAGAATTTGCCACCGAACTGATAATCCAGGCTGACGTTCAGGGTAACGTTCTTATAAGTGAACAGGTTCTGCAGACCTCCCGTGATCTTGGGTACCACGCTACCCCAATCGTAGTTCTGGTCGCCCGTCACATACAGACCGGTTGCCGGATCGATCAGGGGCTTGCCGTTGGAAGCCTTGGAGAACCCACCACCGATCAGCTGACCCCAGTCCTTGTTCAGCACCTGGTAGGCAGTAGCATAGTGTGTACCGAAGGCACCGGCCCAGCCGGAGGGCTGTATCCTGTCCTGGCCGGACACAATCTTGGTTACCGGGTTCTTCATCAGCCAGCCCAGGGTCTTGGTGACACGCCAGTTGAAGTCCTTGTTCTGAATGATTGCACCATCCACGGTGAATTCCAGACCCTGGCGTTCCACCGTAGCGGAGTTGATGATCTTGGACGTGAATCCGCTCACACCATCCACGTTGATCTGTACGGGCTGGTTCTTCGCATTTTCGTTGTAATAGTTGATGTTGAAACCCAGGCGGTTCTTCAGGAAACGCAGTTCCACACCGGCTTCGTAGCTGGTGATCAGCGAACCCTTCAGCAGGGGATCAGGTACCGCGTCGGCAGTGCTCATCAGGAAGTTTCCCGCCCATTGGTACTGGTTCACGTTATAGGCGAAGTTGTTCTGGTAGATGCCCAGGCTGAGCGGTTTCTTACCCCAGCTTCCGTACACCTTGGCAAAAGACAGCCAGGGAAGTGCACTTTTGGTGAACTCAGAAGGAATGAAGGAGAAACCGGCAGAGGGGTAGAACAGTTTATTGTCACCGGCCGGCAGGGTGGAGCTCCAGTCCTGACGGATGGCGAACGTACCGCTGATGAACTTCTTGTATTCGACATCACCGGCAGCAAACAGGGAGTTTGTTTTGGACTCCTGGCGGCTGTTGGCAACGCTGGGCTGCGACTTGGAGTTGTTCAACGCATAATAGTCCGGGATGTTCAGACCATTGGACGTTGAAGCGCTCAGATCGCGGCGGTTGAATGTATTGATGTTACCACCCGCCTGCAGGTCAAAGTTCAGGTTGTTATGCATGACGGATTTACGGTAGTTGGCAACCAGTTCATAGTTCATTTCAACCTGGTAAGTCTGCCCCGTACCGTAGCTGGCGAGTAAACCTGTTTGAGAACCACTCTCTTCCAGGATGGACCTTACTTTGTTTTCGTTGTAGTAATCGAACTGGTCACGGCGCACGGTACCACGAATATCCAGGTCGTTGGTGACTTTCACCTTGATGTAGGTATTACCATACAGGCGGTCGCGGCGCTGGTAATAATCCAGGTTATCCATGTAGGAATAGAAGTTATACCAGTAGTTGCCGGTAAAGAATCCGGAAGGGTTGTTCGGATCGTATCCGTCCGGGTTCGAAGCCCAGTTCCAGGAAGCCAGGGTCCCGATCGGGGTCTTGAGGCCGCGCAGCGACTTCATGATTCCCATATCCAGGTCGCGGTGGTTCCACTGACCAAAGTTACCCGAAGACTGGTTGGCATATCCGTCATTGAATTCCCCGGTGATCTTCTGCGTAGTATAGGTCATGTCGATACCGGCACTGACGCGGCTGTTCAGGTCAATGTTGGTAACGGTAGAGATGTTATAGCGGTCGGAAGTGGAGTTCGGGATCAGACCGGAGATGTACTGCTTGCCGAAAGCCAGGCGGGTATTGTAGTTCTGCCCGGCCTTGGCGAAGCTTACGTTGGTATTATTGGTAAGACCGGTTTCCCAGAAATCCTTGATGTTATTGGGCTGGGAATGCCAGATGGCGGTCTTGCCGGAATATTTGGTCCCGGGAACCCAGGCATACCAGGGGGCGTAGGTCTGTCCTTCGAATTTGGGACCCCAGCTGGCGTCATCGGTATAATCCGGGAAGCCAACACCGTCCAGGGCTTGCCAGTCGGTGGGATCACCTGCCTTATAATGG
>DASZRL010000060.1:0-40526 GCA_035549175.1 Chitinophagaceae bacterium | reverse complement strand
TGGCGGAAGTATTCCACCAGGGTGTCGCACACGGTCCCGATATCCGTAAAGACGCCCACACGGGTATGTCCGTCACTGACCACGAATCTGTAGGGGTCGACGGCGTCATGCTGTTTGGGGAAGGCGGTGATCTGCAGGCCGCCCACAGTGACCGGATCATGGGCCCGGAATGAAAAACTGCGGTGCTTGTCCAGCTTCAGGCGCGCTTCCCGGCGGGTGGCCGGGGTAACGTACACCGGCACCTGGTGGCGGCTGCTGAAGCGTTCCACCCCCTTGATATGGTCCGCATGCTCATGGGAAACGAAGAGGGCCTTCACCTGTTCCACCGGAACCTGCAGGCGCTCCAGCCGGTTTTCTATCTCCCGGCAGGATATTCCGGCGTCGATCAGCACGGCTTCCCGGCCGTTGCCGATGTAGTAGCAATTGCCGTTGCTGCCGGAATTCAGCGAGGATATAAACAGGGACATATCGGCAAAAAAAAGACATTTTAGCCAAAGCGGGCCCGTGAAGGCGGGTAAATGTCTTCCCGTAAAACTTGGTATGTTTGCGCGCCCGGCCGGCAACCAGTAAGACCGGGCGCCTATTTCCCCACCTAAAGTAACCTATCATGAATCCATCCAATCCCCCCGTCCGCGTCCTGGTCGTAGGCTGCGGCAACATGGGAGCCTCCCATGCCCAGGCCTATCACCAATCCGCGGGATTTGTCATCTGCGGCATCGTGTCCACCGGCCGGAGCAAGGACGTGCTCAACGAACGGCTGGGAGGCGGCTATCCGCTGTTCGGTGACTATGAAGCGGCGCTGGAACAGACCCGCCCTGACGCCGTATGCATCTCTACGTATCCGGATACCCATGAACGCTTTGCCCTGGAGGCTCTGGAGCGGGGATGCCATGTATTTATCGAAAAACCGGTCGCAGATACCGTGGAAGGGGCCCGGCGCGTGGTGGAAGCCGCGCGGAAAGCCAACCGGAAGCTGGTTGTGGGATATATCCTTCGGCACCATCCTTCCTGGATCCGGTTCATCGAGGAGGCCCGGCAGCTGGGCAAGCCCCTGGTGATGCGGATGAACCTCAACCAGCAGAGCCATGGCCGGATGTGGACGGTGCACCGGAACCTGATGAAGAGCCTGAGTCCTATCGTCGACTGCGGGGTTCACTATATCGACGTGATGTGCCAGATGGTTCGTGCACGGCCGGTTCGCGTCAGCGCGATCGGTGCCCGGCTGACCGAGGATATCCCGGCCGGAAATTATAATTACGGCCAGCTGCAGATACATTTCGAGGATGGTTCGGTCGGCTGGTATGAGGCGGGCTGGGGCCCCATGATCAGCGAAACCGCCTTTTTTGTCAAGGATGTGATCGGCCCCCTGGGCTGTGCCTCCATCGTCGCCCGGGAGGCAGGTGCCAGCGGAAAGTCCTCCTCCGTGGAATCCCACACCAAAACGGAATCCATCCGGGTGCACCAGGCCGCCATAGATGAGGCCAATGAATTCATCCACCCCGACCGGTGGATCGACCTGACCGATGAGCCGGACCACCAGGAACTCTGCAACCGGGAGCAGCAGTATTTCCTGGATGCGATACGCCAGGACCTGGATCTCTCCGATCACATGGAGGATGCCGTCAACAGCCTGCGGATCGCCTTCGCCTGTGATGAATCCGTGCGTACGGGCCGCATGGTCAGCCTGGCAGAGTGATCAGCCGTTGGTGCTGAAACCGGGGTAGAGCAGCATGCCGCCATCGACATAGAGCGTGGTGCCATTTACGTAATCGGCATCGTCGCTGGCCAGCCAAACGGCCGCCCGGCCGATATCCGCCGCCTCCCCGATGCGCTGGTACGGAATCAGGTTCAGCAGGCGGGCCGCCGCCTCGGGGGTGGACCAGGCAGCCTGGTTGATGGCCGTTTTGATCGCACCCGGACCGATACTATTGATGCGGATGCGGTGGGGAGCAAATTCCTGCGCCAGGCTTTTCATCAGCAGCATGATGCCGCCTTTGGAGGCAGCGTAATTGGCGTGGCCCGCCCAGGAGATGACCTCGTGCACGCTGCTCATGCAGATTATTTTACCGGCAGCCAGCGACCGGCCAGGCACCACACCCCGGCGCAGGAATTCCCGGATGGCTTCCCGCGCACAGAGAAACTGGCCGGTCAGGTTAACGCCCAGAACCGTGTTCCACTGGTCCAGGGTCATTTCTGTAAAGGGGGCATCCCGCTGGATGCCGGCATTGTTTACCAGAATGTCCAGGGTGCCCAGACGACTAATCACCCCGGCAAACATGTCCCTGACTTCCTGTTCCCGGCTGACGTCGCATTGCCAGGTGAGGGCCTGGCCACCGGCCTCCCCGATGGCCTGGCAGACGGATTCCGCCGCCGCACGGGTGGGTTCGGAAGGGTAATTGACCACGACAATGGCACCGGCGGCGGCCAGGGCCTGGGCAACGCCCGCTCCGATGCCTGAACTGGCCCCGGTCACCAAGGCAATCTGGCCTTTCAGCTTAGTATCCATACCGTATTTTTTGCGGACACCGATCCGGCCCGGCAAGGGCGGAGGTGGCCCGCTTAATGAAAAGGCCCGGGATCAAGCCGGGCCTTTGATAAGCATATGGGCAGCATCAACCTTTTTTCACCTCGTTGACGATTATGCCGGGAAGCCCGCCTTTCTCAGCGATCGTTCCGCTTACAGTAATCTGTTCGCCGGCATATTTCTTGGCTTCGGTATAGGCATCTGTCTTGTCATGGTTTTCGACAAGCAGGTAAACTTTTCCGTCACTGGTGAGCAGACCCATGGGGGACCCGCCCTTGATGCAGGTGGCGGCACATTCCTTGTGGCCGGGCCCGTGGGCGCCGTGCCCCATGTAACATGCCATGTCGAGAACCTCCCCGGTCAGGGTCTTGTCCTGGGCATGGGAACCTGCTGCCAGCAAACTGAAGGCAATGGTCAGGGCGGCAGCGGTCTGGCGGAATGAAAGAATCTTGATTTTCATACAATTCCTTGTTTTATGGTGAATAATACGATGGATCCGCAGGCTGGAAGGGCTATACAGTCGCCTAATATACAATTTTTGGACGAGTTGGGACGGAAACGTGGAAAATTCACCGGCTGCCGGCTGGCTTCCCTATCCACACCGTAGTGCTAATTCTACAAGGCGTTTTGCGGTTTAATGACAAGGAATTGGGGGGTCTGTCTATTTTCCCGGACGGGGTTTGGTTGTTCCTTTAAGAAAGCAAATTACGTAGTACCCGGCCCCGCCCACCCGGATACCCCTTCCGGCGGAGCGGTCCGGCGGCCAACAATACATCAAATGAAAAACACACGTAAACCTACTGGCAGGCGGCCCGCACCGGAGCTTTATGTCTGTGCCATGATCGACGAACTCCCGGTGCTGGAAAAAATCGTGGAAAAACTCGCCTACCGGCGCGCCGAGCCCGGCTTTCCGGCCGGTCGCAAACTGGCAGGATGGGAAACCATCGATACAGCCTCGATTGAAGCCTTTGCGGGCGGACACGTCATGCTGGTGGACCCCCTACAGACCCTGACAATTCCTTTTGCAGGCAGCTTTTTCTTTACCTGCATCCGTGACCGCGGAGGAGACAATAAACTCTGCTGGGCTTCCTCGCTTTCCTGATCTGCTGCCCGGGCGCATCATTACAGCCGATTTGGTATTTTAGTCCCGCGATACCGTCATGCATCAAAACAAACCGAGGGTCGATATCATCCGGGAAATACTGGAGGCCGTACTGGCCGCCCGGCCCGATTCCGCGTTTGTGGCCAGCCTGCTGCGGCAATACCGGGAACGCGGCAGCCTGAGCAGGAAGCAACTCGAAGGGTTATACGGGAAAGCTACCCGGATCAAAACCATCCCACCCGCCCGGCTTGCCACCCTGGAAGCCATCCTGCATAAAAAGCCCACCCGGTATCGCTCGGTCGGCCCCGTCCTTACGGGCCCGCTGGTTCCCCTTGACGGGGCCTCCCTGGCCATCCTGCAGGCCATCCTGGACAAGTATCCCCAGCACAAGCGGGTGAAGTACCTGCTGGCCAAAATGGAGAACGGCGAGCCGCTCACCGGGGCAGACCAGGCGGAGGTGCACAAATTCGGAAAACTGCTGCTCGGCCCGGGAACCTGAGCGCGGGTCAATCCCGCCCGTCCTGCGGTGAACCGAGGGGCTGGATGAATGCGGCGCGGCGTGGTGCCGGCATAGGGGAGTGCAGGCCCCTGACCGCTTTCCAGAGCACTTCATTGAACAGGCCATCAGGGACACGGTCCTCGCGGGCCAGGTCGAACCCTTCGCTGCGCTGCTGCCAGATGCTGGATGCGGTGTTTTTTTCGTCCAGGCTGACTCCGGCGGGCAGGGCCCGGTAGGGGGTGAGGTCAGCCGTTGGGGAAAAGCACCGCCACATGGGCGTGGCGGCGGCATCATACTGGCTCATCGGGGGCAGGCCCAGAATGAGCTCGATCGTGCGCAGCATCGAGGCCGTCGTATAGGCCGTGTGGTCGAGGTACCCGCGTTTTACAAAGCCGCCGGCCACATAGGCCGTGCTGCGGTGGGCGTCCACATGATCCGGTCCGTCCTGGGCATCGTCTTCCAGGATGAACACGACGCTCTCCTTCCAGACGGGACTTTCGCTCAGGTGCTGCAGGAACATGCCCACGGCCAGGTCGTTGTCGGCGACCTGGGCAAAAGGAGTAAGCGCCCCTTTGCTGAGGCCGGAGGTATGGTCATTGGAGAACCGCATCGAATTAAACCGCGGCAGGGCATTGTTCGCGACCAGGGAATCAAATTCCCGTTCCCACTGCCGATACCGGGTCGTGTCCCGGACCGACAGGTCCCATCCCGTGTAATAAGGGCAAAAATGGTCCTTCAGGACGGGGATATTAGGTTTGTAGTCATCCGCAAATTCTCCGTAGGTACGATAGCTCACCCCTGCGCGCCGGCACTGGTCCCAGATATAGGTCTTGTTGTTAGCTACCAGCCGGGTACCTTCCCCGTCATAGGAGCCACCCCTTCCGCCATAGCTGGTGGGCCAGTTTTTTTCCAGGTAGTCGGTGGCATAGGCCCCGGTGCTCCAGCTGTGGCCATCGGCGCTCACTTCGGCGTTGACATAAAAATTGTCCAGCAGGACAAACTGCTGAACGATCGCATGCTGGTTGGGGGTAATATTCTTTCCGAACAGGACCAGGCTGCTGTCCCCGTTACCCTGCGGCAGGTCGCCGAGTACCTGATCGTAGGTCCTGTTTTCCTTGATAATGTAAAAAACGTAACGGATCGGGCTGGCGTCTCCGACCTTTACGGGGATGGGATTGCCGGCTTCCCCTTCGGCCCGGGTCAGCTGGTCTTGGTGGAACGGGGTGTTGGCATACACCTGGCGGGTATAGGCTGCGAGGTCCTGTTGACCGGGGGCATTCAGGATGCTCAGGGTTCCCTGGAACAGGCCTCCGATGTACCAGCGGCTGTTGTCCCCTTTCTGGTAACCCAGGCGGGCATTGCGATGGAAGGGATCAAAGGCGGGGTTGGCCAGGGAGGTGAATCCCTTGCCGTTGGTTACCAGGATCCGTTTGCCCAGGGTGCGCACGCAGGTAGGATACCAGCCGGTTGGAATAAATCCTTTGGGAATACTGCTGCCCGGATGGCTTACGTCGAAAACGGCCAGGCAATTGTTATCCGCATTGGCAATATACAGGGTCTTTTCATCGGGGCTCAGCGCCACGCTGTTGGGCGTGGAACCGGCAGGGGCATCCGGGTAGAGCGCGGTGTTCAGGGTTTCCAGCACGTTCCGGCTCCGGGTATCAATGACTGACACGCTGTTGTCGTTGGCATTGGCCACAAACAGGAAAGCCCCGTTTCGGGTCAGACAGAGGTCGTTGGGATTGTCGCCGACCGGAATGCTTTGTTCCAGCCGGTTGGTCCGGGTATTGTAGACCAGGATCCTGTCGCCTCCCCAAAGCGAGATATACAGGAATTTCCTGTCAGGCGACAACAGGCAGGTATAGGCTTCGGCGCCCAGTGAAAGGCTGTCCAGCACCCGCCGGGTCCCCAGGTCCACCCGGTACAGGCTATTGTTTTCCTTGGTGACCACATAGAGCAGGTTGCGCGCTTCGTCCAGGTCCAGGCCGGCGGGGGAAATCTTGTAGGGCCACTTTTTGCCCAGGACCAGGCTGTCCCGCAGAACCAGGCCGGTGGGCTCCACGGCATAGCGCAGGATCCGGTTGTCATTGCCCCCACCCGCATACAGGGATTTTCCGTCCCTGGTGAATTTAAGCCCAAGCCAGCTTTTCGGGATCACCACCGTGCTGATTACCCGGTTGCGGGCCGCATCGATCAGCTGGATGCTCTGGGTGCTCTGGCCGTTATTGGTGACCGCCAGGAACCGGCCTGTGGGTGACACGGCCAGATTGAGCGGCAGGTCCCCCAGGAGAAGGCTTTTTCCGGCCGGGTTCAGCCGCCAGCCATTGGGAAGCTGGACGGGGTGCGGCGTGTTGGCCGCCGTCGAGTGTTGCCCCTGCTGGGCCAGGGCTCCAGGTCCGGGATGGAAGACAAGCCTAAGGGTAACCAGGGATAAAATGAAGTATTTCATGCCAGCGCATTTGTTCCCTAAAGATAGGCCGGAACCGGGGGCTTCTTTGCAACCGTAAATTAAAAAATGATTATCCCGGTGCCTGCCGGCGGGCAATAAACCGGACCCAGGCGGTTTCCCGGGGGCGTTTTTCTTACTATATGAATTATATTTACCCAATGGCGGTGCATGGCAAACCTTTCCGGATCCTGCTTTGGATATTTTTTGTCGCCTGCATGCTGGTGCTCGCCAAATTCATTCTTTTCAAGAAAAGCCCCCATTATTATCTCGACTATTTCCGGTATCACTACCATTCCGGGATCATCCGGCAGGGCTGGAAAAACGCCAACCTCCGCCCGTTCCACACCATCCGCAGTTTTTATAACAGCCGGCGGCTCAACGCAGGCTATAAAATGATCAACCTGGGAGGAAATATCATCGGCTTTATTCCGCTGGGTATCCTGCTGCCCCTTTTATTCGGCCCCCTGGACCGGCCCGGCCGCCTGCTGGGCACCGTCTTTCTGATCAGCCTCGGATTCGAGTCGATCCAGCTTCTTTTCGGCCTGGGCGCTTTTGATGTGGACGATATGATCCTCAATTCGCTGGGCGGGCTGACCGGATACCTGTTTTACCGGGCCGCCCTTTTAATCCTGCACTATGCCATCCGTTCGGATGGTCGGCTTATTTGACCAGGGCGAGGGCCATGCCGTCATGCTCCTTGGCACCCACGGTCTGGATAATGGTGGCCGTGACCTCCGGGCAGGCTGCCAGGGCTGCATTAAAACGTTTAACGCCGGCTACCATCTCGTCGGGAGGCTCCGCCAGAAGCACCTTGGCCTCCCGGATTACGTTATCGGCAATGATCAGCGTTCCGGGTCGGGACAGCCGGAGGGCCCAGTCAAAATATTCTTTGTAGGGGGGTTTGTCCGCATCGATGAAAATCAGGTCAAAGGGGCCTTCACCTCCGTCCTTGATTTGGGGGAGCAGGTCCAGCGCCCGGCCGATCCGCACTTCCACCTGGTCCTGGAGACCGGCCCGCCGGATATTGGTACGGGCTACGGCCGCGTGCCCCGGATCCAGTTCCAGGGAAAGCAGCTTCCCGTCCGGCGGTAGTGCCCTTGCCATCCAGATCGTACTGTACCCGCCCAGGGTACCCAGTTCCAGGATCCGGCGGGCGCCCACCAGGCGGGCCAGAATCTGCAGAAATTTTCCCTGGTTGGGGGAGATGCTGATCGTTGGGATCTTGGCATCAATAATCGACTGGGTGGTGGTAAGCAGGACTTCGTCCTCGTCGCCAAAAAGCTGACCAATGTACCGGTCCACCGCTTCAAATAATGCCTGGTCCATAAAAGCAACTGCGTTTTAAGTCGTTTTTAAGAAATTGATTGTGGAAAGGTATTGAGAAAAAAGTAATAGCCGAAAGGCGTATAGTACCCCTGACCTGGGTATATTTGGGCGTCCGGAGGCTAACGCGTCCGGTTGCCGGCATCCAAGACCTAACCGGCCGGCCTCACCCAACCAACCAGATCGATACCGTCGTCTACGATGCAGTCCCCTGGACCGCCTTGCGGAGAAGGGTACCTTGCTTGCGGAGACCAGCATGCGCCGGCCAGAAAGATGGGCCGCCTAAAAGTAATACTGCATGAAACAAATCGTATGGACCCTCATCATCCTGGCGACCCAGGCTTTCATCCGCGCGGGTGCCCAGGACACAACGCTGGCTGACCGTACCTGGAAAGACGCCGGTCTCCGGGCTTAGCGCAGGACGGTTCCCCCCGCTGTCATGCAATACGCGATTGGTGAGGGGCGGGAACTGGTTTATCCCAAACCCCGGCCGTTTGGCGTTATCACGAACATTCCCCGCGATATGGGCCATACGGCCAAGGCCACCTTCAGCCGGCCGGCGCTGGTTCCCCTCGCGGTCATTACCTCCAGTACGGCTGGCCTGATGCTTTTCGACCAATCCATCACGGACGGGGTGCAGGGTTTTTTGCAGCGCAACGGAATCAAGGCCCATGACCTGTACCGGAATGTGATCTCAGTGAAAATGGGTAAACAGCAGGTGAATATCCTGCGGAGCCCCCGCAACATCAACACGGCCCTGTATGAAACCGGCCAGGGGTTCCCCGGACTGGTCATAGGAGCGGGTCTCTTTACCTACGGGAAAATTACCCATGATTACCGCTCGCTGAGCACCGCCAGCCAGCTGGCCGAATCCTTTATCCTGATGGGGGTCCTTACCCAGGCCCTCAAACGGATCACGGGACGGCAGAGCCCGAGCATGGCGACCCAACCCGGCGGGAAATGGCAGTGGTTTCCCTCTTTTCACAACTACCAGAATAACACGTCCAACTATGATGCTTTTCCCTCCGGTCATATGGCCACCTATGTATCCACTCTTACCGTGCTGATCGAAAATTACCCGGAAAAGAAATATATACGCTACATCGGCTACCCGCTGGGCGGACTGATCGGGCTGGCCATGATCAACAATGGGGCGCACTGGGCCAGCGATTACCCGCTTGCCGTCGGGCTGGGTTACCTGTGCGCCCATGAGGTTGCCAAGTTCAACCGGCGCCTGGAAAATAAGGTGGCCAAAGGAGGCCGGAAGGCGGACCTGAACTGCTTTGTGTCCTGTGTGAACGGACGCCTGTTACCTGGCGTGCTATACCGGTTCTGAGGGGCCCCCGGAGGACGGATGGCGCTGTTGGATGACCTGGAGCAACCGGGCAAAACGTTCGCGGAGCGAAGCCGGTTCCAGGGGAGTTACCTGGTCACCGAAACTCATAAGCCACCGCAGAAATCCATCATCCCCGGGAACCAGGAAGGTCATGTCATACACCTGGTCATGCTCCTGTTCGCTGACAAATCCGTAAAAATATTTTTGATTCTGGATAAACCGGGCGGCACGGGCTTCTACCCGGATTACGGCCTTTTCCAGGTTTTGCTCTCCGGCTATGCGGTCCAGAAAGCTGCGCAGGCTTGGGTGAACCGTGGTAAAATGCTGGCCGGTCGCGGTGAGACGCTCCATCCGGTCGGACCGGAAATCCCGGTAATCCCCGCGGAGTCGGCAGTAAGCAAGGGCATGCCAGTATCCGCCGCTGAAGAAAACACCCACCGGTTCGATGTCGCGCTCCGTAGGCTGCGCCGCCTGCAGGGCCCGGTACCGCAGGTGCATCACCCTTCTTTCACTGGCTCCCTGCAGCAACGCTTGTAACACCCCGTCGATTCCGGGGAGCGGCAGGTAATTGCGCAGGACCTGGATGTGATTCTCCATATGCTCCAGCTGGTCCTTTTCCCCGCCCCGCAGGACCGCCCGGACCTTGAACATGGCGGATTTATAGGTCCGGTCCGTGGCCGGATCGGTAAACTTTTCCACCAGCTTTTCGGCGGTGAGAAAGGCCGTGGCTTCCTCGCGGGTGAACATGACCGGTGGCAGCCGGTACCCTTCCTGCAGGGAGTAGCCCTGACCCGCCTCACCGATCACCGGCACCCCGGCTTCCCCCAGGGCCCGTATGTCCCGGTAGACGGTACGCAGGCTGATCGCAAAACGGTCCGCGATTTCCTGGGCACGGACGATCCGTTTGGTTTGCAGCTGGATGAGCATGGCGGTCAGGCGGTCAATCCGGTTCATGGTTGGAATGATTGGAGGGGTCCGAAAATACAGGTTCTCCGGCTTTTTGAAGGCGGGAAAGACCGGCAGCCAGGAGAATTTCGGGTTATCCCGAATTCTGCGTAAGTTTAATCTCCTGCCCGGATTACTCCTCTCTGTCCCCGAACGGAAATCCATTAATCCCTCCCCCGGAATTTTAATTTATCATTCACCAAAAACCTTTGTCATGAAACGAGTGCTGTTCATCTTTGCCACCATTTCCTTTGTATCCTGTAACCAGGGTACCAAACAGGAGGCGGCCGCCTCCAAGGACACTACCTCCAACGCCGTCACGGCCGCGCCCGCCATCAATTATTCCTACCCCACGTTGTACTCCCATGCGTTCGTCATCGGAAACCCCCAGTACGCTGAGACCATCCTGAAGGCCTGGAAAGCCTGGGATAACGGGGATCTATCCGCCGCCAAAGACCTGTTTGCCGACACCGTATCAATGTATTTTCGGACCGGAATGACTATCCATGGTTCGCGCGATACCGTTATTGCCATGTCCCAGCAAGGCCGTAACATGTTTACCAAGGTGCAGAGTACGGTGGATGCCTTTGTGCCGCTTCGGGCGACGGACCGAAACGAGGATTGGGTATGTATCTGGGGCACGGAGGTAAATACCGACAAGAAAGGCCACACGGACTCGACACGGCTCCAGGAAACCTGGCGGTTCAACAAGGATGGCAAGATTGACCTGCTCTACCAGTTTGGAGCGGTGGCCGCCCCACCGGCTAAAAAATAATTGGGATACGATGGCCGGGCTTGGTGCCCGGCTTTTTTTTGCCGGGCCGGGGTCGCAACCCAAATTCCGGACACCCGTTGTATCGAAACCGGACAATAATTTCCCGGTCCATTTCTGCAGCTTCTTGTTTATTAACAGGTTGCAATCAGGCATCGGCTTTGCACTCTTTCGGCCGGAACATGGAACAGCCAGCCAAAATTGGGACCCTGCTTGCCGCCAACCTGAAAGGCAATGCCACCGAGGCGGAATCGCGTGAACTGGAGCAATTGCTCCGGGCGTATCCCGCACTGGGGTATTATGTAAAGATTCTGGTGGACCGCTGGGAGGCCGGCGGGCGCAGGAATGAACAGGAAATCGAGCAGGCTTTCAGGACGCTCTGTCAGCGAATGTTTGAGCAAGGTCAGCCTCCGGCTTCCACGCCCCTGGTTTCCTCCGGCAAACCCATGCAGCCGGCGCCGGGAATCAGGGGATACCTGAGCCGGCTGTTCCCTCCAATGGCATGATATGGCACGAATCTTTTTACGAACTGCTCTGCGCCGCTTACAAAATGCGTTGTTCTACAACCTGCTGAACCTCGCCGGCCTGACACTGGGACTCGCCAGCAGCCTGCTGATATGGCTGTGGGTGCAGGATGAACGCAGCGTAGATGGGTTTCATGCCAACGGACGGCTGCTTTTTCAGGTATTTGAACGGAACTTTTACGACGGGAAAGTGGATGCCGGGTACCCTACCCAGGGATTACTCGCGGGGGAGTTGAAGCGCCAGGTCCCGGAAATCCAATACGCCATCGGGCTGGAACGTGCCTCGGCTCCGGGAACCCTGAATACCCTGGGAGCCGGGGATCATCTCCGTAAGATGAAGGGGATGTTTGCCGGGGACGATTTCTTCAGGATGTTCAGTTATCCGCTGCTTGAGGGGGATGTTGCCTCGGCGCTCAGCACGCCCCGGTCCCTCGTGCTGTCGAGGTCCGCGGCCACCTATTTTTTTGGTAGTCCCCGCCAGGCCCTGGGTAAGACCCTTCGTTTTGACAATACGGCGGATCTGCTTGTTACGGCCGTATTCGAGGACCTGCCTCCCCAATCGTCCCAGCAATTTGACTTCCTGCGCAACTGGGATGATTTTGTCAGCGAGAATAAATGGGTGCCTAACTGGGGTAATACCGATCCGGAAACCTTTGTTCAGCTGATTCCCGGTGCGGACCCCGCCCGGGTGGAGGCTAAAATCCGCGATTTCCTGGATCGCTTCCTGCCCAGGGATCACTCTTTTGTTACCCAACTCGGCCTGCAGCCTTACCCGGAAAGGTACCTCCACGGACAATTCCGCAACGGGCAGGTGGCCGGAGGCCGCATTTTATACGTCCGGATTTTCACGGTGGTGGCCTTGTTCATCCTGCTGATTGCCTGCATCAACTTCATGAACCTCGTCACGGCCCGGAGCAGCCGGCGCGGACGGGAGATCGGACTGCGCAAAGTGGTGGGAGCCACCCGCGGCAGCCTGATTGCCCAGTTTATCGGGGAGGCCCTGCTGATGGTCGGGGCAGCCGGTTTGCTGGCCCTGATCCTGGCAGAGGCCTTTCTCCCTGGGTTTAATCAACTGACCGGAAAACAAATACAACTCCCTCTGGATTCCGCTGCCTTCCTGGCCCGGTTTGCCGGCCTGCTGCTGGCAACCGGGCTGATGGCGGGTGGTTACCCGGCCCTGCTCCTGTCCTCCTTCCGGCCCATTCCTGTATTGAGGGGTAACCTGAAATTCGGTTGGTCCGCCCTGGCTTTTCGAAAGGGCCTGGTCGTTTTCCAGTTTTCCCTCGCCCTGCTCCTGATGATCGGCATGATCGTAACCTACCGGCAACTGGATTATATCCAGCAGCGCAATCTGGGCTATAACCGTTCGGACCTGCTTTACCTCCCGCAGGAAGGTAGTCTTGCCAGGCAGTATGTCTTGTTTAAGCAGCAGGCCGGGCACCTGCCGGGCGTTGCCGCCATGTCCAAAATGCGAAACTCGCCGGCCCGGATCGAGCATCATACCGGAAGCATCAGCTGGCCAGGCAAGGACCCCAACCTGACGATCTCGTTTGCCGATGAGGTGGTCGGCTATGATTTTGTCAGAACGCTGGGGCTGCAGATCCGGGAAGGACGTGATTTTTCGCCCGATTATCCGAGTGACTCGCTGGGGTTCCTGGTCAATGAAACAGCAGCCTCCCGCATGGGGTTCAACGATCCAGTCGGGCAAACGGTCATTTGGGGGAAACATCCCGGCAGGATCATCGGCGTGATCCGGGATTTCAACTTCAATTCCCTGCACCAGGCCATCGAACCCCTCATCGTGCGGTTGGATGAGCAGTGGCCCTGGGGCACTATCCTGGTCCGCACCCTGCCTGGGCAAACACCTGAAGCCATTGCCAGCCTGGGAACCTGCTGGAAGAAGCTGAATCCTGGTTTCCCGTTCAACTACCAGTTTGCCGATGCGGCCTATGGCCGTCTTTACCAGAGTGACCAGGTAGTAGGTCGCCTGGCGGAATATTTTGCAAGCCTGGCCATTTTCATTTCCTGCCTGGGATTGCTCGGGCTGGCGACGTTCACGGCCGCCCAGCGTACCCGCGAAATCGGGGTACGAAAGGTACTGGGGGCCAGCCCCGCCAACCTGATAGCCTTACTGAGCTGGGATTTTGTGCGGCTGGTCGGGCTCGCGGCCCTGATTGCCTTTCCGGTGGCGGGGTGGTTACTGCATGGCTGGCTCCAGCAGTTTGCCTATCGCATCCGCCTGGGCTGGGGAATTTTTGTGCTGGCCGGCCTTGCGGCCCTGCTGCTTGCCCTGTTCACCGTATTATACCAGGCCATGCGGGCGGCCCTGGTCAGTCCGGTGAAGAGCCTGCGGACGGAATAAGCAGGCGGTTGCCTACCCTGGCGACTTGCCAGGGTAGGGGAGATGAGTTTGAATAAGTCGACGAAGCATTATAAAAAACAATAAAACATGTTGCGCAATTACCTGGTTACCGCGTGGCGGAACCTGCAGAAGAACCGGCTGTTTTCCGTACTTAACCTGGCCGGCCTTTCCATCGGGCTGGCCGTCAGTTTCCTGATCCTGCTGTATGTAAAGGACGAACTCAGCTATGACCGGTACAATACGAAGGCAGACCGGATGGCGAGGGTGGTCTTTCAGGCCCGTATCAATGGGGGCAGGATCCATGAAAGCGTGGTGATGGCCCCGCTGGCCCAGGCGATGAAAAAGGATTATCCGGACGTGGAGGATGCCTCCCGGCTTCGTACCACGGGTGCCCCGCAGATTACCGTAGGGGAGAAGTCTTTCCAGGGGGAGCAGCTGGCCTTCGTGGATCCCAATTTCTTTTCGTTGTTCACGCTTCCCTTCGAGGAAGGTGTGGCGCATACGGCCCTGGACCAGCCTCATACGGTGGTGCTGAGCAGGGAACTGGCCACCCGGCTGTTTGGCGGCAAGGAAGCGCTGGGACAGCTCATCCGGCTCGGAGATGAACCGGAACCCTATCGGGTTACGGGCATTCTGCAAGGGGTGCCGGCCAACTCCCATTTCCGATTCAACCTCTTTGCTTCCATGACCGGGCTGGAGGAGGCCCGTTCGGATTCCTGGCTCAGTTCCAATTTTTATACCTACCTGCTGCTTCGGCCGGGAACGGATCTGCATAGGCTGGAAGCCAAGCTGGGCGGCATGGTGGAAAAATATATGGGTCCCCAGATCCAGCAGGCGATGGGCCTCAGTCTTTCCCAGTTCCGGACCCGCGGCAACGAGCTGGGCTTTGCCCTGCAGCCGCTGACCTCCATCCACCTTCACTCGTCTACCAGCAACGAGCTGGAGCCTGCCGGCAACCCCCTGTATGTTTACCTGTTCAGTGCGGTGGCAGTCTTCATGCTGCTGATCGCCTGCATTAATTTCATCAACCTGTCCACGGCCAGCGCCACGCGTCGCGCCAAGGAAGTGGGCGTCCGCAAGGTCATCGGCGGCGACAGAACATCCCTGGTGTGGCAGTTCATGCTGGAATCAGCCCTGCTGGTAGCCATATCCCTGGTCCTGTGCTGGCTGCTTGTTTACCTGGTCTTACCGGTTTTCAATGAACTGGCCGGAAAAAAACTGATCCTGCACGTCACGGTCCTTAACCTGGCGGAAATCCTGGGACTGGGCATTGTGGTGACCCTGCTGGCCGGTATGTACCCCTCCCTCTACCTGGCCTCCTTCCAGCCCATGGCGGTACTGAAGGGGCGCCAGACGGCATCGGGGCGGCGGTATGGATTACGTGCCGGGCTGGTCGTATTCCAGTTCGTCCTTTCCGTAGGCCTGATCATTGCCACCCTGGTAGTCTGGCAACAGATGAATTTTATCCGGCACAAGAATCTCGGTTACGACAAGCAGCAGGTTTTGGTGATTCCCAACTCCTATGCCCTGGGAGAGCATGAAAGGACATTCAGGCAGGACATGCTGCAGGACCCGCGCGTGCTCAGCGCGACTATTTCCTCCTATAAACCGGCGGGGCCCAGCAGCAATAACAATGCGCTGGCTTATCCCGAAGGCCAGGAAAACCAGGTGATGAAGACCCTGGAATACCACGTGGATGAGCAATACCTGCCTACCCTGGGCATCCGCCTGGTAGCCGGCAGGAACTTCTCCCGCGAGTTTCCCACAGACTCCACGGCCATGCTGATCAATGAGTCGGCGGCCCGCGCTTTCGGATGGAGCCCGGCAACCGCACTGGGCCGGACCGTGATCCGCCAAAACAGTGACCGGGGTGTGAACGTTCCCTTCCATGTCATCGGCGTGGTAGGTGATTTTCATTTCCGATCCCTTCACGAATCCATTTCCCCCCTGCTGATGACCCTGGAACCGGACTGGGGCCTGATTTTCCGAGTCCGGATGCAGGATATCCAGGGATTACTTGGTTCGATGCGAAAGCGATGGGAATCCTATCAACCCAGGGAAGCCTTCCAGTACGCTTTTCTCGATGATTTATATAATAAGACCTATGCCAGCGAGATGAAGACGGGCACCATCCTGAATTTCTTTGCCGGCCTGGCCATCCTGGTGGCCTGCCTGGGCCTGTTCGGGCTGGTCACCTTCGCCGCGGAAAGGCGGACCAAGGAGGTCGGTATCCGAAAAGTACTTGGTGCCAGCCTGATGCAGGTTGCCGGGCTGCTGACAGCGGAATTTCTCCGGCTGGTCCTGGTAGCCTGCCTCATTGCTTTTCCGCTTTCCTACCTGGTCATGAACCGCTGGCTCCGGAGTTTTGCCTACCGGATCAACCTCAACGTGTGGGTATTTGTCCTGGCGGGCCTGGCCGCCCTGTTCATAGCCCTGTTTACGGTGGGCACCCGGGCCATCCGCGCGGCCCTGGCCAACCCGGTTAAAAACCTGCGGTCTGAATAGCCGGCCAATACCCCCCTGCCATCCCGGATACCCCTCCGGGGGAATCTTCCGTGCAGCCGGGGAGGGGGCGCAGGAAGTTCAGCCTGCCGGTCACTACGAACCGGGCTTGTGTCGCAACCTGCCGCATGAATTGTCGCAGCCGGCCCCCGGCAATACGGTCGGCTGTACGGATCTTTGTGGTATGGCAAAAAATACGGAGACCACAATAACTAAATCCATGGAAAAGACAATCATCCGGGTTGCTACCACAGTAATGGCTCCTGCCGACAAGGTATGGGCATGCTGGACACAACCCCACCACATCATGCAATGGAACCAGGCCTCCGAGGACTGGCATTCACCCCGCGCGGAAAATGACCTTCGCCCCGGCGGAAGGTTTGAGGTCCGCATGGAAGCCAAGGACGGCAGTTTCGGTTTTGATTTCGGGGGCCGGTATGACCAGGTCATACCCGGGAACCTGATTGCCTACCAGATGGATGATGGCCGGGCCGTCCAGGTACGGTTCACCCCGCAGGGTTCCTCGCTGCTCGTGGAGGAGGAGTTCGAGGCAGAAGATACCTACACCGTGGAACAGCAGCGGACCGGCTGGCAGTCCATTCTCGACAATTTTAAGAAGTATGTTGAGGTTCAATCGCCCCCCGCTAAGAGTACACACGCATGAACCGCTAAGTGCTTTCGCCTAGGCGGACTGAATTGGCGCCGAAAAGTTTTTTTCTGACCGTACCAGGGCTTTTTTTTGTACTTTAAACGCCATGGAGGCCATGAGAAACCCGGAGCTGGAGATGTTTGCCTTTTTCGAAAAGACACCTGTACTTGTTTGTATTGCCAACCGAGAAGGGTATTTCCGGAAAATCAATCCGGCCGTAGCGGAAAAATTCGGCTACACGGAAGCAGAGTTGCTCTCGCGCCCCATTTTTTCGCTGTTGCACCCGGATGACCTGGAAAAAACCTCCCGGGAACGGGAAAAATTGCTCCGGGGCAGACCGCTCCTGAATTTTGAGAACCGGTATATCACCCGCGATGGCCGGGTCATCTGGCTGGAATGGACCTCCATTTATATGCCGGCACAGGATGTTGTCTTTGCCATCGCCATGGATGTGTCCGAGCGCAAGACACTGGAAAAGGACATCCTGGAAAAATACCACCGCTTCAGGAGCCTGGCCACCCATTTTAAAAACCGGATCGAAAAGGACCGCAAGTTCCTGGCAGTGGAACTGCACGAGGAGCTGGCCCAGCTGGCCGCTGCGGTCAAACTGGACCTGGATGGCGTGCTGGAAGAAATGTCCGGGATACCCGCGCTGGTTCGCCGCAGGCTGGAGCATGCCGTGGCTGTTTCGGACCTGCTGGTCAGAACAATCCGGCGCATTTCCTTTTCCATCAGCCCGCAGGTCCTGGAGGAATCGGGACTGGAGGAGGCACTTCGCTGGTATTGCAACGAATTTGCCCTGTTAACCGGCATACCCTGCCGTTTTTCGGCCGACTACCAGGAGCCGGATTTGAGCCAGGAAGTCCGGCTGGACCTTTTCCGGATCTGCCAGGAAGCGCTGACCAATGTCATGTACCATGCGCGGGCCAGCCAGGTAGAAATCCAGCTCCTGAGCCGGGACAATGAGGTGGAACTCTGTATCCAGGACGACGGGGTGGGATTCGATCCGCTTGCCCGGCCCGCTTCCTCCGGGCTGATGCATATACGGGAGCGCGTGGCATCCAGTAGCGGCCAATTATCCCTGCAGAGTGCCCCGGGCCAGGGAACGCAGCTCCGTGTGCGGATTCCCAGGCCCTGACCGGACTGGCTCCGAGAACCCTGGAATCCCTTCCTGCATTTCAGAATTCGCGCCAAAGAAGTATCTTACCCAGGCGGATTTTGTCCTGTTCATTGGATAACCTGTTTCCACCTATTCGCTTCCTGAACTTACCGATCATCAAAAACGTGCTACCATGGAGCAAACTGCCATTCAAATCAAGGACAACACGGCAAACCCCGGTCCCCTCGGACTTTTCGGATTCGGGATGACCACCGTATTGCTGAACCTGCACAACGCCGGATTTTTTGACATGAATTCCATGATCCTGGCCATGGGCATTTTCTATGGCGGCCTGGCCCAGATCATGGCCGGCATCCTGGAATCCAGGAAAAACAACACCTTCGGCATGACGGCCTTTCTGTCCTACGGGTTCTTCTGGCTTACGCTGGTGGGCCTGATTGTATTTCCGAAGCTCGGCTGGACAGCACCCGTTTCCGGAACCGGCATGGTCGCTTACCTCATCCTGTGGGGATTGTTCACCTTCCTGCTGTTCCTGGGTACTTTCCGGATCAGCCGGGCGCTGCAGGTGGTCTTTGCTACCCTGACCCTGCTTTTTTTCCTGCTGGCCGCCGGGGACGCCACAGGAAATGCTTCCCTGAAAACCTTCACCGGGTACGAGGGGATTTTCTGCGGAGTCTCGGCCATGTATACCGGCGCAGCTACCCTGCTGAATGAAGTATACGGCAGAAGCGTGCTGCCCCTGGGGCCGGTCCGGCGGGCCTGAGGGTTGTCAGCCCAAAATACCCACAAATAAATGTATATCAACTAAATATGGGCAAACGCCTTCCTGGAAGGGGCCCTTTTTAAAAATAGTTTAATGTTTAAACATTAAATTGACATACCTTTGTACCCTAAACAGGAAATCATATGGCAACTAAAAAATGGACACTGGATAAATCACATTCTGAAATCCAGTTTAAGGTCAAGCACCTGATGATAACCACAGTTACAGGCACCTTCACCGATTATGATGGAGTCGTTGAGACGGACGGGGATGATTTCTCCACCGCCAAGATCTCCTTTACGGCAAAGACCGCTTCGGTATCCACCGGTCACCCTGATCGCGACGGGCACATGAAGAGCGCTGACTTCTTTGACGTGGAAACCTATCCCGAACTGAAGTTCGTTTCAACCAAGCTGGAGAAGAAAAGCGCCGAAGAGTACGTGCTGTATGGCGATATGACCATTAAGGACATCACCAAAAACATCCGCCTGGATGTGGAATTCTCCGGCCTGGTGAAGGATCCCTGGGGCAATACCAAGGCAGGTGTCATTCTCCACGGCAAGGTAAACCGCAAGGATTTTGGCCTGAAATGGAATGTAATTACGGAAGCGGGCGGCATGCTTGTGGCCGAAGAAGTAAAGATCGTCTGTGAAGTGCAACTGGCCGAAGCGGCTGCCTGAGCCGGTCCTGACCACCTTGGAACAGCTTTCGTAGCGGGTGAACAACCCGCTTTTTTTTTGAATGGCGCGGGCCGGTTGGTAAATGGCCCTATTTTTACCAGCCTAATCAAACCTCCATGGTATGAGTTCCCGAATTCGGTGGGGCATTATGGGAAGCGGAAGGATTGCCCGGAAATTTGCCTCGGACCTGCGTTATGTGGAAGGAGCCGAGCTGGTTGCGATTGCCTCGCGGAGCCCGGAGGGCGCTGCCTCCTTTGCAGCGGACTTTCCGCTGCCATTCCAGCACCCTACCTACGAAGCCCTGGCCCGCAATCCGGCCGTGGATGTCGTATATGTGGCGACTCCCCACACCCTGCATTATGAAAACACCCTGCTATGCCTGGACCACGGAAAAGCAGTGCTCTGCGAAAAACCTTTTGCGATGAACCGCCACCAGGCCCTTTCCATGATCGAACGGGCCCGGGACAGGAAGTTATTCCTGATGGAGGCGCTCTGGACCCGCTTCCTGCCTCATTTTGACAAAGTCAGGGAGATGGTGGACCAGGGCCTGCTAGGTACCCTGCGCAGCCTGCTGGTCAATTTCGGATTCCGTCCCTGGGCCCCGGTCCCCCAGCGCCTCTTTGACCCGGCCCTGGGAGGCGGTACGATGCTGGATATCGGCATCTACAATGTATTTATGGCTTTATCTTTCCTGGGACGCCCGGATCACGTGGAGGCCACCATGACGCCGGCCCCGACAGGCGTGGATGCCCAATGTGCCGTCCTGTTCCGTTATGACCGGGGCGCCCTGGCCCAGCTTTTTTCCAGTTTTTATACAAGTTTGGCAACGGAGGCGGATATTTGCGGCGAAGCGGGAAGAATCCGGCTTACCTCCCGGTTCTACGAACCGGGCACGGTGATCGAATTCTATCCGGGCGCCCTGGATACGCGCCAAATCATTCCCTGCCATAAGGAACCAGGTTTCGGATACCAGTTCGAAGCCAGGCATGTTTGCGAATGTCTGCAGGCCGGCCTGCCGGAGAGCCCGGTGCAATCCCATGCGGAAACCTTGCTGTTACTCGAAACCCTTGACCGGGTGCGGCACCGGGCCGCCATCCGCTATCCAACGGATCCGGAAGGGGGTCTTTTTTAATGCCGGAAAAAGCCAAGCACCTGTATGGAAAATATGAAATCGGCCATTGAACGGGAACTGGAGAGCCGGACGGTTCGCTGGGTAGCCTGGTCCCTTTTGCTGATGTGCGGAATGATCCTGGTCCGGTATATCCTGGTCAAGGGCGGGCCTGACAACTTCAAAAGGCACTTTGAGGAGGTGAACGGTATGCAGTTGCTGACCAGTGGATTCAAGCGGGCCAATTTTATTCCCTTTGCCTCCTTTGTCTATTTTTACGAGGTTCGCTATCGCTTCGGCTATGTGCTGAAAAACGTAATCGGAAATGTGGCGGGCTTTGTACCGCTGGGTGTCCTGCTGCCTGTGCTGTTCCCCTCGCTGCGGACCGCCTCACGAACCATCGGGACGGTATTTCTGATCAGCCTGGGTTTTGAGACCCTGCAGCTGGTATTCAATCTCGGGGTGTTTGATGTGGACGACCTCCTGCTCAATACGGTGGGAGGCAGCATCGGGTACCTGGTTTTCCGGGTGGGCCTGCGCCTGGCAGCCAATCTCTGATTTCCCGAAGGCCGGATAAATTTCACCAAGGACTGGCTATTTTTCCTGATCCCCGGTACCGGTTTGCGCGGTAAGTTTGGCAGGCAACCCGTAAAGAAAGAATTCATGCGTTTCCCGATTTCGATGCTGATAGGGGCGGTCGTTTTCCTGGCTGGTTTCCCCGGTCCCGCCAGGGCCCAGGAGGGTAAGGGAGGACCTGCCGTAATTGCGTATTATGCGGACAGCCCGACTGCCATGGACAGTTTCCAGATCAGCAAAGTAACCCATATTATTTTCAGTTTTTGCCATCTGCAGGGTAATCAGCTGGCCGTAGGCAATGCCAGGGATTCCCTAACCATTAAACGATTGGTTGAAAAAAAACAGGAAAATCCCGGGCTGCATGTGCTGCTTTCCATGGGAGGCTGGGGTGGTTGCCGGGATTGTTCGGCCGTTTTCAGCACCCGGGAGGGGAGAAAGGAATTTGCGCGCTCCGTCCGGTCCCTGCTGGATTATTTTCAGGCAGACGGAATTGACCTGGACTGGGAATATCCTGCCATAGCCGGTTTTCCGGGTCACCAGTTCCTTCCGGAAGACCGGGCTAATTTTACCACCCTGGTCCGGGACTTGCGCCGGAAGCTGGGCCACCACAAGCTGATCAGCTTTGCGGCGGGCGGATTTACCGAATACCTGGAAAAGTCGGTCGACTGGAAACGGGTGATGCGCCAGGTGAATTTCGTAAACCTGATGACCTATGACCTGGTGGGAGGGTACAGTACGGTAACAGGTCATCATACCCCGTTATATTCCACAAATGCAGAAAAGGAGTCCGCAGACCATGCCGTCACGCTTCTGACTTCCCGGGGCGTTTCGCCGGCCAAGATCGCCCTCGGGGCGGCCTTCTATGGCCGCGTATTTGACAGTGTTCCCGATATCAATCACGGCCTTTACCAATCGGCCCGGTTCAAGGCCTATGTCCCCTCCAAGTTTTTTCCGGATCTGCTCAGCCCGGAAAAGGGGTTCATCCAATACTGGGATGACCAGGCCCAGGCACCCTTCAGCTACGATTCCGCGACAGGCACTTTTGCGACCTATGAAAATGCGCGCTCCATTGCATTGAAAACCAAATATGTAATGGATAAGAAACTTTTCGGGATCATGTTCTGGCAACTTACCGAAGACCGGTTGCCCGGAGTGTTACTGGACGCCATCGACGAGGCCCGGAAGGCCCGGTAATCCCGGCCCGTCCAACCGGCTTTCCTGCAGGTGCTACCACTTCTTTCTTAATGGCCGTTGCTTCCAGCCGCCCGGATCTGCCGGGCGGCTAAATTTTTGTACTTTATAACGGGCAACCTTCCTCCTGGTTGGACCGATTTATATGCAAACTGACCGGAATTTGCTATCGGCTGAGGAATTAACCGTGCATATCAGGGCCTGCGCCCTGAATACCAGGGAGAGCCAGAAATTGATTTACAGCTCTTTCTATGGCTATGCCATGGCAATTTGTGACCGGTATGCGAAAAACCAGGAGGATGCCGTAGAGATCATTAACGACGGATTCCTGAAGGTGTTCCGGGAAATCGGGCATTTTGAACCGGCCTACGCGGATGTGGTCAGCTCCTTCAAGGGCTGGTTACGGAAGATTATGATTTATACGGCGATTGATCACTTCAGGAGAAACCACAAGCACCAGCTTGTTTCCCATCTGGAGGAGGTAATCTACCAGGTACCCGATCATTCGGCCGATGCGATCAGCCGGATTTCCCATGAGGAAATTATCCGGTCCATTCAGCAACTTTCCCCCGGATACCGGACCGTATTCAACCTGTTTGTGATCGAGGGCCTGTCGCATGAGGAAATAGCGGGTCACCTCGGCATTTCAGCCGGGACCTCCAAGTCGAATTTAGCCAAGGCGCGCAGGCAGTTGCAGAAGCTATTGTTTCGTCAACAACAAATCGAAATTAAGCGCAATGCAGTTTGAAGAATTTGATAAAAAGATCAGGGAAGCTGCAGACCAACACCATCCGGCCTATAATGAAAAGGCCTGGACGAAAATGCAACAGCTGCTGGACAGGCATCTTCCGCAGGAAGATAGACGCCGTAGGCGTTTTCCTTTGCTGTGGCTGTTGCTCTGTGCGGTGCTGGCCGGCGCGGGCTTCCTGTGGCTTGCGCAGACCCGCTCGACCGGCAGTCACGCCGTTACCCAAACCGGCCGGCCCGGCGGGCTGGTAACGCGCAGCGAGCCTGGGCGCCGCAGTCAGGACACCGACCTGTCGTCCATCGGGGGCCAGGATATTATGGATACACGGAAGCTTGCCAGAGGGTCCCAGGTGGACGCAACGCCCCATGATCCGGCTTCCCGGCCGCTAAAGGATTCCGGGAATTCCTCCCCGCAGGCCGGGAAGAAGGCAGCCGGTCCGTCTGTTTCCGTTTCCGCCGGGCCCGGGGTGTCCGGCCGGGCGCCGGCCCATATCAGCCGGTCCGGGGAGGGAAGCTCCCGCCGGGCAGCCGGAACCTATTACCGGGACAGTGAGGCGGGTACCCCGCATTCCGGACAAATGCCTGATTACCGCCACGCGCCCCGACGATCTGCGCAGAACGGAATGGTCTCCGGGTATCGCGCTGACGATTCCCTTTCGACATATCGAACGGGCCGGAAAACCCAGCCAGCCGGTCTGTTGTTACCGGAGCAATGGGCCGGCGCGGACCTGCTTGCCGGATTATGGCCTGACAGCCTCCGGTCTGCGCTGGACCTTTCCGAAGACCAGGCGCTTGCATTCCTGGCTGCGCGGAACCGGACCCCGCTGCGGGAGGTGTCCCCGTGGGGGTTCAGCGTATCGGCAGGCCCTGACCTCAGTTCAGCGGGAGGACATTATGTGGGCCGGCTGCGCCTGTCCTACGGGGCGGGTTTCAGTTATACCAAAAACCGGGTGACCTTGCGCACCGGTTTGTATACGAGCCGCAAAATTTATTCGGCAAGTGCGGATGCCTACCATCCGCCCAGCGGGTACTGGACCAACTACGCAGACCTGAAGCGCGTGGACGCGGACTGTAATATTTATGAGATACCGGTCAGCCTGGCGTACCGCCTCGGGCAATCCTCCGGGCATAGCTGGTTTGTTTCGGCTGGCTTGTCCAGCCTGCTGATGCAGCGGGAAACCTATCATTACCTCTACAAGGATCCGTCCGGCCAGCTGGAGTACAAGGGCTGGACGCTCTACAACAAGAACCGGCACTTCTTTTCCATGCTGGATCTGTCGGCCGGTTACCAGCGGGCGCTGAGCGATCGTGTATCCCTGGTAGCGGAGCCCTATCTGGCGCTTCCTCTCCAGGGCGTAGGATTCGGGCGCGTCAAACTTGCGAGTGCCGGTGTGCTTTTCACACTCCAGGTGCGCCCCTTCCAGGTACGGAGGAGCGGGACTACTCAGCGTTAAGAACGGTACCAAGTGGGTTATTCTGGCAACATGACTCTCCCTTTGCCGGTCAGCCGATAGCAGGTCCCCGCGCAGGCGGGGACCCTTTTAGTTACCGGTGCCTCCGGTTAGGATTGGGATCCCCAGCGAAAGGTCTGGATATCGATGGCTGCCAGGTCCAGTACGCGGTCCACGACCGTGGCCGCCACCTCCTCGATTGTGGCGGGCCGGCTGTAAAAGGAGGGAGTCGCCGGACAGATGATGCCGCCGGCCAGGGTGACGGTTTCCATGTTCCGGATGTGTACCAGGTTATAGGGGGTATCCCGGATCACGCAGATCAGGCGCCGGCGTTCCTTCAGGATGACATCTGCCGCGCGGGTGATCAGGTCATTGGAAATTCCTCCGGCAATCCTACCCAGTATTCCCATGGAACAGGGTATGATGATCATGGTGTCGTATTTCCCGGAGCCCGATGCGAAGGGGGCCGTAAAATCCTGCGGCGTATAAAAGCGGGCGGGATAGCGCGAGTAGGTGTCATCACCCATTTCGGTTGACCATACCTGTTTGGCATTCTCGGTCATGACGATGGCCAGCTCCTGCCACTGGCTTTTTGCGGCCAGCAGTTTGTCCAGCAGAATCTTTGCGTACACGGAGCCGCTGGCTCCGGATATAGCTACCACGATTTTTTTCATATGCAGAAAACAAAAATAAATCTGCCTGGGTGTGAAGACCGGCACAAATTACGCAAACGTTTGCATATTCGGGCCGGCGGCTATTTGTAGAATTAATTCTACACCGCGATTTTGCGATTGTCTACATTCGATGGCTAAACGAAGAATTTAGCGGATACAAGCAAAAAAAAATCTTTTTCGAGCTTGGATGTTAAATTTTTATTATCGACATTAGTATCGAATTTTCATAGGATAAGGTTTAATGGTTAATGGTTTTTGATTAGGGTCCCCCGATTTTATCGGGGGTTCTTTTTTTTGCACACGAGCCCCTGTATTGATACAGTCACCTATACAACACGACCGCCTGGCACCAGGCGGTCGTGTTGTATTCGGAAGGCAGGCAAAACGGTTACCGGACCATCACGCCGGACGGATCCCGGACGAACAGGTAGGTGTCGGGGTCCACAAAATCATTGGCCTGGAGTTCGAGGGCCGCCGGTTTGCCATTGGCGATGGTAAATTTAACCGGGTATATGCCATAGGCGATATTGGAGTAGGTCATCCGGAACGTGTTGTTGTCCATGTACTCCAGGTAGCCATGCAGGCTGGGGTGGTGTTCGAAGTTACAGATAAGGGCCTCCCCGTTGCGAACAAGGGTTACTTTTCCATAGAGCGTGTTGAAATAATCCCCGGTGAAGGCATCCAGGCTGATCTCGGGATGGTTTTTCCGGGCTACGCGCTCCGCAAGGGCCGCCACGTCCCGCTCGGTCTGTTTTTTGCCCTGCAGAAAAAATCCGTACTGGTACTGGCTTCGATCGGTATAGGGTACCCCCAGGTAGGCATCCATGATCTGGTAACGAAGGGCCTCGAAAAAACTCTGGTTGTCGTTATTGGTGAGAATCGTGATCCCGAGACGCTCCTCCGGAATAAAGCAAACATTGGTGACCATGCCGAAAGCTCCCCCGGTGTGCCAGAAAACCTGGCGGCCTGCATAGTCTGTCATAAATACCCCGAGTCCGTACATACGCAGGTGCATGGGGAAGGCCGCTGATTTTCGGCTGCCGATCACCGTGTTGGCATCCCTTGTTTTCTGCAACACGGCCCAGGGCATCACCTGCCTGCCTTCGTAGCGGCCGCTATCGAGCTGAAAGAGCAGCCATTTGCTTAAGTCCCTGACGCAGCTTACCATGCTGGTGGCCGGTCCCAGGTTATCCACCTGGTCATAGGGAATCACCGTGAGCCCGCTGTACAGGTTGTTGTGCGGACGGGCCACGTCCGGACGCCGGGCGATGCCTTCCGTGCTCGTGTAGGTTTGCGACATGCCCAGCGGCTGCAGGATATTTTCCCGCACATAGTCCTCCCAGGTCTGGCCGGTCACGGCGTGCAGCACTTGTCCGGCTACCAGAAAGGCTGAATTGCAGTACCCGAAATCCTGGCGGAACTGCAGGGCCGGTTTGAGGTACCTCATTTTCCAGATAATGGAATCCTTGGGCAGGTTGGAATCCCAGAACGTGAAATCCCCCTGGAAGGTCCGGGTCCCCAGCCGGTGGGACATAAGGTCCCGGATGTTCACCATGCGTGTGACGTTGCTGTCATATAGCCGGAACCAGGGAATATACTGCGTGACCTTGTCATTCAGGGAAAGCTTCTTGTCGTACTCCAGTTTGGCCAGGGACGTGCCGGTGAACAGTTTGGAATTGGATGCGATGATGAACAGGGTGTTTTCATCCACCTTGTCCGGTTTGCCGGCTTCCCGTACCCCGTACCCTTTCATGACCACGACCTTGCCGTCCTTGACCACGGCAATGGCCAGACCCGGAATCTGCCACAGCTTCATACCGCGCTCAATATACTGGTCGAGGCTATCGGTCAGGAAGGATGGCGTCTGGCTGCACAGCGGCAGGGGCAGCAGCAGCCAGCCCACGCGCAGGATTAAATTTTTTAAACCCATAGGAAGTATGATTAGACCATGAATGTACGCAACTTTCGCGCAAGGCCGGGGTTACCGGTATTCCCCGTACACTTCGCGCAGGGTATCGGCGATTTCCCCCAGAGTGCAGAATTGTTCAACCGCTTCAATAACCGCCGGCATGATGTTTTCGTCACCGGCTGCCCGGTCATTGAGTTGCTGCAGGGCCGCGTCGACGCGGGCCGGGTCGCGTTGTTGCCGCAGAGTGCGGAGTCGTTCTACCTGGACATCCCGGATGCTGTCATCGATCCGCAACAGGGGAATGGGGGTTTCCTCCTGCCCCTGATAGGCATTGACCCCCACAAGAATCTTTTCATTGGTTTCGATGGCGCGCTGGTATGCGTAGGCGCTCCGGGCGATCTCCTGCTGGATAAAGCCTGCCTCAATGGCTGCCACGGCGCCTCCCATCGCATCGATCTGGCTCATCAGCTTCTCGGCTTTCTGCTCGATTTCGGCAGTCAGGGATTCCACGTAATAGGATCCCGCCAGGGGGTCGGCGGTATCCGCTACCCCGCTTTCGTAGGCGATAATCTGCTGGGTCCGCAGCGCGAGCCGGGCCGCTTCTTCCGTCGGCAGGCTCAGGGCCTCATCGTATCCATTGGTATGCAGGGACTGGGTGCCGCCCAGTACCGCGGACAGGGCCTGCATCGTGACGCGGGCAATATTATTGAGCGGCTGCTGGGCGGTAAGTGTACTGCCACCGGTCTGCGTATGAAACCGCAGCATCATGGCGCGCGGATCCGTGGCCCCGAGGTCGCGCATGATGCCGGCCCACATCTTGCGGGCGGCTCGGAACTTGGCCACTTCCTCGAACAGGTTATTGTGCGCATTAAAGAAAAAGGACAGACGTTTGCCAAATACATTGATGTCAAGTCCCTTTTCGAGGGCGGCCCGGACATAGGCCTTTCCGTTGCTCAGGGTAAATGCAATCTCCTGCACGGCAGTACTTCCAGCTTCCCGGATGTGGTAGCCCGAAATGGAAATGGTATTCCAGCGGGGCAGGGAATGCCCGCACCAGGCAAATATGTCCGTAATGATGCGCATGGAGGGCTTCGGCGGATAGATATACGTCCCCCGGGCCGCATATTCCTTCAGGATATCGTTCTGGATGGTGCCGGCTATTTTCCCCAGGTCGGCTCCCTGCTGTTTGGCAAGCGCCACGTAAAAGGCAAGCAGGATGAACCCTGTCGCATTGATGGTCATTGAGGTGCTTACCTCCTCCAGCCGGATGCCCCGGAACAGGTCCTGCATGTCCAGCAAGCTGTCAATTGCCACCCCTACCTTGCCTACTTCCCCTTCGGCCAGGGGATGGTCGCTGTCATAACCGATCTGGGTCGGCAGATCAAAGGCTACGCTCAGGCCGTTCACCCCCTGGCTGAGCAGGTAATGATAGCGGCGGTTGCTTTCCGCGGCCGTGGAAAACCCCGCGTACTGGCGCATGGTCCATAGCTTCCCCCGGTACATGTCCGGCTGAATGCCGCGGGTGAACGGGTATTGTCCGGGTAAGGGCTGCTCCGGGGAGCCTGCCAGCGCCTGGTCAAGGTCTTTGGCCTGGTACACCTCCCGGATTTCGATGCCGCTGTCATTGTATTTACTGGTATTGCTCATGCGCCGTTTTTTAGATTTAGGAGGAAGGTACCTTACGGGTTGTGGCGGTGCGCCTGCCGGATCAGGCCCGTCATTTCATCAGTTTTTTCGCCTCAAAGCTCAGTGCCTCCAAAACGATGGTGTGCAACTGTCCTTTGGACTGGTTCATGACGAACTCGAGCAGCCGCCTGTTCAGGTCAATACCCTGCGCATCCGGGGGCAGGGTACCGGCTACCTGGTTGATGATCAGCATGTTCTGGTCTTTCAGGCTTTTGACAGCTTCCCAGGTGGGAGCGGAGACATAGATCTGCTGGGAGGCATTATATTCATACTCCTGCTTGATGGTTTCCAGCAGAAGACGCTGCATTTCCAGGGCAGAGATACCGGGCTGATTGAGCCGGCTGACCATATTGGGCAGCGCGATCCGTTCGGCCAGCAGCGCCAGCCGTTCATAGGCCTGTAACTGGAGCGGACGGGAACTGAAGGAATCCGCTCCGTCGGTCCGGGGTGCGGAAGCTAAGCGGTTACGCAGGAAAAAGGTTACCAGGGCGATCAGCAGGGCAATAATGGAGATGATAAGACTCAGCAGGCTTTCAGTCATGGTACATGGTTTAGTTACCGGCAAAAATAGTCAGAAGATCGGCAGTACGGGCAGGCAGACCCGGAGGTTCTCCCGGGCAGCCGGAATCCTGCGTACCTGAGTGGAAGGATTCCGTAAATTTGCCTTATGATGGAGACTGCCATAGCCAGCCCGGTCCGTTTTACGGAAGGTGCTGTCCGGGAAATCCGGCGCCTGATGCAGGAGCCGGGATTCGATACCAGTAAAAGCCTTCGGATCGGGGTCAAGGGAGGCGGATGTTCGGGGCTTTCCTACGTACTGGATTTTGACCAGGCCCGGGAGCGGGACCGTGCGTTCCAGGTCGAAGGAATTCCCTGCGTAATGGACCCGGCCCATGAGCTTTACCTCTACGGTATGGAAATCGACTGGAGCGAGGGATTGAACAACCGCGGATTCACCTTTCAGAATCCGAACGCCAGCAAGACCTGCGGCTGCGGTACGTCTTTTGCCGTCTGAGCGAAAGTATCCCGCATCAGTCAACCTACTAAAAAGCCCGCCTGGCAGTACCAGGCGGGCTTTTTCATCCCCTTCATACGGCATTGTCATTGCTGTCAGGAACCGGCCGGGGCAGGTTTGCCGGGCGCGGCAGCCTGTTTGCCCGGGGCAGACGAGGCGGATTCGCCCAGTCCCCGCTTTCCACCGAGGTCCACCAGAATGGGTGCCGCCACGAAGATGGAGGAGTACGTACCGGTCACAACTCCGATCAGCATGGCAAAGGCAAAGCCGCGTGTTACTTCGCCACCAACCAGGAACAGGATCAGGATGGTCAGGAACACGGTCAGCGAGGTCATGATCGTGCGACTCAGGGTTTCGTTGATGGCCTTATTTATAATGCCTTCCTTGGAGGCCCCCTTCAACATGCGGCTGTCCTCCCGGATCCGGTCAAATACGATCACCGTAT
Organism: Chitinophagaceae bacterium; assembly: GCA_035549175.1. Classification (GTDB taxonomy): domain Bacteria; phylum Bacteroidota; class Bacteroidia; order Chitinophagales; family Chitinophagaceae; genus DASTSN01. The sequence goes on along the minus strand of DASZRL010000060.1, from coordinate 10,174 downwards.
CGTTCATGGAGAAGCCGATTACGGTCAGGATGGCCGCAATAAAATGCTGGTCTATTTCCAGCGGGAAGGGAACCACGCTTCGCGCAAAGGAAAACACGATCAGCGTGACCAGGACGTCGTGCAGCAGGGAAACAATCGTACCCAGCGAATATCTCCAGTCGCGGAAGCGAATGAATATGTAAATGAAAATGATGATCAGGGCAAAGATGGTCGCTTTGACAGCGCCCTTCTTCAGGTCGTCGGAAATCGAGGGCAGGACGGTCTTGGACTGCTGCTTGTACTGCCGGTCGAATTTTTCGTAGGTCAGGCCGGCAGGCAGGTGGTTCTTAAGACCCTGGATGAGCCGGGTCTCCACCAGGGAATCGACATTGGACTCTGTCCGGTCGATCAGGTAGGCCGTGGTAATATCGAGTGTCCGGTTGTCACCAATGGTCTTAATGATGGGGTTGTCTCCTTCAAAGGCGGCTTTCAGGTCATCACGAACCTGGTCAGCATTGACGGGCACATCAAAGCGTACGATGTAGCTGCGGCCACCTTTAAATTCCACGCCTTCGTCGAAGCCATGGAAAAAGGAGCTGATTCCCAGGACCAGGACCACCACGGAAATACCATAAGCCACTTTCCGGTACTCAATGAACTTGAAGCTGGCATGCTTGAAAATGCGCTGACTGATCGGGGTAAAATATTTCAGGTGCCGGTTCTTGTTGGTAAACCAGTCGCTGATCCAGCGGCTGACCAGGATGCCGCAGAACAGGGACAGCAGGATCCCCAGGATCTGGGTCGTGGCAAACCCCTTCACCGGTCCCAGCCCGAAATAAAACAGGATGATGGCGGTGAGCAGGGTGGTTACGTGTGCATCCAGCACCGGGGGCAGGGATCGTTTGTATCCTTCATTAATGGCAGGAATATAACCCTTACCCCGGGTTAATTCTTCCTTGATACGCTCATAGATGATTACGTTGGTGTCAACCGCCATACCAATCGTCAGCACCAGGCCCGCAATACCCGGCGCGGTCAGGGTGGCCCCGAGTCCGGTAAGTACACCAACCGTGAACAGAAGGTTCAGGATCAGGGCTATGTTGGCGATCCAGCCGCTGGTATTGTAATAGACCAGCATCAACAGGAAGATGATCACGAAGGAAATACCGAAGGCCTTGAGACCGCCGTTGATGGCATCGGCCCCCAGGGTGGGTCCCACCTGCTGTTCCTGGACGATCTTGGCAGGGGCGGGCAGTTTGCCGGCTTTCAGGATGTTGGCCAGGTCATTGGCCTCGTCTACGGTGAATCCTCCGGAAATGCTGGAAATACCGTTTTCAATGGGCTGCCGCACGTTGGGGGCGGAATAGACCAGGTTGTCCAGGGCAATGGCAATCGGCTTGCCAACGTTGGCCTTGGTCATTTCACCCCAGATCCGGGTGCCCGAGGTGTTCATTTTCATTTCCACCTGAACCTCACCCGTGGTAGGATCATAGTCCTGGTTGGCATCCGTAATCACTTCCCCTTCCAGTTTGGCTTTTTCACGGCCGAATGTCTTGATCGCATAAAGCGGGAGCCGATTGGCGGTCTTCGCGTCCTTGCTTACCGGTACCCCGTACATCCATACCAGGTCGGCCGGGAAGAACCCGCGAAGCTGTTCGGATTCCAGGTAACTGCGTACCAGCGCCGTATCGTTGGAAGCCACCGTGGCAATGGCTGACGAATACTCGATACCTCCCTTGGGGTTCTGGAAGGGTGCAATGAACTGGATGTATTTGCCCAGGCCCAGGTCCGCACCGGTATTGGCACTCAGCTCCTGGCTGGTTTGTTTGGTACCGGTATCGGATTTCAGCGCCTTGGTAAGCAGGCCGGTGGTATCCTTGCGGGTAGTGTCCTTAGTGGCATTGGCCGTGGTGGCCTGCCGGCTGGTATCGGACTTCTGGGTGCTGTCCTTCTTGGCAGAGCCGCCTTCCATCACCTTGAAGGCATCATTGGCCCGGGTAATGGCATTGGAGATTTCCCCGACATTGTATAATTCCCAGAACTGCAGGTTGGCGGATGACTGCAGGTATTTGCGAACCCGTTCACGGTCCTGGACACCCGGCAATTCCACCGTAATGATCTGCCGGTCCGGGTCCGGGTTGATATTGGGCTGGGCCACACCAAACTGGTCGATCCGGGTCTGCAGCACGCGGAAGGTCCGGTTGAAGGCATCCTTCGCTTCCGAGCGGATGGCGTCAAGGACTTTGGAATCGCTGTCGCCCACCTTGATCTTGTCCTGGTTGGCCGTGGCAAAGATGGCTGCCAGGCGGCCACCCGGGTTGATTTTTTTGTATTCCTCGGCAAACAGGGTAATGAAGTCGGCGTTGCTGTTAGCCTTGCGCGCGTTGGCGTTGTCCAGGGCCTTCAGGAAGGAAGGATCCTTGGAATTATTGGCCATCGATTTCAACAAACCCACCAGTTCCACCTCCATGGTGACGTTGATACCACCCTGCAGGTCCAGGCCGAGGTTGAGTTCCTCCTGTTTGGCCTTCTGGTAGCTGACTGCGCCGGTAAAATTATAGGTAACGGTTTGGTCCTTGGTGCTGTCGAGCAGCCGGCGAAGCCGGTCGTTATAGACCTGGTTGAGGGTATCCTGGTACAGAGCCTGGAGCTCTTTGTTTCCGGGATATTTCTGGTCGGCAGGTGTATAATTGAGCTTTACGTAGTTCCTGGCACGGGCTTCCATCTTTTTTTCATGGCCGCGGACAAACCATGTATAGGAAAGTTCATAGACGGAGTATAAGATCAACAGGATCGTGAAAAACCGAACCAAACCTTTTAGTTGCATACGTTTTGGATTTACTTTTTCATATCCCGGCGCGGTACGTGGCGCCGGAAGGCATTGTTGGTAATTTTTAAGAGGTGCAAAGATAGCCTTTTCAGTCAAATTTTCAGGATTTAAAATGGCCCTGTCACGCCTTGATTTATAGAAACTTATCTGCCTATTCACCAGCCCGGTCGGACCCTGCGCAGCCGGGAAAAAAATTCCCAGCGCCGATGTCCGCCGCGAAAAGAAATCGTACCTTACCGAACCGTTTTTCAGCCCGAACCGCATATGAGAAAAGGCACCCTGTTGCTCCTTTCCAGCCTGCTGCTGGCCGCCGGACTTTCCCTTAGGTGCAGGAAAGAGCAGGCTATCCCCGTCCTTACGCCTTCCCAGGCCGATTATGCCCGCCTGTCCGTGACCAATGCGGCCCTGGTGAACGCCAACCTACACTTCTATGTCGATGGCAAGCCGGTTTCCCTGCCTGACTCGCTGGACTACGGAACCACCGTTTTTGTCAACAGCCAGGTGGATGGGGTCTCCGTTCCTTCTCCCTACCTGTTCATGCCCTACGGGTACCTGCAGCTGGGGTTTAGCCTCGCCGGCTCCGATAACCTGGCGCTGGCCCTGACCGATTACCTGAAAAGAGGGGAGAACTATTCGGTGTTCGTCATTGATTCCCTTCAGCACGGCCAACTCCGCAGCGTCCTGCTGCACGACGACCTGGGTACGAAAGATACCTTGCATACCAAGCTGCGCTTCATCAATTTGTCACCGGATGCCCCGGCCCTGGATGTATACATTTACCCCAATGCCGGTACGGAAGGGTACCAGCTTTTCTCCGGTCGGGCCTACCTGGGCTATGATCAGTCGAAGATCCGGGAAGAGGAAAAATTTACCCTCCTTCCGGCCGGGCCGTATTACCTGACTGCCACGGAAGCCGGAACCAACAATATCCTGCTGGAAGGAGGCCTGATCATGCCGGGGAACAGCATTATCACGATTTATGTCAAAGGCCTGCTGCGCAATGAATACGGGAACAAGGACCTCAATGTGGGCGTCATCCGGTTTCAGCATCCCTGAAATACGTACAGTTGTTCATTTCCTGCCGGTTATTTGGGTGAATTTGTTTTCGCCATCATACGTCTGCATTTAATACCTTTGCGGCGCTAAAACAACTATTTTATATGCAGTTAACCGCCGATCGCATGGAGCTGTCTTCCCTGCTGGATAAATTCAGTGAGCCGGAAACCCTCAAAATGGCCAAACTGGGCCGGGAACTTCGCGCCCAGGGAATCGATGTTATTGACCTCAGCCTGGGTGAACCTGATTTCGATACCCCGGACCATATCAAGGAGGCGGCCAAAAAGGCGATCGACGAAAACTGGAGCCATTATCCCCCGGTAGCGGGATACCCGGAACTGCGCCAAGCAGTCTGCACCAAATTCAAGCGGGACAATGGCCTTGACTATAAGCCGGAAAACATCGTGGTGTCGACCGGGGCCAAGCAAAGCCTCGCCAATGTGGTACTGGCTGTCGTGGACCAGGGGGACGAGGTCATCATTCCCGCGCCATTCTGGGTAACGTATTCCGAACTGGTCAAGATTGCCGGCGGTGTCCCGGTCATCGTGCCCACGTCGATGCAGAGCAAATACAAAATTACGCCCGCCCAGCTGGCAAGCCACATCACACCCAAAACCAAGCTGTTCCTTTTCTCCTCCCCCTGCAATCCGTCGGGTTCCGTATACAGCCGGGAGGAACTTGAAGGGCTGGCCCAGGTATTCCGTCAGCACCCCGGCATCTTCATCATTTCCGATGAGATTTACGAATACATCAACTTCGTCGGTCGCCATGAAAGCATCGCCCAGTTTGATGACCTGAAGGACCGCATCATCATCGTGAACGGACTGAGCAAGGGATTTGCGATGACCGGATACCGGCTGGGATACATTGCGGCGCACCCCACGGTGGCCAAAGCCTGTGAGAAATTGCAGGGACAGTTCACCAGCGGAACCAACTCGGTTACCCAGCGGGCTGCCATTACGGCCCTTACCACGGACCTGACGCCTTCCCTTGAGATGACCCGGGAGTTTGAGCGCCGCAAGAAAAGGGTGATGCAATTACTTGCCGAGATTCCGGGATGGTCCTGTGCCGAGCCGGACGGAGCCTTCTATGTATTTCCCAGGGTGGACAGCTACTTTGGCAAGTCGGATGGCAAACAGATCATCGAAAATGCCGATGATCTGTGCATGTACCTGTTAAACACGGCCCATGTTTCCACCGTAACGGGCCGCGCCTTCGGAAACCCGGAATGCATCCGGTTGTCCTTTGCCAACAGCCTTCCCAAAATCGAAGCGGCCTATGCCCGGATCAAGGAGGCCCTGGCTAAGCTGAAGTAGTATTTTCTGGCGGCTGAGCGGCGCGCAGGAGCAACTGGGCGTGCAGGTCCAGCACCTGCGGAGTCAGCAGGCTGGTTTCGTCATTATGCAGGACCGCCTGGCAGCGGTTCATTTTTTCCTGTTCATCCATTTGTTGGCGAATCCGCCCCAGCACCTCCTCGCGCGTGCAGCGATCCCTGTTCATGACCCGCTGAATGCGGAGTTGCTGGGGTGCAGTCACCCCGATGACAAAATCCAGTCTCCGGTCGACTCCCGCCTCGAATATGAGTGCGGCTTCATGAATGGCATAGGGAGCCGTTTGGCCCGACATCCAGATCTCGGCGTCCCGCATGACGGCGGGATGCACCAGGGCATTTAATTGTTCAAGCCGGGAAGGTTGGCTGAATACCACCTGGGCAATATAGGCACGGTCAAGCTGGCCGTCCCGGTAGGCCTGATCCCCGAAGGTTGCCCGCATCGAGGCTACCAGGCCGGGGTCCTGGTTCATCAGGCGGCGGGCGGCCTCATCGGCATAATAAACAGGGATCCCCAGCACCTCCAGGATCTTGGCCACGGTGCTTTTTCCACTTCCGATTCCGCCGGTGAGTCCCACGCGTATCATACTGTAAAATAATACATCCCGGGCTGTCGCCCAACAAGCATAGCTTGCAGGGGACCGGCCCGGGATGTTACATCGGTCTGCCGGATTATTTCTTTTCGGAGGAGGCGGCCGCTTTATTCAGCTGGTTGGTATACTCCAGGCTGACCGCACTCTTTTCGATCTTGATATAGCTGCCGGGGCTTACCTCCAGGCTGAGGGTGCCGTCTTCGTTCACCTTGTTGATGGTCCCGTGAATCCCGGCAATGGTAACAATCTTGTCACCTTTCTGAAGGCCTTCAATAAAGGTTTTCTGCTGTTTGGCCTTCTTGGCCTGCGGGCGGATGAAAAAGAGCCAGAAAACCACGATCATCAGTCCCAGGAAAACAAACTGGAAGCCGCCGAAGCCGGGTGCCTGGGCCTGTTGCAGTAATACAAAACAATGATTCATTCTTGACTTTTTATTAATATGAAAGATGGATAAACGGCTGATACACTAGCGGTCCTTGGCCTGGACTTGGATCGTGAACTCCAGCTGGTTCAGGGTGCTGGGCGTGGTATTGGCCATTACGTAAATTTCCTTGTTGTTGGTACCTACCCGGCCGCTGCTGTTGAATCTTGCCTTGATCAGGCCTTCTGCCCCTGGGGCAAATGGCTCCTGCGGCGTTTCCGGTATGGTGCAACCGCAGCTGGCCGATACCTGGGCAATAATCAGGGGCTTGTTGCCGGTGTTCCGGAACCGGTAGGTAACTTCAACCTGGTCGCCGTCCGTTACTTTTCCCAGGTCCCGGTAGGTACTGTCCAGCCACTGGATGGTGGTGAAATTGGCGGAATCCTTCAGCGCCTTGTTCTGGCTGAGGCCGCCGCCCACGGGTCCCCTGAGCGCTGGGCCCTGGTTTGAATTCTGGCAACCTGCCAGGATGACCGAGAACAGGATTGCCGGTAAAAAAACACGTTTCATACGTCTGAATATGATGCGGATCAGGCTGCCCCTTCCGGAAGGGGAGGGGCCGTAGCATCCGGGGGGCAAATGTAGTTCAAAAAGGGGGGATTCCTCAGGCTTTTTTAAAGTCCACCTTGTGCATTTTTCCCTGCTGCAGCAGCTCCTTATGAATATTGTCCAGGATGCCATTGACAAACTGGCCGCTCTGCTGGGTGCTGTATTCCTTGGCCAGGTCAATATATTCGTTGATGGTGACCTTGGGAGGTATGGTCTCAAAATAAAGGAACTCGGCGACGCCCATTTTCATCAGGATCATATCCAGCTGCGCAATGCGGTCCGGATCCCAGTTTTTCAGCTTGGGGATGATCAGGCTCTGCAGGTGTTCGTTTTTCTCCATGACGGTCTTCAGCAGGCTGCGCGCAAATTCCAGCTTGTCCGGACTGATCATCTCGGTATGGGGATCGGTTTCGGGCTTGGCCAGCAGGGCCACCAGCAACTGCACGACCAGGTCTCCGTCATCATGCCAGTTGGGAAAGGTTTCTTCCACGTACGAGGTAAAGGACTCGCTGGCCAGCATCAGGTCATTGAGTATGAACTCCAGGATTTCCTTTTCATCCCGCCGGTTGCGTTCTGCCTGATTGATATACGTCTTGTACGCCGGGGTTTCCAGTAACTGGAGGTACACCTTTCGGACCAGTTCCCTGTCAGATCGCTGTTCGGGTTTCCATTTGTCCATCTGTTGGGTCAGCCAGGGATCCTCGCGAAGTTTCCAGAGGACCTCATTTCCGGCAATCTTGGTATTGACATGAAGATCCTCGTAGGTCGGCAGGTGTTTGGCCGCGCGTAGCCGGGCATCGGTTTCGGCATACCGGGCCACCTCCATCAGGAAATAGGTCAGGAAAAAGAAAAGTTCGCAGGTCTGATCAAAGTGTTTCTGCAGAATGCGGTCCGGCTCACCTGGTTTCAGGTTGTTTTCCAGAACGGATACATTGTAAAGCGTTTGCATCACTTTTATCCGGATGTTTCTTCTGCTGATCATATTCCAAGGAACTGTTTGAGGCAGCGAAGATACGCGTTTTCCATTTTCCCGTGCAGCCAGGAGGTATCCGGCCGGATTTCTGCCGGGGCCTCAGCCGGGACAAGCCGGCCGGATACCGGGGGAATGAAAATTTGGCATCCCGGACAGGAAATTTCTTCATATGCAGCCCTCCGGGGCGCGGCCCGGCCACCGGTAACTGAAAATATTTCCGTTTCCCGGGTCGCGGCACGTTATTTCGTATACCTTTGACGCCCTCTCTGGCAGGCCTGTCCCGGCCCGAAGGGTTGATTTCATTCCAAAATCTAAAAAATCAATACAACTATGGCTAAAAAGTTAAGCATTACTCCTGTAGCAGGTACCAAGAACAGGGTAATTGTGAAAGCGGCTCCAGCCGAAGAAAAGACGGCCGGGGGTATTATTATCCCGGACACCGCCAAGGAAAAGCCCCAGCGCGGCATGGTAATGGCAGTCAGCGCCAAGGATGAGGACGGGAATCCCCCGGTAGTAAAAGAAGGCAATACGGTGCTCTACGGCAAATATGCCGGCTCCGAGATCACCATCGAAGGCGAAGACTATCTTATCATGCGTGAAAGCGATATCCTGGCCATTGTGTAAGGATTTTCCGGCAGAAGGAGCCTCGTCCGGCATGCCCGGATCCGGGTTCCCACAAACCATATTGTAAACTCTCAAACCAAATATTATGGCAAAACAAATCTTCTTCGATACGGAAGCAAGAAATAAAATGAAAAAAGGCGTTGATACGCTTGCCAATGCCGTTAAGGTGACACTGGGTCCCAAAGGACGCAATGTCGTTATTGAAAAGAAATTCGGGGCTCCCTCCGTTACCAAGGATGGGGTTACTGTAGCCAAGGAAATTGAACTGGAAGACCCCATCGAAAACATGGGTGCCCAGATGGTAAAGGAAGTGGCTTCCAAAACCGCCGATATCGCCGGCGATGGTACCACCACTGCTACCGTACTGGCCCAGAGCATCATCGGTGAAGGCCTTAAGAACGTCGCCGCCGGTGCCAATCCCATGGACCTCAAGCGCGGTATTGACAAGGCCGTAGAAAAAGTCATCCAGCACCTCAAGGGCCAGTCCCAGACCGTGGGCACTGACTCCAAGAAAATCCAGCAGGTTGCCTCCATTTCCGCCAACAACGACGAAAACATCGGTAAGCTGATCGCCGAAGCCTTCACCAAAGTGGGTAAGGACGGGGTGATCACCGTGGAAGAAGCCCGCGGTACCGAAACCGGTATTGAAGTGGTGGAAGGGATGCAGTTCGACCGTGGCTACATCTCTCCCTATTTCGTTACCAACAGCGAGAAGATGGAAGCTGAGCTGGAGAAGCCCTATATCCTGATCTATGATAAGAAGATCAGTGCCATGAAGGATATCCTTCATATTCTGGAAAAAATCGCCCAGCAAGGTGCTCCCCTGCTGATCATTGCAGAAGACCTGGAAGGAGAAGCCCTGGCTACCCTGGTGGTCAACAAACTGCGCGGTACCCTGAAGGTGGCTGCTGTGAAGGCACCTGGGTTTGGCGATCGCCGCAAGGAAATGCTGCAGGATATTGCCATCCTGACCAAGGGTCTGGTCATCAGCGAAGAGCAGGGTTATAAGCTCGAGAATGCTGACCTGACCTACCTGGGACGTGCCGAGCGCGTTGTGATCGACAAGGATAATACCACCATCGTGGGCGGAAAAGGCAAAAAAGAAGATATCACCGCCCGCATCAACCAGATCAAGGCCCAGATTGAAACCACTACCTCCGACTACGATAAGGAAAAACTTCAGGAGCGCCTGGCCAAGCTCAGCGGCGGTGTAGCCGTACTGAACGTTGGCGCTGCCACGGAAGTGGAAATGAAGGAAAAGAAGGACCGCGTGGACGATGCCCTGCATGCTACCCGTGCCGCCGTTGAAGAAGGCATTGTGCCGGGTGGTGGTGTGGCCTATATCCGCGCCATAGAAGCCCTCGACAAACTGAAAGGGGCCAATGAAGATGAGACCACCGGTATTTCCATCGTGAAGCGTTCCCTGGAAGAGCCGATCCGCCAGATCGTGGCCAACTCCGGCCTGGAAGGCTCCATCGTGGTCCAGAAACTGAAGGAAGGTAAGGGTGACTTCGGGTTCAACGCCCGCACCGAAGAGTATGAGAACCTCTTCAAGGCTGGTGTCATCGACCCGACCAAAGTAACCCGTATCGCCCTGGAGAATGCCGCTTCCATTGCCGGTATGCTCCTGACCACCGAGTGCGTGGTTTCTGACAAGCCCAAGAAGGAAGAAGCGCACGCACATCCTGCCGGCGCTCCTGGCATGGGCGGAATGGACTACTAAGCACTGCCGAAGCGGCGGAATCCCGATCGCTTCCGGTCCAAACCTACTCATAACCCAATGCCCCTGCCTGACCGGCGGGGGCATTTTTTTCAATCG
>DASZRL010000059.1:0-25529 GCA_035549175.1 Chitinophagaceae bacterium | reverse complement strand
AGGGTGTTCAGGATAAAGAAAACGGCGGGGTTCTGCCGCAGGTCAAAGCGATCCAGTATGCTTTTCAGCTCGCCGATCGCCACGGAGGCCCGCTGTCCGGACACCATGAACGGCTGCTGCAGGTCCCGCAGCATCGGGCTCCGGAATCCGGGCGTTTCCATCAGGTGGGCACTCCGGGACAGGGTGGCTAATTCGGGAGCTACCCGTCCCAGTTGCGTGTACAGCGTGGTGATGCGGCGGCTGAACGAACCGGTGAGGAGAAAAAACAGAAAGGCCAGGCCCCAGAACAGGGGACCCGGAATCACGGAGGCCAGGTAGCCGGCCACCAGCAGGCCCATTACCGCGGGTTCCACCCAACGTATCCAATGCCACGCAGGCCGACGGGTAAAGGGATCCTCCTGCTGAATCCAGTGTTCCAGCCTTTGCTGGGTGCCGGTGGTCATCCGGACTGACATGCCGGCGGCCTGGAACTTCTGGCGCCATTCGGTTAGCGGGGATAATTCTCCGATGGCCTCCTGGCGGTGCAGAATCTCCCGACCGTCAGCGGGGTGAAGCAGCCAGCGGGCCAGTTGCGCACCACCCTGCTCCGAAGTGGTTCGGTTCAGTACCTGGTACAGCGAGGAGCGGCCCAGTATATCCAGGTCAGCGGCATAAGGGTGGTCGGTTTCCATCCACCGGCTGCCATCCTCGCGATCTGCAAACTGGTGGTCCAGGATTCGCAGCTCCTCCTGGTTAATGGCCAGCATGAGTTCGGCCTGATGCAGGTCCGCCGATACCTTTACATCCCGGGCTACCAGGCGCAGGAATGCAGCCATGCCGAGTGTGAATGCACCGATGGCCAGGTACCAGCCCGGGGACCAGAGGGTGAAAAGCCCGGTCAGGGCCAGCACTACGCTGGCGAGTCTGCCCCAACCGATCCGGTTTTTTTTCAGATTCAACCGGTGACGCTCACCGGTCCAGTGAGTGACCAGGTCCCGGTAAACAGCCCGGGGATCACGATGACTTGCCATGCCGTAAATCTAAGCAAATAGCCAGGACAGGAATCCGGATCCGGGGTAACGAAACGGAAATAATGGCGTGGAAGGCCGGGCCGGGCATAGGGAGGCGTAAGGAATTCCCCTGCGGCTGGTTCGCCCAGGTGGGTGGGGTATAAACGGCCCTTGGGCGCATGGTGGTGGAAGGGCTTCGCGCAGGGCCGGCCGGCTGGCTATCCGGTCGTGTGAAGGTAACGGACCAGCAAGCCGGCCAGGATCGCGAGGGAGAGGCTGATCAGGGTACCTACCAACAGGTATTCTGTCTTGTTTTGGGTGAGGATGTTTTCCCTGAAACGCAGGATGCTCTTTGCCGCAATGAGCAGCCCGATGGCTTCAAACTGGTTTTCCATCACGAAGATGAATATCAGCAGCGCTCCAGCATGCCGATCCATTTGCCGGCATCCACCAGGCCTTCGTCCACATCCCCCTGGCGCTGCCATTTCAGGGTCAGGAAAGAGACAAGGTAGCCGCAGGGCCAGGTGAGTAACAGCAGGGCAGTCGCCGTATATCACCCCTTTTCATTGCGGCCCAGGTCTCCCAGGATCGTTTTCCATTCCGGCAGGCTCGTAAAGGTGAACACCCGGCAGGCGAAGAGGACCAGCAGGTGCAACAGCTGGTCGAAAAGGAAGTAGGAAGTTGTTGGCGGCATGTACGACTTCCAGCCGTCTATAAGCGTATGCGTCCCAAAAATGACCAGCGCGACACCCCAGTAGGACCATCCAATAAAGAGCCAGGCTACACCCGCAGTGAGAAACGTATGCAGGTAGAGCAGGGGAGAAGCAAAATGCCTGCGGTTCCGTTCCTCAATCCAGGCCTTACGCTGCAGGAAGAAGTCGGTGAGCAGGTGAGCGAACAACAATTTGGTTAACCAGATATAGGTCATCTGAGGTCAAATTGTTTGAGAAGTTGTCCGTACTCGGTCGTTAGTCGTTCCAGTTCCCCCCAGCCGCCTGCCAGGGCATGCTTGTTAATGGTTGACTGGGATTTTTTTAAAATCCGGGCCGCAGCCACCTGCGTTTTGCCTTCCAGCAATTCCTGGATCACCTGGGCTTGCTTAGCGGTCATGGTTGAAAACAGGTGGTCCGCAAAATGGCAGAGAATGGCAAGGGCCAGGTTGGCATACTCCCTGGGCGACACAATACCAAGCCGTTGTTTGTGCAGACGGTCAAAGGCCCGCCCTGAATGGGTAAATACCTCCCCGCCGGCCTCGCGGATCGATTGGAACGGGCCGGATATCATGCCGATGCCGATACCCGCCCGGATGTCAAATTCCTCCCCCAGGCTGCGGGCCGCTGTGCGCAACCGGAACAGGATTTTCAGGACCTCCCCGGAGCGGTCGGGAAAATAGGCCTGGAAACTATTCCCCCGGTAAAACTCAAAGAGGGTTTCCTTCAGGATATCCCCGATCTTATGCCTCAGCTCTCCTTCCCTGGATCCGGTCAAGGCCGTGGAGTTGACGATATCAGCCGTGATAACTGAGGCCATGAACTGCTTTTGTTCAAATATCGCCTTTAAATACGATATTTAAAAATTATCGCTAAAAAAGGCGATTATACTAAAAAACCGGCCGTTAAGCCGATAATAAGCCGGGTCAATCCGGGTTCTGGTCTTCCATGGGGTTGCGGTATTGCTGCCTGGTCTAGTCAGGCACAGCTGGTAGATTAAGGACCGGCAGGTTTTCAGATTACTCATTTATAACCATTTATTATTACGGCAGAAAAAATGCCGGTTTATCGGGGTAAAACAATCAGGCAGACCAAATGAACGGAAGGCAGAATAATCGTAACTTCGCCCGCTTGGGCTGACCCTATTGCCAGCAAACCAGGGACAGGGGGTGCAGGGTTTTGACAGCATAGATCTTTGAAAGTGTAAGCATGCAGTGCGTTGTGTAATTAGCACTTGAATCTGAATACACAAATCTCAAATGGCAATACTCAGTATGCCATGGCTGCCTAATCAGTGATTTCGCAGTCATTCGGGCCGCGTTGAGCAGGTTGGTCTGTTACCAAGCTCCGCCGCCGACTCAAAAATAAAACAGGCTGCTGCGACCGAAGGCTGTGACGGTCGCCTAAGACTATCCAGCTAAGGAAGGGATTGGTTCGTTTGGTTCCTGTTCTTTCCCGACAAATAATTCCAAAATAAGCATGTAGAAAGCTTTTGGAGAATATGTTTGGACACCGGTTCGATTCCGGTCACCTCCACCAAAGCGGGAAAATTGACCTTCGTGTTAGTTTTCCCGCTTTCATTTTCCGCTAAAACCCGCTTCAGACGTGCCAGATAGAGGCATACCGAATTTACTTTCGGAGTTCGATAATCCCTGTTTTCTTTATCAACATAAATTCCCTCCGGAAAGATCAGATATTGGATCCTTTGTTTGTTGGCATAATCGCTCAAATCTCACAGTTACGGGAGGTTTGAGGGAAAATTTTATCGACCCCTAAATTCTTGGACAGAGTTTTTTAAAAGGGAATTACCTTGAAATACCGAGGCCGGCTGCAGTAAGTATGAGTAGTTGTTATACAAAAGACCTTCTTTTTACCATCGTAATTGGGATTGTGGTTACATGGTATGCCATTAAGGTGACGGGTCAGGCCGTTTTACCTGTTCGAGGTGTTTTCGCTAGGTTTAGTCGGGAAGTTCCATGCACGTATAGCCGTTTGGTTGAACCGACCGGATGATCTGTTCATTTGACCAGGTGGAGGGCACAAACCGCAGTACGTTATCGCAGTTCAATAGGTCGACGTTTCATTACCTGGTCTCAGGAATCGTTAACCTGGCGGCGATTGATATTAGATGGTTCGGGTTGTTGATACTTGTCCTAAACAGTTTAGTATCGTCCAAATTCACCTGGTTGATTGTTATAGGTGGACAGGACTGATCTGGAACAATGAATGGGTGTGGCCATGAAAGCGAGGGTCATTGATGAAATTTGAAAATATTCATGACGTGCCCTTCCGGATCCGCGGCGGTAAACGCCTGTCCCCACCCCATCTGCTGATTTTCGCTGAGAATGACTCCGCCGTAGTTCATAATCCTTGGGACGAAGGAGGGCACATCATCCACTTCAAAGCCCAGTTCCACTCCGGCAGATCCAGTGGATTGTCCGATGGCTTCCGCGTCCTGTATCGTAAGGGTACATCCGTTGCCGTCAAGCATAAAAAAGCCGGGCGTTCGGGAGGTATATTCCAGTTCTTTAAGGCCGAAGACGTTTACATAGAAATCGCGGATCTGTTGTGGGCTTTTTACCGGCAGGGTAATGTTGTTCAATTTTGCTTGCATGGTTATTGTTTTGAAAGTGATTAAAGCTGCAAGCTATTAAGCCTGGGAGGCGGATCATTGTAAAAAGCGGACATTGTAGGTTGTCAGTGATTCTTTGAGTTGTTTCATCTCTTTGGCGAATGCGCTGGGGGTTTTACCGGCGAATTCCCTAAAATCCTTGATGAGGTGAGACTGGTCGTTGTATTCGAATTCGTAGGCAAGGCTAGTGAGGTTAATTTCAGGATTTTCATAGATGGCATCCCTTACATACTGAAAACGAACCTTTTTGGCCAGTGACTTGGGACTCAGGCCCAATTGCCTGGCGAATAGCCTGTTAAATTGCCGTTCAGAAAGGTGGATATTTTTTGCCATGGAAGTTACGCGGCTCGTTCCCCTGTCCAGATATATTTGTTTGGCTACTTGCGTGATGCGGTCATCTTTACGGGAGGCAATGGCTTGATCTTGCTGTTCGAGCAAAAAAGTCTGCAGGGTCCTCATTAAATGGTCCGGGTCAGGGTTGGATGCCAGATCGGACAGGTTTCTTTGCAGGGCATCAAACCGGCTTTCCACTTCCAATAGAGGCTCATGCGGCGGCAACTGAATCAGGTCATTAAAACCCCAGGCGAAAAAACGTATGCCGATTGAGCGAATCCAACCCCTTGATTTAAGGATAAAGGGTTCATTTAATAAGCCAAGAATAAACAACCGGGGTAGCATTTCTTCCCGCTGGCCTCTTAAATAATAGATGGGCTGATCCGCATAACAGAAAACCAGTTCTATATAGCTGTCCGGCCAAATTTTAAATGTAGGATCGGGGGGTAAGAGTTCACGCTCTGCAAACCAAAAGCATTTGACCGATTCCTGTAGCTGCACGGGGGGCTCAACGTTTTGGTAAGGCATTGAAAGGATTTGTTTGAATTTACGACCGGGAAAAGTTCCTTCAAAATAGAAAGGGATGAATTCTCGCCTATTTTGGGGTAATGTGACAACGCGGCCTGTGCTTTGGGCACCGCCGGATTGTCCTTAATCCGGAATGGTCCGGGGGCATTATTTCTTAACGGGGTATTGATGACTCAACGGGTACCGACCCGCTTCCTTTTTCATTCCCTGGGCCCAACATCATACGGGTCGGCTTCTTGAACCAGCAAGGTACCTAGGGCCCAGGGGAAGCAAAAAATGGACCCGCCCGCCCAGCGTCACGGCGTATCCTGAGGGGTAGGGCCTTCCCAGCGACCGAGGCGTTATCTTTGCAGTCTATTAAAATCACACGCATGGAATTAGGCGTAGGCATGTTTGGAGATATTGCGGGCGGCGGTCAGGGTGAGCCACAGACGGCCCGGCAGCGGGTTAAGGAAATCATCGAGGAAGTCCGGCTGATGGACGAGGTAGGCCTGGACTTCTTTGGAGTTGGTGAACACCACCGGCCCGATTACGCCGTTTCGGCTCCTGAGATCATACTGGCCTCAGCAGCCTCCGTCACCAAGCAGATCAGGCTGGGCAGTGCGGTTACGGTGCTGAGTTCAACCGATCCTGTCCGTGTTTTCCAGCAATTTGCCACGATTGACCTGGTTTCGGATGGCCGGGCAGAATTGACGGTGGGCCGGGGCAGTTTTACCGAATCTTTCCCGCTCTTTGGCTATGACCTCCGCGATTATGATGACCTTTTTGAAGAGAAACTGGAGCTGTTGCTGAAAATCAACCAGGAAAAGAAAGTTACCTGGCAGGGCAAATTCCGCCCTGCCCTGTCGAATCAGGAAATATATCCGCGCCCGGTCCGGGGCCAGCTGCCGGTATGGGTAGCCGTCGGAGGCACGCCGGAGTCCGTGCTGCGGGCGGCCCGGCTGGGTTTGCCGGTCATATTTGCCATCATCGGCGGCAGCCCTGCGCAATTTAAACCCTTGTTTGATTATTATCGCCGGGCCTGGGAGCATTTTGGCCACCAGGCCTCGGCGCTCCAGGTAGGCGTGCATATGCACGCCCTGTTCGGGGAAAACAGCCGGGAAACCGCCGACACGTATTATCCTGTTTATGCAGCCCAGATGAACCGCATTGGCAGGCAGCGCGGCTGGCCTCCCTACCAGCGACAGCAATTTGAAACAGGGCGGATGCCCGGGGGACATCTGGTCATCGGGAATGCCAGTGAAGCCATTGACAAAATCCTGGCCCTGCAGGACCTGTTTGGCCTGACCCGCTTTGCGGCCCATATCGATGTGGGAGCTCCTACTCACCGTGCGCTCATGAAGGCCATTGAAATCTATGGGACCCAAATTGCCCCGAAAGTGCGTGAGGCCCTGAAGTAACTCCGGGGTCGGCACCTGATGGCTTCTGCTTCCGGGGTGTTGGCCGGGCCGGAGGGCCATGTCGTAGGGTCTCGGAGGCGCGGCCAGCCGGCTCGGAACGGAAACCGTTGTGGTTAATCAGGCTGGGTGGTAACTTGAGTCATGGTCCCGGGGAGCCGGAGGTACTAGTTTTATCCATGGAGTCATCTAATGAAGCGTTCTGTTTCCGATAATGCCCGCCGGGTTCTGGAAAGCCGGTATCTCCGCAGGGACCGGCAGGGCCGGATCCTGGAGGATGCAGAGGGCCTGTTTCGCCGGGTAGCCGGGGCCGTGGCGGCGGCGGAGGGGGGCTGGGGCGGTCCAGAAGAGATGAGGTACTGGGAAGAGCTCTTTTTCGAAACGATGAGCCAGGGGCTCTTCCTTCCCAATTCGCCCACCTTAATGAACGCGGGTACCCCATTGAGCCAGCTGAGCGCCTGTTTTGTCCTGCCGGTCCCCGACAGCATGGAGGGGATATTTGACAGCTTAAAACAGGCCGCACTCATCCAGCAGAGCGGCGGCGGCACCGGCTTCAATTTTTCCCGGCTCCGGCCCCGCAACGACCTGATCAGCAAAACAGGCGGAACGGCATCCGGACCCGTCTCCTTCATGAAAATCTTTGATGCAGCGACCGAATACGTTAAACAGGGCGGAAAGAGGCGGGGAGCCAATATGGGCATCCTCCGCGTCGACCATCCGGATATCCTCGAGTTCATTGACGTTAAAAGGGAACCGGGTATCCTGCGTAATTTCAATATCTCCGTGGCCATCCCCGACCCATTTATGCAGGCGGTGGAGGCCAACCTCGCCTGGACCTTGCGCCATCCGGGGTCCGGTGAGGCCGTTCAAACCCTGCAGGCCCGGGATATATGGGACCGGATTGTGGAGAATGCCTGGGCAGGTGGAGACCCGGGTATGATCTTCCTGGATACCATTAATGCCGCTAACCCGACGCCTGAGCTCGGCTTCCTGGATGCCACCAATCCCTGCGGAGAGGTACCCCTGCTCCCGTATGAAGCTTGTAACCTGGGTTCCCTGAACCTGGCCCGGTTTGTCAAAACCGTGGATGGCCGGGCGGCTATCGATTGGGACGAGCTGAATACGGTAATCCGGATCGCCGTTCGCTTCCTGGATGATGTCATCGAGGTAAATAATTACCTGTTTACGGATATCCAGCGCATCGTGCGGGGAAACCGCAAGATCGGCCTGGGAGTCATGGGTTGGGCCGACCTGCTGTGCCTGCTGGAGATCCCCTATGCCTCCGGGGAGGCCATCACGCTGGCCGACAAACTGATGCAGTTCATTGAGGCAGCCAGCACGGAGGCTTCGGCCGGTCTGGCCCTTCAGCGGGGTACCTTCCCCAACTGGGAGCGGAGCATTTTTTATCCGAACCGGCCGCTACGCAACGCCACGCGGACCAGTATTGCTCCCACCGGGACGATTTCGATCCTGGCCGATACCTCGTCATCGATCGAACCCATTTTTGCCCTTGCCTTCGAGCGGCAACATATCCTGCATGGGGAGACCCTCGCCACGATCCATCCTTTCGTCCTGGATTACCTGCACCGGACCGGCGAATACACCCCGGCCCTGGAGGATCAGATCCGCAGCCAGGGAACACTACAGGGGTATCCAGGCCTTTCCGACCGCACCCGTTCCCTTTTCAGGACGGCCCTTGAAATCGATCCGGTTTGGCATCTGCGCCACCAGGTGGCTTTCCAGCATCATGTGGACAATGCGGTTTCCAAAACGATTAACCTGCCCCGGGAGGCCACTGTGAAGGAGGTCGCTGCCATTTATTTCCAGGCATGGAAGCTGGGCGCCAAGGGGATTACCGTATACCGCCAGTTTTCCCGGTCCGGGCAGGTCCTGCAGCCCGGCCTGCAGACCGGGGACAGGGCCTGCCGCGTCTGCCCGGCCTGAGGCCGAATATCAATTAAAAATACGCGGCAAAGCCGCAACCAGTAAATTTGTGCCCGAAAAAAGCTTCTGCTTTATTTCATTCAGCAAACGACCGGATAATTCATGAATCAGGTAACTATCGCAGGAGGCGGGGTCATTGGCCTGTGCACGGCCTACTACCTCCACCAGGCAGGATTTCAGGTCACCGTCGTTGACCGCCAGACGATCACGGATGGATGTTCCTTCGGGAACATGGGATATATTTCCCCCAGCCATTTTATCCCCCTGGCTACGCCGGGAATCATTTCCCAGGGTATCCGCTGGATGATGCGCGCATCTTCTCCGTTCTATATCAAGCCCCGGCTGAACCTGGACCTGATCCGCTGGGGGCTGGCCTTCCGCCGAAGTGCCACGGCGGCCCAGGTGAGCAGCCACGCACCTCATCTCAATAACCTGTTGCAACTGAGCCGGGAGCTGACAGTCGACCTCAAACGGGATCTGCCGGATTCCTTTGATCTGCAGGAAAAGGGCTGCTGGATGCTCTACAAATCTCCCCGTACGGGAGACCACGAAAAACACCTGGCTGACCAGGCCAGGGCTTTCGGGCTGAAAACGGTGCTTTGTTCACCTGAACAGGTCCAGCAATACGAACCGGAAGTAGAGGTGGATGTGGCCGGGGGCGTATTGTACCTGGATGATTGCCACCTGCATCCCGCGCGGTTCATGCAGGCCTTGTACCGGTACCTGCAAAATGCGGGCGTTTCCTTTTGGGTCAATACGGAAATAACCGGTTTTGAGACCAGCGGAAACCGGATCACGGGCCTGCTCACCCGCCAGGGCCGCCTGGATTGCGGGGAACTGGTGCTGGCCAGCGGGAGCTGGCTGCCCCGGTTATCCGGCATGCTCGGGATCCGGACCCTGCTGCAGCCCGGAAAGGGATACAGCCTGGTGTATGATAACCTGGCAAAAAACCTTCATTATCCCTCCATCCTGGTAGATGACCGGACTGCCACCTCACCGATTGGCCGCTGGCTGCGAATCGGGGGCACGATGGAGCTGAGCGGGCATAATGACCGGATCCTGCCCAGCCGAGTACTGGCCATCCATGCGGCATTCCAGAAATACTATCCGTCGCTGCCGCTGCCCAAGCCCGATCCGGCCAAGGCGTGGTTCGGGTACCGGCCGGTTACGCCGGACGGGCTGCCTTATATCGGACGGCACGGCAGGTATGTCAACCTGACCTATGCCGGCGGTCACGCCATGCTGGGTGTATCCGCCGCAGCCGGCACAGGCAAACTGGTCAGCCAGCTGCTGGCCGGGCAGCCCACCGGGATCAGCCTGGAGGCTTTTCATCCCGAACGATTTCGTTAACTAATTGTTCACCTGTTGGTCCTACCCGGACAGCGTACTTACTTTGAATGCTATGGATTGTATTACCCAGCGCATCCCTTACCACGAAACCGGCTACTTCAGCAAGATTGTCCTGGATTATCTCGGGCAGGAAGCTCCGCTCAGACCCTTTTACCTGCATACTCCGGATCTCGACGGGATACGCAGCTCCCTGGAGGCACGTCGCCGGTACCCCACCAACCGCCAGTTGCTCGCCGATGAACTGAGTGACCAATACCGGGGCCTGGAAACGCATCCGGCCGTTCGAAAGCAGATCGAATCCCTGCGGTCGCCCAATACCTTTACGGTTACAACGGCCCACCAGCCAAACCTTTTTACGGGCCCGCTTTACTTCATTTACAAGATTCTGCATACCATCCGGCTCGCCGCCTACCTGGAACAGGCCCTTCCCGGTCATCATTTTGTGCCGGTGTATTACATGGGATCGGAGGACGCCGACCTGGATGAACTCGGGCATATCAATCTGGAAGGGGAGCGGCTGACCTGGCATACCTCCCAGACCGGGGCCGTAGGGCGTATGCGTGTGGATAAGGAACTCCTGGCACTGATCAGCCGGATGGAGGGACAGCTGGGCGGTCTGCCGCACGGTCCGGAGGTACTGGGAATGATCCGGGCTGCCTACCGGGAAGGCATAGCCATCCAGGACGCTACCTTTCACCTGGTACATGCCCTGTTTGGCGCCTACGGGCTGGTGGTCCTCATTCCGGACCGGGCATCGCTGAAGCGGGTAATGATTCCCGTG
Organism: Chitinophagaceae bacterium; assembly: GCA_035549175.1. Taxonomy (GTDB): domain Bacteria; phylum Bacteroidota; class Bacteroidia; order Chitinophagales; family Chitinophagaceae; genus DASTSN01. Next base: position 14,865 of record DASZRL010000059.1, on the reverse strand, counting down.
TTTGAACAGGACCTGCTGGAGCAACAACCTTCCTCCCTGGTCCATGCAACCTCCGGTCGGCTCGGGCAAGCCTACAAAGTGCAGGCCCATCCCCGGGAAATTAACCTGTTCTACCTGGAGGGAGGGATCCGCCAGCGCATCGAGGCTGACCGGGGCGAATACCGTGTCGTGAATTCGGACCTGCGGTTCAGCCGCGAGGACCTGGTCGCCCTGCTGCAAAGCCACCCGGAACGGTTCAGCCCGAACGTCATTCTGCGGGGCCTTTTCCAGGAGACCATCCTGCCTAATGTGGCCTTTATCGGGGGAGGTGGTGAACTGGCCTACTGGCTTGAACTCAAAGACCTGTTTGCCCACTATGAAGTGCCCTACCCGGTGCTGCTGCTGCGAAATTCTTTTCTGATCGTGCCCCAAGTCTGGCGGATTCGCATGGATAAACTGGGCCTGGATCCCGTCGCCTTCTTCCAGCCGGAAACCGACCTGCTGAATCAACTGGTTCGGCGGAACAGTGCGGAGGCGGTGGCGCTGGATAACCCGCTGCGCGAGGCAGGCGATTTTTATGCTCACCTGAAAGAAAAGGCCGCATCGGTGGATCCCACCCTGGGCCAGCATGTAGAAGCCCTGCGTGCCAGGGCGCTTCACCAACTCCGGGAACTGGAAAAGAAATTACTGCGTGCCGAGCGTCGCCGCTACAGCGACCAGCAACGCCAGATCCGGGCCATCCGGGAGCATTTGTTTCCGGGAAAGAGTCTGCAGGAACGAACCGAGAATTTTGCTTCCTTCTACGGCCGCTGGGGCCGCGAGCTGATCGAGTGCCTGTATGAAAAGGCGGACCCCCTGGGACAGGAGTTCATCATCCTGGAGGAAACCGGGGCCGGCGTGTAATGATCAATCAAACTCGTTTGGCCAGCCCTCTGCGCGCAGTTTCGCGGCTTTTTCCAACACCTCGTTTTGCAGGCTTTGCTTGAACCGGGCTACCCGGTCCTGTACCTGTGCGTCAGCCGCCCCGACGATCTGGGCGGCCAGGATGCCTGCGTTCCGGGCTCCGTTCAGGGCCACCGTGGCAACCGGCACGCCGGCGGGCATCTGCAGGATCGACAGCACGGAATCCCATCCATCCATGGAGTTGGAGGATTTGATGGGGACACCGATTACGGGCAGCGGGGTCACTGCGGCCACCATGCCCGGAAGATGGGCGGCTCCGCCCGCCCCGGCTATGACAACCTGTAGGCCGCGGCCGGCAGCCTGCCGGGCATAGTCCATCAACCGGTGGGGTGTGCGATGGGCAGACACCACGGTCAATTCGTAGGGGATGGCCAGCTGATCCAGGGCAGCCGCTGCTGCCTGCATCACCGGCAGGTCACTGTCACTGCCCATGATGATGCCGACCTGGGGCCGGCCGGCTGCAGCGGGGGACATTTGGGGAGTTACACTCATCGCGATACTGGTTTTGTACTATACGCCGGGCCGCCATGGAAAGCGGGGCCGGATCGGCGGCCCCGCTAAGCTAGGTAATTATGACAAGATATGGCAGCGGCCACGCCGGGGATCCCGCGGCCTACTTTCCCAATTCTCCTTTCAGGCGCAACAGTTCGGTTTCCGCCAGTTTGGTATTGTACCGGGCCGCGATCAGGCGGTTATAAGCGTCCTCCAGACTGTTTTGTGCATCTTTCAGCTGGAGCAGGGTGGCAGCGCCCAGGCGGTAGGTTTCCAGCACGATGCTGACGTTTTCCTTGGCCAGCAGGATATTTTCCTCTTCCAGCAGCAGGGCCTTCTTCTGTTGCTCATAGTCCTTGTAGGCATTCAGGATGCCGAGGTTCAGCAGGGATTGCTGGCTCTGGTAGACCAGGCTTTCGTAATTAATGTTCAGCCGCGCCTGCCGGATCAGTCGCCGGGTATTAAAATTGTTGAAAATGGGGACCGTGGCAGTCAGGCCGTAATTCAGACCGCTGGACTGGCTGAACAGGGGGAAGAAGGGGTTGACCACCGTCTTGTTATTGACCCGGCTGTAACTGTACCCGGAGTTCAGGGCAATCACCGGGAAAAGACCGGCCCGGGTTTCCTTCAGGGTCAGCCGGGAAATATCGATATTTTTCTGGGCGATCTGCAGGGCCGGATTGGTCTTGCTGGCCCCTTCCAGGATGTCCTGCAGGGTCAGGTCCGTCCTGATGGGAATGGAATCGCTTACCTCATACTCCGAGTTTGCCTGGACGTTCATGACCTGGTTGAGCTGTTCCTTGAGTTTGGCGATCAGGGTTTCCTGCTCCAGGCGGGCCGCCTTCTGGGCATTCAGGTCCACCTTACTCTGCAGGAGGTCCGGTTTGATCCCGACCCCGATATCGAGTTTGTACTGGGCCAGCTTAACCCGTTCCTCATCGATGGACATCTGCTCCATCACGGCGCGGAGCTGCTGTTTCTGCCGGACGATATTGTAATAGGTATTGATCACGTTGGCCACGGTATTCACCACCTGGTTGCGTACGGTCAGTTCCCCCAGCTGCAGGATCTGGGCCGCCTTGTCACGTGTGGCGAACATCCTGAGTCCGTCGAACAGGGTCCAGTTCAACGCCAGAGACCCGGCGATGTTATTGGAACGGACCCCGCTGCTCGCACGCTTGGTCCCGTCGGCCAGGGTTTGGTGCTGGTTGTTGACATTCCACGTGGTCCCGAGGTTCCCGTTCAGGCTTGGCAGGAATGCGGCATTCCGGTATGAATAGTTCAGGGCCGCCACCAGGGAATCGTTCCGGGACAGCTGGATATCGTAGTTATTCTGCAGGGCGGTGGCGATAGCCTGTTCGAGAGTTACTACCGGCTGGGCAGGCGCCCGGTACACGGCCAGCAGCATCAGGCTAAGCAAAAACTTGTTCACGCGGGTCATTGCTTGGTTTTTATGCATTTTCAGGTTCAATGGTCACGGTTTGCTGATCAAGCAGGTCCATTTCGCTTTGGCGCTTCGGGGTGGACAGGTACGAGTACATGGCCGGGATCACGAACAGCGTAAGCACCAGCGAGAACATGATACCGCCCACGATCACGATACCCAGGGGGATCCGGCTGGTGGCGGCGGCTCCCAGCGAAAGCGCCAGCGGGAGGGCACCCAGGGCCATGGCCAGACTGGTCATCAGGATCGGCCGCAGTCGCATGGTGGCGGCATAGATGGCTGCCTCCCGCTTGACCATTCCCTTGAGCCGGTTCTGGTTGGCAAATTCCACGATCAGGATACCGTTTTTGGTGACCAGCCCGATCAGCATGATCATCCCGATCTCTGAGAAAATGTTCAGCGTGTGCCCGAAGATCCGCAGGGAAAGGACGGCGCCGGCGATCGCCAGGGGAACGGTGAACATGATGATAAAGGGATCGATAAAACTTTCAAACTGGGCGGCGAGGATCAGAAAGATCAGGGCCAGCGCCAGCAGAAAGGCAAAGCTGGTGTTGCTGGAGCTTTCGGCGTAATCGCGGGAGGAGCCGGCCAGCGAGGTGGTAAAACTGTCGTCCAGCACCCGGGAAGCGATCGCCTGCATGGCTTTGATTCCGTCCCCGATGGTCTTACCGGGAGCCAGACCGGCGGAGATGGTAGCCGATTTATACCGGTTGAAATGGTAAATGGTCGGGGGGGTAGTGGATTCCATGATAGTCACCAGGTTGTCCAGGCTGATCATCTCCCCGCGATTGTTGCGCACGAAGATCGTTTTAAGATCCTCGGGGTCATCCCGGCTGGAACGGCTTACCTGGGCGATGACCTGGTACTGTTTGCCGCTCATTGTGAAATAACCCAGGCGCCCATTGCTTAGCGCGAGCTGAAGGGTCTGGGACACGTCATCCACGCTGACGCCCAGTTCACTGGCCTTGAGCCGGTTGATGACGACGCGTAGTTCAGGCTTGTTGAATTTCAGGTCGACATCGACTCCCTGGAAGGTCGGGTTCTTGTTGGCCTCGTCCAGGAATTTCGGCAACACCTGGGAAAGCTTTTCAAAGTTGTTGTTCTGGATCACAAACTGAACCGGAAGGCCGCCGCGCCGGTTGACGGCAATGGTTTCCTCCTCGATGGCAAAGGCCCGGCCTTCGTTGAACCGGGGCAGGTTCCGGTTCACCATGGCCACAATATCCTTCTGGGACCGTACCCGCTCCTTGGGGTCCACCAGGGTAACCCGGACAAATCCCGTGTTGGCCGAGCCCGAGCCTGCGAAACTCGGCGAGGTTACGGTGAGGACGATCTGCTTTTCGGGAATGGAATCCAGCATGAAGGTGGACAGTCGGTCAATGTACTTGTCCATGGCGTCGAACGAGGTGCCCTCGGGGGCGGTGACCTGGAGCCGGAACTGGCTGCGGTCTTCCCGGGGTGCCAGTTCGGAAGGCAGTTGCGTCCCCACAAAATAGATGGCCGCCCCGCAGGCGGCGATGATCAGGAAGGCTACCCAGCGTACGCGCATGAACGCGGTCAGGGCCCTGCGGTAGGAATTTTCCAGCCACCGGAAAAAGGGTTCCGTTTTATGGTAAAACCAGGAATGCTTGTGGACGCCCCGGGTAAGCTTGACGTTAAGGACCGGGGTCAAGGTCAGCGAAACAAAGGCGGAAATCAGCACCGCCCCGGCTACCACGATGCCGAACTCCCGGAACAGCCGGCCGACAAATCCCTGCAGGAAAATGATCGGCAGGAATACCACCGCCAGGGTAATCGACGTGGAGATGACCGCAAAATAGATTTCCTTGGATCCCTCCTTGGCGGCCTGCCACTTGTTCATCCCCATCTCCATTTTCTTGAAAATATTCTCCGTAACCACAATGCCATCATCTACGACCAGGCCCGTGGCCAGCACGATGGCCAGCAGGGACAGTACGTTGATCGTGAATCCGGCCAGGTACATGATGAAAAAGGCCCCGATCAGGGAAACCGGGATGTCGATCAGCGGCCGGAAGGCGATGACCCAGTCCCGGAAGAAGAGGTATATAATGAAGACCACCAGGGTGAGGGCCACGATCAGGGTTTCCTGGACCTCGGCGATGGACTGCTTGATGAACCGGGTCTGATCCAGGGCAATGTTGAGCTTGATGTCGGCAGGCACCTCCTTGCGTATCTGTTCGAGCCGCTTGTAGAATTCATTGGAAATGGCCACGTAATTGGAACCCGGCTGGGGTACCAGGGCCAATGCGATCATCGGCGTGCCGCTCTCCTTGAGGATGGTTTCCTCATTTTCAGGGCCCAGGACGGCCGAGCCGATATCCCTGACCCGGATATCACTGCCGTTGACGTTACGGATGATGATATTATTGAATTCCTCCTCGGTGTTCAGGCGCCCGAAGGTCCGCACGGTCAGTTCGGTGGCATTGCCGCTGATCTTGCCTGAAGGCAGCTCGACGTTTTCCCGCAGCAGGGCGTCCCGCACATCGGTGGGCGTAAGCCCGAACGCGGAGAGCTTGGCGGGATCCAGCCAGATCCGCATGGCATACTTCTTTTCCCCCCAGATCTGGATGCCGCTCACCCCCGGGATGGTCTGCAGCCGTTCGACCAGGACATTGTTGGCATATTCGGTCACCTGGAGCTGGTTGCGCGTGTTGCTCTGGACCGTCATGGCCAGGATGGCGTCCGCATTGGCATCGGCCTTTGCCACCACCGGCGGGGCATCGATATCCGTCGGAAGGGATCGCTGGGCCTGGGCTACCTTGTCGCGCACGTCGTTGGCGGCGGCTTCCAGGTCCACGCCCAGGTCAAACTCCACGTTGATATTGGAAACACCGGAACTGCTCAGTGACGTAATGTTCTTGATTCCGGGTACCCCGTTGATCGCCTCTTCCAGGGGTTCGGTGATCTGGGATTCAATAATGTCTGCATTGGCACCGGCGTACGACGTCCGGACGTTGATGTTGGGCGGATCAATGGCCGGGTAGTCCCGGACGCCGAGGTATTTGAAACCGATCAGCCCGAACATGACAATGATGATGCTCAGCACAATGGCCAGTACGGGCCGCCGGAGGCTTAATTCAGAAATATTCATATGCCGCTTTATATAGCTTACTGGTCAGTAACCTTGTTAATTCGCAACGGGGACCCGGGTTTGGCGCTAAGCAGTCCGGTCAGCACCACCGTATCCCCCTTTTTCAATCCCTGGGTTACCTGGATGGTGGCCGAGTCGCGTACCCCGGTGGTGACATCCACAAACCGGGCCTCCCCGTTCTGGAAAAGCACCACCTTCTTGCCGCGGGCCTGTGGCAGGATGGCCTGGGAGGGGATTACAATGGCATTGGGGTCGGCATCGAACTGCAGCTCGACCTTGGCAAAGGCGCCGGGTATCAGGGAAGCGTCTTTGTTCTGTACCACGGAGCGTACCATCAGACTGCGGGTATTCTGCGCCACGCTGGCTTCGGTGGCCATGACAATGGCCTGGTACATCCGAGCGGAGCCTTCGGTGGTAAAGTTGATTTGCTGGCCGGTCCGGATCTGTCCGGTGTATTTCTCCGGCACGGAGAAATCCAGTTTAAGCACATCGGTCTGCTGGATGGTGGCAATGACCGTGGTGGGCGTAACAAAGGCTCCCGGGCTGATATTCTTCAGGCCAACCCGTCCGCTGAAAGGAGCCCTGATCTCCGTTTTGATAATACTGACCTTGGTTATTTCGATGTCGGCCTTGATGTTATTGACATTTAGCAGGCTGGCATCATAATCCTGCTTGCTGATGCCCTGGATCTTCAGGAGCTGGGCCGACCGCTGTTCGTTTTGTTCGGCTATCTGCAACTGCACTTCAAGTTTTTTGAGTTGGGCCTGCAGGTCCCCGTCAAATATTTTGGCAAGCAGGGTGCCCTTGGTGACGAAGCGGCCTTCGCTTACGTTCAGTTGAACGACACGGCCGGAAATCTCGGGATGGATTTCCGTGGCTTCATTGGCTATCAGGGTTCCCGGTACTTCCACCTGCTGGCTGACGGATTGTGTTTTGGCTACACATACATCGACCGCCAGGACCTGCTGCCTGAGGGAGGCACCGGGCTGCGGGGGGGCAATCTTCTGCTTGGTATCCCCGCAGGCCGCCAGCAGCAGGCCGCAGGTAAGCACCGTCAGGGAGAAAGAGGTGACCGGGAAAGGCAAATTTCTCACGTGTGTGGGGTTGATTTATGTTTAAACAATAAAGTTAATGGGTTACCGCGCCATTAGATGCCGGCTGAGCCTTACTTCTTGCGCCCGGGGCCCGGTTATTTATGAACGGCCTTCCCCGCGGACAGGTGGGACCGGGTCGGAAGTGACCAGTAGGGTCCGTTTCACCTGGTTGGACTTATGGAGAAGATCCTGTTTTTCCTTGCTGAGTATTGTTACGTGGCCCATTTTCCTTCCCGGCTTGGTGTGGCGTTTCCCATACAGATGCACAAAGGCATTATCCATCCGCAACACTTCCTCCAGGCCTTCATAACGGGCTTCTCCCTGGTAACCCGGGGCGCCCAGGATATTCACCATGATGGAAGGCAGCAGGTAATCGGTGTTGCCCAGCGGGTAGCCGAGGAGCAGGCGCCACAGCATGTCAAACTGGCTGCTGTAATGGGCTTCGATCGTATGATGCCCGCTGTTATGAACCCGGGGTGCTGTCTCGTTGACATAGACTTCCCCGCTGCGGTCGATGAACATTTCAATGGCAAAAAGGCCGGCTGACTGAAAATTGCGCACAACCATCAGGGCGATAGCCTCGACTTTCCAGAGTGTCTTGGTATCCAGGTCGGCAGGGCACAACTGGTAGTCCAGCAGGTTGAGCTGCGGATCAAAGAGCATTTCCACCGGGGGATAAATGGCCGTCTCCCTTTTTTCGTTGATTGCCACGGTGATGGCGATTTCTTTATCGATATCCACCATTTTTTCCAGCACGCCGGGAGCATCAAATCCTTTGTCCAGTTCCCGTGCGTCGCGCAGCACCTGCACACCCTTCCCGTCATAGCCCCCGGTGGCCAGTTTCTGAACCGCAGGCAGAAAATCCTGCTGAGCCTGCAGGTCTGCCCGGTCCCGGACCACGGTAAAGGGAGCAGTTGGGATCTGGTATTGCTGGTAGTATTGTTTCTGCAGGATCTTGTTCTTGATGGTCCGCAGGACGGAAGGGCTGGGTATTACCCGGACCCCTTCGGCCTCGAGTTTTTCGAGGGCGTCCACATTTACGTGCTCAATTTCAATGGTCAGGGCGTCCAGGCCTTTACCGAACTGGTACACCGCTTCGAAGTGGTTGATATCCCCAGGCTGAAAATGATGGCAGAGGTGGGCTGCCGGGCAATCCGGGTCCTGTTCCATGACATAGGTTTCCACCGGGTAATTGGCGGCTGCCTGCAGGAGCATACGTCCGAGCTGGCCGCCGCCCAGAATTCCGATCTTCTTTGGCGCGCGGGCTTGATCCATCCCGCAAAGATAGGGGAAGGAGCCGGCCCGGGGGACTGGTCCCGGGGCCTAAAAATCCGGGGACTTTGTTATTTTTGTTACGCGATGCGTCCCGATTATCCCCACAAACTGTTTACCGACCAGCGCCGCGGCTTTCCCCTGCTGATGGAGGCCCTGGCCATGGACTCCGCCTGCGCCCTGGCAGCCTGATCGCCTACCTGCCATCGCATTGGCCACACGGCCTTTCACATCAGGCGATCCCTTTTTGTATTGCTTCACCTACCAAATTTTTTTCACATGGACACGAAGACAGCCGAGCAGCGGGGTAGTACCGGCACCCAGGATTTCCTTCCCCTTCACGGTACTGATTATGTCGAATTTTATGTGGGTAACGCCAAGCAGGCGGCCCATTATTACATGAGCGCCTTTGGCTTCCAGGCCCTGGCCTATGCCGGCCCCGAAACCGGCCAGAAGGAATATGCCAGTTATGCCCTTCGCCAGCATAAAATCACCTTTGTCCTGACCACGCCGCTGAGGCCCGACAGCGCCATGGCCGAACACGTCCGGCTGCATGGGGATGGGGTCAGGGTACTTGCCCTGCGGGTGGACGATGCCACCCGAGCCTGGGAGGAAACGACATCCCGCGGAGCCAGGAGTTTCCTGGCTCCGGAACGCCGGAAGGATGACCAGGGCGAGGTCGTAATCAGCGGGATCGGCACCTACGGGGACACGGTACACCTGTTTATCGAGCGTTCCGGCTACCACGGCCCGTTCCTGCCCGGTTACCGGGCCTGGGGCAACCCGCATTTCCGGCCTGCGGATACGGGGCTGTTGCATATCGACCATTGCGTGGGCAACGTAGGCTGGAACCAGATGAACAAATGGGTTGGGTTTTATGAGCAGGTGATGGGGTTCCGCAATATTCTCAGTTTTGACGACAAGGATATCTCCACGGAATATTCGGCCCTGATGAGCAAGGTAATGAGCAATGGCAACGGCTATGTAAAATTTCCCATCAACGAACCGGCGGAGGGTAAGAAAAAATCCCAGGTCGAGGAGTTCCTGGATTTTTACAGAGGTGAAGGGGTCCAGCATGTGGCCATGGCGACCAACGATATTGTTAAAACCGTCACGCAGCTCCGCGACCGGGGGGTGGAATTTCTGCAGGTACCCGCGTCCTATTACGAGGATCTCGGGGCCCGCGTAGGCCGGATCGACGAGGACCTGGGCCCGCTGCGGGAGCTGGGTATCCTGGTGGACCGCGATGAGGAAGGATACCTGCTGCAACTGTTTTCCAAGCCGGTCGAGGACAGGCCCACGCTGTTCTTTGAGATTATCCAGCGCAAGGGGGCACAGAGTTTTGGCAAGGGAAATTTCAAGGCCCTGTTTGAAGCCATTGAACGGGAACAGGCCCTGCGGGGAAATTTTTGAACATCCGGGGGGCGGGGGTAGGGCGCTGTGAATTTTGCGCTATCTTTATGAGCGTAATTCCCTTATTGCCTAAAAAACCGGTTAATCCGGGAGGTCCCATATGAATGCGCAAATGAAAAACCTGGTGGTGATGGCAGTTTTGTGCGGTATCGGTTTGGCCGCACCCGCCCAGACATCGGTGTCAGCCTATTCCTCCTTTATTGATTACCAGAAAACGTTCCAGCGGCCCAGCGAGGCCCTGCTGCGCAAGGAAGACACCTTACGCAAACAGTTTGCGGCCAAGAAGCTTCAGTGGCCGGCTCACTACATCTATATCCGGTCCTTCAAATACGACAGCCAGCTGGAAGTCTGGGTGAAAAACCAGATCAACGAACCATTCCAGCTTTTTAAGACTTACAAGGTCTGTGCCCTGGCGGGCAGCCTGGGACCCAAGCGTATGGAAGGGGATTTCCAGGTGCCCGAAGGTTTTTATTACATCAATGAATTTAACCCGCGCAGCGATTATTACCTATCCCTGGGTATTAATTATCCTAATGCCTCGGACCGCATCCTTGGAGATGCCTATAAGCCGGGAGCCGGGATTTATATTCACGGTAGCTGTGTCACCGTAGGTTGCATTCCCCTTACCGATAACCAGATAGATGAAGTGTATATTCTGGCCGCCCATGCCAAGGACCTGGGCCAGGATTATATTCCGGTTCACATATTTCCGATCCGCTTCAATGTTAAAAAAAGCCAGGATTACCTGGGCAGCCTCACGCGCGATGATGCCGAGCTTCGGAAGTTTGCCGGCCAGCTCCAGGATGCCTTCGATTATTTTGAAAAATATCACCAGCTTCCGGTGGTCATGACCACGGACCGTGGCGATTACGTGGTGGATGACGCGCCTTCCCGCAAGCCTCCGGTCAAAGCCACGACCGAAGTCCGCACGGAGGCACCCAAACACCGCACCCGGGACATCAGCTACCTGGCGGAATCCGTTCACCAGTGGCCCCGCTATCCCGGTGGGGGTGAGGCTTTCATGAAATACCTCGAACTGCTGGGACGCGAAATGGCCGATTACCTGCCCACCGGGATTACGCGTGCCTACGTACAGGTGGAGTTCGTGGTGGACAAGGACGGCGTGCCGGTCAATTTCCGGGTGATCCGGGGAGGAAACCCGGAATACAATGATGAACTGATTACCCGCCTGGAGAAAATGCCCGCCTGGCAGCCTGCCCTGCTGAATGACAAGCCCGTTGCCAAAAAAATGGTGCAGACCATTACCCTGGGGGCCTACTGATTATTTTCCCGCATATCAGGAGTTGATTTCAGGAGGCCTGCCCGGCTGGCCCGGAAATTTCGGTGTCCAGCAGGGCCTGGATGGTCTGCGGCGTCTGCTGTTTGAGCAGGATCGACCTGCCGGCTGAAAGCTCTTCAAATACCCCGGCCTGGTAATGGCGAACCGTTAACAGGGAGAGCCCTTTTCGTACCTCGACATCAAAGATCGAAGCGGCCTCCAGGGAAAGCTTTTCAATTTTATCGGGGCGATCGTCCAGTACGCAGGTGAAGGTGATGGCCCCGTTCTGGGTCAGGTTGGGTTTAATACCCAGCTTCCCGAACAGGTGGTACAGGGCCCCCACATGGTGCTCGCCCACAAAGGAAAAGTCCCGGGATTTGAATTGAATCATGGCCTGCCTTTCCTTAAGGACGATGATGGGTGGCAGGTTGCGTACCGGTTGCCTGCGAATCGCGGTCCCGGGCAGGGACGGGTTCAGGAAACACTTCACGAAAAGGGGGATACCCTTGTTCTGCAAGGGCTTGATGGTCTTGGGATGAATGACCTGGGCCCCGTAATAGGCCATCTCGATCACCTCGGTATAGTTAAGCTCCGCAATCAGCTGGGCGGCCGGGTATTGCTTGGGGTCGGCATTCATGACGCCTTCCACATCCTTCCAGATCGTCTGGCTTTCGGCATCCAGCAGGTTGGCGAATATGGCGGCACTGTAATCGCTTCCTTCCCGACCCAGGGTGGTGCTTTCGTTTTCCGCGGTGGATCCGATAAATCCCTGGGTGAGCACGATGGATTCCCTTTCCAGGGCCGGCAGCACCTGCTGCCGGACCCGGGCAGCCGTAAAATCCCAGTCCAGGTTGGCCTCCCTGAAATTATTGTCCGTGCGGAAGATGTCGCGGACATCCAGCCACCGGTTGGCTATACCCGTCTCATTCAGCCAGGCGCTGATAATCGAAGTGGACAGGAGCTCGCCTACGCAGACGATCTGGTCGTAATAATAATCATAATCCCGGACAGGCCGGTCATGCAGCAGCCATTCCACTTCGGTAAACAACTGGCGCAGCTGCTCCTCGCAGACCAGGTAGCCGGTGACCAGCAGGTATTTGGCCGTTGTCAGGTGTTGCTGCTTTACCTGGTCGAACAGGGCCAGGGCATCCTGGCGACGCCCCGCAAAAAAGGCCTCAGCGACTTTTTCCAGGGCATTGGTTGTTTTGCCCATCGCCGAGACGACCACCAGGAGTTTTTCCCCGCGATACGGCCGCAGGATGTCTCCCAGGTTCCGGATCCGCTCTACACTGTTCACTGAAGCCCCGCCAAATTTGAATACTTGCATAACCGTCTGATTTGATAACTGTTCAGTCTGGCCGGCAAAGATACAGGATGCGGCTATGCCCGCACCGGCCGTGGAAGAAACCGGGCTGCCGGGCCGGATTCCCTGTAATCCGGAACGTGACGGGTTACCTTACAGCGACGGGTGCCCGTTCCGCCTGCCATCGCGGTTACCGGGACCAAGGGTGAGCCGTTGACCCCGGAAAGCCAGGGCCGGCAGGATAGGGGAGGAGCCGGCTCCTTGGCGCTTTCCCGGTGCATTTGACCAGAAGTTGCATAGTTGGGTAACCCGGCTACTGGATAAATGCGTTCTGGCCCTTATTTTTGCGAACAAACGACCGTTCATGCAAAACAACCAACCCATTACGGTAAACCGAAAAGTGTTAACCCTGGATGAATTCACCATCCAGCAGCTCCGTGAATTTCCACACGCCACAGGTGAGCTCAGCAGCCTGCTCCGCGACATCGGCCTGGCTGCCAAGCGGGTGAATGTGGAGGTCAACAAAGCCGGCCTGGTGGATATCCTCGGTGATGCCGGCACCACCAATATCCAGGGTGAGGACGTCAAAAAACTGGACGTTTTTGCCAATAACCAGTTTATGGGTGTTCTGCAGCATGGCATCAGCTGCGCCGGCATTGCCAGTGAAGAACTGGATGATTTCGTGGCCTTTGATGATGCGGTGAGCCGCCAGGCGAAATACGTCTGCCTGTTCGATCCCCTGGACGGCAGCGGCAATATCGATGTCAACATTTCCATCGGAACCATTTTCAGTGTGTTCCGGCGCGTGACTCCCCGGGGCAGCCTGGTTACCCGGGAGGATTTTCTGCAACCCGGCATTCAGCAGGTGGCGGCAGGGTACATTGTGTACGGGTCCTCAACCATGCTGGTGTACGGAACACGCCGGGGGGTGAATGGATTTACCCTGGATCCGTCCATCGGGGAATTCTGCCTGAGCCATCCCCGGATCCAGTGCCCGCAGCAGGGCAGGATTTATTCGGTCAATCATGGCTCGTTTTTTCGATTCGGGACCGGCGTGCGCAACTATATTGACCGGTGCCAGCACAAGGAAATCCATGACGGCGGGCCCTACACCCAGCGCTATACGGGCAGCATGGTGGCTGACGTCCATCGCAACCTGATCAAAGGGGGCATCTTTATGTACCCGGCCACGGCCGAACGCCCCGGTGGAAAATTGCGGCTCCTGTACGAGTGCAATCCTTTTGCCTTCATTACCGAGGTAGCCGGCGGCCTGGCCACCGACGGCAGCCGGCGGATCCTGGAGGTCCAGCCAGCCTCCCTGCACCAGCGGTCTCCCTTTTTTGTGGGTAGCCGGGAGATGATGGAGGAGCTGGCGTCCTGCCTGGTCGTGGCCGGCTAGTTCCGGTCCGGCAGCCTTACCCTGTTTGTTTGTATATTACAGCCTGAAATTTTGCAGGATGGAAAAGATCATCGAAGTCACGGACCTGATCAAGGACTACGGTAATTTCCGGGCGGTTAAGGGAATCAGCTTTGACGTGTATAAAGGAGAAATATTCGGCCTGCTGGGACCGAACGGAGCAGGTAAATCCACCACGCTGGAAATTATTGAAACGCTCCGGGAAAAAACCAGCGGAAAAGTCATCGTGGACGGGCTGGACCTGGACCGGGATCCCGGGGAGATCAAAAAAATCATCGGCGTGCAATTGCAGGCCAGCGGCTACTACCCCGGGCTTAACCTGGTTGAGCTGATCGACCTGTTTTCGGGTATCTATAACCGGCAGGTGGATCCCTATGAGATCCTGCGTATGGTCAACCTGACCATCTCCGAAGAGGACCGCGCCCGGTTAAAGGACCCGGCCATCTCCCCGGAGGACAGGAAGAAGATCCTGGACCGGGACAAGGCCAAAGTCGCCTTCAAAAAACTGAGCGGCGGGCAAAAACAGCGTTTTTCGATTGCCACAACCCTGATCAATGAGCCGCGGATCGTATTCCTGGATGAACCGACCACCGGGCTGGATCCCCAGGCCCGCCGCAGTCTCTGGGAGCTTATCCGCCATATCCGGGAACGGGGGGCCACCGTGATCATTACGACCCATTACATGGATGAGGCCGAGTACCTGTGCGACCGGGTCGCCATCATCGATGCGGGCCGGATCATTGCCCTGGACACCCCGGATAAGCTGATTGATGAACTGGTTGATTCGGGATTTGAGCGCCCCAGGGAAGTCAAGAAGGCAAACCTGGAGGATGTCTTCATTCACCTCACGGGGCATGCCCTCCGCGAGGACTGACCGCTGCCCTCATTAGCCACCAACCAACCTGAAACATATGAGTGATCCGCGTTATCCGATTGGAGAATATACCCCGCAGCCCTTTTCCGTGGACCAGAAAGTGGAATGGCTGGCCGATATCAAGTTTCTTCCCCAGCAACTGGAACAGGCCATCCAGGACCTGGACGCACATCAGCTGCTGACGCCCTACCGGGAGGGCGGCTGGACGGTTCAGCAGGTAGTC
>DASZRL010000058.1:0-9511 GCA_035549175.1 Chitinophagaceae bacterium | reverse complement strand
CGTTCTTCCCTACGGTAATGCCGAGTTTGGAAAACTCTTCGTCCAGCAGGATCTTGCTCACCTCGCGGTTCCACACGCTTTCGTTGAGCTGCTGGCGGGCCCGGTCATCCATGGTATAGCCCTGCTGCTGCTGGTAGTCTTCTTCGGCGGCCAGGGTCTTCTGGAATTCATTGTAGTCGATCTTCTTGCCGTTGACGACGCCGATCGTGGTGGAACTGCCTCCGCCGAATAGGCGGCTGCGCCCCGTGAAGGCGTCCATCAGGATGAATCCCATGAGGGACAGGGCAATCAATATCACCGCGATCCTTGCGCCCTTATCCCGGATTGTTTGAATAATAGACATATTAATATAGTAGGGTTAAAAAACGGATGGCAAAAATAGGGTAATTATGGATAGTAACAAACTGTGGAAAACTGCGCAAAACCCTTGATAACAGGCCATTTCAAAACGCCAAGGGCCTGTGGATAACCCCCGGCAAGGGCCCGGGGCGGCGCAGGCATCCGGTTCCTGCCCGCGGTCCGGACCGGCAGGAGGAGGCAGCCGGAATTTTTGCACATGGCGCTGTGAATGGAAGCCCGTGGCGGTGGATAACCCCGCGTGAAACGTGGACATGAAACGTGATGGTTGGGACAAATCTGGCCGGGACGGGTTTCCCTGCAGGGAAACTGGGTACTTCGACCGGTTTTTCCCTGTCTTTCCCACAGACCGGCTGTCGGGTATTCCCGGATTATTTTTCCACGCGGGTTTTCCACGATCCCGTGGAAAGATCCCGCCCATGCAGGAACAGCGGGAACCGGCCATGTGGATTTCCGGGTTCCTCCTGTGAATAACGCGGAGTTGGTACCTTTGTATCCGGGAAGATCGATGCGTTTTCCACAAATTCACAGGACTAATAATAATAGAGTCTTTTTTATAAAAATTATATTAATACAATTATTAGAACGCAGGAAGCCCTGAAAATTTGTTGGCACCGGATGTTTCCCGAAGCCGTAATATTGCTCTCCCCGCAAAACTGAACGATCATGGATACCCCGCTTGTTGCTGCAGCCAGAAAACAGGTTCCCGAAAAGGGATTTCTCGATATAGAAACCGACCCGGCCATGGACCTGTTTGCCGAGATCCAGCGGCTCAAGCAGGAAAAGAATGCCATTGTGCTGGCCCACTATTACCAGGAACCGGACATCCAGGATGTGGCCGATTACATCGGGGACAGCCTGGGTCTGGCCCGGCAGGCAGAAAAAACCCAGGCGGATATGATCGTGTTCGCGGGCGTGCATTTCATGGCGGAAACCGCCAAAATTCTTAATCCGACCAAAAAAGTGGTGATACCGGATCTGAAGGCGGGTTGTTCCCTCAGTGACAGTTGTCCCCCGGCCGAGTTTACCCAATTCAAAGCGCAGCACCCGGGCCATGTCGTGGTCAGCTACATCAACTGCAGTGCGGGCATCAAGGCCCTGAGTGATGTGATCTGTACCAGCAGCAATGCGCGCGCGATCGTGGAGAGTTTCCCCCCCGAGCAGCCCATAATCTTTGCCCCGGACCGTAACCTGGGGGCCTACATCAACAAGATCACCGGCCGGAACATGGTACTCTGGAACGGTACATGCATGGTCCACGAAATTTTCAGCCTGGAAAAGATTACGCGGCTGAAGCTGCGCCATCCGGAGGCCAAACTCATCGCCCACCCGGAATGCGAGGAGGTGATCCTCAGGCAGGCGGATTATATCGGCTCCACGACAGGCCTGCTGAAATTTACACAAACCGATCCGGCCCTGGAATATATCGTAGCCACCGAATCCGGCATCCTGCACCAGATGATAAAGGCTTCCCCCCACAAGACGTTTATTCCCGCCCCGCCGAACAATAACTGCGCTTGCAATGACTGCCCGCACATGAAGCTTAACACGCTGGAAAAACTTTACCTGTGCATGGCCTATGAAACCCCGGAGATCACCATGGAAGAGGGCCTGCGCATAGCGGCCAAGCGGCCCATTGACCGCATGCTGGAGATCAGCCGGCAGGCGGGCCTGGTCGGCTAACCGGGTTCCCGGCGTACGTTTTTGGTATTTATTTTGGTAGGTAGCGGATCCCTTTGAGTTCCACCAGTTGCATTTCGGTCAGTTCCCGCGCGCGGGTGGAAGGGTTCACAAAAGCAAACTGCAGACGCGTGATCTCGTAATCCGGCGTACGGTAAACGGTTCCTGTATGGTAGTGTGCGCTGACCTCCGGCCAGTTTTTTCGGTCGATGAGCAGCCATACCGGTCTTCCTTTGGCAAACACTGAATCGGAAAAGGGTTGCCGCAGCGAGGCGGTATAGAAGCAAAACGATGAGCTGTAGATGTCCTTCCAGAAATAGACGTCGGCGGGGTCAAGTGTTCCTTTCACCTGGGCTGCCAGTTGGTTGCCACCCTGGTAGCGCAGGAGTTGGGGGTAGAAACTGGTGTTCAGCAGGAAAAAAGTCAGGGCCATCGCCGATACGGAGAGACAGATAGCTTTTTGAAGGCGGTTATACAGCGGGCTTTTGAAAAAATAGATGACCGCGGCCAGCAGCAGGATGACCCCGGGAAGAAGGTAGAGCCGGCTGAGTGGAAAGAAATAGCCGTTGAGCACGGCAGACAGCATCAGCAACAGCACCACTACAGCAACCTGGATGCGCAGGGGGGTGACGGGTCGGTCCGCACGGCTCCGGAACCAGGCGGCTGTAAGCACGGCGGCAGCGGGGAAAATGATATTGAGGTAATGGGGCAGCTTGAAACCCGAAAACGTGAGCAGCCCGGCCAGTACCAGCACAGTGGAGGGAGTGAACCATTCGCGGGAACGATGCAGGAAACCCTGTGCCCGCTCCGCCAGGGCCAGGTAGGTCAGCAGGCTCCAGGGAGCAAAGGCCCAAAGGAAGGAGTGGAAAAAAAACAGGTAATCATTACGTGCGTCTCCTCCAAACTGATCACCCTGGAAACGTTCCAGGCTCTGGCCAAAAAGGATGAACGATACTCCGTTGATATGGTCCCGGCCGCGGACCTGGATTTCCGGATGTAGATTATACTGAAGATAATAGCAATATACCACCGGGGAAATAAAGAGGGCAAAGAGCAGCAGCAGAACAAGCCAGCGCAGGTCCAGCAAATCTTTCGCTTTGCGGGTATAGAGAATATAAAAAAGCGTGCCGATGGCTGGCGTGAAAACGGCAATATGGCCCTTGGTGGCAAAACCCAGGGCCAACCCCCAGGCGGAGCCCGCCACATGAATCCAGCGCCGGGTTCGCACCAGTTCAACCAACTGCCAGCTGGAAAAGGCTACGCAGGCGGTGAGGATGGCATCCATGCGGACATCATTGTTGGCAAGCATATAGGCGAAAGCCGAGGCAGCCATGAGGGCGGCCAGCCGGCCCGTTTCGTCGTCATACAAGGCTTTGCCCAGGCGGTAGGTGGACCAGGTGCCCAGCAGGGTAAACAGGAAGGAGGGGAATTTGTAGGCAAAGGTGGTCACCCCGAACAGGTGGTAGCTGAGTGCGCAGAGCCAGAAATGCAGGTGGGGCTTATCCAGGTAATCCCTCCCGTTGTCAATGAGGCGTACATAATCGCCGGTCAGGTACATGTGCAGGGCGATATTGGCATGGTGCGCCGAATCATTGTCCATCAGCGTAACAAAGAGCCCCGGCAGGTAGGCCAGCCCCAGCAGGCAGAACAGGAATAGGTAAAGCGGTCTGGGAAGAATAACAGGTACCATCCGTGGGATTTGAAAGGCCAAAATAAATACCTTTTTGGTTGATTGGGAAGGAATTCCGGGGGTGGGCGGGATGGGAATAAACCGCGTTCAATAAATCCGGTCCAACCTGCGTTATGTAGCAAAAATCGAAGTACCCGGTGAACCGTGTTTTCCTGATCCTTTGCTTTTTCCTGGTTACCAGTGGCTTTATGCCGGTTGGCTGGCTGACTCGGCCGGACACGCATCCAGCTGCGCCGCCGCGGCACAGGCCTTCGGCTGTCCAGGCTCGCCTGCTGCAGCTGGTAGAACGCGATTTGGCCGCCCATGACCGGAGCCGGAATCTCTTTGGCAATATGGTAGGTCAGCAGGAAGTAGTCAATTTCAATAAGCTGCCTGATTCCCTAAAAAACTGCGGCGGCCTTTGTTTTAAGGTTGCCCGCCAGCGGGTAGATGAAGCATTCCTGGAGGTTACCGGTAAGCCGCTGTACAGCTGGTTGCCCGCGTCAATGGCCACCAAATACCTTACAGCCCGCCAGGTTTTTGACTGGACCTGGAACATTAACACCCAGGACAACGAGATCTGGCGAAGCATACCGGATCTGCGGGCCTGCGGCAGCGCCGGGGCCATGCGGCTGGCCGGCCTGGGTGATTTCAAGAACACCGAACAGATCTGGAAAGGGGAATTGCTGCCGGGCGCCGTGGTACAGATCTTTGCCTACGTGGCGGATTTTGAAAAGATCCGGCAGGGCATTGACAACCCCCGTCTCCATGATAACCTGGCCGGTTACGGGCATTCCTTCATCTTTCTGAATTATGTATATGACAATAACGGATTCATTATCGGCATGAAAGTGGCCGACCAGGGGTTTATGAACCGGATTGTTGTTAACCGGGCTTCCTTTAATATCTGGTGGGGAGCCAATATACTTGACCCGAAATGAAAAACTGGCTGACCATAGCGATTCTGGTACTGCAACCGGTTCTCCTGGATGCCCAGGAACCGCATGGGTATTTTAATAGCCTGGCGGAGGCCCTGCGTCAACCGGACAGCGTGGTTTACCTGAATCTTTCCTCCAGCGGTTTGCGGGTGGTTCCCGAGGAGATCCGACGGTTCCCGCATCTCAGGCAACTGGACCTGGGCGATAATGAGATCCGCGTGCTGCCTCCCTTTTTAGCCCGCCTGGGGGAACTCGAATACCTGCGCCTGGACAACAACCCGGTGGAACAGCTTCCTGACCAGTTGGGCGGGCTGGGACAACTGCACCGGTTACTGGCCAGGGGCCTTGCCCTGAAGCGTCTGCCGGAAAACATCGGAAACCTGCATAACCTGGAGCAGCTGGACCTGGAGGGAAATGACCTGGAGCAGGTTCCGGCCGAACTGGCCAGCCTGCAGGAACTGCGGATCCTGAATCTTTCCTTTAACCGACTCCATAGTTTGCCTGCCGGCCTGAGCCGGTTGCGTTACCTGCATACCCTGAAACTGGTGAGCAACCAGCTGGATAACCTGCCGGAGGATCTCGGCGACCTGCAGCAACTGGAATCACTGCAGCTGGCCATGAACCGGTTTGACCATATTCCGCCGACGATCTACCGGCTGCGGCAGCTGCGGCAGTTGGGAATGGAATATAACCAGCTGGAGACGATTGATGGGGAAATAGGCAACCTGGAAAACCTCGAGCAGCTGAATATCTCGAATAACCGGTTTTCTCAACTACCCACCCGGCGGCTGCGACGCCTGCAAAAGCTACGGTTCTTCCAGGTGGGGGGCAACCGGTTCTCCAGCGAGTACCTGGAAGAGTTGCGTGAGATTTTCCGGGAACGGCTGATCCGCCAGGCCCAGGAAGATCCGGCCCTCCTACGACGGCGAGGACTCTAGCTGCGCCAGCAAGTCTCCTACCTTGGCCCGGATAAGATCCCTTACCTGGTTGAAGGCGGCCGGCTCCATATCCCGGGGATCGGGAATCTGCCAATCGATGAACCTTTTGGCTGGCATCCAGGGACAGGCATCCCCACACCCCATGGTGACGACCACGTCGAACGGGGCATACGCTTTTACTTCTTCCAGGGATTTGGAATGATGCGCAGACAGGTCATATCCCAGTTCTGCCATGGCGGCCACGGCCCGGGGATTGATCCGGCCGGAGGGCCGGGAGCCGGCGCTCCAGGCTTCCACCTGGTCCCCGCCCAGCATCCGGGCAAAGGCCTGGCTCATCTGGGAGCGGTTGCTGTTTTCAATGCACACGAACAGGATCTTTTTTGGGGGGTTCATTGGCGGTAGTATTTAAAAGTAGTTGGGTATACACGGCGGCCAGGGCCCCTGAAATGGGGGCCAGCAGGTAAATCCAGCTATATTCAAGGTGCCCGGATACCAGGGCGGGTGCCAGGGAGCGGGCGGGGTTCATGGATGCTCCGCTCACCGGGCCGGCAAACTGGGCCTCCAGCAACACGACACCTCCGATTACGATACCGGCGAGGGGACGGATCGACGCAGGCCCGGCGGACACACGCAGGATGACGAGCATGAGCAGGTAGGTGAGAAAGAACTCGAGTATGAGGGACTGCCAGGGGCTTCCATGGGGCAGCGTGGCGCCCAGGGTCGCGGAACCGGGAAACAAGGCGTGCAGCACACCCGAAGCCAGCAGGGCGCCGGCCAGCTGGCTGACCAGGTACGGCAGGATCTGGCGGCGGGGAAACTGGCCGGCGGCACCCAGGGCCAGGGTCACCGCCGGATTGATATGGGCGCCGGAGGTTTCCGAAAAGCTGTAGATCATAGCCATGACGATCAGCCCGAAACTGAGGGCAACCCCGGTGTGGGTTACGGCATGGGCGTGCGTCTCGTCTATGACGATGGCGCCGGTCCCGCAAAAAACCAGGCAGAAAGTACCCAGGAATTCGGACGTGTAGGCTTTCATGGCGTTGTAAGGGTTTTGTGCAGGAGAGCAGCGGTTGCCGGACATAGCCGGGTGAACTGGGCGGAGCGGCCAATCAACGGGGCGGCCTCTTCCCGGGATACCGGGGTGTAACCCCGGGCCAGAAAATAGTCGCGGGCGGTCTGGGTTAGGAGGTAGATCGAGGTTAGTCCCAGGGACGCCGCCTGCTCTGTGACATGGCCTTCCAGCCGGGCCGCGAGGCCCTGGCCCCGGTAGCCGGGGCGGGTTATCAGGCTGCGAAGCAGACCGGCCGGGGCATGAATCTCCAGGCCGGCGGCAGCTAGCAGCCTGCCAGGCCCGTAAATCCCGTAATACCGGGTGGCAATGCCTTCGCCACCGGTTGCGGCAAGGCCGCTTTCCTGCAGGAGGTCGTCCAGTTCCTTGCGCGGCATGTCTTCTGATATGTCTTGTATGGCAGAAAAAGGGATGGCCATGCAAACAGGAGGTTTATGTGGTTTAAAACGGGAAGAAAGGGGGCGGACCCCCCTTTCCGCTTAACAGCAGCCCCAGTCCGTTAGGTTGCCGCAGCAACCGGATCCTTCGGATTGGGTACCGGGATCGGTGTGCCGGATCGTGTTCATGTTCATGGCTGTACTGTTTATGGTGAACAAAAAATCCAGGGTAATCAGCAGCATTTATCGGCCGTTTTCTCCAGTTTTTCGAACAGGGCGTTAAAATCCTGGCTGAACTGGCGGAATGCCTTCCAGTTAATGCAATAGCAACTCCGGGGGCCGTCGGTCTCCCCCTTGACCAGGCCCGCTTCCCGCAGTTCCTTGAGATGCTGGCTGACCGTACTCTGCGCCAGCGGCAACACCTCGACGATCTCCCCGCAGATGCACTGGTTGCGCTGGGCGAGTACCTTGAGGATGGCGATGCGGGCCGGATGGCTCAGGGCCTTGGCGAACTCGGCTAGCTCCTGTTCTTTGGGAGTGAAGGCGTCTTTTTTGTGCAGGGCCATTTCATTATCTTATATCGCAAATATACGATAAAATAATAACCCGCCTGATTTTTTACAGGGCAGATAATCGCTGCGCCGCTTCCCGCAGAGTGGCGGATTGCTTGGCAAAGCAGAAACGCAGGATACGCCGGTCCTTCGCGTCGTGGTAAAAGGCCGAAAGCGGAATGGAGGCCACCCCGTAGTCCCGGGTGAGCCGGATGGCGAATTCTCGGTCGGGTTCGTCGCTGATCCGTTCGTAACTGTAGCATTGAAAGTAGCTGCCGTGGCTGGGCAGCGGGGTAAACCGGGTCGCGGCCATCCATGCGGCAAACTCATCGCGCTTCTGCTGCATCAAGCCGGCCAGATCCAGGTAGCTGTGGCGGTCCTGCAGGTAGCGTGCGATGGCGACCTGGGAAGGGGTATGGCAGGAAAAGCAGTTAAACTGGTGGACCTTGCGGAATTCGGCCATGAGGGAAGGCGGCGCCACACAATAGCCGAGTTTCCAGCCGGTACAGTGAAATACCTTGCCGAAGGAGAAGCACACAAAGCTGCGCTGCAGGAGGTCCGGGTACCGAAGGAGGCTTTGGTGGAGCCGGCCGTCGAACACGAGGTGCTCATACACTTCGTCACTGACCAGCAGCAGGGGATGTTCGCCTACGAGGCTGCGCAGTTCGTGGATATCCTCTTCCGACAGGATGGCACCCGTAGGGTTGGCCGGTGAATTCAGGATCAGGGCCCGGGTACGGGAGGTTAGGCGGCCTCGCACCTCCTGCCAGTCGATGTGGTAGTGCGGTGGTTGCAGCTGGATAGTTACGGGGATAGCCTGGTTGACCAGGATGTTGGGCCGGTAACTGTCATAGGCTGGTTCAAACAGGATGACTTCATCACCCGGTTGCAGCATGGCCGTGAGGGCGGTATAAATGGCGTAGGTGCCACCGGGAGTCATGGTGATCATATCCCGGGGATCCAGGCTGGCCTGGTATAGGAAGGCTGCCTTCTCGGCGAGGGCTTCGCGAAGCGGCAGGTAGCCTTCCATCGGTGCGTACTGGTTGAATCCTTCCTCCATCGCCTGGCTGACGAGCCGGGTCAACGCAGGATCCATGGGAAAATCCGGGAAGCCCTGGCCCAGGTTAATGGCCTGGTGCTGGGCGGCCAGGGCGCTCATGACGGTAAAAATCGTAGTGCCGGTATGGGGAAGCTTGCTGGTAATGGATGGGTTCATCGCAAAGAAGGATTTAAAGGTAAGGCGGCCTGGGTGAAGCGCGGTTACCCGTGTGAAGCGGGCTAAGTGGCGGAGGATCGGCCCGTGATCCGGCCACGGCACCGGGGACTTCCGCAACGGCAGTCAAAGGGTTCCATGCTGTCGTCCAGGAAACGCCCGTAGTCCAGGGTGAGCTCCTCCCCGGCGCGAACCGGGCGCAGCGCGATCACATTCAGCCCCTCGTAGGCGGTATTGGGATCGCAATGGTGATTCTGGGGCGCCCACCCGGCTGGGTCTTCATCCCAGAGTACGTAGACTTCCGGGCTGACCGGGTACGCATAACGGCGAAACTGGTCTTTTTCCTCGGCAGACCAGGTCTGTTCAACATAACGCCGTGAAACCAGGCGATGGGGACGTTCCTCGCCTCGGAACACGACCTCGCCGGCCGCGAGATCCCGGGTCGCATAGATCCCGTACCCGGACAGGGCGCTGCCCTGCATGACATACGGGCGGCTGTTGCGCCGGTGGCGGGCGATTCCTTCAGCAATGATATGGCGCAGGAAGCCTGCCTGGCCGATGCCGTCATAACGCAGGATGAAATCGGCTGACCCCTCAAAACCTTCGGGGTAAAAAACCGAACACGTAAAGTTGATCTCCAGGAAGTAGATCATGCCGGCCGCATCCACCCGGAAATCCAGCCGCGCATAACCTACGCCTCCGAAGCCGCGGAAGATGTG
>DASZRL010000057.1:0-56973 GCA_035549175.1 Chitinophagaceae bacterium | reverse complement strand
CCCGGCTCCGGAATCCGCCCTGCCGGGTCCGGTAATCCACAATGTTTCTGGCCACCGTGGCACTCAGCCCCGATACATACATCAGCAGGTGGCGGCTGGCGGTATTCAGGTTGACCCCAACGTAATTGACACAGCTTTCCACCACCTGGTCCAGGGCCTCCTTCAGGCGGGTCTGGTTGACATCGTGCTGGTACTGGCCCACGCCGATGCTCTTGGCATCGATCTTGACCAGTTCGCTGAGCGGATCCAGGAGCCGCCGCCCGATGCTGATCGCGCCCCGGACGGTTACGTCGTGGTCGGGGAACTCTTCGCGGGCCACCTCGCTGGCCGAGTAGATGGAGGCCCCGCTCTCATTGACCATGAATACCGACAGGGTCCGGCCAAAATCGATTTCCCGCAGCAACTGGCCCGTCTCCTTGCCGGCCGTGCCATTGCCATACCCGATTGCTTCGATACCATACTGGTCCACCAGCCCGCGGAGCACCCGTTCGGCTCCCGCCCGGTCCTGCTGGGGCGGATGCGGATACACCGTGGTATTGGCCAGCAGGTTGCCCTGTTCGTCCAGGCAGACCACCTTGCATCCGGTGCGGAAACCGGGGTCGATGGCCAGCACCCGCCGCGGCCCCAGGGGGGAGGCCAGCAGCAGCTGGCGCAGGTTCTCGGCAAATACCCGGATCGCCTCCTCGTCGGCCCGCACCTTGCTGGCCATGCGAAACTCGTTTTCGATGGAAGGCTTCAGCAGCCGGCCAAAGGAATCCTCAATGGCCTGGGCTACCTGCTGGGAACAAGGCCCCTCTCCCTTCAGGAAGGCGCGCTTCAGTTCATCGAGGGCCGTGTCGCGCGGGATGTCAAGGTTCATGATCAGGAAGCCTTCCTTTTCCCCGCGACGGATCGCGAGGATGCGGTGGGACGGGCTGTTGGCAAGCGGTTCGGAAAATTCAAAATAATCCCGGTATTTCTGGGCATCCGGTTCCTCGCGCTTGGATTGGAGCACCCGGGAGCCCAGGGTGGCCGACTCCGCAAACAGGCGGCGGATGATCGTCCGGGCCTGCGTGTCTTCGGCAATTCTTTCGGCTAGGATATCGCGGGCTCCCTGCAGCGCCTCCCCGGCATCCTTTACCTCCCCGGTAACAAAGGGTGCGGCCAGCTCCCACGGGTCCTGCACAGGCTGCTCAAACAGTTTGCTGGCCAGGGGTTCCAGGCCCTTTTCCAGGGCGACCGTGGCCTTGGTCTTCCGTTTGGGCTTATAGGGAAGGTAGAGGTCTTCCAGTTCGGTGGCATCCAGGCAGCCGGCAATCCTTGCGCTGAGCTCGGGGGTAAGCTTGCCCAGGGACTCAATTGTCTTCAGCACGGTATCCTTCCGCTTCTCCAGCTCGGCAAAATATTTGATCTGCTCGATGACCTCCGCAATCTTTACCTCGTCCAGGTTACCGGTAGCTTCCTTCCGGTACCGGGCAATGAACGGAATGGTGGCCCCGTCGGCATGCAGTTCGCTGATATTGCTGACCTGCCTGCGACTCAGCTGGAGGGTGGCGGATATTCTATCCAGGTACTTCGCTTCCATACACGGTTATTTTTTCAGGGCAGCAAATGTAAAATCCGCCGGCAGGAAAAAAAGATTTTTTTCTTTCGGCCTGTCAGTCTTCGAGGCGGGAAGATCCGGGCGCACGCCCGGATCTTCCCGGGCCCGGTCGTTGCGCTGCGTCGCCGGCATGTTTCATTTGGCCCGGCACGGCATAGGCATTCTTCCCCACGTTACGCATCGTCCGCAATGGCATGCCGCGCAGCCAGCGGGCCTGCACGCCCCCGACCGCAGAAAGGGGAATGGCCGAAAAGATCAGCAGGCCGTATTTCAGCTTTTCAAGCGCAAAATAGAGCAGCAGGAAAATGAGCAGCATAGCTACGGGTACGGCCACCGACAGGCGGCGCTCGGCTTCCACCAGTTTCCTTTCCACGGTACCGATGGCATGGTTCACCATCCTGGTCCGGTCCAGGAAAGGCTCGATAACCACGCCTTCGGGGAGGGTATGCTGATCTGGACAATCCGTTCTTTGACGCGGCGGATCACTTCCGAGGAATTGCCGCCCTTGAGCATCATCACCACGGCACCCGCTACCTCGCCTTCGTCATTAAAACACATCGCCCCGTACCGGACTGCGTGGCCGATCCGCACTTCAGCCACGTCCCGCACAAAAACCGGGATGCCCCCGGCGGTATGCTTCACAAACACATTGCCGATATCCCGGGTGTTCTGCAGCAGGCCTTCGCTGCGGATAAACAACACATTGGGTCCTTTTTCGATATAGGCACCCCCGGTATTCTGGTTGTTCCTTTCCAGGGCGGCGAATACCTCGTCCGCGGAAACCTGCATGCTGTTCAGCTTGTCGCTGTTCACGGCCACCTCGTACTGTTTGAGGTAACCCCCGAAACTGCTCACGTCAGCCACACCGGGTGTTCCGAGCAACTGCCGCCGCAGGATCCAGTCCTGGATGGTGCGGAGTGCCTCGGGGGCATATTTCCCCTCATAGCCTTTGCGGGGCCGTATGGCATACCGGAAGATTTCTCCCAGCCCGGTCGTAACGGGACCCAATTGGGGATTACCCGCATCAGCGGGTATCTGGTCTCTACCCTGCTGCAGCCGTTCGGCCACCTGCTGGCGGGCGAAGTACACACTGGTCGCATCATTGAATACCAGGGTGACCAGGGAAAGACCGAACCGGGAAAAAGACCGGATTTCGGTGATCCCCGGAATATTGGCCATAACCTGTTCCACCGGGAAGCTAATCAGCCGCTCCACCTCGGGAGCAGCCAGGGAGGGTGATACCGTGATAACCTGCACCTGGTTATTGGTGATGTCAGGCACGGCATCGATGGGAAGTCTGGAAACGGACTAGGCACCCCAGCCGATCAAGGCAAGCAGTAACAGGCCAATAATCAGCTTATTCCGTACGGAAAAGCGGATAATATGATTCAGCATAAAAAATAACTGGGTCAGGAAATATGTAATGGGACACGTGAGTAATCAGCCCAGTCGGGGGGCTGAAAAATTTCCTGCAAGCGCTGCTGGGGACAGCGGGTGGTATTTCGGATCGTCCGGGGCGGGACACATACCCAGACCGGTTGGGTGATTGAGGGAAGGACAGAGGGCTCGTCCAGGGTGATGTTGAACAATTCGCCACAATCGGCCTTCTGGAAAGGCAGCTGCTGGTCCTGGTCAGAATCGGCGTCCACTACCAGGCGACCCTGGTAGTGCATGGACAGAAACTGAAGGAAGGTAACGGAACGGTCGGCCAGCCGGTGCGCCTGGAAGTGCCAGACCAGCTGCGGGAGTTTCAGGAACTGGTGAACCTCGCCATGGGAAAGCAGGAAAATCCCCAGGAAGAAGATGGCGATCCGTTTTTTCTCCGGGGTAAAGTTAACCCGAAACGGGGATTCTGTGGCTGGCCAGAATCAATGTCGCAGCTGACGAATATCCTGTCAGGGTCCCAGCAGGCGGCCGATGGCATTTTCCAGGTCCCTGCCTTCCAGGTCAATTCCCACAACCCGTCCTTCCCGGTCCAGCAGGTAGGAGGTCGGGATCTGGTAGACTTTCCAGCGAAGGGCGGTCTTGGCATCCCATCCCCCGTTATCATTGACCTGCAGCCAGGTCAGTTTGTCTTTCCGGACGGCCTTCAGCCAGTCCCGCTGACTCTCGTCCAGGGAAACACCCAGTATTTCAAAGCCCTTGTCGTGGTATTTGGGGTAGAGACGTACCAGGTGGCGGTTGGATAGACGGCAGGGGCCGCACCAGGAGGCCCAGAAATCGACCAGGACCACTTTCCCTTTCAACGAGGATAGGGAAACCGGCTGGCCTGCCGGATCGGGCAGGGTGATTTCATAGGCGGGTTCTCCCGGCCCGGGCTGCGCGGTCCCTTGCAGGCAGGCCAGTACCGACAGGATGAATAGCGTACAGGTGATGGGTCTATGCATAGTCTTGGAATGTGATGGGTTGAGGCCGGACCGGATGCCTAGCTGCTTACATGATACACCCGGGTAGCCGGGTCAATCACTTCATGGGGGGCACAGGCAGACGCCCGGCCACTTTCCAGGCAGCCTAGCCCGGGGACGCGGCTGAACCTTTTTTCCTCCCGGGCCGGTAAAAAGTGGGGGTCGACCAGTACGAGGGTTCGCTCCCCGTTCAGTTCCCGGTCGGCCGGATCCACAAAATGAAACCAGGAACTGCCGATTTGCGCGAGGTGATCGGCCCCGATGGCCAGGTGGTCAAACCGCCCGCTGACCTCCAGCCTGGTTACCCAGAAGCCTGCTTTTTCGACGGTATTCTTCACCGCATCGAAGTCGGGTGACTGTCCCGGGCGGAAGCGGATCCGGAAAGAGGCCTTTCGGGTATCCATCTGTATGGAATCCACGAAAGGGAGGTCTTTCAGTGCCCGGTAAATCGTGTTACTGCACATGGCGCAGGTCAGCCCCCCGGCCTGCAGCCGGGCGCCGGTAAACTGCGCCAGGCCCGGGATGCCCAGGCTGGTTACCAGCAGGATTAACAGGACCTTTTTCATTTGCTGTATCCGGAAAATTACAATAATTCACTCGCCTGGCAAAACAACGTGCCGGGCCCCGTCAGTTGACAAAACTCCAGTATATCCCCAGCCGGAACTGCATTCCCGGGTAGGGGTAATCCGGGGCGGCCAGGTTATTACGGGTGAAGCCAAACCCGCCGCTGACATTCACCGCATTGAGATTGGACAGGCTGACAAAGGCCTTGAAGGAGCGGATCCGGAAATTCAAGAACAGCGAGACATCCGGCCGGTTGGCGATCTGCAGGCTGTCCTGATAAAAGAACTGGCCGAGCAGCGGGGAGTATCCGTCGGCATGATAGGGGCTGTGATACCGGACCTCCACCCCGGTGGAGATATTCAGGTTTTTATAGAATACCCCTTCGTAGGCCAGGCGGTTGCGGGTAAAGACCAGGGGTACGCTGAGCTGCACATTGCCTGTTTTCTGCTGTACGTAGATATCCGTATACCAGTTCCAGTGACGCCCGATCCGAAAGGTCTTCTGCAGCGATATGCGCAGCAGGTTAAACAAGGCATTTTCCTGGTGCAGTCGGAAATAATCAGTCAGGTAGGTATAGTTGCTCAGCAGGTAATAATCTCCTGCCAGCCGCAGGCGCAGGGCCGGGTTTTCCACGGAGGCGTAAATATGACTGGTATTTTCCTTATTGAACGACTGCAGGGTATCCAGGTGGAAATTGCTGCGGTTGTCAAACAGGAAAGACGGGGTGCGGTTTACGTTTTCAAAGCCCAGTTCCAGGTAACCGAGCCTGCGGCCGGTAAACCGCCGCAGGCTGAGGTGGGCCTCATAATCGCCGGCATTGAGCCCGTTGAGAAAAAGTTTGCCGGCCGCTTCGATATCCCATCGTTGGTTGCGGGTCCGGTTCCGGTATTCCCCGTGCGCGACCAGGTTGTAGAAATGCTGCGAACCGCTGAACAACTGTCCCCGCAGGTCCTGCCAGTAGGCTCCCAGTTTCACAAACTGCTGCAGGTTCTTGGCATCCGGGAACTGGTATATGGAAAAGTCATTCACCATTTCATGCCATTGGTCCTGGATGGCGACCGTGTCCTGGAATCCGGTAAGCACAATGTGGTAAAAGTCCCCGTAATAGGTTGAATCCGCGTGGTAGTCCAGAAAAGTATAGGTGTACTTGGTATACTGGAAGGTATGCTCGAAGCGAAGCCGCGGATAGAACAGCGGGATGACCGTGGAATCGGTCACCAGGGAATCCTTCCGCCCCAGGTCATATTGCTGCCGCAGCAGGAAATGAAGTTCCCGGTACCGGTTTCCGGTCGTGATCTTCGTACTGAAGAAATTGGTCCCGTAGGCCTGGTCCCCTCCAAGGTGGGTGGGGATATTGAAGCGGTCCTTGTAAATAGGATTCTTCAGGTAATCCTGGTCATCCAGGATCCCCCCGTTTTCAGAGGCCTGCAGGCTGTTGGCCAGGATATAAAAGTAATTGGTGTACCGCCTGGATTTGGCCTGGTACCGGGAGGTGAACAGATAGTTGTTGTGGTTGGTCTGCTGGTTCTTGAAGAACCCGGGAGAATTAATCAGCCGGTAATTAAACGAGGCATTCCAGTCGGGCTTTATGTTCTGGGTATGCAGGACCTCGATGATCTGTTCGGCGCGGCTTCCCAGCAGGTAATTCAGTTCGGTATAGGGCCGGGTGGTATTGAAAAAACGCACCCGTTCGGGGCTCCACTTGTACGCATCGAATGCGTGAAAACCGGGATCCCACCCGGCCTTCAAAGCCGGGGAAAACAGGATGGACCGGGTGGCCGACCCGTCATTTCCCAGGTAAATATGGGTGGCGGGTATGGGAAAGCGGCGCGTAAAATCATTGACGGAAGAATCCAGTTTGTACACCCGGCTTGAATCCAGGTACCGGAAGGAAATCGTGATGGAGTCCTCCAGCTTGTCACGCCGTTTGAGGCTGTCCTTGCCGGCCGTGCCGCGCATGCCGCCGAAACTGCGGCCCAGGTTGCCCAGTCTGCCCGGCATCTGGGAGTAGCCTGCCTGGCAGCAGGCCAGCAGGCAGATCAGAAACAGGTATGTGATTGTTTTTGCCAGCTTGATAAAATTAGTCGGAAAATCAGGTCAGCCAGGTCGGGGCCCGGGTTAGGATAACGTTAAATGACCGCGATCAATTCCCGGAACAGGGCGGCAAAGGCAGGCTCCGCCTGGCGGGCTGCCTGGAGAACCTCCTCGTGCGAAATCGTATTTTCCTGTTCCCGGATTCCGATATCGGTGATCACGCTCATGGCAAAAACCGGCAGATCCAGGTGCCGGGCGGCAATGCATTCCTGCACGGTGCTCATGCCCACGGCGTCCCCGCCCAGGATATGCACGAGCTGATATTCTGCCCGGGTTTCAAAGGTCGGGCCCGTCACCCCGAAATAGACGCCTTCATGCACCCGGATCCCCAGGCGGGCTGCGATGTCCCGGGCCATCCGGATGTATTCCTTCCGGTAGGGTTCGCTCATGTCCGGAAAACGCGGCCCCAGCTCCGCGTGATTTTTCCCGATCAGGGGATTGACCGTGTGAAAGCTGATATGGTCCCGGATGATCATCAGGTCACCCACCTCAAAGGCCGGGTTTACCCCGCCGGCGGCATTGGACAGTAGCAGCGCCTCAATCCCCAGCCGCTTCATAACGCGGACCGGGTATACCACCTGTTCCGGGCTGTAGCCTTCGTAAAAATGAAACCGACCCGCCATACAGGCAACCCGCTTGCCGCTGATCCGGCCCAGGATCAACCGCCCCGAATGCCCTTCCACGGTGGAGACGGGAAAGTGCGGAATCTGCTCATAGGGTATCTCCGCTTCGACTTCGATCTGGCTGCTGAAACTGCTCAGCCCGCTGCCCAGGATGAGGCCCACCTGGGGACGATGGGGATACAGCCTGCTGATATAGGCTGCCGTTTCACGGAGTTGATCCAGGATTGACCCGGCCATAGGCGTTGTATTAAGCCTGCAAATATATAGGTTATGTCCGCAATGCGGCCCGCCGGTGCTGCCCGGGCCTTTCCCTGCACAAAATCCGGCTTACAAGGACTGATTGAGCTATATTCGCACTAAATTTCTCCAACCATGAATCTTCACGAATACCAGGCCAAGGAACTCCTCAAGAAGTACCAGGTGCCCGTGCAGGAAGGGTTTGCCTGCAGCACGGTACACGAAGTGGAGGATGCCTATCGCCAGATCAAGAGCCAGTTTGGCAGCAGCTTTGCCGTTATTAAAGCCCAGATCCACGCGGGTGGCCGCGGGAAGGGTAAAATCCGGGAAACCGGCATCAACGGGGTCAAGGTGGCCAAGAGCCTGGAAGAAATGACCGATTTTGCCAAGCAGATCCTGGGGGGAACCCTCGTGACGCTCCAGACCGGTCCGCAGGGAAGGCTGGTAAATAAGGTTCTGGTGGCCCAGGATATGTACTATGACGGCCCCAGCCCCCGCAAAGAGTATTACCTGTCCATTCTGCTGGACCGTGCCAGGGGCCGCAACGTGATTATGTACAGCACGGAGGGTGGCATGAACATCGAAGACGTAGCCCATGATACGCCGGATAAGATATTCAAGGAATGGGTTCACCCCGGAGGGGGCCTGCTCCCCTTCCAGGCCAGGAAGATCGCTTTTAACCTGGGGCTGACCGGGGAGGCCTTCAAGAACCTGGTCCGGTTCGTAACCAACCTGTACAACGCCTATGTGGGCCTGGATTGCTCCATGCTGGAGATCAACCCCCTGTTCAAGGCGGCCGATGATAAAATCGTAGCGGTGGACTGTAAAATGAACCTGGACGACAACGCGCTGATCCGTCACGCCGACCTGGCCTCGCTGCGCGATATTTCCGAGGAGGACCCCACCGAAGTCGAAGCCGGCAAGTACAACCTCAATTTCGTCAAGCTGGACGGCAACGTGGGATGCATGGTGAACGGCGCGGGCCTCGCCATGGCGACCATGGATATGATCAAACTGAGCGGGGGAGAACCCGCCAACTTCCTGGACGTGGGCGGCACCGCCAATGCCCAGACCGTGGAAGCCGGCTTCAAGATCATCATGAAGGATCCCAACGTGAAAGCCATCCTGATCAATATTTTCGGGGGCATTGTACGCTGCGACCGGGTGGCGGCCGGGGTGATCGAAGCCTACAAGAACCTGGGCAACATTTCCATTCCGATCATCGTCCGCCTGCAGGGTACCAACGCGGAGGAAGCCAAGAAACTCATTGATGAGAGCGGCCTGAAGGTCCAGAGCGCCATCCTGCTCAGTGAAGCGGCGGCCCTGGTCAAAAAGGCGGTTGCCTGAGCCAGCACCTGTTCCAAGGAATCCGATCCCGTGCCTGCCGGCCGGGATTTTTTCATGAGCCTGGTGGAGCAAGCACCTACTGCGGCAGGCACCGGCTCCACCTGTCAATCCGATTGGTATGGAGGTCACCTATCGCTTATTGGTTACCGGTAAGGTCCAGGGCGTCTTTTACCGGCAGTCCACCCGGGAGAAAGCCCGGGAACTGGGCCTCACCGGCACGGTGCGCAACCTGCCCGACGGCCGGGTGGAGATCATCGCAACCGGCACGCAGACCCAACTGGAGCAACTGCGCACCTGGTGCCGGCAGGGTCCCCCGCGCGCCCTGGTCACCGATATTGAGGCAAGTCCCCTACCTTTACAATCATTCGATTCGTTCACCATCATTCGTTACTAAATCATAAGCAATGAAAACAAGGCTCCTTCTCAGCGTTTGCTTGCTGGCTAGCGCAATCTCGGCCACTGCGCAGAAAGGCGATCCCAAGGCTACCGAAGTCTGGTCGCCCGAACCCAAAATCGTCACGCCCGGCGCCACGCCCCAGGACCCCCCTTCCGATGCGATCATCCTGTTTGACGGAAAGAACCTGGATGAATGGGTGTCCACCAACGACACCACCAAACCGGCCCACTGGGCCGTTGCCGACGGGGTGGTAACCGTTAATAAAGTCGCCGGAAACATCCAGACCAAGCGCCGGTTCATGGATTACCAGTTGCACCTGGAATGGCGCATCCCGGTGAATGTGACCGGCTCAGACCAGGCACGCGGCAACAGCGGAGTCTTCCTGGCCTCCACCGGTCCCGGTGATGCCGGTTACGAAATCCAGGTCCTGGACTGTTATAATAACAAGACCTACGTAAATGGTCAGACGGGCAGCGTATACAAACAGGCCATCCCGCTGGCCAATGCCTGCCGGAAGCCCGGAGAATGGCAGACCTACGACATCATCTGGACAGCCCCGCGCTTCAACCCGGATGGCAGCCTGAAGAGCCCGGCCCGCGTGACGCTGCTGCACAACGGGGTCCTGCTGCAGAATAATTTCGAATTAAAAGGACAGACCCTGTACATCGGCCAGCCTTCCTACAAGGCGCACGGGGCCTCTCCCATTAAACTGCAGGCCCACGGGGATCCCAGTGAGCCGATCAGTTTCCGCAATATCTGGGTCCGCGAACTCTAGGCTGCAGGATCACCCGGCCATAACGCGTCCCAACACAATAACCCCGGCAGGATCCGGGGTTATTGTTTTATCAGGTATCAGCCGGTCAGTTGCCGGGACGCAGGTTCGCCAGCATGTCCCGGGTCATTTTCGCCAGATCAAATTCTTCGCGCCAGCCCCAGTCCCTGCGGGCCACGGAATCGTCAATACTCTGCGGCCAGCTGTCTGCGATGGCCTGCCGGTAATCCGGCTGGTAGCGGATGGTAAAATCCGGCAGCTGGCTGCGGATCTGGGCGGCCAGTTCCCTGGGGGAAAAACTCATGGCGGCAATGTTGTAGGAAGTATGTACCGAGACCCGGGAGGCGTCCGCTTCCATCAGTTCGATCGTGGCCCGGATGGCATCGGGCATATACATCATGGGAAGGTAAGTGTCTT
Source organism: Chitinophagaceae bacterium (assembly GCA_035549175.1). Lineage (GTDB taxonomy): Bacteria > Bacteroidota > Bacteroidia > Chitinophagales > Chitinophagaceae > DASTSN01. Next base: position 46,535 of record DASZRL010000057.1, on the reverse strand, counting down.
CTTTCAGAAAGCAGGTATACTGCCCGGATTCCAGCGCACCGTGGAAGATCTCTACGGCGTAATCGGTGGTGCCGCCGCCCGGCGCGGATTTGTAGGAGATCAGGCCGGGATACCGGAGGCTGCGTACGTCCACCCCGTAACGCTGGTGATAGTAATTACACCAGAATTCCCCGGCATATTTGCTGATCCCGTATACGGTAATGGGTTCTATGATCGTCTGCTGGGGGCAATGCTGCCTGGGTGAAGTGGGGCCGAATACGGCAATGGAACTGGGCCAGTAGACTTTATGGAGCTTCTCTTCGCGGGCGATATCCAGCACATTCAGCAGGCCCTGCATGTTCAGATGCCAGGCAAGACCCGGATTCTTTTCCCCTGTAGCGGAAAGAATCGCGGCCAGCAGGTACACCTGGGTGATTCCCTGGCGGATGATCTGCACGTGCAGCATTTCCTTGTTCATCACGTCCAGGCTGACATACGGGCCGGTCCCTTTCAGCAGGTCATTCTCCTCCCGCAGATCGGAGGCGACCACGCTGGCAGACCCGTAGATGGCCCGCAGGGCCAGGGTGAGTTCCACGCCGATCTGGCCGGATGCACCGATCACCAGTATTTTTTCTTTGGCCATACATGAATTTGCGGACAAAATTCACCTGCAAATTCCCAAATTCCAAATCTTACCTTTGCGCCATGGAAAAATTTCTGACAGATCTCTTTGCCGGCCAGGTCTACGACGAAAAGAATTTCTTCCTGATTGCCGGGCCCTGTGTGGTGGAAAGCGAGGAACTCCTGATGCAGGTGGCTGAAAAGGTATCCACCATCTGCCGGAACCTGGGAATCCCCTATATCTTCAAATCCTCCTACCGCAAAGCCAACCGAACCAGCGCCGGCTCCTTCACCGGAATCGGTGATGAGACGGCCCTGGCCCTGGTGAAAAAAACCGGGGAAACCTTTCAGATCCCCACCACCTCCGATATCCACGCCCATGACGAGGCCGACCTGGCGGCCCGTTACGTCGATGTCCTGCAGATTCCCGCCTTTCTCTGCCGCCAGACCGACCTGCTGGTCGCCGCCGCGCAGACCGGCAAGGTCGTCAATGTCAAGAAAGGCCAGTTCGTAAGCGGGGAAGCCATGAAATTTGCGGTGGAAAAAATCCGCAAGGCCGGAAATTCAAAAATCCTGCTGACTGAGCGGGGAACCACCTTCGGCTACCAGGACCTGGTCGTGGATTACCGGAACATTCCCGCCATGCAGCAGCACGGGGTGCCGGTCGTCATGGACTGCACCCATTCCCTGCAGCAACCCAACCAGGTCAGCGGCGTGACGGGCGGCAATCCCCGGCTGATCGGGACGATCGCGAAAGCGGCAATCGCAGCCGGGGCGGATGGCCTGTTCATCGAAACCCATCCCCACCCGGAGGCGGCGCTGAGCGACGGAGCCAACATGCTGCAGCTCGATAGCCTGGAAAACCTGCTCAGGCAGCTGGTAAAGCTGCGCAAGGCCGTAGTATGATCGGAGACAAGATGGAGACCGGCGGGGAAGCTGTTGCGGGGCAGCCGCGCGTCAGCGCAAATCCACCACCTCTACCCCCGGGTATTTACTTTTATCAAACACGAAGTTCCCGTCCGGGGCAGTTACATTGGGTTTAATGCCGGTTACGAGGTAGGTGTACCGGTTGCCGCTGGTTTCGAGGACTTCCGTGCTGTAGAGCATCCTGGCCTTCTTGTCAACCAGGACATACACTTTGTGGAAGGGCTTGCTTTTATCAGTAGGCGTCATCTCGATTTCCGCGAGCACCTTGGCCCCTACCTTTTTCTCCCCATTGAGCTTATATAAAAAGTCCTTGTCGTAAAAATTGGTGAAGAGTTTTTGCGGGGTGATCGTTCCGGAGGAGCCGTCCAGCTTGTTGATCGTCACTTCGTTGGAATTCTTATCCAGGCTCCATACCGTAGCCCCGTCGCACCAGATTTCCTGGGTGCCGAAACTGATCCGGTATTTGGTGCCCTTCATGACCACGGTGCCCTTCTGGCTGGACAATACCTTTCCGCCGGCGTTTTCCACCTTATAGGTAAATCCAGCCTGGACAGTCTTATAGGATTTGAACTGGCTGCTGACGGCATCCAGGAGTTTTTTTGCCTCAGGATCATTTTGTTGTGCCATTCCCAGCAACGCCGTTCCGATAAGAGCCAAGGCAACCAGAGTTTTTTTCATGCGAATGCTTTTTTCAATAAGGCGCAAAGATATGTCAATTACCGGAAGTAGGATGTCCGAACGGCCCGGGGAGGTTGCAAGCCGGGGAATGCTTACCGTTAATTTAACCCAGGGTTTCCAGGTGCTGCTGAAGATCCATTTCGGTTTTAATCAGTACCTCGCGGGCCTTGCTGCCCTGGTTAGGCCCGACAATGCCGGCCGATTCCAGCTGGTCCATCAGGCGGCCGGCCCGGTTGTACCCCAGTTTCATGCGCCGCTGGAGCAGGGAGGTGGACCCCAGCTGGTTCTGCACGACCAGCCTGGCAGCATCTTCGAAAAGGGGATCCCGGTCAGCCAGGTCAAAATCCTTGCCTTCCAGGTCCTTTTCATCCACGTATTCGGGCAGCAGGAAAGCCTGGGGGTACCCCCGCTGGTTGCCAACAAACTCCACCACGCTTTCCACCTCAGGAGTGTCCACGAAGGCACACTGCAGGCGGGTGATTTCCCCGTGGTGAGAGATCAGCATATCACCTTTGCCGATCAGTTGTTCCGCCCCGCCGGTATCCAGGATGGTCCGGGAGTCGATCTTGGAGGAGACCTTGAAGGCGATGCGGCTGGGAAAATTGGCCTTGATGGTTCCGGTGATAATATTGACCGAGGGACGCTGGGTGGCAATGATCAGATGGATGCCCACGGCCCGGGCCAGCTGGGCCAGCCGGGCAATCGGCATCTCGATTTCCTTGCCCGCTGTCATGATCAGATCGGCAAACTCATCGATAACCAGCACGATGAAGGGAAGGAACTGATGGCCCTTGAGCGGGCTGAGCCGGCGCTTGACAAACTTTTCATTGTACTCCCGGATATTACGGGCTCCTGCTTCCTTGAGCAGGTCGTATCGGTTATCCATTTCAATACACAGGGCATTGAGCGTATGGACCACCTTTTTGGTATCGGTGATGATGGCTTCCTCCTCCCCGGGCAGCTTGGCCAGGAAATGGTGCTCGATCAGGCGGTACAGGCTTAGTTCCACCTTTTTGGGATCGATCAGGACAAATTTGAGCTGGGACGGATGCTTTTTGTAAAGCAGGGAGACCAGGATGGCATTCAGGCCGACGGACTTACCCTGGCCGGTAGCCCCGGCCATGAGCAGGTGGGGCATGGAGGCCAGGTCGACAATATAGTTTTCATTGTCGATCTTCTTCCCGATGGCGATGGGAAGGCTGTAATGATTGTGCTGAAACTTTTCGGAAGCGAGCAGGGCTTTCATGCCCACCACCGACTTTTTTACGTTGGGGACTTCAATACCGATCGTGCCTTTGCCGGGGATAGGTGCGATGATGCGGATACCCAGGGCCGCCAGGCTCAGGGCGATATCGTCCTCCAGGTTCTTGATCCGGGAGATACGCACGCCGGCAGCCGGAACGATTTCATAGAGGGTCACCGTGGGGCCCACCGTGGCGCTGATCTTCTGGATGGCGATGTCATAGTTCTTGAGCGTGTTGATGATCTGGTTCTTGTTATTTTCCAGTTCCTGGGCGTCCTGTACAATTTTCTCGCTGCCGAGTGTTTCCAGCAGATCCAGGGGCGGATATTTATAATCCCGCAGATCCAGGGTCGGCTCGTAGGGAGGCAGGTCTTCGTAGGTCTTTTCCTTTTCCGGCGTCTGGGGCTCCGACGGATCCGGTGCGGACTTGATTTCCAGTTCCAGTTCACCGTCCGCAACCGGCCGGGCTGGCTTTTCCCGGGTGCGTGGGATTTCACTTACCGGGGCGGGTTTGTCGGGCTGCAGGTCGTCGTGTGCGTGGAGAAGGTCTTCCACAATTTCCCTTTCCACGACCGGCTGGTCAAAAACCGGCGCATCGTCAGCTACCTCAGGCGGCGCCGCGGGTTCGTCCCTTTCTATGACCTGGAATTCAATCCGGGGTTCTTCCCTGGCCATGCCTCGGGCCAGTTCCGGGACCGGCGTTCCCTGCAGGGTATTACGGCCATCCGCGGCAGCCGGGGGGGCCACCGGCTCCTCTTCGGGCAGGGCAGGTTCCGCAGCCGGTGCTCCGGTGGCCTTTTTCAATAGACCGCCCTCGGGAAGGTGGAAGGACGGATTGAACTGCCAGATTATATATCCAAATCCCACCAGCAACAATACCGCGGCCGTACCGACATTGCCGAGCAGGTCGGTCATCCAGTCCATGATCATGGCCCCCACACCTCCCCCGAAGGGAAACGAACTCCGGGAAAGGACGAATGCCAGGGAAACAGAAAGAACCAGCAGGCCTACCGTTACGTATTTCAGGTTGCGGCGTATCGAAAATACCCTGCGCCTGAAAAGAAGGTTTACTCCGACTACAAAAAAGAAACTGCAGAAAAGCAGGGAGGCGATCCCGAATCCCCGGTAGATGAAGAAATGGCTGACGAAGGCACCCAGCCTGCCCAGCAGGTTCCTGACCTGCACATGGGTATCAAACAGGACGGAGGCTCCACCCTGCATCACATAACTCTGGTCTTCCTTCCAGGTAAACAGGTAGGATATAAACGAGATGAAAAGGAACAGGGAAATCAGGATCAGGGCTGCCCCCACAATTTTCCAGGTCCGTTCATCGCGGGCAAGCTGTCGCAGGTCAATTTTCTCCTCCTTCTCCTCCTTTAGGACACGCGGGTTCGGTTTTTCCGGCTTGGTCTTTTTCAGCTTTTTAGCCATGCAGGCAAAGATAGGACAGTTTAGAAACCTGTGAAACCAGGGCAGCGGCTCCCCTTGCGGGCAGGCGCCTGCGCGCCCGCTGCCGGAAGGAAAAGATATTAAGAAAATCAGGCCATTCCTGTTACATTTGAACTTACTGACCAAAACAGCACGCGATGGGTACCGCCTATTCCTTCATCCGGCCTACAGGGACTGCATGGCCCGCACCGGGAAGGCTGCTGCTCATCCTGGTCATTATCCTGCAGGGGCTGGCAACCCCCTGCCTGGCTCAGGCACCCCCTTCCACCCCCTTCATCGATGTAAACCGGGAGTTCCTGGCTGACTCCATCACCCAGGAATCCGAGCTGGCTTTTCTGCCGGTTGACAGCTCCCTGCCGGAAGCCTATGCCCACCTTGCCTTTTTACCCGCCTCCCGCTGGCCCGGAACCCTGGGGAGCCGGGAAGTAACCCGGCAGGCCGTACTCCGGTTCCGGGTCACCAATTCCGGCGAACGTGCCCGTGGCATCTATTTTTTTCCGGGATTCTATTATAATGCCATCGACCTCTACCGGGAGATCGGCGGGACCCTGTCCCCTATGGCCGCTGCCCTGCCCCCGATCGAAGATAGCATCGGGTACCGCTTTCTGTCGGTGCTCCCGCATGATTCCGCGGTGGTCGTGGTCCGGCTGCGGATGGAAAAGACGTACAACAATACGATCCGGCCCCGGCTGATCAATGCCTCCTTTCTTACAGCCTTTGTGACGCAGGTGCACAATTCCTCCCGTGACCTGGACCTGATGACCTACCTGATCTGCGGGCTGCTCTTAATGATGGCCCTGTTTTCCCTGGCCACGTTCCTTTCCGCCGGGAACCGGGAATTCCTTTATTATTTCGTCTATGCACTGCTGCTGTCCCTCATGCTGTTCAGCAAATCTTTTTACAATTACCGGGCCCTAACTTTCAGTTATTTCCTGGAATCCTACCTGGACTTCATCCTGCAGGGAGTCGCGATCATCTTTTATCTGATTTTCATGCGCAAATTCCTGGTGGCGCGGGTAAGCCACCCGTTCCTTTACCGGCTGTACAACACGGGAATCAGTGTGCTGCTCCTGGCGCTCATCCTGAACACCTATTTCCATTTCCTGACCAATAACTTCACCCTGGAAAATGACGTGGAGAACCTGACCAAGTTCTTTCTGCTGCTGGTCATGATCCCGGTATTCGTTTTTTACGGGTTCCGTCACTGGGACGACAGGCTGCTGCGTTACCTGGTCTGGGGAAACCTGGCCCAGCTCGTGTTTTCCCTGATATCCCTTTTCTTTATTCTCACGGGTGTCCGGTTCCAGTCCCTGCCCGGGATCCTGAACTCCGCCCTCTTTTATTATGAACTCTCGCTGCTGCTGGAGCTGATTTTCTTCCTGATGGGCCTCACCTATAAGAACCGGCAACAGCTCATCGAACAGATCAAGGAGCGGGAGCGACTCAAGGCGGAAAACCAGGTGAAGGAATATGAAAAGGAACTGGCCGTATTCAAGGCCCAGCAGGAGGAACGGGACCGGATCTCGGCCGATATGCATGATGAACTGGGTTCCGGCATGACGGCCATCCGGTTGATGAGTGAGATTGCCAAGAACAAAATGAAGGAACAGACCCCCCGGGAAATCGAGAAGATCTCCCAGTCCGCCAATGACGTGCTGAACAAGATGAATGCGATTATCTGGAGCATGAACAGCGGCAACGACTCCGTAGATAACCTGATCGCCTATATCCGGGAATATGCCCTGGAATACCTGGAAGGAACGGACATACGCTGTATCATACATACCCCGCCACGTATCGAGCCCCGGGTACTCAGCGGCGACAAGCGGCGCAATATCTTTCTTTGCATCAAGGAAACACTCAACAATGCCCTCAAGCATTCCCAGGCGACCGAAATAGTCCTGGATATTACGGCCGGCGATCGCCTGATCATCCGGATAGCCGACAACGGCATCGGCATCGACCTGGACAACCTGCGCCAGTTCGGAAACGGGCTGCAGAATATCCGGCGCCGAATGGAAAATATCGGGGGAAAAGCCGAAATACGCCGGGAAAACGGAACCCTGACCATCCTGGAATTACCGCTCGGTTAATTGAGCCGGGTAAGCCCCAGCAGCAACAGCAACCAGCCGGCCAGGAAAAACAGCCCCCCAACCGGCGTGATGACTCCTGCCACGCCCAGGCCGGAACGACCGGCCACCTCCAGGTAGGTCAACAGGTAGAGCGAGCCGGAAAACAACCCTATCCCGGCCAAAAAACAGTACCCGGCCGCCACAAGCCGCCTGTGCGGGGAGCGCTCCAGCAGCAGGCCGGTGACCAGCAGGGCCAGCGCATGATACATCTGGTATTGCACACCGGTCTGGAAGACAGCCACCGTGCCCGGCCCGGCGACCTGTTTCAGGCCGTGGGCGCCAAAGGCGCCCAGCGCCACCGCCAGCCCGCCCAACAGGGCTCCCCATGACAAAAAGGGTTTACGCATAAAAAATATAATTGATGAGCCGGTCCAGTTCAATGGGTTCCTCATCCACCATCAGCCCGGCCTGCTCGTAATAGATCTTGCGGTCGGAAAATTTTTTCACGATATAGGCCTTCAGCTGGTCCTCCCGGAGGTCCCGGATCAGGGGCCGGTTCTCCTTTTCAGCCAGCAGGCGACGGAACAGGGTGTCAATGGAGGTGTTGATCCAGACCGTAGTGCCCGATGCATTCATGTATTCGATGTTATTGAAATAGCAGGGGGTTCCCCCGCCGCAGGCCATCACAAAGCTCTCCTCCTGCTCGGTGAGTTCGTGCAGCAGATCCCGCTCCAGTTCGCGGAAATACTCCTCGCCCTCCTCGGCAAAGAGCTGGTTGATCGAACGGTTCTTGCGCCGGGTGATCTGTTCGTCCAGGTCAAAAAAGGGAATACCCAGCTTATCGCTCAGCTGGCGCCCCCAATAACTCTTTCCCGAGCCCATAAATCCGATCAGGTAGATCTTCATGGTATATCCTCCCGGCCGCCGCAGGCACGGCGATCCGTTATTTGAAGGCGTTGATGCCGGTTATATCCATACCGGTAATCAGCAGGTGAATGTCGTGGGTCCCCTCATAGGTAATTACGCTTTCCAGGTTCATCATATGCCGCATCACCGGATATTCCCCCGTAATGCCCATGCCTCCCAGGATCTGCCGCGCGTCCCGGGCAACCTGCGTGGCCATCTCGCAGGCATTGCGCTTGGCCATGCTGACCTGCTGGGGGCTGGCTTTCCCTGCATTCATCAGGACGCCCAGCCGCCAGTTCAGCAACTGGGCCTTGGTGATTTCCGTGATCATTTCCGCCAGTTTTTTCTGCTGCAGCTGGAAAGAGGCGATGGGCTTACCGAACTGGATGCGCTCCCGGGCATACCGGAGCGCCGTGTCATAACAGTCCATGGCCGCTCCTACCGCTCCCCAGGCGATCCCGAAACGGGCTTTGGTCAGGCAGCTGAGGGGCCCTTTCAATCCTTTAACGCCCGGCAGCAGGTTTTCTTTGGGCACCCGGACATGATCAAACACCAATTCACCGGTAGCCGAGGCCCGCAGGCTCCATTTCCCGTGGGTGGTCGGTGTGGTAAACCCTTCCATGCCCCGTTCCACGATCAGGCCCCGGATTTCCCCGTGCTCATCCTTGGCCCATACCACGGCCACTTGCGCAAAGGGGGCATTGCTGATCCACATCTTGGCTCCATTCAGCACCAGGTACCCGTCCTCTTCCCGGAATTGGGTCAGCATGCTGGAAGGATCACTCCCGTGATTCGGCTCGGTAAGCCCGAAACAACCCAGCCATTCGCCGCTGGCCAGCCGGGGCAGGTATTTCTGGCGCTGCTGCTCGCTGCCATACTCGTAAATCGGGAACATCACCAGGGAACCCTGCACCGAGGCCGTGGAGCGCACGCCGCTGTCACCCCGTTCCAGTTCCTGCATCATCAGCCCGTAAGCCAGGTAATCCAGCCCCCCTCCTCCGTACTCGGCCGGAATCGTGGGCCCGAAACAACCCAGTTCCCCCAACTGGCTTACGATGTGCCTGGGAAAGGTTGCCTGCTGGGCGTATTCTTCAATGATGGGAGAAATTTCCTTTTTTACGTAGGCCCTGACGGTGTCCCGGATCATCCGGTGTTCCTCGCTCAATAATTCATCCAGCTGGTAATAATCCGGGCTGCTGAACAGGTCGGTACGAGCTGCCATATAACTTGGTTTGTATTTGGTTCAAAGGTAACGGATATGGGTTATTCCGGGGGATTTGGTTGAACCGGCCCCGTCTCCCGCTTCCAGCCGCACTGAACGCTCCGCCGGCTGGGCCTGACCGGCCGCCCGCCGGCTAATCTCGGCTGGGCTGATACCAAAATTCCGCCGAACTTTACCCAAACCGCTGCAACATGTATACGCAAGCGTCTCGATCCATCTTCCTGATTGCCGGCATCCTGGCGATCACCCTGGCCGGCCGGACCCAGCCGCCGGGCGGAGGCGAAAAACCGGAAGCCCGGATCCGCCAGTACTGGTTTGTCATGCTGACGGCCGGGCCCAACCGCAATCAGGATTCGGCCACCGCTGCCAGCATTCAGCAGGGACACCTGGCCAACATCACCCGCCTCTACCAGGAAGGGAAACTGAAGGTCGCCGGCCCCTTCGGGGATGACGGAAACTGGAAAGGCCTGTTCATCTTCGATTGTCCCAGCCGACAGGAAGTGGAACAGTTGCTGAGAACGGACCCGGCCATTGCCGCCGGACGCCTCACCTTTGAAATACATCCCTGGTGGACCATGCCCACAGGAAGTTTTGTACCGGGCAAACCCGGCCAACCCCTACATTAGCAGATACCTCCGCCACCATGAACCGGATTCCGCCCCGCCAGCTGCTGTTGAACCTGCTTGCCATCGTTTTGGGCCCGGCGGTTTGCTTTTTCACGCTCATGGCATTCTTTCCGCTCTTTATCTATGCCACGGGGCGGCTATTTCCGGCCGAGGATTTCGGGCAGTTTGAGCCCCGCGGCATCTGGCAGGCTGTCTGTCTCCTGCTGCTGGTATGGGCCTACCTGCTTACGGGGGGTCTGGTGGGCGGCATCGCGTGTGCAATGATTTCCATAAACCGGGAAAGGACGCTCAGCGCACTGGCCGGCCTGTTACTGGCGGGCGCTTTCCTGCTATCCTACCGGCAGGACATCGTCGGTTACTATTATAATGAATTTTGGGACCGCAGGGTATTTACCTGGGGCAACCCGCTGCTCATGGCCCTGGCGGTTTATGCAGGCGGACTGCTGGGCCGGCGGCTGAAAACGCACTGATGCGCGAGGCAGGTCTACACCTCGGCCAGGTAGGCGGCCATCTCCTGCTGGGCGGCCCGGGCTTCGCGGCCGGCGGCTTGCGCAAAATCGGTACCCGGGGAAGCGTACAGGATGCTGCGGCTCATATTGACCAGCAGGCCGCCGTCCCCGCGCAGGGCCTTCCGGGAAATTTCACGGAGACTTCCACCCTGCGCCCCCACGCCCGGCACCAGGTAAAAATGTTCCGGGGTCAGGCGGCGTATATTGACAAACTCGTCAGCCTGGGTGGCCCCCACCACAAACATCAGGTTATCCGGGTTGCCCCAGGACGCCACCGTGCGCAAAACCTTTTCATAGAGCCGTTCGCTGCCTGCCTGCTGCAACTCAAAATCCCGGGCACCGAGGTTGGACGTAAGCCCCAGTACGATGGCCCACTTGCCCGGATACTGCAGAAAGGGCCGCACGCTGTCCTCCCCCATGTAGGGAGATACCGTGACGGCATCAAAGGGAAGGGTTTCAAAAAAAGCGCGCGCATACTGATCGGAGGTATTGCCGATATCGCCCCGCTTGGCATCGGCGATGGTAAAATGGTCCGTACCGATATAGCGTACGGTCTTTTCCAGGGACTGCCAGCCGGCTACCCCCCGGGCCTCATAAAAAGCGGTATTCAGTTTATAAGCCACACAGGCCTCGCGGGTAGCATCGATGACGGCGCGGTTGAACGCAAATACCGGGTCGTCCTGGTCCCGGAGATGGACGGGGATTTTCGCAGGATCCGTATCCAACCCGACGCACAGATAGGATGCCTTTCGGCGGATGAGTTCTACGAGTTGCTGCCTTGTCATGGCGGCAAAGATAGGCCAAAGCAGCCGGCCCGCCGGGATCCGGCTAGACCGAGGATAAGATGTCCTGCAGGGCTTCGGTAAAGGCCCAGACTTCCCCGAATTGGTTATAAAGTGCTACCGGCGCCAGCCGGACCACGTTCGGTTCCCGCCAGTCCACGAAAAATCCGCGCTCCGTCAGCGCATCATAAACACCGCGTCCTTCCCCGGGCAGCAGCAGGGAGACCTGGCATCCCCTGGCTTGCGGTTCGCGCGGTGTAAGTAACCGGACCCCCTGTTGGCGCAGGGTGTCGTTCAGCAGATCCAGCCGGTACCAGAGATAATCATTCAACCGGGACGCTTTGTCCAGGATGCGTGCCCAGCCGGCCTGGTCAAACAGATCCAGCGAAGCCCGCAGGGAGGCATAGAGAAGCGGCGAAGGGGTACTGAGCTGCCAGCCGGCCGCGCCCGGGTCGGGAACAAATCCCTTTTCCATCCGGAACCGGGTGGCACGCTGATACCCCCACCAGCCTGCCAGGCGTGGTGTTTGCGGACCATGGTGCCGCGCATGGATGAAGACCCCGCCGATGGCGCCCGGCCCGGCATTCAGATATTTATAGTGGCACCAGCAGGCAAAATCAACGTCCCAGTCGTGGAGCCGAAGCGGCACATTCCCCGCTGCGTGGGCCAGATCAAAACCCGCCAGGGCGCCTGCCCGGTGGGCCGCCTCGGTGATGGCCGCCAGGTCAAAGACCTGGCCGGTATAATAGTTCACGCCCCCCAGCAGGACCAGGGCCAGTTCCTCCCGGTGGCGGTCGATAGCGGCCTGAATGGCTGCGGTAGAAAGCGTAGACTCCCCCGGGGCCGGGGCCAGTTCAAGGATTGTGGTGGCAGGATCCAGCCCATGATGGCGTACATGCGTTTCCAGCACATACTGATCACTGGGAAAGGCCTTGGCCTCGCACAGAATCCGCGTACGCTTTCCGGCCGGCTGATAAAAACTGGCCAGCATCAGGTGGAGGTTTACCGAGAGCTGGTTCATCACCACCAGTTCGTCCGGGCGGCAGCCCACGATCCGCGCCAGAGGGGGAAGCAGGGCGTCGTGGTAGGCGATCCAGGGCCGGGACCCGGTAAAAAAGGCTTCCACCCCGTGGCTGGCCCACTGGTCCAGGATCTCGTCCAGGTAAGCGCGGGTCAGGCGGGGCTGCAGACCCAGGGAATTCCCCAGGAAATAAACCAGTTCCTGCCCTCCCCGGGAAGGTAGGATAAACTGGTTCCGGAAGTCACGCAGGGGATCTTCCTGATCCAGCGCGGCAGCAAAGGCTCGGGTGGGTTCAAATTGCATATACCAGGTTAAAAGGCTAGATCGTTCCGGTGCTTCCTCCGTCCACCGGCAGGCTTACCCCATTGACGTAGGAAGCGGCCGGTGAGGCCAGGAAGGCCGCCACGGCGCCAATTTCTGCGGGCTCCCCGAAGCGGTGAAGCGGGATGGACCGCTCCATCGCTTCAATCAGTTCGGCCCGGGAAAGGCCGGTTCGCGCGGCGTTCACCTCCAGGAGGCTGTCCAGACGCCGGGTGCGGGTATAACCCGGCAGGATATTATTGACGGTGATATGGAATCCGCCCACCTCATTGGCCAGCGTCTTGGCCCAGGAAGCTACCGCGGCCCGGACCGTATTGGAAACCCCCAGGTTATGAATGGGTATGCGGACCGACGTGGAAATAATATTAATGATCCGGCCGTAACCCGACCGCTTCATGGAAGGCAGTACGGCCTGCACCAGCGTATGGTTAATCAGCAGGTGCTGGCTGAAGGCGGCTGTAAAGGCCTCCGCGGTAGCTTCCGTAACAGGACCGGCCGCCGGCCCCCCGGTATTGTTGACGAGAATCTGGACGGGCGTGGTGCTGACAATCTCATCGATCACCCGGCTGACCTGCTGGATGGAAGCAAAATCGGCCACGAAATAGGCATGCTGTTGTCCCGCGGCATTCGGTAACGAACTGGCTGCCAGGCGCAGGGCCTCTTCATCGCGCGCAAGCAGGACGCAGGTTGCTCCCAGATCAGCCAGCTCCCGTGCCGTTGCCAACCCGATCCCCTGGGAACTCCCGCAAACCACGGCGACTTTACCTTGTAAGGATAGATTCATGCTAGTGGATTTAAATGACCCGGTCCGGAGCCCGGCCCCTGCCAGGTTCGGACAAAACTACTTCAGTTGCCGGGATGATTTCCTGCCGGGCTGCGGATGGTTCCGGCCGCCTGGCTGCCGGCTCGACCGCTTTCAGGGCTGCTGGCCATCCTGGGACGCGGCTCCCGTGGCAGGTGGCTGCCAGCCAGGATACAGGTGGGCGGCCCGGCGTGCCATCTGGTCCGCGATCTCCCGGCCGGGTCCCGGCTGGGCGCCCAGGTGGCCCATCACGGAATGATAACTGGGAGCATTGCGGTTCTGGCTGAGTTTGAACACATGATCGATTTCACGGACCGCGATGGAAAAACCGGTGATCGCACCGATCAGCCGGTCAGTATATTCTCCGGGCAGGTTCCGGTACACGGTGGAAGAGTCCGTGCGCCCGCCTTCAAAATGCAGGGATTGCTTCTGGAGCAGTTCACGCAGCTCCTCCTCCTGCAGAAACGTGATGGTGCCCCGGGCGTGTACGCTCATGTAATTCCAGGTTGAGGCCTGATGCGGATCATCATACCAGGTGGCACTCACATAGGTATGCGGGCCGGTAAACACCACGAGTACTTCGGGATTTTGCGCGAAGGCCAGGTGATGATCCTGCCTGCGCATCAGGTGTCCCTCCAGGACGATCTGGTCACCCCGCTTTTCAACCAGCAAAGGCACCTGCGTGGCAACCGCCCGCTGCCCCGCACATCCGATGAGGAACGCGAAAGGATGGGCCTCCATGAATGCCTGCAGGTCCGGTTCCCCGTCTTTGAAATAGGGAAGATTATACATGGTCCGAAGGTACAGGTTCCGGCCGGAATCCGGTCCGGCCCGCATCCGGACCAGGCAGTCAGGCGATCGCTTCGGCTACGGCCGAAGCCTTCATGTCAGCATTGCGCATGGCAATGCTGCGGACCACCTGGGCCGCAAAATTCACGAAGGCGGATTTGGTGATTTCATCATCACTCACCATGACGGGTACGCCCTGGTCCCCGCCTTCGCGAATGGATTGCACCAGGGGAACCTGGCCGAGGAAGGGTATCTCATATTCTTCCGCCAGGCGCCTGCCACCCTCCCGTCCGAAAATATAATAGCGGTTCTCCGGCAATTCCGCCGCAACGAAGTAACTCATGTTTTCCACCAGGCCGATCACCGGTACATTGATCTGGGCCTGGCCGAACATGGCAATGCCTTTCTTGGCATCAGCCAGGGCCACATCCTGGGGCGTGGTCACGATGACCGCGCCGGTCACCGGCACGGTCTGGAGCAGGGTCAGGTGGATGTCCCCCGTGCCCGGGGGCATGTCCACCACGAGGTAATCCAGTTCACCCCAATAAACATCCGTAACAAATTGGCGTATGGCCGAACTGGCCATCGGCCCGCGCCACACCACGGCGTTTTTTTCGTCCACCAGCAAACCGATACTCATCAGCCGGATCCCGTACCGTTCCAGCGGCACGATCATCCCCTTGCCCTGCACGTCCTTCATCATCGGCCGTTCCCCGCGCACACCAAACATAATCGGCACGCTGGGTCCGTAAATGTCTGCATCCATCAGGCCAACCCGGGCTCCTCCCTGGGCAAGCGCCAGGGCCAGGTTGGCCGCCACCGTGCTTTTCCCCACCCCGCCCTTGCCGCTTACTACGGCCAGAATATTCTTCACGTTGGGTAATACGGCCCCGGCATCACTGCGCCGGGTAGTTGTCTGTGCCGAAAAATTTACCTTGACCACCGCATCCGGGTTAACCAATTCCTTCACTGCGCGGACGCAATCGTTCTTGATCCGGTCCTTCAGCGGGCAGGCGGGCGTGGTGAGCACCACGGTAAAAGATACGTAGTTCCCGTCCACCTGAAGGTCCTGCACCATATTCAGCGTCACAATGTCTCGGCCCAGGTCTGGTTCCTGCACAGTGCCAAGGGCTTGTAATATATCTTGGGTTTGCATAATTCAAGCTTTTGTTAAAAGTCGATTTCGCCCGCAAAGTTAACCAACCGGCCGGGTAATTTGTTGCCCGAATTCGACAACTTGTTTTTACATTTGAATCACATGAAACGAATTGTACCTGCCATCCTGCTGCTTATCTTCCTGATTCCCCGTGCCGGCAAGGCCCAATTCGAAACGGTACGGGATTCCGTGGTGCAACTGTATGGTATTGTGATGACTGCAGACAGCCTGGTGGGCATACCCGCCGTAAGCATTACCGTCAAGGGACAAAACCGCGGTACCATCACCAATAACCAGGGCGTATTTTCCATCGTCGTCCTGAAAGGCGACCAGGTGGAATTCACGCACGTCAGTTACAAGCCCAAAACCATCAGCATCCCCCGCAACCTGGAAGGAAACCAGTACAGCGTGGTCCAGCTGATGGTGGCGGACACCATTTACCTGCCCATGACGATTATTAAACCCAGGCCGACTCCCGCCCAGTTTGCCCGGGACTTCGTCAACACGAAGGTGCCTGATGACGATATCGAAATCGCGCGACGTAATACCGAGGCGGCCAAGCGCCGCGTCCTGCTGGCTACGACGCCCGGTGATGGCGGGGAAGCCACCAGCCTGCAGTTCCGCAACATAGCCACCAAGGCTTCTTACGCCGGTCAGGCCCCTCCCATGAATATCTTCAATCCGGCTGCCTGGGCTGAATTCATCGAGGCCTGGAAGCGGGGCGATTTCAAACGCAAAAACTAGCCTGGTCACTCCCTGACACGCTGTCGCGGCTTGTCCCTATATTTGTCGCCTGGAGCCACAGGGCAATACGTCCCTGCCAGGCTTTCCACCTTACCATGAAACAGATTGCGGTTATTGGATCAGGCACCATGGGCAATGGCATTGCCCATGTATTTGCGCAGCACGGCTTTGCCGTCAACCTGGTGGACGTTTCCCCACAGCAGCTGGACCGGGCCCTGGCTACCATCCGGACCAACCTGGAACGGCAGGTGGCCAAAGGCACCATTACCTCGGCCCTGTCGCAGGAAACCCTGGCGCGGATCACCCCGCTCACCAGCCTGCACGAAGGCGTTTCGGCGGCCAGCCTGGTAGTGGAAGCTGCCACGGAAAAAGAGGACCTTAAAAAGGAACTTTTCCGCCAGCTGGATGAAGCGGCCCCGGCCGACTGCATCCTGGCAAGCAATACCTCTTCAATTTCCATCACCCGCCTTGCGGCTGCCACCCGGCGCCCGGACCGGGTGATCGGCATGCACTTTATGAACCCGGTGCCGGTCATGAAACTGGTGGAAGTGATCAACGGGTACGCCACCAGTTCAGCCGTCAGCCGAACCGTATGCGACCTTTGCCTGCAGCTTGGCAAGACCCCCTGCCTGGCAAATGATTATCCCGGATTTGTCGCCAACCGGATCCTCATGCCCATGATCAATGAAGCCATTCTTACCCTGCAGGAAGGGGTGGCGGGCGTGGAAGAAATCGACACCATCATGAAACTGGGAATGGCACACCCGATGGGCCCCCTGCAGCTGGCCGACTTCATCGGGCTGGACGTCTGCCTGTCCATTTTGCGCGTGCTTTATGAAGGATTCGGCCAGGCCAAGTATGCTCCCTGCCCCCTGCTGGTCAACATGGTGGCAGCCGGCAGGCTCGGAATAAAAACCGGAGAGGGCTTTTACCGGTATGAACCCGGTTCCAAGGAAAAAAAGGTCAGCGATCGGTTTGTATCCCGGTGACAAACTCGCCCCGGTCTGCCGCCGGAACCCCAACCCTCCCCTAGCCGGCCAGGGAAACCCAAATATTATTTTACCTTAGTAAAGTTGGCAGTTTTGTGCCGGCCAAACCACGACACAGTCCCTGTGAAATTTGTTTTCCGGAAAAAACCATACACATGAGACGCTTACCATGGCTGCTGCCACTCCTTGCCCTTACCCTGGCAGGCGAGGCACAGAAAAAGTCGGCGATCGGTTTTAGTTTTAATTTCTCCGATTTCCAGACTCCCACTGAAATCCACCAGACCTCCCTGGGCGCCGTCCTGGGCAACGGCCACTGGAACCAGCGTGCCCGCCTGGATCCCGGATTTTCGGTTACCTACTGGCGCACGCTTACGGGAAAGCTGGATGTATCCGCCCGGTACAATGCCCTTTTCGGAAGCAATTCGCTGGCCAGCCTGACCAGCGACCCCGTGAACCTCTCCGATTATTTCAGTGAACTGGAAGCCTCGGTCCATGCCCGGGCCTGGCCGGATCGAAAACTGATCAACCCCTTTTTATCCGCCGGGCTGGGTCTGGGTAATTACTGGAAGGACTTCCGGCTGGCCGGCTATATGCCGGTTGGCGTGGGCATCCAGGTGAATATTGCCGACGAGGCCTACGTCCACCTGCAGGCAAACGACCGGATAAGCTTCAGTACGAACCGGCTCCCCAATAATCTTTTTTATTCCCTGAGTATCTCCCAGACCATCCTGCGCCGCAGGCAAAAAACCGGTACCCCTCCTGCCATCCCGGTTACCCAGACCCATGACCGCGATAACGATGGTGTTCCGGACCAGTTGGATGAATGCCCGGATATTCCCGGAAAGGCCAGCCTGCAGGGCTGTCCAGACCAGGATGGCGACGGGGTGGCCGATAAGGACGACCGGTGTCCCACGGTGGCCGGCCTGGCCAAATACGCCGGCTGCCCGATCCCCGACAGCGATCATGACGGCATTAACGACGAACTGGATAAATGCCCGACAGTTGCCGGCGTGGACCGTTACCAGGGTTGCCCCATACCGGACAGGGACCAGGACGGCATCAATGACGAACTGGACAAGTGTCCGGCCGTGGCGGGTGTTCCGGAAAACCAGGGCTGCCCGGTCATCACGGCGGAAGTAAAGAAACAGGTGGATCTGGCAGCCAGACATATTTATTTTGCCAGCGGAAGTACCCGGATGCTGGACAAGTCACTGCCGGGTCTGCGGGAAGTGGCTCGCCTGCTCAACGAGCAGCCTGGGACCCGGCTGTCCATCGACGGTTACACGGACAATACCGGAGAGATGCGGCGTAACCTGATGCTCAGCCAGCAGCGCGCCCGGGCGGTTCTGGACTATCTGGTCAGCCAGGGGGTGGATGCCAGCCGGCTGACGGCCACCGGCCACGGTCCGGAGCATCCCATCGCGGACAATAAGACGGCCGCCGGCCGTTCCAGGAACCGCCGTGTGGAACTCACACTGGGTTATTGACAGACAACCGGGACCGGCCATTACCAAGCCATGGCCCGTTGGGCGCCCTGCCCGCCGGACAGGGTGAAACCGTTCAAAACGTGGCGCCTCAGCATTTCGGTAATCATCTGGCGGGCGGCCTGCAGGGAAGATTCATCCCGGATGGTCCACCAGTGCGGTTTGGCCTGGCCCTCGTACTCCCCGATATTTTTAACCGAAGAACGGTACAACGGCTCGGGTATGCTGAGTTCTTCCTGCCGGTACTGGGATGCGGAAGCCGTTTCGATATTGACCGTGGCAATCAGGGTGTCGTCAGTGGAGTGAATGCTGCTTTGCAGGCAGATGTAATAGGTCATGTCCCCCCGAGACAACGTAAAAATGTTTTGCTTTCGCCGGAATCCCTGGGGACGAAGAAATTCATGGAGACCCTCCAGGAGGGCTTTCTTGTAACTGGTGAGATTCATAAGTTGCGTTTTTAAGGATACTCGATCGACCTGTAAAATACGAATCAGTTTTGCAAAATGCAAGAGGTAACCCGGGAGGCGCTGGCCGGCCCCCGGCTGCCCCAATTCACAGATTCCCCACATCCCCGTACGGCCTTCCCATTCCCCACCCGCTATTTGCGTACCTTGCGGCCATGCAGCAATACCAAGATCTCCTGCGCCATATCCTGAACCACGGCGTTGAAAAAAATGACCGTACCGGAACCGGTACCCTCAGCTGTTTCGGGTACCAGATGCGTTTTGACCTCCGGGAGGGTTTTCCCCTGGTCACCACCAAAAAAGTGCATCTCAAAAGTATCATCTATGAGTTGCTTTGGTTCCTGCGGGGGGACACCAATGTCCGTTACCTTCACGACCATGGAGTCAGCATCTGGGATGAATGGGCCGACGAACAGGGCGAACTGGGCCCTGTTTACGGTAAACAATGGCGAAGCTGGCAGGGGGCCGACGGCAAGGTCACCGACCAGATAGCCGACCTGCTTTCCCAGATCCGCCAGAATCCGGACAGCCGCCGCCTTATCGTAAGTGCCTGGAACGTTTCGGACCTGCCGCAGATGGCGCTCATGCCCTGCCATACCCTGTTCCAGTTTTACGTCGCCGGAGGAAAACTGAGCTGCCAGCTTTACCAGCGGAGTGCGGACGCTTTTCTGGGCGTACCCTTCAACATCGCATCCTATGCTCTGCTGACCCTGATGATCGCCCAGGTTTGCGATCTGGAGCCGGGAGAATTCATTCATACCTTCGGGGATCTGCATATATACCGCAATCACCTCGAACAGGTGAATCTCCAGCTCAGCCGAACCCCGTACTCCCTTCCGGTGATGAAGCTGAACCCGGCGGTCCGTGACCTGTTTGGATTCCGGTATGAGGACTTCACGCTGGAAAATTACCAGTCCCATCCGGCGATCAAGGCCCCGGTAGCCGTGTAACTGACCGGCGCAGAGGCCCCCGGGACGGCGCCGGCGCGAACAACCCATTTGCCTGACCCAACACAAACCTTATAGTGATTATATCCCTCGTCGTCGCAGCGGCCGAAAATAATGCCATCGGCCTGAACAGGCAGCTTCCCTGGACCTTGCCCAATGATATGCGCTTTTTCAAGAACATAACCTGGGGCATGGTGGTCATCATGGGCCGGAAGACCTTTGAGTCCCTGGGGAAGCCCCTGCGGGGAAGAAAAAATATCGTGGTCACCCGCCAGCAGGACTGGCACCCCCCCGGCGTAACGGTGACGGCCAGCCTGGACCAGGCCCTGGAACGGGCCCGGTCCATGGAATTCCGGGAAGCCTTCGTTATCGGCGGCGGGGAGTTGTACCGGCAAGCCCTCCCCCGGGCCCAGCGTATTTACCTGACCCGGGTACATGCCAGCCCGCAGGGAGATACCTTTTTCCCGGACCTGGATCCAGGCACCTGGAAGATGGTAAGCCACCGGGATTACCCGGCCGACGACCGGCATGCGGTCGCCTATTCCTTCCAGCTCTGGTCCGCCCGCGGGCCGCAGGGTCTGCCTGATAGTCCACCTGTCCAACCTTCCTGATCGAGCCATGTATTCCACCTCCCGCCTCGCCATCAACTACCTGCGCCACTGGTTCACGGCCGCCAGCGGGAAAGGACACGGTATCCATTCCCCCTTTGTATTTGATTTTGTCACCCGAGTGCTCAATGACCGCCGGCCCTACCCGGAATATGCCCGGGTGGATGCGCTGCGTGCCAGGCTGCTGCAGGACCCTAGCCGCCTGGATGTCGAGGACTTCGGGGCCGGCTCTGCCATTCACCGCAGCGCGCGCAGGCCCGTCTCGGGTATTGCCCGCCACGCGGCCAAATCCAGGAAATACGGAGAACTGCTCTTTCGCATGGCTCGCTATTACCAGCCGGAAACGATCCTGGAACTGGGCACCTCGCTGGGCATCAGTACGGCATATTTGTCGCTGGCCTGCCCCCGGGCCTCCGTCACGACCATCGAGGGATCTCCCGCCATCGCGGCCCGGGCGGAGACACACTTCCGGGAACTCGGCCTGACCCGTACACGCCTGGTACGGGGCAATTTCGATGAGGTACTGCCCGGGGTGCTGGCGGGACTGCCCGCTATCGGTCTGGCCTTCCTGGATGGCAATCACCGATACGAGCCTACCCTGCACTATGTGGATAGGATCCTGGCCCGCTCCGGTCCGTCCACCATCCTGCTGCTTGACGACATCCACTGGAGTGCTGACATGGAAAGAGCCTGGGATGCCTGCAGGAAGCGGCGCGAAGTCACCCTGAGCATCGACTTGTTTTTTGTGGGCATCCTGCTGATGCGGCCTGAACTGCGGGAAAAACTGCATTTCAGAATCCGGTTCTGAACCCATGGCCATGTACGGCCCGGCCAGGTCCCGCACAGTCATGAAAATGTTTTACCTTGGCGCCCGATTCCATCAGGTAATTTAAACTTCCCCCGAGCATGATACTTGGTTTGCTTAAGGAACCTGCCCATGAAACCCGCGTATCGCTGCTGGCAGAAGCAGCAGCTACCCTCACCAAGAAAGGCCACACCCTGTGGGTAGAGCCCGGAGCCGGACAGCGTGCCTTCTGCGACGATGGGGATTACCTGCAGGCCGGGGCCCAGATCCGGGAACGCGCGGAGATCCTGCAGTCCGCTGAAATCCTGCTGGGTATTCATGCGCCCGATCCGGCCACCTGCCGTGAAGGCAGTTCCCAGGTGCTCATCGGCGTTTACCAGCCTTTGTATAACCCGGAAGCCATGCAGGCGCTCGCTGCGCGCGGCCTCACCGTTTTTTCCCTGGACATGCTTCCCCGGACCACCCGCGCACAGGCCATGGATGTACTGAGTTCCCAGGCCAATATCGCCGGGTACAAGGCCGTACTGGAAGCAGCCTGCCGCTACCCGCGCTACTTTCCCATGTTCATGACGGCCGCCGGCACGATCGCGCCGGCCAGGGTGCTGGTGCTGGGAGCCGGAGTGGCCGGCCTGCAGGCTATCGCCACGGCACGACGCCTGGGAGCCGTGGTGGAGGTTTTCGATACCAGGCCCGCCGTGAAGGAAGAAGTGATGAGCCTCGGTGCCAAGTTCATAGAAGTGGAAGGCGCAGCCGATGCCAGCCGGGCCGGGGGATACGCGGTGGAACAGACCGAGGAATACAAGCAAAAGCAACAGCAGCGGATCGCGGAAAGTATCCGCAAGGCGGATATTGTTATCACCACCGCGCAGATTCCGGGCAGAAAGGCTCCCCTGCTGATCACCCAGGAAATGCTGGATTCCATGCGGCCCGGATCAGTCATCGTCGACCTGGCTGCCGCCACAGGAGGCAATACGCCCGTTACCCGGAACAACGAGACCCTGGTCCACCAGGGTGTCACCGTGATAGGGAACAGCAACCTGGCGGCTACCCTGCCTGCCGATGCTAGCAAACTTTACGGGAAGAACATGCTCAATTTCCTTCAGTTACTGACTGACAAAGAAGGGAAACTGGTCCTGAACTGGGAGGACGACCTGGTCAAGGGATCCTGCATCGCCCATGGGGGCCGCATCGTCCACGAACGCCTTAAATCCTGACGGCCGACGGCCGCCTAACATAAACGGAATCGTCTATGCAAAGCCTACTTACCTGGATCAGTCAACACCAGGAAATGATTTACCTGGTCATCCTGATGATATTCGTTGGCATCGAGGTGATCGGGAGGGTGCCCAGTGTCCTGCACACCCCGCTGATGAGCGGCGCCAATGCCATCCACGGGGTGGTCATCATCGGAGCCATCATCGTGATGGGCAGGGCCGAGTCTGATAATTACCTCGCCCTGGTGCTCGGCTTTCTGGCTGTTATCCTGGGGACCCTGAACGTGGTGGGCGGCTTTGTGGTGACCGACCGGATGCTGGAGATGTTCAAGAAGAAGAAAAAATAGATTATCCCATGGCGGAGACCCCAACGGTCTGCGGCCGGATCGGCCGGATCGGGCGGGTTGATACCGGCTAATGCCTGAACAAGCACGTATGGAATTCAATGTACTTACTGTCTGCTACCTGATCGGTTCGGTGACTTTTATCCTGGGGCTGAAGTTGCTGTCGAATCCCGCCAGCGCACGCCGGGGTAACCTGATTGCCGCCGCCGGCATGACCCTGTCCATTGCAGGTACCATTTTCCTGTACCGGGATGACCAGGGCCACCACCTGCATAATTACGGGTGGATATTCGGGGGCATCGTGGTGGGGGCCCTGGTGGGCACCCTGGCGGCCCGCCGGGTGAAAATGACCGCCATGCCGGAAATGGTGAGCCTGTTCAACGGGATGGGCGGGGCCTGTGCGGCGCTGATCTCCCTGGTTGAGTTTCACCACCTGGTCCGGGAAAGCGGCCTGGGGCAGACCCCGGGAACTTCGCTGGTGACCCGGCTGCCGGCGGGGGAAGTCCTCATTATTGTCCTGGGCCTGATCATCGGGAGCGTATCCTTTGCCGGAAGCGTGATAGCCTGGGGAAAACTCAACGGGCGGATCCGCGATTTCGCCTTTCGCGGCCAGCATCTGGTCAATCTTGTGCTGCTCCTGGTCGTTTTTGCACTGGCTGCCTACCTGGTGGGATGGAGCCCGGTCATGGCCCCCAGCCTTCTGCCCCTGATTTTCGGTTTGGCCCTCCTGTACGGTGTCTTCTTTGTCCTGCCGATAGGCGGTGCCGATATGCCGGTGGTCATTTCCCTGCTCAACTCCTTTACCGGGGTAGCCGCTGCCTGCGGCGGCTTCCTGTACGATAACAAGGTCATGCTTACCGGCGGGATCCTGGTGGGTGCAGCCGGTACCCTGCTTACCGTACTGATGTGCCGGGCGATGAACCGGTCGCTCAAGAACGTGCTGATCGGGTCGTTCGGGGGCGCCACCGCAGCCGGGGGAAAGAAAGAACAGGGTGCCTATAAGGAGGTTTCCCTCAGTGATGCCGCCGTGGTGCTGGGCTATGCCAACAAGGTCATGATCGTGCCCGGCTACGGACTGGCCGTGGCCCAGGCACAGCACGCCTGCCACGAACTGGAAAAACTGCTGGAAGCGCGGGGCGTGGAAGTACAATATGCCATCCACCCGGTGGCAGGCCGTATGCCGGGTCACATGAACGTGCTGCTGGCGGAGGCCGATGTCTCCTACGACAAGCTGCTGGAGATGGAACAGGCCAATGAAGCCTTCCCCACGACGGACGTCGTGCTGGTGCTGGGCGCCAACGACGTGGTAAACCCCGCGGCCAAGACCGACCCATCCTCTCCCATTTACGGGATGCCCATCCTGGATGTCGAGCTCGCCAAGTCGGTAATTGTGAATAAGCGAAGCATGAAACCCGGTTATGCCGGCATTGAAAATGATCTGTTTTTCCAGCCCAGGACCTCCATGCTGTTCGGAGATGCCAAGAAAGTACTGCAGGACCTGGCTGCGGAAATCAAGAATCTCTGAGGCGGCATCTCCCTCCTGCGGACGCCGCCGCTGAAACGTCGGTCAACCTGATCAAAAATAAATGGCATGAAAGCAACTGCATGGCTCATCACCCTGGCGTTCACCCTGGCCTCCGGCTTCGGACAGGCACAGCAGCTTATCGGCTTTTCGGATACCGCCGCCACCCGGCAGCTGGACTGGGAAAAACAGTTCGATGCGCAACTGCGCGCCTCCGACCTGGACGGCTGGATGAAAGTACTGACCGCACACCCGCACCCGATTGGAAGCCCCGGCGGCAAGGCCAATGCGGAGTACCTGGCAGGGTTGTTCCGGCAGTGGGGTTACCAGACTGAAATCGCCTCCTACGAAGTCCTGTTCCCGACACCCCGCGTGCGGGAGCTCACGTTGCTGGGAAGCAAGCCCTACAAGGCAAAACTCGAGGAACCGGCCCTCCGGGAGGATCGTACGTCGGGCGAGCGGGCCGAACAGCTCCCCCCCTACAACGCCTATTCTGCGGACGGCGACGTCACCGCGGAGCTCATATTCGTGAACCGGGGGGTTCCGGCCGATTACGAAGAACTGGCCCGACTGGGCATTGACGTGAAGGGTAAAATCGTGATCGCCAAGTACGGGGGCTCCTGGCGGGGCATCAAGCCTAAAGTGGCCGCCGAGCACGGCGCCGTGGGCTGCCTCATCTATTCTGATCCTGCCGATGACGGATACGCGCAGGGAGACACCTACCCGGTTGGCCCCTTCCGCCCCGCCTTCGGGGCCCAGCGCGGCTCCGTCATGGACATGCCGGTGTACCCGGGCGATCCGCTGACCCCGGACGTAGGTGCGACCCATGATGCCAAGCGGCTTTCCCTGCGGGAGGCCACCACGATCATGAAGATCCCCGTGCTGCCCATTTCCTATGAAGACGCCCTCCCCCTGCTCCAGGCCCTGGGTGGCCAGGTGGTGCCGGCCTCCTGGCGCGGCGCACTGCCCATAACCTACCATGTTGGTCCCAGCCGGGACAAGGTCCACCTGAAACTGGCCTTCAACTGGGATCTGAAACCTCTTTACAATGTAATCGCCCGGATGCCGGGCAGCCGGTGGCCCGACCAGTGGGTGATCCGTGGCAACCACCATGACGGCTGGGTCAACGGCGCGGAGGATCCCGTCAGCGGCCTGGTGAGCGAACTGGAGGAAGCCAAAGCCATCGGCGAACTGGTGCGTAAGGGATTCCGTCCCCTGCGAACCCTTGTGTACTGCGCATGGGATGGCGAGGAGCCGGCCCTGCTGGGTTCCACCGAGTGGACCGAGGACCACCAGGCTGAACTCAGCCAGAAGGCGGTCGTTTATGTGAACACGGACGGCAACGACCGCGGATTCATCGGGGCCGGGGGTTCCCACACCCTCGAACCATTCTTCAACCAGGTGATTGCCTCCGTCCAGGATCCTGAAACCGGCGTGTCGGTTCGGGACCGGCACTATGCCAAGGTCCTGGCCGACGCCGATTATGCCGGCCGCGAAAAAAATTGGGGACACCGGGATTTCCGGCTCGAAGCGCTGGGAGCCGGCAGTGACTGGAGTGGCTTCCTGCAACACCTCGGCATTGCCTCCCTGGACGTCGGATACGGCGGGGAAGGCCGGGGCGGCCAGTATCATTCCACCTACGATTCCTATGACTACTTCACCCGGTTCATCGACCCCGGCTTCCAGTACGGGATCACCCTGTCCAAGACGACCGGTCGCCTCATTTTGCGGCTGGCCGACGCGGAGGTCCTGCCGATGGATTTCAGCAGCTTCTACCGGACAGTCAACGACTACGCCACGGAAGTGCATACCCTGCTGGATGATACGCGCAGACAGACCGCCATGAACAACCAGGTGATCCGCGACAGCCTCTATGACCTGGCCAAGGACCCTACACGCGTCTCCCTGACCCCCGCGCCCAAGGAGCCGGTCCCCTACCTGAATTTCAGCGGGCTGCAAAATGCCCTGGCGGACCTGGAACGGAGTGCGGCTGAATTCACCCGGCTCTATCCCAGGGCGATCAACCTGCCGGCCGACCGGCTCGATCAGTTCAATACGCTGTTGTACAAGGCAGAACGTTCGCTTCTCTACGCGCCCGGGTTGCCCCGGCGCAGCTGGTACCGCCACGAGATCTATGCCCCCGGGTATTATACGGGGTATGGCGTGAAGACACTCCCGGGTATCCGGGAGGCCATTGAACAGCGCAACTGGAAAGAGGCGCAGGAACAGATTGATATTGTGACGGCCACGCTGCAGGCCTATGCCGGCCAGGTGAAGCGTGCCTACCTGATGCTTAAATAACGGTCCCGGGTAACCGGTCAACGAGGGTGTGTCCATGGAACGCTTGCTGCCTGAAAAACTCTTAGAATCCCTTACGCCCCTGGCCGGGTATGATGAGGAGGCCTTCGTACGTGCCCATGAGCCGGGAGAGCCGGTCACCTCGATCCGGATAAATCCTGCCAAGTGCGAGATCGGTGAACTGTTTGCGGGACTGGGCGCCCGGCAACAGGTTCCCTGGTGCCCCCTGGGTTATTACCTGCCCCAACGGCCCTCCTTTACCTTTGATCCGCTGTTTCATGCCGGGTGCTATTATGTACAGGAAGCCTCCAGCATGTTCCTCGACCAGGTCCTGCGCCAGGAGATCAACCCGCATAAACCCCTGCGCGTGCTGGACCTGTGTGCCGCCCCGGGCGGCAAATCGACGCATATACTCTCCCGGTTACCCACCGGCAGCCTGCTGGTCAGTAATGAAGTGATCCGCTCCCGCGTACCCATCCTGCGGGAGAACCTGGTGCGGTGGGGCCGGCCGCAGGTGGTCGTGACCAGTAACGATCCCAGGGATTTTGCGGGTCTGGAAGGATACTTTGACCTGATGCTGGTCGACGCGCCCTGCAGCGGTAGCGGCCTGTTCCGCAAGGACCCGGATGCCCGGGAAGCCTGGAGCGAGTCCCTGGTTACCCTCTGTGCCCAACGCCAGCAGCGGATCCTGGCGGATGCCTGGCCCTGCCTGAAGCAGGGAGGCCTGCTGGTGTATGCCACCTGTTCCTATTCAGAACAGGAGGACGAAGCCATCCTGCGCTGGATCAGGGGACAGTTTGCGGGAGAAAGTGTGGACCTATTGACGGATCCCTCGTGGGGCATTGCCCTTTCCGCAGAGCCGGGGGCCACCGGGTACCGCTTCTGGCCGCACCGCCTCCGGGGAGAAGGACTATTCCTCACCGCCTTTCGAAAATCGGAGGGCAAGGATTCCTTTCGGTCGCCGGTACGAAACCAGGTAAAGCCCATTTCCTCCGGCCAGCGCGCCCAGCTTGACCCCTGGGTCCAGCCTTCCGGATGGACTTATTTTCAACAACCGGATGGCCTGTTCGCCATCCCGCAGGACTTGGTGGCCGATCTGCCGGTCCTGCTTGCCTCCCTGCGGGTTCTTCAGCCGGGCATCCAGGTCGGCAACCTGCTGCATGATAAATTCGTGCCGGATCACGCCCTGGCCCTGAGTCCGCTGGTCCCCGAGGGCCTGGGGATCTGGAACCTCTCCCGGGAGGACGCCGTCCGGTACCTGCAAAAAAAAGAATGGACGGGTCCCCTTCCGCCCCGGGGCCTTCACCGGGTCGCTTACCGGGACCATCCGCTCGGCTGGATCAACTCCCTGGGGAGCCGGGTCAACAACTATTACCCCAAATCGCTGCGCATACGCAAGGAGCGTTCGGAAGAACCGGTCTGAAAAAAATCCACATCTTTGCAAATCAAACCAGTATGATCATGAAAAATCTTGTTACGGCCGCCATCCTGCTGATGCTCACGGGCCCGTGCCTCGGCCAGCCGGGAGACCTGCTGCTTCAGACCGGAAGCCAAGGCGCCTACCTGGTCCATACCGTTACGCCCAAGGAAAACTTCTATTCGATCGGCCGCCTGTTCAACGTACACCCGCGGCACCTGGCCGCCTACAATCATCTCAATATGGCCAAGGGACTCACGATCGGCCAGCCCCTCCGCATACCCCTTACCGATACCAACTTCAGCTACGAAGCGAAGCAGGGTGCCCCGGTCTATTTCAAGACACCGGCGACCGAGGACCTGGCCCGGATCAGCAGCCAGTGCCGGGTGCCGGTTTCGGCCATACGCAAGTACAATCACCTGGCATCCGACAAGATCGCCGCAGGATCCCGCCTGGTGGTAGGCAGGCTGGTGGTCCAGGAGGACCAGTCACTGACCGGTGTTCCGGCCAACACGCAGCAGGAGTCACGCCGGGATAATCCGCCGGCCAGCGAACCAAAGCAGGAGCCCCAGGTCACCAACCGGCCAAGCAGCGAACAGACCGGTGAGCGGAAGCAAGCGGAAACCACCCTGCCGCAGGTACCATCGACCAGCCAGCAGCAGGCAGCGCAGAAACCCCCGGTGAGGCAGCAGCCGGATGAACCCTCCACGCAGGAAAAGCTATCGACCGGCCAGCCGGGGAAAGAGGCAAACCTCCCGGCCACCGCATCCAACACGGCGGAAGGAACCGGCTTCTTTAAAAGTGCCTTTGCGCAACAGATCAGAACCTCGCCCCTTTCCCGGGAAGAAACGGTTACCGCCGGCATTTTCAAGACGACCAGCGGCTGGAACGATGCAAAATATTATGTCCTTTTGGATCACGTCCAGCCCGGCACCATCATCCGGATCTCCAACCCGACCAACAACCGGATCGTTTATGCCAAGGTGCTGGGTGAACTGAGCGGCATCCGGCAGAACCAGGGATACGGCCTGCGCATCAGCAATGCCGCGGCGGCAACCCTGGGTATTACCGAGGATGACAAGTTCATTGTCCAGATCAGTTATTAGCAAAAGAGGAATGACCTGTCCCGGTAATCAGGCAGGTCGATAACCGCGCAGAAAGTCCTGCACCGGCATACGCTTCTTTCCTTCCAGCTGCAGTTCCAGCACCCGGATATACCCGTCCGGGCAGGCAAAGCGCAGGTAGGTTTTCCCATCGGTTTCCCACTGCCCGGCCGGTACGCCGGGCGCTGCCGGCTGGGGATGGCTGCGGTAAATCTTCAACATCTTGCCGTCCAGCAAGGTATACGCGCCGGGATACGGGGAAAGGCCCCGGATGAGGTTATGCACCCGCGCCACCGGAAGCTGCCAGTTGATGACACAGGTCTCCGTGAATAATTTGGGCGCCTGGGGCAGCGGCCCCTCCCGCTTGACATTCGCTTCCAGTTCCTGCTGCGGCACCCGGCGCAGGGTACCGCCGGCCAGGCCCCGGACCGTCTCCACCAGCAGTCGCGAACCGATCACTTTCATACGGTCATGCAGTTCCCCGGCCGTTTCGTCCCCGCCGATCGGGATGCGTTCCTGCATGAGAATATCCCCCGTATCGATTTCATGGCGCAGCTGAAAGGTGGTTACGCCCGTATAGGGCTCGCCGTTAATAAGAGCCCAGTTGATGGGCGCGGCGCCCCGGTACAGGGGAAGCAGGCTGGCGTGCAGGTTGATGGTGCCCAGCCGGGGCATATTCCAGACCACCTCGGGAAGCATCCGGAACGCCACGACTACCTGGAGGTCGGCCCGGAGGGCACGCAAGGCGTCCAGGAACTCCGGGGCCTTCAGCCTGGCCGGTTGAAGCACCGACAGGCCCCGCTGCTGCGCATATACCTTGACGGGACTCTGGTGCAGGTGCAGTCCCCGGCCCGCCGGTTTGTCGGGTGCCGTAATCACACCGACAACCTGTACGCCGGCCTGTACCAGGGCGTCCAGGCTGGCGACAGCAAAATCCGGGGTACCCATGAATACAACCCGCAGGGTGTGGAGCGCGAAGTCGGCAGTCCGGCTGTCAGCCTGGGGGATACGCAGGGGACGTTCGATCATGGCCGCGAAGATAGCGCAAAGAATGCTGCCGCCCGGCCCGGGGTGCCCGGGGCCGCTTAGAGAAAGCGCAGTACCTGGTCGCCCATGGCTTCGGTACCGAGCACGCTGGCGGGCGGGGTGGTCGCGTCGGCAATATCCCGCGTACGGTACCCGGCCTTCAGTACCTGGTCCACCGCGCGGATGACGGCTTCGGATTCCGCCTTGAGCCCGAAGGAAATATCGAGCAGCAGGGCGGCGGACAGCACGGAGGCCAGCGGGTTGGCAACGCCTTTCCCGGTAATGTCATGCGCGGAACCATGGATCGGCTCGTATACCCCGGTTCCATCCCCGATGGAGGCGCTGGCCAGCATGCCCATGGAGCCTGCGATCTGGGAGGCCTCATCGGTGAGAATGTCACCGAACAGGTTGGCCGTTACTACCACGTCAAACCGGCGGGGATCCTTGATGAGCAGCATAGCCGTGGCGTCGACGAACTGGTGCTCCACCTCGATATCCGGGTATTCCCGGGCCACCTGCTGAATGACTTCCCGCCAGAGCCGGGAGGTCTCAATGACGTTGGCCTTATCGACTGAACAAAGTTTTTTGCGGCGGGTTCGGGCCGCCTCAAAGGCCTTGCGGGCGATCCGCTCCACCTCAAACCGGCTGTATTCAGCCACATCATAGGCGGTATCGCCGTTGTTGCGACGGCCCTTCTCCCCGAAATAAATGTCCCCGGTCAGTTCCCGGAAGAACAGGATATCCGCCCCCCGCAGGATCTCGGGTTTGATACTGGACGCATCCAGCAGCTCATCGAACAGTTTGATCGGTCGCAGGTTGGCATAGAGCCCCAGTTCCTTACGCATGCGCAGCAGACCCTGCTCAGGCCTGACCCGGGCAGCAGGATCATTATCATATTTGGGATGACCCACCGCGCCGAACAGCACGGCATCCGACCGGCGCATCTTTTCCAGCGATTCATCCGGCAGGGGCTGCCCGGTTGCCTCGATGGCCGCATGGCCGATCAGGGCGCTGTCATAGGTGAACTGATGCCCGAACTTCTCGGCGACACGGTCCAGTACGCGTTTTCCTACCGCGGTCACTTCCTGGCCGATGCCGTCACCGGGAACAATGAGAATGTGTTTGGTTGCCATGATACGTTTTTATTCAGATTCTGAATCAGGATTCAGGAGGGAGTATGTTTAACATCTTTTGGGTGGCCTGGATGGCAGAGACCGTCTGGTCACTGTCCAGGCCCCGGGTCTTGAACTCCCGGCCCTGGTACGACCAGGTAATTACCGTCTCGCACAGGGCGTCGCTCTTGCCACCGGGCGGGATCCGCACGGCATAGTCGGTCAGGACAGGCAGTTCCAGTTTGCGTTGCCGGTAAATCTTTTTCAGGGCATTCATGAACGCATCGTATTGTCCGTCCCCCTGGGCATGTTCCTCAAAGGATTGCCCCTCGATGGAAATGCGCAGCGTGACGGAGGGATGCAGATCCTTGGAGTGTGTCAGCACATAATTTTCGATCAGAACCTTTTCTTCAATACTGTTCCTGTCCAGGATATCCGAAATGATATAGGGCAGGTCCGCCTGCGTGACCACTTCCTTTTTGTCGCCCAGTTCAATGATCCGCTGGGTTACCTTGCGCAGATCTTCCTCCGAAAGCTGGATGCCGAGTTGCTGCAGGTTATTTTCAATGTTTGCCTTACCGCTGGTCTTGCCCAGGGCGTACCTGCGCTGGCGGCCAAACCGTTCGGGCATCAGGTCACTGAAATAAAGCCTGTTCTTTTTATCCCCGTCAGCATGAATCCCCGCCGTCTGGGTGAACACGTTTTCCCCGACCACGGGTTTGTTGGCGGGTATGCGGATGCCCGAGAAGGTCTCCACGATTTTGCTGACGTGGTAAAGCGACTTTTCCACTACCGAGGACCGGACCTGCGGCATAAAATCATGCATGACGGCAATGGCGCTGGCCAGGGGGGCGTTGCCAGCCCGCTCACCCATACCGTTCACCGTAAGGTGCAGGCCGTGGGCGCCCGCCTTCATGGCCTCCAGCACATTGGCCGTTCCCAGGTCGTAGTCATTGTGCCCATGGAAGTCAAAATGGGTCTGGGGGTACCGGGTAACGATTTCCCGGACAAAGGCGAATACTTCCTCGGGGCTTAAAATACCCAGGGTATCCGGCAGCATGATCCGCCGGACCGGCTGCTTGACCAGAAAGTCCAGGAACTGAAACACATACTCCCGGGAATGGCGCATGCCGTTACTCCAGTCCTCCAGGTAAACATTGCATTCGATTCCCTTACGCCGCGCCAGCCGGATCACGGCGGCGATATCGGCAAAATGCTGCTCAGGCTTCTTTTTCAGCTGATGCGTGAGGTGGTTCAGGGATCCCTTGGTAAGCAGGTTCATGACCCGGGCGCCGGCCCGCATCATCCAGTTGACGGAAACGTCCCCGTCTACGAACGTGAGCACCTCGACCCGGTTCAGCATACCGGCGGCCTTGGCCCACTTGGTAATCTTACGCACCGCTTCGAATTCCCCCTCCGACACCCGGGCCGAGGCAATTTCAATACGGTCGACCTTCACTTCGGTGAGCAGCAACTGGGCAATGGTCAGCTTTTCGGTAGCCGAAAAGGATACGCCGCTGGTCTGTTCGCCATCCCGCAGCGTGGTGTCCATGATTTCAATATATCGTTGTGTCTGGGGCATGATCCGGGCTTAATAGGGACTCCGGGCGGCAAAGGACCGGATTTCATCTTTCATCGCCTGCAGGTAATCCAGGTCGTCGAACCCGTTAAGCAGGTTATTCTTCTTGTAGCCGTTGATCGCGAAGGATTCGGATTCACCGGTGGCCAGGATGCGGATCGTCTGGGAAGGCAGGTCCACCTCCAGTTCGGTCCGGGGGTCCGCTTCGATCGCGCGGAAGATACGGTCCAGGAAGGAAGGGCTCACCTGAACGGGGAGGATACCCACGTTCAGGGCGTTATTGCGGAAGATATCCGCAAAGAAACTGGACACCACGCAGCGGAATCCGTAATCATAAATGGCCCAGGCCGCGTGTTCCCGGCTGCTGCCGCTGCCGAAATTTTTTCCGGCCACCAGTATGCGGCCCGCATAGACCGGGTTATTCAGGACGAAGTCCCTCTTGGGGGTTTGATCCGGCTGGTAGCGCCAGTCACGGAACAGGTTGTCACCAAACCCCTTGCGCTCCGTTGCCTTAAGGAAGCGGGCCGGGATGATCTGGTCGGTATCCACGTTTTCAATCGGCAGAGGCACCGCGGTGGATCGAAGGATGGTAAATGCGTCGTAGGCCATGTCAAAATAATCTTTTAGCGTGCTGTGTATTACAAGCCGGTTTTCCGTTTACTGGATCAGCGTGCGGGGGTCGGTTACCTCACCGGTCACGGCCGCCGCCGCCGCCACCAAGGGGCTGGCCAGCAGGGTCCTGGCACCGGGCCCCTGTCGGCCCTCGAAATTCCGGTTACTCGTGCTGACGGCATATTTGCCGGCAGGAATCTTGTCATCATTCATGGCCAGGCAGGCGGAACAGCCGGGCTGGCGAAGCTCGAAACCCGCCGCAGTCAGGATGTCCAGGATCCCTTCCTCACGGATCTGCCGCTCAACCTGATGGGAACCCGGTACGATCCAGGCGGTAACATGATCGGCTTTCCGGCGACCCTTCACCACGGAGGCAAACGCGCGAAAATCTTCAATGCGTCCGTTCGTGCAGCTTCCCACAAATACATAATCCACCTTTTTGCCAAGCAGGGCATCATCCTGGTGGAATCCCATATAGTTCAGGGATTTTTCAAAACTGGCCTGGCCCGAGCCTTCCTGGGCTGAGCGGGGTATCCGCTGAGTGATGCCGACGCCCATACCCGGGTTGGTGCCGTAGGTAATCATGGGCTCAATATCGGCGGCCTCAAACACATATTCCTTGTCAAAGGACGCCCCCGGATCCGTTTTCAGGGTCTTCCAGTAGGCCAGCAGGGAATCCCAGGATGCTCCCCGGGGAGCCAGGTCCCGGCCCCGGATATACTGGAAGGTTTTTTCGTCGGGGGCGATCATGCCGCCCCGGGCTCCCATTTCGATACTCATGTTGCACACGGTCATGCGGCCTTCCATGCTCATCTGCTCAAACACCTCACCGGCATATTCCACGAAATACCCGGTGGCGCCGGCAGCCGTCAGCTGCGATATGATGTACAGGATGACATCCTTTGGCAGAACGCCCCGCTGAAGGCTACCCTGCACGATGATGCGCATTTTCTGGGGTTTGGGCTGCATGATGCACTGGGAGGACAATACCATTTCCACCTCCGAGGTGCCGATGCCGAATGCGATGGCACCGAAGGCGCCGTGCGTGGAGGTGTGGGAATCCCCGCACACGATGGTCATCCCCGGGAGGGTGATCCCGTTTTCAGGGCCCACAACATGCACGATGCCGTTCTTGGGATTGCCCAGCCCCCAGTGGGAAATGCCGTACCGCGCCGCATTGGTTTCCAGGGCACGCAACTGGTTTGCCGACAGCGGATCCTGCACCGGGAGATGCTGGTTGATCGTGGGGGTGTTATGGTCCGCCGTTGCAAAGGTCTTTTCTGGAAAGAGGACCGGGAGGCCGCGGCGCTCCAGGCCCAGGAAGGCTACGGGGCTGGTGACCTCGTGAATGAAATGGCGGTCGATGAACAGGACATCGGGACCATCCTGGATCTTGCGGACCACGTGGGCATCCCAGACTTTATCGAACAGGGTGACTGGTGTCTGACTCATGAAGGCGATTTTAACGGATGGCGAAGTTCCGTAAAATCCGCTAAAGACAGGCCTAACCCTCGTCATTTCTTCCCTGAATTCTGTGAAGAAATCCGCAAAAAATCAACTAACAGTCATTTGTTGTCAACCGGCAGCCTCATTCGAAATCCGGGTAGAGCAGGTACCTGCGCCGGATTTGTTTGAAGGCCCGGATGGCCGGAGCCCAGGAGGCCCGGATCTGTTGCGCGGACCAGCCGGCCCGGATCTGCCGCTTCAGCTCGTCGGAGCCGGCCAGCAGGTTGAAATGATCATTTTTAAGAAAGAAGCTGTCCTTGCCCGGGAACAGCCGGTACGCCTGCACGAGCCATTTGATCTGGACCCGCTTGTCAACCTCGCCAAGCACCTGGTCCACGGAACCGGAAAGATCCCATCCGTAACAGGTCTGGAAATAATGCTTGCTCGCCCGGGCGCCTTCATTGGGCCGGGGCGTGAAGGCATACAGGGTATGGGGTAGCAGCGGGTGCCCGAAGACCTGGAAGGGCTTGTCTGTGCCTCGGCCCTCGCTGCATACCGTCCCTTCAAAAAAACAGGTGGACGGATACAGGTATACCGATTGCATGTCCGGCAGGTTGGGTGAAGGACGGACCGGCAGGGTATACCGGCTCCGGTGGGTGTAGTGAAGGCACTTGATCACCAGGAAATGAAAGGGGGTGTCGGCCGTGGGCCGGGTCGTCACATTGTACCTCGCCACGCTATCGGCCTTCGGGGACAGCCAGTGTTCCCCGATCAGCATCCGGGCATATTCCCCCAGGGTCATCCCGTATACCACGGGGACGGGTTGCTTGCCCACAAAGCTGGTGAATCGTCGGTCGAGTACGGGCCCATCCACATAGAACCCGTTGGGGTTGGGACGGTCCAGGAGCAGCAGGGGTTTGTGGTTTTCCAGGGCGGCCTCCAAAAATTCCTGCAGCGAGGAGATATACGTATAGAAACGCACGCCGACATCCTGGATATCAAATACCAGCACATCCAGGCTGTCGAGGTCCTGCGGAGAAGGCCGCTGTTTATGCCCGTACAGGGAAATGACCGGGATGCCGGTTGCCGGGTCCGTGGCATTGCCCACGGTTTCCCCGGCGTCGGCCGTTCCCCGGAAACCGTGTTCCGGGCCGAAGATGAGCCGGACGCTGACCCCGCGCTTCAGCAGGGTATCCACCAGGTGCGTGGTCCCTACCCGGGAGGTGGGATTGGCAAACACGCCGACCCGCTTGCCCTTCAGCAGCGGCAGGTAGACGTCCAGGCGTTCCGCTCCGGGAATGATCCGGTTGCTTTGTGCCCGGGACGGGCTGGCATGCAGGATCAGGCAGGCGGACAGTAGCCAAAGGACTTGCTTCATGCGGCAGGTTTAGTGGGGTTTTAAAGCCATGAAATTCTGAAAAATTAACGTTTTGGGACGAAATAAAATCAGCGGGCGGGTTCTGATTTTTGGCTACCTTGCCGGCCAATTCTCACTCCTTTTTCCAGGCGGCAGCCGATGGGTTGCGCAGGGCCAAAGGGCAACTAAAAACACACGTTATGCAACAAGTTAAGAGCGGCGATACCGTTAAGGTTCATTACCACGGGCGCCTGACATCCGGAGAGACCTTTGATTCCTCCCAGGGCCGCGAACCCCTGGAATTTGAAGTAGGCAGCGGATCCGTTATCAAAGGTTTCGACGAAGGCGTCATGGGTATGGCCGTGGGGGAAAAAAAGACGATTAACATCCCGGTCGAGGACGCATACGGACCGGTTAATCCCGACATGATGATCGAGTATCCCCGCGACCGGTTTCCGACCGATATGGAAATTGAAGTTGGGATGCCCCTGATGATGAGTAACGGATCGGGCCAGAATTTTCAGGTAATCGTGACCGAGATAAAGGACGATGTGATCACCCTGGATGCCAATCACCCCCTGGCGGGACAGGACCTGATTTTTGATATCGAAGTGGTGGAAATTGATGGAGCCAGTCCGCTGATTATACTTCCCTGACCGGTCGGGTCATATGTCATTATGGATTGAGCCGGCGCGGGCCGGCTCAATCCATTTTCTTTTTGCCGTACATTAGTCACCAGCAAACCATACCCCTGCATGGATACGTATTCCTTTACCGTGGCCGACCGGTTCCTGCGCTATGTCCGGGTGGATACCCAGAGTGATCCGCATTCCGCTACCACCCCTTCCACCTCCAAACAGAAAGTCCTCGGCAACCTGCTGGTGCAAGAATTAAGGCAGACCGGGCTGACCGATGCCCACCTGGATGAATGGGGCTATGTGTACGCCACCCTGCCGGCAACCGTGCAGGGCCCCGTACCGGTCCTTTGCTTTTGCGCGCACATGGATACCTCACCGGATTGTAGCGGTGCGGAGGTCAGACCGATCGTGCACCGGAATTACGACGGCCGGGACCTTATCCTGCCGGACGACCCCGCCCAGGTCATTAGTCCCCGTGAACACCCTTACCTGCTGGAAAAAATCGGGGAGGACCTGATAACCGCCTCCGGGACCACCCTGCTGGGCGCCGACGACAAGGCGGGCATCGCCATCATCATGGATCTGGTCACCTACCTGGTGCAACATCCCGAAGTACCCCACGGGACCCTTAAGGTCCTGTTCACCCCGGATGAGGAAATAGGACGGGGAGTGGACAAGGTGGACCTTCAGAAACTTGGAGCCGATGTCGGCTACACGCTGGACGGGGGTGTCCGGGGAGCCTACACCGATGAAACCTTCAGTGCCGATGGGGTGACGCTGACCTTCCTGGGGGTGAGCGCCCACCCCGGTTATGCCAAAGGAAAACTGGTAAATGCCCTGAAGGTGGCAGGCACCTTCCTGGACCTGCTCCCCCGCGACGAACTTTCTCCCGAGTCGACCGAAGGCCGCCAGGGATTTGTCCATCCCGTCCAGGTCGAAGGGATCGCCGAAAAGGCGACGATCCGCTGTATCGTGCGTGACTTTGACAGCACCCGGCTGGCCTCCCATACGGCGCAGCTGGAACGGGCGGCGCGCGAGGCGGTGGCCCGCTATCCGGGTTCCTCCTTCACCCTGGAGGTGGCCGAACAATACCGCAACATGAAGGAAGTGGTGGACCGCCATCCCCGGATCACGGCGAACGTACAGGAGGCCATGCGCCGGGCGGGGGTTACCTTCCGCAAGGAAAGCGCCCGGGGTGGCACGGACGGATCGCGGCTTTCCTTCATGGGCCTGCCCTGTCCGGATCTCTTCACCGGGGAAATGGCCTTCCACGGGAAGCACGAATACGTCAGCATCCAGGATATGCAGAAATCCGTGGAAGTGCTGGTGCAACTGGTCCAGGTCTGGACCGAAACCAACTAATCCCCTACCCGTTGCGTATGCCCAGGAACCTCCATATACTTTTCATTCTGCTGCTGGGAACCATCCGCGGTGCGGGGCAGGACTTGCTGGCCAACGGCGATTTTGAGGATGAGAATATCTGCACGGAATACCAGGTCAACTGCGCGCCGGAAGCCTGGATCAGCAGTTCCAGCGGGTTTAGTACCTACCTGCGGGACGCGGGACAGGCCTACCAGGGTCTCCACAGCATGATCCTGGAGGCGGGCAGGACCCGTGCCAGGTACCAGCGCACCTACCTCCGCACCCAACTGCTGTGCGGGCTCCGCAAAGGTCACCGATACCGGTTCACCTGTTTCGTGAAGGCAAGGCTGCCGATCCTGGACAGCATCGGGATCCTGTTCACCCCGCACGATTTTCTTTTTGACAAGCGGCC
The DNA here is from genome assembly GCA_035549175.1 of Chitinophagaceae bacterium. Lineage (GTDB taxonomy): Bacteria > Bacteroidota > Bacteroidia > Chitinophagales > Chitinophagaceae > DASTSN01. The sequence goes on along the minus strand of DASZRL010000057.1, from coordinate 7,949 downwards.
GCTTCAGACCATCACGCCTTCCGCCTACTTTGCGGGGGCCGGTACCGCCGCGCCTGCACGCCAGGACACCGGATGGCAGCAGGTCAGCCTGGAGTATACCGCCTCCGGGGAGGAGCGCTTCCTGGCCATCGGCAACTTTGCCCGAAGGGACCTCAACGGGGAAACCGGGCTTCCCCTGGAGAGTCATTTCCTGGTATTGATCGACCAGGTATCCCTGCGCCCCCTGGACCCCCAGGAGCAGTTATGCGACGACTGGCAGCTGACCCGGACCAGGCTGTACGAGCAGAACGAACGGCATGAGTTCCTGGACCGTCTGGTGCGCTTCTACCGGTCCCAGAACAAGATGCCGGCACCTCCCCCACTCACGCCCACCAGGGTCCGGCGTATCGATACCCTGGTGCTGCCCGACCTGCTGTTTGCGACCGGGCAACACCAGTTGCAGCCTGCCAGCCATGCCATCCTGGACAGCTTCTGCCAGCAACTCCATGGGACCCGCCTGGACTCCCTGATCATTGAGGGCTATGCGGACAGTACGGGGACGGGCGAGGGGAACCGCCTGCTGGCACGCCAGCGCGCCGAAACGGTGGCGGGCTACCTGCGCGAACGCCTTCCGCAGTCCGAAAGGGTCCTGGTTACGCGCAGCTGGGGCGCCCTTCGTCCCATCGCAGACAACCGGACTCCGGCCGGCCGCCAGCGAAACCGGCGGGTGGAGATCCTGGCCTACCGTTCCGATTAAATTCATTTCCGCCTGCCTGGCCTTTGTACTATCTTTAGCCGGAACCAATCAACCCTTTCCCATGGACCTCGGACATTTTCTGCTGAATTTCTGGTGGCTGATCGTGCTGCTGGTTGTTTTTATCAAATCTTTCTTTACCATTAACCAGGGCTTTGTGGGGGTGATCACCCTGTTCGGGAAATACCGGCGCATCGTCCGGCCGGGCCTGAACCTCAAGATCCCGGTCCTGGAAACCCTCTACAAAAAAATCTCCTACCAGAACCGGTCTGTGGAACTGGAATTCCAGGCCATCACGGGAGACCAGGCCAACGTGTATTTCAAATCCATGCTGCTGTATTCGGTCATTGACCAGGATGAGGAGACCATCAAAAAGGTGGCCTTCAAGTTTATTGCGGAAAAGGACATGATGCAGGCCCTGGTGCGGACCATCGAAGGCTCCATCCGGACCTACGTGGCGTCCAAGAAACAGGCCGAGATCCTCGGGCTGCGTCGCGAGATCGTGGAATATGTCAAGGAGCAGGTGGACCACACCCTGGAGAACTGGGGCTACCACCTGCAGGACCTCCAGATCAATGATATCACCTTTGACAAGGTGATCCTGGACTCGATGAGCAAGGTGGTGGCCTCCAATAACCTGAAGGCGGCGGCCGAAAACGAGGGACAGGCCCTGCTGATCACCAAGACCAAGGCGGCCGAAGCCGAAGGAAATGCCATAAAGATTTCGGCGGAAGCCGAAAAGGAAGCCGCCCGCCTGCGCGGCCAGGGAGTAGCCCTGTTCCGCCAGGAAGTGGCCAAGGGCATGACGGAGGCGGCCGAACAGATGAAGCAGGCCAACCTGGATACCAATGTGATCCTGTTCAGCATGTGGACGGAAGCAATCAAGAACTTCGCCGAGTACGGAAAGGGAAACGTCATTTTCCTGGACGGGAGTGCCGAAGGGATGGAGTCCACCATGCGCCAGATCCAGGCCCTGATGGTGCGCCAGGCTGGCAGTTCTGCTTCCGCGTAAACAGCAGGCGCGGGCTTCCGAGTAATCCGATCTGTTAAAGTCCTCTAAAATCCCGGTGCCGTCTGCAAGACGGCATCTTTTTTTTTCGTTCATTCACACCGTGTTGATAAAATCACGGGAAACGCCACGGCGTTTCTTACCCTGAAATATTACATTTACGAACTAAAGGACAAATAACTATGATTGACCTGCTACAGATTGTCGACACCGCCAACCGGGTGATCCACACGGTTACGGCTGGCGACACCAACGGCGATGGAAATCTCAGCTTCTTCGAGCTGCTGAAAATGGGAGGTTGGGTCATGGTCCCGCTGGGGATTATGCTGCTGCTCGCCGTGTATGTTTTCGTGGAACGCTATATCGCGATACGCAACGCATCCCGCATTGACCAGAATTTCATGAACATTATCCGGGATCATATCGTCACGGGCAATGTCACCGCGGCCCGGAGTTTTGCCAAGAACACCAATAACCCGGTGGCCCGTATCATCGACAAGGGGATCCAGCGCATCGGCAAACCCATCGATAACATCGAACGGAGCATGGACAATGTGGGGCAGCTGGAAATGTATAAACTCGAAAAGAACATGGGGGTCCTATCCGTCATTTCCCGCGGGGCTCCGATTTTCGGATTCGTGGGAACGCTGGTGGGCCTGATGCAGCTCTTTTCGGAGATCTACCGCGCCAACGAACTGGAACTCGGCACCATCTCCCAGGGGATCTACACCAAACTGATCACATCCATCACGGGCCTGATCGTCGGACTGCTCGCCTTTTTGGGCTACAACTACCTGAACGCGCAGATCGACAAGACGGCCAACCGGATGGAGGCCTCCGCGGCCGACTTCCTGGATGTTTTACAGGAACCCACCCGCTAAACGGAGTACCCGCATGAAGTTCAGAAAAAAACATAAAGGGGAAATCGAGGTATTCACGGATTCGCTGAATGACATCATCTTCATTCTGCTCATGTTCTTTCTGATCACCTCCACCCTGGCCAACCCCAATGTCGTCAAGGTCAACAACCCGCACGGAACCAAGGACACCAAGGCCAAACAAAACATCGTCATCTCCATTGACAAGGACCAGAAGGTTTACCTGGGCCAGAAGCAGCTGGATGTGGCTGCCATTGATACGATTCTGAAGGCCGAAGTGGAGCGCCTCCGCCGGTCTCCCCTGGATACTCCCTCCGTGGTCGTCAACGCCGACACCGTCTCGTTTTACGGAGAGGTCTTCCGCATCATGCAGGCAGCCAAGCGGGCGGGTGCCAAAGTGGTCGCCAACGTCAAATAGCCTTTACCCCGTTCAGCCGTCGCTTTCCCGGACCGCCCGGATCATCCTGTCTTTTCCCTGCATGTCCTTTCTCAGCTCAGGGCGGAACCCGGATTCCCGCAGCAGGTGAAGCACGGCTTCTCCCAGCTGCTCGTGGATCTCCAGGTATATCCTGCCCCCGGGGTTCAGGTGTTCAGTGGCAAACCGGGCAATGGCCCGGTAAAAAACAAGGGGATCGGCCTCCGGAACAAACAGGGCCAGCGGCGGCTCAAAATCCCGCACGTGGGGCGGGAGACTCTCCCGCTCCGTAAGCGGGATATACGGCGGATTACTCACCAGGACATCAAAAAAAGGTAAGGTATCCCAGGTGGTCTTTTCCAGGAAATTCACCGCCTCCAGGCGAATTGCAGCACCCAGGCTGCCGGCATTGCCCGCGGCGGTTTCCAGGGCGGCGGTGCTGATATCGCAGGCCCAGACCTCGGCCGCCGGGCAACCCAGTTTCAGGGTCACGGCAATACACCCGCTACCGGTGCCGATGTCCAGCACCCGGGGATGGCCGCCTGCCGCGGACAGGTCCTTTCCCGCCCAAGCAACCAGTTCTTCGGTTTCGGGACGGGGAATGAGCACCCCTTCATTCACCCGGAATCTGCGGCCCGCAAACCAGGCTTCCCCCAGGACATACTGAACCGGCTCCGGACGCACCAGCCGCCCGGTCATTGCCTCCAGCTCCTGCTGCTGGGGAAGGGACAGCGGCAGCGTTTTGTGGAGCACGCGGTCAATCCGCGTCCAGCCGGTGAGGTGTTCCATAACAAGGTCTGCGATATTGCGGGCCTCGGCAGCATCATAATACGCCATAAGGCGGTATACCAGCTGCAGGGTCGCTTCGTGCAAGGTCATGTGCAAACATACGACATGCCCCGCAGGCAGGCCCGCCAACAAGCGGGCCGATGGCGTATCTTGCACCCGGTTATGACTCCTGATGCGCGCTATATGATGCGATGCCTGCAGCTGGCCGGAAGGGCGGCAGGCTACGTGGCACCCAACCCGATGGTGGGAGCGGTCCTGGTCCATGGCGACCGCATTATCGGGGAAGGCTACCATCACCGCTTCGGGCAGGCACATGCCGAGGTAAACTGCCTGGCTTCCGTCAGGGCAACAGACCAGCCCCTGATCCCCGCCTCCACCCTGTACGTTTCTCTGGAGCCCTGCGCCCATTTTGGTAAGACACCCCCCTGTACCGACCTGATTATCCGCAGACGGATTCCCCGGGTGGTCATTGGTTGCCGGGATCCCTTTGACCAGGTCGATGGCCGGGGCATGGACCAACTCCGGGCAGCCGGTGTCGAGGTGGTTACCGGAATCCTGGAGGAGGCTTCCCGCGACCGGAACCGGCGGTTTATCACCTTTCACACCCGGCGTCGCCCCTATGTCATCCTGAAATGGGCGCAAAGCGCCGATGGCCGGATCGGGGCAGCCGGCACGCGTCAGCTCCGCATCAGCCAGCCGCTGACGGACCGCCTCGTGCATCGCTGGCGCAGTGAGGAAGCCGCCATCCTGGTAGGAACCGAAACCGCCCGGTCCGATGATCCGCAGCTGACCAACCGCCTGTGGAACGGCCCCTCCCCCGTCCGGGTGGTGGTGGACCGCCGCCTGCGCCTGCCACCGGGACTCAGGCTTTTCGACGGAAGCCAGCCCACCGTCGTGCTCAATGATTTGAAGTCGGAAGGGCAGATCCCCCTGGTATTTCACCGGCTTGCCGGCTCCGGCAGCGCGGTATCCCGGATCTGCTCGGCCCTGTACGAGTTACAGCTCCAGAGTGTCCTGGTGGAGGGAGGTGCCCGGCTGCTGCAGTCCTTCCTGGATGAAGGCACCTGGGATGAAATCCGGATCATCACCGGCACCCGCCTGCGGATACCGGGGGGCATCCCGGCGCCCACACCGGGTCCCTGCCAGCAGGTGAGCGAGTACCCGCTGGGCGAAGACCGCATCACCGTGCTTCAACCCCTAGCTCCCCCCGCAAACCCATGAGCGCCCCCTACACCTATAATACCATTGCCAAGCCCTCCCAGGCGGAGTTCCGGGACCGGGGCAGCCGGTTTATCGCTTATGCCTTCCCGGTACAAAATGCGGCGGAATGCAAGGAGAAGCTTGCCCTGCTGAAAAAGGAGCATGCCAAGGCCACGCACCATTGCTTTGCCTACCGGCTTGGCCTGGACGGAACCCCGTTTCGCGTCAGTGACGACGGGGAACCTTCCGGCACGGCCGGCAGGCCCATTCTCGGCCAGCTCGACAGCCGCGGGCTCACCCAGGTGATGGTCGTGGTGGTGCGGTATTTCGGGGGGACCCTGCTGGGGGTCCCGGGACTGATCCATGCCTACAAGACGGCTGCGGCCCTGGCGCTGCAAACCACGCCGGTACTCCAGAAGCCGGTGGAGGAACGCTACCGCCTGCAGTTCGATTACACGCGGCTTAACGAGGTACTTCACCTGATACGCCAGTACGATTGCACCATCCATCACCAGGACCTCCAGCTTTTCTGCCGCCTGGATATAGGCATTCCCCGCAAAAACCTGGCGATCTGCCTGCTCCGGCTGGGTGACCTGCCTCAGGTGGAAAAAACGCCGGTGCCAGCGGCAGGCTGAGCCTGCCGTTACCGGTACATACCCGTCCTGCCCGGCTACCGGGCCGCCCGGCGCCTGATTTCCTTTTTAATTAGGCTGAGTTCCCGGCCAGTCTGTCCCTTCACGGAGGTATTTTCCTGGGCCCTGCGCATCAGGTAGGGAATGACATCGCGGATAGGTCCGAAGGGGAGATACTTGCTGACCCGGCATCCCGCGTGGGCCAGGTTAAAGGTGATATTGTCGCTCATGCCGTACAGCTGGCTGAAATGGACGCGGGGATGGTTCAGCGGAAGTCCCCGCTGCTCCAGCAGACGCACCGCCGCCAGGTTGCTGTGTTCATTATGCGACGCCACAATCAGGCTGACCTGATCCAGGTTATCGATACATACCCGCACGGCTTCATCGTAATCGCGGTCGGTGCTGGCCTTGTCCGGCTGAATGGGAGAAGGATACCCCATTTCCTGCGCCCGGTCCCGCTCCTTTTCCATATAGGCCCCCCGGACCAGTTTGGCCCCCAGAATAAAATGCCGCTGGCGGGCGGCTTCCAGCGAGTCATGCAGGAAAGCCAGCCGGTCATGACGGTAGTGCTGCAGGGTATTATACACCACGGCCTGTTCCTGGTTAAAGGTATCCATCATCAGGATGGTCAAAGCATCTACCGGGTCCTGGATCCAGCTTTCTTCGGCATCCACCAGCACGCCGATCCCGCGGGCGCTTCCTTCTTCGCAGACCTGCATCATCCGGTGGCGCACCCGGTGCCATTCCTCCCGTTCCCTTACGTCCAGCGTATCCACGGCCTGCAGGTACCGCTTCATCAGGGTTCCGCTGGCCTGCGCCATCAATGCGTCAAGTCTTTCCAGCAGGGCAAACCGGGCAATACCGGTGACCTTTACGCTCATGAACGGGATATTGGGTTGGGTCGCCGCATAGCGAATCACTTTGATAAATTCCTCGCAGGCGTGATCAAAGCTGTCCTCTCCTTCCTTGCCTTCCACGCCGTAATCCAGGATGACCTGCACCTGGTATTCACCCAGCCTGCGCGCCACCTGGGCCGTTTCCTCCAGGGTTTCCCCGCCTACAAACTGCTCAAAGATGGTATGACGGACCAGGCCCTTTACCGGCAGACCGGCCCGGATCATCGGCGGCGTCAGGCGCACGGCCATTTTCACCAGCCAGGGTTTGTCCATCAGGGAAAACAGGAAATTGGATTTACGAAGTTGTTTATCACTGCGGTAGGCAAAGGCCCACTCGGTATTGTCAAACGATATGACGGGCTGCGAAGAATCCATACGGAACTGATAAAGTAGCCGCAAAAATAGTAGAATATTCTAACATCCGTTAGGACGAACCGGTCTGAACAAATCCCCCGCCGGCTTGTTGGAACGGCGAACCTGCACGCGCTTCGCCGGCGTACCCGGGCCCGGCCCGCTCCCGCAGGGTCAGAGAACTGGAAAACCCGGATCGCATGAGTCTTCGCAAGAAACCCTGGAACCGCATCAGCCAGCCTGTTTATTCGGTCTGCAGCCAGGATCCCCGGCATGGCTTCAATATGAACATCTGCACGTATGTCACGGCGGTGAGCCTGCATCCAAAGCGCTTTATCGTGGCCGTCTACGAAGGCACCCGCACCCTGGAAAACCTGCAGCAGGATCCCCATTTTGTATTGCAGCTGCTCGCGGAGGACCAGTACCCCCTGGTTCGGCTGCTGGGTAAACAAAGCGGCCGCTTCGTGTCCAAGCCGGCCCGGCTGGGAAACCGTCATCCGCTCTGCACCTGGAACGGGTTTTCCTGCCTGGCGCAAAGTCTGGCCCTGATCGAACTGCGCGCGCTGGCGCAGTGGCCGGGCGGGGACCACAGGTTATTTTTCTGCGAGGTCCTGGCGTACAGGAATCTTCGGGATGGCCGGGAACTGCAGACCGGTGACCTGCGGGCCCGGGGAATCATAACGGCCTGAGAGGCCGCCCGGCGCCGGCCAGCCGTCCTTTTGTTCAGCCCCTGGCCGCAGGGCGGGTAAATCCTTCCACAAAATGCGGCGATGGGCAACCCGGTCAAACCAAATTCCGAATGGTACGTTGAAGCACAAAGTCATTTATGTTCCCGACCGCATACCCGGAAATACTCGCACTGCTGGACCAGGTGGACCCGGTCCAGTACGGCCGCAGCAGAAATTTTACCAGTGGGGCCGTAACCCGCCTGTCCCCCTACATCTCGCGGGGCGTCATCAGCACGCGGCTGATTCTCCAGCACCTGCTGCGCCGCGGTGCCAGCCTGCCGGCGATGAATAAGTTAGTGCAGGAACTGGCCTGGCGCG
>DASZRL010000056.1:0-28113 GCA_035549175.1 Chitinophagaceae bacterium | reverse complement strand
CCATGGGCTGCCTGATTCCTGCGAAAACCGAAGGGCTGCTGGTCTGTGAAAAGGGTATCTCGGTAACCAACCTGGTCAACGGCACCACCCGGCTCCAGCCGGTCGTGCTGCTAACGGGCCAGGCCGTCGGGGTCCTGGCGGCCCTGAGCATCAAGGGGGAAGGGGATCCCCGGGATGTGCCGGTCCGCTTCCTGCAGCAGGAACTGCTGGATGATTCCTGTTACCTGCTGCCCTACTGCGATGTGGACCGTTCCGACCCCGCCTGGAAAGCGGTGCAGCGCGTAGGGCTCACCGGTATCCTCCGGGGGCTGGGCAGACCCAGGGATTGGTCCAACCAGACCTTATTCCAGCCTGACAGTATCCTTGCCGCGGACAGTTTCCGGACCACGGTCCTCCAGTACGACCCGGCTGTCCGTCTGGATCTGGTCCCGGCGGGACAGCCTGTTACCTGGCCGTACCTGTCCCGGCTCATCGCCCAGGTAAGCCCGGACGCCGGGTCGGATCAGGCCCGCTATAACCAGGCGAAGGGCTTGCTGAAAGCCCGGGATCTCGAACCCGGGCGACCCCTGACCAAAAAGGAAATTGCGGTTCTGCTCGACCGTTTCTGCCTGGCGTGGATCCTACGGGACGTGGATATGAACGGTCGTCCGTTGGAAGAGGAAGAGCCATAAGCTGCATCGCGGTGGAAAGGTCATCCGGGGCAATTCATTAATGCGTATCTTCAGCGTTCAATTTTTTTTCACTTTAAAAAGCAGCTTCTCTCCGGCGACCTGCCGGGAATAGCGAAAATTCTTGCGTATGAAAAAAACAGTATTTAGCTGGGGCCCCCTGGTGGTCCTGCTTGGCCTCGCCGCCTGTAACAGCGGCAGCAATTCCTCCTCCAGCCAGACTACCACCCAGGCCCCGGAAACCGCGAAGGATTCTTCCGGGGTAACCGCCGGCTGGCGGATCGGTGTCCAACTCTGGACCTTCCATGAGTTTCCCTTCGTGACGGCCATAGAGAAGGCCGATAGCGCGGGCGTCAAGTATATTGAGGCCTTCCCGGGCCAGAAGATGGGCGGGGACTTCGGAAAGAATGCCGTTTTCGGCTACGATCTTTCTCCGGCCGATCGGGCCAAGGTCAAACAGCTGCTTCAGGCCAAGGGCATCACCATGGTGGCCATGGGCGTGGTATCTCCCGATACCCCGGATCAATGGAAAAAGACCTTTGATCTGGCCAAGGACATGGGCCTGGAATACATCACGGCTGAACCCAAGGACGACCAGTGGAACCTGGTGGACAGCCTTGCCGGCGCCTACGGGATCAAGGTGGCAATTCATGATCACCCGCGCCCCAGCCATTACTGGAGTCCGGATTCCGTGCTGGCTGCCGTCAAGGGCCATCCCAACCTGGGATCCTGCGCCGACGTGGGTCACTGGTCCCGCAGCGGCCTGGACGTGGTGGACTGCCTCAAAAAGCTGGAAGGCCATATTATCGGGGTACATTTCAAGGATGTTAAGGAATTCAACAAGACGGATGCCGAGGATGTGATCACCGGCACCGGCGTCAACAAGTTCCCGGAAATCTTTGCTGAACTGAAACGCCAGGGATTTCACGGGCTTTTCTCCATTGAGCGGGAAAACAATTGGCAGCATAACGTTCCGGACGTGATCGCTGAGGTCAAATTCTTCCACGACCAGGTCGCACAACTGAAATAAAATTCCTTTAACCCCAATCCATTTTACGTAACCATGGCAAACGCATCTTCCCGCCGGAGTTTTATCCGGCATCTCAGCAGCTCGGCGCTTTTTATTGGCAGCGGGGCCTTTTCCCGGCTGATGGCGGAGCAGGAATATGAAACCAGGATCCTTCCCTGGGAAAGGCCGTTTACCGCCAACGACCAGGTACGCGTCGGCCTGATTGGCTGTGGCATCCAGGGACATAGCGACCTGGAGGCAGCCCTGAAAGTCCCGGGCGTGGAACTGGTTGCCGCCTGCGACCTGTACACCGGAAGGCTGGCCCGCATGAAAGAGTTGTACGGCAAAGACCTCTTCACCACGCGCGACTACCGCGAAGTACTCCAGCGCAGGGACGTTGACGCGGTCATCATCGCCACGGCCGATCTCTGGCATTCGCGCATCACCATGGATGCCCTGAAGGCAGGCAAGCACGTGTACTGTGAAAAGCCGATGGTTCACCAGTTCAGCCAGGGGCTGGAGGTGATCCGGGCCCACCAGGCCTCCGGCAAGGTCATGCAGGTGGGTAGTCAGGGGATCAGCGGCATCGATTACGCCAAAGCCCGGGAGCTGTACCGGTCCGGCGAAATCGGCCAGCTGAACTGCATTGAGGCCAGCTATGACCGCCAAAGCGCCCTGGGAGCCTGGGAATATACCTTCCCCACCGATGAGTCCCCCCGGACCGTGGACTGGGACCGGTACGTGGCCGGTATGCCTACCAAACCGGCCTACGATCCCAAGAAGTTCTTCTGGTGGCGCAACTACCGGGAGTACGGAACCGGCATGTCGGGCGACCTGTTCGTACACCTGCTGACCGGCATTCATTACGTAACCGGGTCCAAGGGCCCCCGCAAGATCTTTTCCAGCGGCCAGTTGTGCTACTGGAAGGACGGCCGGGATGTTCCTGATGTGATGACCTCCATCATGGATTACCCGGCGACACCGGAACATCCGGCCTTCCAGGTCATGCTGCGTGTCAATTTCATCAGCGGTGCCGGCGACCAGGGCATCGTCCGTTTCATTGGCAGTGAAGGGGTGATGGAAAAGGGCTGGGACGGGGTAAAAATCACGCATAGCCTGATGCCCAAGGCACCGGGTATCGGCGGCTGGGATTCCCTGTCCACCTATCCGCAGGCCATGCAGGATGAGCTGATGAAGCGGTATAACAGCAAATGGTCCCAGGCAGACCAGCAGGCCCCCACCAAGCCGCCGATCCAATACCGGACACCACAGGGGTATGATGCCCATGTGGACCATTTCGCCAATTTCTTCCAGGGTGTGCGTACCGGAAGCGCGGTGATCGAGGACCCCGTGGTGGGGTTCCGGGCTGCGGCTCCCTGCCTGGCTGCCAATGCCAGCTACTTTGAAAACCGGGTAATCCTGTGGGATCCGGTCAACATGAAACGGCGCTGATTGCGTCTGCCACCTGTTATTTAACCGGGATGCCTGACCAAGGCATCCCTTATTTTTGCGTATGCCTGAAATCGTTTATCCCTACGAGCAATTATTCTCCTTCACCCGTTCCGTTTTCGCCGCCATGGACGTGCCGCCGGGCGAGGCGGAACTGGCCGCCCGGGTACTACTTTCCGCCGACCTGCGTGGCGTCGATTCCCACGGGGTGGCGCGTCTCAGCGGGTATGTCCGTCTTTGGGAAGTGAACCGGGTGAATGCCCGGCCCCGATGGAGGGTCCTCCATGAAACGCCGTCCACAGCGGTGGTGGACGGGGACCGTGGCCTGGGTCTGGTGATAGCCCCCCAGGCCATGCAGCTGGCCATCGACAAGGCCAGGCAGGTGGGAACGGGCTGGGTCAGCGTCCAGAACAGCAACCATTTCGGCATAGCCGGTTTTCATGCCATGATGGCCCTGGAGCAGGATATGATCGGTATTGCCATGACCAATGCAAGCCCCCTGGTGGCCCCTACCTTTTCGGTGGAACGGTTGCTGGGCACCAATCCGATCTGCGTAGCGATTCCCTCCGGGGCGGAACCGCCCCTGGTTGCCGACATGGCCACCACCACGGCTGCCAACGGCAAACTGGAGATCCTGCAGCGTAAGGGACTTCAGGCTCCCGTCGGCTGGATCCAGGATGCGCAGGGCGAATCCACCCGGGATTCCCATGCCCTCAAGTCCGGCGGGGCGCTGCTTCCGCTGGGCGGGGACCGGGAACACGGAAGTCACAAGGGCTATGCCCTCGGAGCGATCGTGGATATTTTCTCTGCCATATTGAGCGGGGCCAATTACGGGCCCTGGGTTCCGCCCTTTCCGGCCTACGTACCCATGCCCACCGAACAGCCGGGGCAGGGCATCGGTCATTTTTTGGGTGCGATGCGGATTGATGCCTTCCGCCCGGCCGGGGAATTCAAGGAACACATGGACAGGTGGATCCGCCGGTTTCGTTCGGCCAGGGCCGTGCCTGGCCAGTCGGTGCTGATTCCCGGAGACCCTGAACGGGAGTTCGAAGTGGCCCGCCGGCGCGACGGCATACCGCTGCTGGAAACGGTCGCAGCTGACCTGGCGGCGACCGGAGACCGGTTTGGCCTTCCTTTCCCGGGCTGACCCGCTGGCGCGGCCTAACAAGTGTTATCTGCGCCGTGCTGTATATTTGCCGCGCCATTTTTGAAAACCTTCTAAAACGGGGAGTGACATCATGAAAGTAATGAAGTTTGGCGGTACCAGTGTCGGGAAGCCGGAACGCATGCACCATATCGCCGGACTGGTGACCCAGGAGACCGAACCGGCCATTGTGGTGCTGTCTGCGCTTTCAGGTACCACGAATGCGCTGGTTGAGATCGGGGATCATATCGCACGGGGAGACCGCGGGGGCGCCAAGCAGTGCATCGATAAACTGGCGGCCCATTACCAGGACTTTATCGGCAAGCTGGTCAGCAAGCCGGACGCCCTCCAGAAGGCAAAGGCCATCGTAAACGAACACTTTGAGTTCCTGAATATCATCTTGCGGATTTCTTTCAGCGAAGCACTCAGCAAGGATATCCTGGCCCAGGGTGAACTGCTTTCCACCAAGTTATTCAGTACCTACCTGGAGGAGCAGGGCATTGACCACGTTTTGCTGCCGGCCCTGGAGTTCATGAGCATCGATGCCAACGACGAACCGCAGTTGAGCCTGATCGGTAACCGGCTGGGTCAGCTGCTGAAAAAACATGCCGGTAAAAAGCTCTTTATCACCCAGGGGTACATCTGCCGCAATGCAAAAGGCGAGGTGGACAACCTGAAACGCGGAGGAAGCGACTACACCGCTTCGCTGGTGGCGGCCGCTATCAATGCCAGTGTCTGCGAGATCTGGACGGACATCGACGGCATGCATAATAATGATCCGCGTGTGGTCAGGAAAACGGTTCCCATTCACCAGCTGAGTTTCGAGGAGGCCGCGGAGCTGGCCTATTTCGGAGCCAAAATCCTGCATCCGGCATCGATCTGGCCGGCCCAGCTCTACAAAATCCCCGTGAAACTGCTGAATACCATGCAGCCGGAGGCCCGCGGAACCCTGATCACCGAAGAGCCCGGCGGACTGGGAGTAAAGGCCGTCGCCGCCAAGGACCATATCATTGCGATCCGCATCAAGAGCAGCCGCATGCTGCTGGCCTACGGTTTTTTGCGTAAAATCTTCGAGGTCTTTGAAAAGTACCGTACGCCCATCGATATGATCACGACCTCGGAAGTAGCTGTTTCCGTGACGATCGACAGCCCCGCCCACCTGCGGGACATTGTCAAGGAACTGGAGCCCTTTGGTTCCGTGGAGCTGGATGAGAACCAGGTAATTATCTCCGTGGTAGGCCATGAGATCGCCCGGACCCAGGATATCATCAAGAAATTATTCGGTTCCATTGTGAATATACCGATCCGCATGGTATCCTACGGGGGAAGCCCGCATAACATTTCCCTGCTGGTCGCCGCGGAAAACAAGGTCCGGATCCTGCAGCAGCTCAATAAGGGGATGTTCGGACTGGACTGATCTGATCCCCCGGGAGTAAACTAAATCGCAGCGTACCGGCATGAAAACCATGCCGGTTTTTTTTCGCTTTTTTGACTGGTGATTTGGCGGTCCATTTTCAGGCCGTTCTCAGCAGGACGGGCGGACGGCCCATGCCGCATCCTGAACCTGCAGACCCTGCGCTTTCATTTCCTCACAAAGGAGAATTGCCTGACAACTGATGCGGAGGACGCACGGGTTGCCGAGAACCGAGCCCTGGGGCAACGGCTAGGCTACCAACTGGAATACTTTTATTATTGATTTCAATCAGTCAATCTGATCCCCTGGTCCTGAGGTATCCCCCCCCCATTTTAGGAGATGAAAAGCCGGCATGCACGGCAACGATGCCGCAGGGCCGCCGACCGTCAAAAAGTCTACCAGGGACCAATGAACCGTTTCATGCGGAGCCTGTACCGGGGAGAAATATCCTACGCCACGGAGGGGTTCGAGGGCCGGCGTATGATTGAAGGGTTGAATTCCAAAAGCCTGCTGCTTCGCAAACCGGCCGCGGACCCGGTCCTGTATTTTCCGCGACACCTCGCGATAACGGATACCCGGTCTCCCGGTCGCTGAAAGATCCTATCTACCCAAAATGGAACGAAAGCATGGCGGACCTGCTGCCGCGGGAGTACCAGCTTCCCAGGGACCATCCGGCTCCCTGATTCAGCGGGTCAGCCAGCCATGACCTTTCATCCAGGTTTCGACCAGATCCATCCATTTAACGGGGCTGGTCGGGTTGTGCATCCCGAATCCATGCCCTCCCTTCTCGTAGAGGTACACCTCACTTTCGACATGATGCTTTTTTAAAGCCGCCGCAAAATCCAGGCTGTTCTGGACGGGCACCACCGTATCGTCCTTGGCGTGTACCAAAAAGCAGGGGGGAGTCCTGCGCGTGACCTGCAGCTCATTGCTGAAAAATTCAATGCGTTTGCGATCGGGATGCTTGCCGATCAGCTGGTCCCGGGAACCCCGGTGGCCAATACTGTCGGAAAAGCTTATTACCGGGTAGGCCAGGATCATGAAATCCGGCCTCAGGCTGATATGATGGGGATTAGGTATGTAGGCGTGATCAAAATGGGTGCCGACGGTGGAAGCCAGGTGCCCCCCGGCCGAAAAGCCCATGATGCCGATCCGGTCGGGATGCAGGCCCCAGTTAACCGCCTGTTCCCGCACCAGCTGCATGGCGCGCTGGGCGTCCTGAAGCGGGCCGATGGATGGATCCACCTGGGTGGAAGAATCCGGGATGCGGTATTTGAGGACAAAGGCGGCCACGCCCATCTCGTTGAACCGGCGGGCCACATCGTATCCCTCGTGACCTGCCGCCGCAATCCAATAGCCCCCACCCGGACAGATGACCACCCCGGTTCCGGTGGCGTGTTCCTGGTCCGGCAGGAATAGGGTGAGGGTTGGGCGGCTGATCTTGTGTACGATCAGGATGCCGGAGGTGGTATCTGCGTATTCTTCGTCCGGTCCGGGCCGGGAATTGGGGATGTCTCCTGCGTACAGGGGGAGAACCTGCTGGGAAAATGCCATATGTAGCGTTAAAAGATAACCGGCCAATAAGAGACTCTTTTTCATACGCGAACTGTAATCACCAAAGCTACAGGAAAAACAAAAAGCCCCGCGCAGGCAGGGCTTGGTAAGTTTGCCGGGGGCATCGCTTAGAGGATCAGCATCGCATCGCCGTAGCTGAAAAACCGGTACTTGTCCTTGATGGCCTTTTTGTACGCCTCCATCGTCAGCTCATAGCCGGCAAAGGCGCAGGCCATGATCAGCAGGCTGGTCTTGGGCAGGTGAAAGTTGGTCACCAGGGCATCGGCTATGTTGAAATCATAGGGGGGGTGGATGAACATGTTGGTCCAACCTTCCGACGGTTTCAGCAGTTTCTGGGCCGTAAAGGAGGACTCGACGGCGCGCATGGTGGTGGTGCCGACCGAACAAATCCGGTGGCCGCTTTCCTTTGCCCGGTTGACGATCCGGCAGGCGGTGTCATCGATACGGTAATATTCCGCATCCATTTTGTGCTTGCTGAGATCCTCGACCTCAATGGGCCGGAAGGTTCCCAGGCCGGTATGAAGGGTTACCTCGGCAAAGCGGATGCCCTTGATCTCAAGACGTTTGATCAGTTCGCGGCTGAAGTGCAGGCCGGCCGTGGGAGCGGCCACCGCTCCTTCGTGCTTGGCATAAACCGTCTGGTAACGTTCCTTGTCTTCTTCTTCGGGTTTGCGCTTGATATATTTGGGAAGCGGCGTTTCACCCAGTTTCTCCAGCATGCCCCTGAATTCCTCCTCGCTGCTTTCCCACAGGAAGCGGATGGTCCGCCCGCGGCTGGTCGTGTTGTCAATGACCTCCGCCACGAGTTCCTCCCCGTCACCGAAGTAAAGTTTGTTGCCGACACGGATTTTACGCGCCGGGTCGACGATGACATCCCAGAGCCGGTTGGGTCTGTTTAACTCGCGCAGCAGAAACACCTCGATCTTGGCACCGGTTTTTTCCTTGCGGCCATACATCCGGGCCGGGAAGACCTTGGTATTGTTTACGATGAAGACATCCTTGTCGTCGAAATAATCCAGGATATCACGGAAGTGCTTGTTTTCAATCTGGCCGGTGTGCCGGTGGACAACCATCATGCGGGCGTCTTCACGACGTTTGGTAGGATGTTGGGCAATCAGGTTCAGGGGTAAGTCGAACTTGAATTGGGAAAGCTTCATGAATAACTGCGTTTAGTTTTTCCGGCTCCGGCGCGGGGATCGAAACCTGGATGCGTCTGCGGCCAGGTCCTCCTTCTGCTACTGGTTTGCCATTTGTGTATTCTAAGAAGCCAGTGACGCAAGCCGCGTATGGGTGACCGGGAGGGGATGTTCCGAATCCGGTCTTACGGCACCGGGTTTGGTCAGGTTGGCTACTTGTAAAGTCGGCAAAGGTATATCATTTGGCATGGAAAAAACGTTTTGGAATGCACAATATTTTGACACCGGCCTACCGTATCCGAAATTACCGGCGCCGGCCGTGGATTTTCCCCCGGGCGCCATCTAATTTTGTAGCCGTAAAATGCATTACTTATCAATATGATAAAGCGACTCCTGGCTCCGCTGCTGCTCCTGGTTTCCCTATCCCGGACCGGGGCCCAGGGTATACACCCGGCGGGGAAGTATCCCAGCCTGCTCTGGGAGATCACCGGCAACGGACTGCTCAAGCCCTCGTACCTGTTCGGGACGATGCACGTGAGCAGCAAAGGGGTTTTTCATCTGGCGGATTCCTTTTATTTGGACCTGCGGCGCTGCGAGGTGGTCGCCCTGGAGACCAACCCCGAATCCTGGCAGGAGGATATGAGCCACTTCGAATTCCGGTCCGGCACCGGGGACCAGGCCGGCTGGTCGGATATTGACCGGCTGCCGGCGGACTACCTGAGTATCCATACCCTGGAGTTCGGCCCCTACCAGAAGGCCCTGGCCCAGGCCCTGTCCAGCAATCCCGCCATGATCAATAACCTGCTTTACCGCACGTACGGGGATAACTCGGCGGACTTCGAGGAGGATACCTACCTGGATATGTACATCTACCAGGTGGGCAAGAAAATGGGCAAGCGGGTGACCGGAGTCGAGAATTACGGGCAGAGCATGCGCCTGATGGCTGAAGCCTACCGGGATGCCGCCCGCGACAAGAACCGCAAGCAGCGAACCTATGGCCAGGATAACGGGTTCAGTACCGACAAACTCCAGGATGCTTACCGAGCCGGCAACCTGGACCTGCTGGATTCGCTGAACCGCCAGCAGAGCTTCTCGGACCTGTTCGATGAAAAATTCCTCTACCGTCGCAATAGCATCCAGGCGAATTCCATGGACTCCATCCTGCGCAGCGGATCCTCCCTGTTCGCCGGGGTGGGGGCCGCTCACCTGCCGGGAGCCCGGGGCGTCATTGAACTGCTCCGCCGGAAAGGGTACCGGCTCCGCCCCGTGAGCCTGCGGGGCCGGGATGACGGCCGTCAGAAAGACCTGGTGGAAAAGATCCGGGTGCCGGTGATGTTTCATCCGTACCGGTCCGAGGACGGTTTTTTCCAGGTGAACCTGCCGGGCCGCCTTTACCGGGCCGACGAGGATTACGGCCTGGTCGATCAGCAGCAGTATGCCGACATGGCCAACGGGAGCTATTACATGGTCACCCGGGTTAAAACCAATAATGCCGTGTGGGGCCATACCCCAAGCCGCATCCTGGCCACCCTGGACAGCCTGTTGTATGAAAACATACCCGGCAGGATCCTGTCGCGCAAGCGGATCACCCGGGATGGTTATCCGGGCCTGGATATCACCAACCGGACCCGCCGGGGGGATTACCAGCGATACCACCTGTTCGTCACGCCCTTCGAGGTGCTGATTTTCAAAATGAGCGGGAACGGCGATTATGTGCGACGGGGGCCGGAGGCGGTCAGTTTCTTCAACAGCATCCGGCTGCAACCAGCCCCGGCGGCCCTGCCCGGCGCGGGCTGGAAGGCGTATACGCCCTCCTTCGGGGGGTTCACGGTCTCCCTGCCCCAGGATCCGGTCCTCAGCAATGACGGCAGCTTGCTGTTCGATGCGGCCGAACCGGCAGGCGGCACCTTCTACCGGATCGTCCGCAGCGAGGTGCATAATTTCCATTTTGCCGGAGCGGACTCCGTTGACCTGAAACTGATGGCGGAGAGCTTTGCCAGTTCTCCCATTATTGACCGGGAGCTGGACCGCCATGCGGTGCTCGCCGACGGGTACCCGGCGCTGGACTGCCGGTTTGCCGGTAAGGACCATACCCTTTTCCTGGTCCGGTTCATCCTCCAGGGAGCCCATTACTATACGCTGATAGCCCATGGTCCCCGGGAAACCGCGCCGATGCGGTTCTTCCTGGAATCCTTCCGGCTGGTACCGTTCCGCTATCCTGGGGCCCAGGTCCATAGCGACAGCCTCCTGCATTACCGGGTTTTGCAGCCCGTCCAGTCCGGCAAGGCCCGGGAACGGATTGAACTGCCTGGCGGTTCCGGATACCCGGACCTGGAGGCGGATGCGTCCGGGGATGAGGATAGCGTTGCCGCCGATGTGCAGCAAAAAGCTGTCTACCGCAGCACCGTGGTGACGGGCGATTCGACCGGCGAGGAGATTTTCGTATCGTATTACCGGCCGGGACGATACCGGAGTTTCGGGGACAGCAGTCTGCTGGACCGGGATACCGGCGTGACCTACCTGGGCGGGGATTCCAGCTGGGTGATCCGTTCATGTACCCACCAGGTACTTCCCGGCAACCTCCGGATCTGGGACTACCAGCTGACTGACAGCGGCAGCAGCCGGGTGTTCCGTAAGCGGGATATCTACCAGGACGGATCGACCTATTCCCTGGTGACACAGACCGATACGCTGAGCCAGCCCAGCTATTTCGTCCGTAATTTCTTCGAGACCTTCCGCCCTGAAAACCAACCCCCGCGCCATCCGTTCGGGGCCAAGGGCCGCCTTTTCTTTGCCGATTTTTTTTCCCCGGACACCCTGGTCCGCCGCCGCGCGGCACGCAATGTGTCCGACCTGACGCTGGATCCGGCGGACCTGCCGGATATGAAGCGGGCGATCCGGTCATTGAACTGGGGGGACGGTCACTACATGGAAACCAAGAAAGTCTTTCTGGCTAAACTGGGCGAACTGCAGGACACGGCCAGCGCGAACCTGCTGCGTACGTTGTACGGGGCAGCCCAGGACACGGTCGAACTGCAATATGTCATCCTGGATGCCCTGCTCCGCCAGCACACACCATATGCCATGAAGACCTTTGCGGCGATTATGGCGGAGGAACCGCCTGTCCTGACGGGTACGGGCCGTGGCGGGTGGGCGGATTTTCCGGCCTCCGGAACCTGGAACCGGTACCTGCCGGATGGCGGGGAGGAGGATGGCTTCTGGGGTGATTTATATGATTCCCTGCGCCTGTCCCGGGCGGTGCTTCCCGAACTGCTTCCCCTGGTCCAGCTGGACGATTATAAGGAGCCGGTGATGAAATGGCTGGCGACCCTGGTGGACAGTAACCTGGCAACCGGTTCCGATTACGCGGCTTATGCCAAACGATTTTTACTCGAGGCGCGCTTTGCCCTGAAAAAACAACTGATCGCCGAAAAAAGGAGGGCCATCGCCCGGGCCGGCATTGCGGACCGGGAGAACAGCCGGGACGATCAGGATGATGCCGGCTCCGGGGAAGTAATCGATGAACTGGGGGTGTATGCGTCGCTGTTACTGCCGTTTTTCCACAGTGATCCCGATGTGCAGACCCTGTTGGGCAGGATGCTGCAATCCGGCGACGACCGGCTGCGTTACCGGACGGCCCTGCAGTGGTTAGGGAAAGGCCTGCCCGTACCGGACTCCCTGCTGGAGGAATTTGCCGCGAGCGACCGGTACCGGTATCTCCTGTACCGGGACCTGAACCGGCTGGGCCTGGGAAACCGCTTCCCGGCCGGATACCGGGATGCCCGGGCACTGGCAAAAAGCCGCCTGTTGGTTCTGCGAGCGGACGATATGCCGGATTCCCTGGTCTACCTGGATCGCCTGGCCACCCGGTACCTTGGAAGCCAGGGATGGGTCTATTTTTTCCGGTACAAGGGCAAAAAAGATGATGCTTCCTGGAAGATTGCCAGTGTAGGCTGGATACCTGCGGACAGTTCGGTTTTCCCTTACCGGGAGAACGAGGAGGAATCGCCGGATGAAAGCCGCCACCTGAATCCTTCGGCCAATGCATTTACCGGGTTCAGTGACACGCCGCTGGATAGCGGGAGTCGCTGGCAGCCCAGCTGAACCGGGAATTGAAGCGGCTGCTGTACGCCACCTATCCGAGTGCCAGGGGATTTTACGACCGGAACCAGGATGACGGGCAATAGGCCTCGTCGCCGGCAGGTCAGGCCGGCATCCGGCCGGGAAGGGCCGCAAGCAGGGCCTGGGTATAGGGATTGTGCGGATGGTAAAAGACCTGGTCAGCCGGGCCGGATTCCACGATACGGCCTTCCTGCATCACCAGGATCCGGTCGCTGATATAATGGACCACAGCCAGGTCATGGGAGATAAAGAGCATCGTCAGATCCAGCTCCCGTTTCAGTTCATTCAGCAGGTTTAGTACCTGGGCCTGCACGCTCACGTCCAGGGCGGATACCGATTCATCGCAGACCAGGAAGGAAGGTTCCAGGGCCAGGGCCCTTGCGATGACAATGCGCTGCCGCTGACCTCCTGAAAAGGAATGCGGATAGCGATGGAAATGGTCCGCCCGGAGGTTTACCTTTTCCAGCAGGGCGATGGCCCGTTCCCGGCGTTCCCTGCGGCTGGCCAGTCCGTGGACCTTCATGGGCTCCATGATGGCCTCCCCGACGGAGAGCCGGGGATTCAGGGAGGAGTAGGGGTCCTGAAAGACCAGTTGTACGTCCCGCCGAAGGCCTCGCAGGTCCTGCTGGCTGCGACCGGTCAGGTCCTGCCCGCGAAAGCGGATCGTTCCCCCGGATGGTTCAACCAGGCGCAGCAGGGTCCTGCCCAGGGTGGTTTTCCCGCAACCGGATTCACCTACCAGCCCCAGCACCTCGTGGCGGAACAGGTCAAAACTGACTCCGTCAACGGCAGTCTGCATCCGTCGGGGCCTGCCCAGCCAGTTCCTGCCTGCGGGGTATTGTACGCGGAGTTGGTCTACCTGCACCAGTACCTCTCTTTCCGCGGGCTGCGCCGGCGGGATCGCGGGCTGTTCCCCTACGACGGGCGGCTGCATCGGTACCGGCCGGTTCCCCAGGAAATCCTCCACTACCGGCAAGGGCTGGCCCCGTGGGTGCAGGATCGGCCGGCACGCGAGCAGGGCCCGGGTATAGGGGTGGGCCGGCTCGCGGAACAGCGAGGCTACGGGGCCCTGCTCCAGGATCTCGCCCCGGTACATCACCAGGGCGCGGTCCGCAATTTCCGCGACTACGCCCAGATCATGCGTGATAAAGATGACTCCCATGTCCCGCTCCTGCTGCAATTCCCGCAACAGGGACAGGATGGTCTTTTGTACGGTGACATCCAGGGCGGTGGTGGGCTCGTCACAAATCAGCAGGTCGGGCTGGCAGGCCATTGCCATGGCGATCATGACCCGCTGCTGCTGGCCGCCGCTGAGCTGGTGCGGGTAGCGGCGCATCAACTGCCCGGGCCGGGGTAGCCGTACACGCTCCAGCCAGTGCAGGGCTAGCTCCTCCGCCCTGGGGCGGGCAAGGCCCTGGTGAAGGCGGATCGCTTCAGCTACCTGGCGGCCGCAGGTCATCACCGGGTTCAGGGAACTCATGGGGTCCTGGAAGATCATGGCCATGCGGTTACCCCGCAGTTTTTGCAGCTGGGCCGGGGTGGCTTTAAGCAGGTTCAGGGATGTACCCGGCTCCCGCGTGAACCGGATGTCGCCGGCCAGGTACCTGGCCGGCGGAGTGGGCAATAATTGCAGGATGGCCAGGGACGTCACCGATTTACCGGAGCCGGATTCACCCACCAGGGCGACGATTTCTCCGCGATGGACCGAAAAGGAGATGTTCCGTAACGCCGGAACCGGCCCTTCGGGGGACAGGAAATCAACGGACAGGTTTTTTATTTCCAGGAGGGGTTCCATGCAGGCGGATTCAAAACCGCAGATGACGGACCGTCAGCCCGTTATTGATCAGCTGCTTCAGGGAGTCGATCCCGATATGCAGGTGATTGCGTACATACTTTTCCGTCACTTTGCGGTCACTGGCTTCCGTCTTGACCCCCTCCGGCACCATCGGCTGGTCGCTTACCAGCAGCAGGGCCCCCGTCGGGATCTTGTTATAAAAGCCTACGGTAAAGATCGTGGCCGTTTCCATATCAATGGCGTAGGCGCGGATTTTCTGGAGGTAATTCTTGAAATCCTCATCGTGTTCCCAGACGCGCCGGTTGGTGGTATAGACCGTGCCCGTCCAGTAATCCACCTGGTAATCCCGGATCGTGGTCGATACGGCCTTCTGCAGCGCAAAGGCCGGGAGGGCCGGCACTTCGGTGGGGAAATAGTCGTTTGAGGTCCCTTCACCCCGGATGGCGGCAATGGGAAGGATGAGGTCTCCGAGTTTGTTGCGTTTCTTCAGGCCGCCGCACTTGCCCAGGAACAACACGGCCCGGGGTTCAATGGCCGTCAGCAGGTCCATGATGGTCGCCGCGGTGGGGCTGCCCATTCCGAAATTGATGATGGTGATATCTTCCGCTGTGGCGCACTGCATAGGCCGGTCCTCCCCGACTACCGGTACCTTGTTCCATTCCGCGAACATCTGGACATAATTGCCGAAGTTGGTCAGCAGGATATAATGCCCGAAATTCTCGAGTTTCTCCCCGGTATAGCGGGGAAGCCAGTTTTGTACAATCTCTTCTTTGGTCTTCATGTCTGACCGGTTAAATGAGCTAATTTAAACAAATTATTTTCGTGCCATGATCCAGGTTGCCTTTCCCGAACCGTCGTTTCGTCTGAAACGCCAGGATGGCCGGGAGTATATTTTTGACAGCATCCGCCGCCGGTGGCTGCAACTCACCGAGGAGGAATGGGTCCGCCAGAACTTTATCAACTACCTGGTGCAGGTCCTGGGTTATCCCGCCTCCCTGATCGCGGTGGAAAAAGGGATCCGGGTGGGGGAACTCAGCAAGCGTTTTGATATCCTGGTTTACGACCGCCACCACCGGCCCTGGATGCTTGTGGAGTGCAAGCGCCCGGGCCAGGACCTGGCTGAAGAGGTTCTGCTGCAGGCCCTCCGCTACCACCTGAGCGTGCCGGCCTGCCTGGTGGTAATCACCAACGGTTCCCGGACGATGGGCTGGGAAAAGACCGGCAGCGTGCTTCGGCCACTGGACCGGCTGCCCGCCTGGTCGGAGACGGGCCCGGGCCCGGAATAAAAAAAGTCCCCGGCTGCGGGGACTGATGCGGTAATTTGCCAGCGGATGGTGGCTGTCAGGGGAAAATACCCAGCTCCGCATAGGCCGTTCCCACCTTATTAATGGCGACCACATAGGCGGCCGTACGCATGTCCGGGATGGCGGGGTTCGATTTCCACATGTCCATAATCTCCCGGGTAGCTCCGATCATCGTCTCTTCCAGGCCGCTGTAAACCAGATCGGCTTCCTCAGGCCCGTGCATGATGAACTCCCGTTCATGGCGGCTGACTTGTTTGCCGGTCAGCTCTTCGATCTGCCCCAGGATATGGGTATTCAGGTTTTCGGTAAAGCGCTTCTCCATGCGTCCGTAGCGAACGTGGCTGAGGTTCTTGAGCCACTCAAAATAAGATACGGTCACCCCGCCGGCATTCAGGTACATGTCAGGAACGACCAGGACACCTTTTTTAATCAGGACCTCATCGGCCTCCGGGGTCAGCGGGCCATTGGCGGCTTCCCCGATCATCCGCGCCTTGATGCGGGGTGCATTTTCCCCGTTGATCACATTTTCGAGGGCGGCAGGAATCAGGATATCACATTCCAGTT
The DNA here is from genome assembly GCA_035549175.1 of Chitinophagaceae bacterium. Lineage (GTDB taxonomy): Bacteria > Bacteroidota > Bacteroidia > Chitinophagales > Chitinophagaceae > DASTSN01. The sequence continues at coordinate 11,933 of DASZRL010000056.1, read as the reverse complement.
CCAGGGCTTCCGACGAATTTTCGACATTGGTGGCACCCGGGAAGTTCAGGATCGACCCCGTAGCCCGGCGGTGCTGGAAAACGGCTTCGACGTCCAGCCCCTTGTCGTTACGTATGGCGCCCTCGTATTCGGCCAGCGCGATAATGCGAGCTCCGGCCTGCTGGAAGAATTTGGCAGTATGGTACCCCACGTTACCCAGGCCCTGGATGACGACGGATTTACCTTCCACACCCACGGTCATCCCCAGTTTTTTCATGATGTCCGGCATCTGGCAGACCTCACGCAGCCCGTAAAAAACGCCCAGGCCGGTGGCCTCGCGGCGACCGCGCACGCCGCCCTGGGTGACCGGCTTGCCCGTTACACACCCCAGGGCGTCGATTTCGCCGGGCTTCATGCTGGTATAGGTGTCCAGGATCCAGGCCATTTCCCGTTCGCCGGTCCCGTAATCAGGAGCCGGGACGTCGGTCCCGGGCCCGATAAAGTTCTTTTTGATGAGCTCGGAGGTGTAGCGCCGGGTGATTTTTTCCAGGTCATAGGCGGAATACTTTTTGGGATCGATCGCAATACCGCCCTTGGCCCCGCCGAAGGGTACGTTCACGATGGCGCACTTGTAGGTCATCAGGGCAGCCAGTGCCATTACTTCGTCCAGGTTGACGGTCGTAGCGAAACGAATCCCGCCCTTACACGGGGTCTTGTGGTGGGAGTGCTGCACCCGGTAGGCCTTGATTACTTCGATCTTGTCACCGATCTTAACGGGGAAGTGCATGCGGTATACGCTGTTGCACTGCTTGATCTGTTCCAGGATACCCGGGTCCCAGTTGGTAAATTTGGCGGCTTTGTCGAAGCTTTGCTCCACGGCGCCGAAGAAGCTATAGGTACTGTCTGCCATACGGTATGTTTTATAAACGTTCGTTAATTAATGTAAACATAAGTTTCGTTATTCCGTTCCGGTCCTTTCAGCCCGGGTTGTTGTAATTACCTTTCAACGAGTTAAAAGAAATTTAAGTATACCCGGCCCGGGGAATTTTCGCCCGGTCCAGGTCAGGATTTGCCCTCCTGCTTTTCCCACTTGGCTATTTTCTTGTCCAGCCGCACCACGTAAAGGATCAGGCCTGCCAGGATCGTCAGCATGACCGCAATCACGACATAGATCCGTCCGTTGCTGCGCATCTGGTCGGCCATTTCCACTTCCTTGCCTGAGCTGTCCTGTGCAAAGGATACCACGGAAAGCAGGAGGGCGGTCAGCAGGGAAATCAATTTTTGCGTGCCAGTCATGGTGGGGGAGGTTATATCAGGGATGAATCAGGGTTTTTTCCTTTAGTATATTCAGCCGGATCTTCAGCGTGCTGATCCAGACACCCAACAGGGTCCAGCCCAGCACAGCCGGGTAAAATACCACCCGCATCCGGTTGTCAATATCGCTGAAGTTCAGGGCCGGGTTTCCTTCCCGGCCGGGGTGCAGGCTGGGCAACAGCCGGGGGAGGATCCAGATGGTAGGGAATAGCATGGCATAGGCAAAGATGTTGTACACGGCGCTGACCCGGGCGCGGCGATCCAAATCCGGGATGGAATCCCGCAGCACGTGGTAGGCCAGGTATATGAGCAGGGCAATGGCCGCGCCGATCAGTTTGGGTTCCCGCGCGATCGCGCTGAAGGAAGCCGCGGCCGGGTTATTGGGGTCTGCCCAGGTATAACTCATCCAGATGGTACCCGTGGCATAGCCCAGCACCCCGAAAACAATGCCCACCGTGGCGTACTGGCGGGCATAGATGTCATACCGGATGCGGTTGGTGCGCAGGTACTTGACGGAGTTGACCACCGAAACCGTGAACAGGATCATCATGCAGAACCACATGCAAACGTGAAAGTACAGGTTGCGGATCGTCTCCTGCAGGGCGGGCAGGTGGGGCACATCCAGTAACAGTCCAGCGGTAAACGTGTAAGTCAGTAAGAGGACGCTTAATATCTTCCACCAGGATTTGTGCATAAACAGAATGCTGCCGGATGGTATACCAAACACGGTGCGCGCGGGCAGGCGGCTTCTCGGTTACCGGCATTCAGGCAGCAAAAATAAGACGACTCGGATAATTCCGTAATAAATTTTGAAGCCCGGTCCGGCCGGGGGTCAGTCCTTCCAGAGAAACGGGAATAAGATGACTGCCAGCAGTACAATCATCAGGTCCAGGGCGACCAGCAGCAATACCGACGTGGCGGGAATGGTGAGCAGGTCGGTGAACACGGCCCGGGACAGGCGCATCAGCAGCAGGAGCTGGGGTAAAATGATCGGGAAGCCCAGGATAGCCATGATGGCGGCATTCTGCTGGGCCTTGGCGGCGATGGCAGCCAGGAAGGTAAAAACGAGGCTGAGACTCCACCCGCCCAGCAGCACGAGGCCTACAAACTGCGCGGTATGCCGCAGGGGGTTTCCGAGGAACATCGAAAAAAGCAGCAGGCTCAGCAGGCTCATCAGGATCATGAGCAGGGAATTGAACAGGAGTTTGGCCAGCATGAAATCACGGGGCCCCGCGAGGGAATAAAAGTACAGCATCCTGCCCCGGCTCTCCTGCAAAAAACTCTTGGCCACGGCATTGATGCAGATAAAAAGCTGGGTCACCCAGAACAGGCCGTTCCAGACGGTGGTCTCGGGTTCCTCAATGGCCATGAACAGGACGAAAATAGTGGCACCGATATAAAGCAGTACCCCATAGAAGGTATATTGCTGGCGCAGTTCAAGCAGCAGGTCTTTTTTGAAAAGGGCGTATATATGTCGCAGGGATCTCACGGTCATGGCTGGTTATAGCAGTGGCGGCACCGGGGTTCGTAGACGTCCTTCTCCCCGAGCATGATAGTTTCTTCCTGGGGTACTTTCCGGTAGGAGTAGTTGGCGATATTGCCGCATCGTACGCAGATGGCGTGCAGCTTGGTCACGTAGTCGGCCTTGGCCATCAGGAAGGGCATCTGGCCGAAGGGCTTTCCCTGGAAATCCATGTCCAGGCCGGCGACGATAACCCGGATGCCCTGCAGGGCCAGCCCGTCACATACATTGGGAAGCTCGTCGTCGAAGAACTGCGCCTCATCAATGCCGATGACGTCCACCCCCTGGGCAAGAAGCAGCAGTTTCTGGGAATTGTCAACCGGGGTGGAGTGGATCGCATTCTCATCGTGGGAGACAATCCGGATCTCGTCATAGCGCGTGTCAATGCCCGGCTTGAATATCTCGACCTTCAGGTTCGCGATCCGCGCCCGCTTGAGCCGTCGGATCAGTTCTTCGGTCTTTCCGCTGAACATGGAACCGCAGATAACCTCGATCCATCCGCGGCGCGGGCCCTGTATGGCGGGTTCAATAAACATTGTTAATATTTGGGCCGGAAATTATACACATTACCTATTGTGGCAAACTGTTTGTAACTTTAAATAGCTTTTCTGCCAAGTTGACAAAAGTACCATTTTCCCATGGAACGCATCGAGGTTCTGATCCGAAAATTAACTGACCAACTGGAGAACAAGGCGACGCCCGACCAGTTATTGCTGACCGTGCAGCTCCTGCAGGCTGAACTGGTTGCGGCGCAGGCACCGGGACCCAAGTCCCTGGGTACTGCCAAGGTAGCGGTCGTGCTGCCCAAAATGGCCGCCATAGCGGTGCCGCCATCTCTGGAGGCCTATGCCCCCAAGCCTGCCGCGGAGGAAGTGGTTGTCCCCGCGCAGCCGGTGGCCAGTCCGTCGGCCCCGCCCTCGCCGGGACGAATACGGCCGGCGAGCCGTCCGGCAGAAAGCGGCAACCTGCTTTTCGATCCCCTGGTGGAGGTTCCCACTCTTTCCCAGCAGCAAAACCCGCGGGACCTCAACGACCAGGCTGCCGTGTCCGGCTCCTCCCTGAATGACCGGCTCAAGCAACCCCGCATGGAGCTGGGCGAACTGCTTAAGGAAAGCCCGATCAAGGACCTGCGCAAGGCGATCGGCATCAATGACCGGTTCCTGTTCATCAACGAACTGTTCCGCGGAGACGAAGCGATGTATGAGCGCAGCATCAAAACCATCAACAGCTTTCATCTTTTTGCAGAGGCCGAATACTGGATCAACCGGGAACTCGTGGTGAAACTGGGTTGGAACCAGGACCAGGAGCTGGTCCGTCATTTTTACCTGCTGGTAAGAAGGCGCTTTTCCTGAATATACTGCATGACCCGTTCACAGGCCCCGCGCCCCGATTCCACAAACCGCCGGGAAGCTTCCTCCATCCTGGCCAGCTCTTCCGGACCGGACAGCAGGCCGAGTAGCCGGGCGGTCAGTTCTTCCGGTTGCCGGATCGCCGCGGCGCCGCCGGCTTCAATCAGTCCGGTCGCTTCCCGGTATTTTTGGTAACGGGGCCCCATCAGGACGGGCCGTCCGTACACAGCAGCTTCCAGGACATTGTGGACTCCGTCCCGGGTAAACCCGCCGCCCACATAGCAGATCCGCCCGTAGCGGTACAGGCTGGCCAGCATGCCCATATTGTCGATAATCAGGACCCGGGACGGGTCCCGCAGGTCCCCCGGTTGCCGCGGGCCGGCCACGAGGGAGGAATACCGCCAGGCACCCGGAAAGGTCTGTTCGAGGCCGGCCAGCCGGTCCTCCCCGAGCTGGTGCGGTGCCAGGATCAGCCTGAGTTGTCCCAGGCGGGGATCAGCCAGGGCTTCCCGGAGCACCTGTTCATCCTGCTTCCAGGTGCTGCCTGCCACCAGGCAGGGCGCCCCGTCCAGAAAGGATTCTACGGAAGGTATGTCGATAGCCCGGGAGGCAATGGCCGCCACCCGGTCGAAGCGGGTGTCTCCGGACACGGTACAGGCGCTTCCCAGGCCCCGGGATGCCAGCAGCGAGGCGGACGATTCATCCTGGACGAACACATGGGAATAACAGGCCAGCATCCGCCGGTGGAGCGCACCGTACCAGCGGAAAAAAGGCTGGCCGGGGCGGAATACGGCAGACACCAGCAGCAGCGGGATCTTCCGCCTGGCCGATTCGGCGAGGTAATAGTACCAGAATTCGTATTTGATGAAAACGACCAGCTCGGGGTGTACCACATCCAGGAATCGACCGGCCATCCCGGGGCTGTCCAGGGGCAGGTAACTGACCCAGTCCGCTCCCTCGTAATCCTTGCGGACCTCGTACCCGGAAGGAGAGAAGAAGGTCAGCAGGATCCGGTGGCCGGGAAAGGCACTTCGCATGGCTTCCATCACGGGCCGGCCCTGTTCAAATTCACCCAGGGAGGCACAGTGAAACCAGATGACCCGGTCCGCCGGCCGGATCAGTCCGGCGAGCTTTTCCGGGAGGCTACGGCGACCTGCCAGCCACTGGCGGGCCTTGGGGTTGTACAGGGCTGCCAGGCGGATCCCCAGGATGTAAATTTTCAGAAAAACAGAATAGACCAGCAAACTCATAAACGAAGCAAATTAAACAAGTTACAGTAAACTTTCTTTCTGCTGTGAGGGCCGGGTTTATTTATTATTTTTGCGCCACCTGAAAACAATAAAACGAGTCGAATGCGCCCCATCCAGATGGTGGACACCAAGTCCCAGTACCTGAAAATCAAACCGGAAATAGACGCCGCCGTACTGCAGGTCCTGGACAGTTCCGCCTTCATCAACGGCAAGCCTGTCCAGGATTTCGCCGGCCACCTGTCCGAATACCTCGGAGTAAAACATACCATACCCTGCGCCAACGGCACCGATGCCCTCCAGATCGCCATGATGGCACTGGACCTGCAGCCCGGCGATGAAGTGATCACCCCTTCCTTTACCTATATCGCGACCACCGAAGTCATCGCCCTGTTGCGGCTGACGCCCGTATTCGTCGAAGTGGACCGGTCGAGTTTCTGCATGGATCCGGAGGCCCTTGAAAAGGCAATCACCCCGCGCACCCGGGCGATCGTACCCGTCCATCTTTACGGGCAGGCTGCCCCGATGCAGGAGATCCTCGATATCGCCGCGCGCCACGGCCTGTACGTCATTGAAGACAATGCGCAGGCTATCGGCTGCGACTACCGGTTTTCAGACGGGCGGGTCCAAAAGACAGGAACCCTGGGAACCATCGGGGCAACCTCGTTTTATCCCTCCAAAAACCTGGGAGCCTACGGGGATGGCGGAGCCCTTTTCACCCAGGATGACCAGCTCGCCAAGCGGCTGCACATGATTGCCAACCATGGCCAGGAACGGCGTTACTACCACGACCTGGTGGGCTGCAACAGCCGGCTGGATACGATCCAGGCAGCCATCCTGGATATCAAGCTCGCCCACCTGGATGAGTATATCCGCGCACGCCGGCAGGCCGCCGACTATTATGATGCACGCTTTGCCGGTCACCCGCGCCTCACCATCCCGTACCGGGCACCCCACAGCCAGCATGTCTTTCACCAGTACACGCTGCTGCTGGACGGCGTGGACCGTGACGGGCTGAAGCAATACCTGGAACAGCACCGGATACCCTCCATGATCTACTACCCGGTGCCGGGTCACCGCCAGAAAATGTTTGCGCACTTCCAGACCGCTTCCGTGAACCTGCCTGTAACCGACTGGCTTACCGAGCGGGTGATTTCGCTGCCGATCCATACCGAACTGGATGAGGAGCAACTGGCCTTCATTGCCGGCAAGGTCCTGGAATACTGTAATCAATAAACCTTACAAATATGAAAATAGCCGTTGTCGGAACGGGATATGTTGGCCTGGTTACCGGGACCTGCTTTGCAGAAACCGGTAATACGGTCATTTGCGTGGACGTGGACGAACAGAAGGTGAAAAAACTTCAGTCCGGGGAAATCACGATCTATGAACCCGGCCTCGAAAAGATGTTTCTCCGTAACCTGCGGGAGAACCGCCTCCAGTTTACCACCCGGCTGGAGGAAGGGGTAGCCGACGCGCTGCTGGTGCTGCTGGCCCTGCCGACCCCGCCGGATGAGGATGGTTCCGCGGACCTGTCCTATGTGCTGCGCGTGGCGGACGACCTGGGCCGGATTATGAAGGATTACAAGGTGATCATCGATAAAAGCACGGTGCCCGTGGGTACGGCGGAACGTGTCCGCCAGGCCATTGCCGCAAATTACCCGGGCGAGTTCGACGTGGTCTCCAACCCGGAGTTCCTGCGGGAGGGGCTGGCCGTGGAGGATTTTATGAAGCCCAACCGCGTGGTGGTGGGTACCAGTTCGGAGCGGGCCCGGAAGATCATGAGCGACCTGTTCGCGCCGTTCGTACGGCAGGGTAACCCCATTATCTTCATGGACGAACGTTCCGCCGAACTGACCAAGTATGCGGCCAATTCGTTTCTGGCCACCAAGATCACCTTCATGAACGAGATTGCGCGGTTGTGTGAGCTGCTGGGGGCCGATGTGGACATGGTCCGTCGCGGCATGGGCAGTGATGACCGGATCGGCAAGCGCTTCCTGTTTCCCGGCATCGGTTACGGGGGAAGCTGTTTTCCCAAGGACGTCAAGGCGCTGGTGCATTCCGCCAGGCAGGCCGATTATGACTTCCAGATCCTGCAGGCCGTGATGGCAGTGAATGACCGCCAGAAGCGCGCCCTGGTCCCCCGGATCCGGAACTATTTCAACGACCAGCTCTCCGGGAAGAAGCTGGCTCTCTGGGGCCTGGCCTTCAAGCCCAATACCGATGATATCCGCGAGGCGCCCGCCCTGTACCTGATCGAAGAGCTGCTGGGCCTGGGCGCCCGGATCGTGGCTTTTGATCCCGAGGCCATGGGCAATATGCGCCGGGTACTGGGAGACCGGATCCAGTATGCGGCCAACCAGTATGATTGCCTGGACGGAGCCGATGCCCTGGTGATCGCCACCGAGTGGAATGAGTTCCGGACGCCGGATTTTGACCGGGTCGCTTCCCTGATGAAACGGAAGGTTGTGTTTGACGGCCGTAACCTGTTCGAGTTATCCAATATGGAGAGCCTGGGGTTTTATTACGAGAGTATCGGCCGTCGCACGGTCACGGCACAATAAATACCGCCTTTCGGGCATTATAGTAAGCCTTATGGTACAAAAGCGCGTTTTAATTACCGGCGGTGCCGGTTTTCTGGGATCCCACCTCTGCGATAAGTTCATCCGCGAAGGCTACTATGTCATTGCCATGGATAACCTGATTACCGGGGACCTGCGCAACATCGAGCATCTGTTCAAGCTCAAGGAATTTGAATTCTATCACCACGACGTCACCAAGTTCATCCATGTTCCGGGCCGGCTGGATTATATCCTGCATTTTGCTTCGCCGGCCAGCCCGATTGATTACCTGAAGATTCCCATTCCGACCCTCAAGGTAGGCGCGATGGGTACCCACAACTGCCTGGGTCTTGCCAAGTCCAAGGGAGCCCGAATCCTGGTGGCATCCACCAGCGAGGTCTACGGCAACCCCCTGGTTCATCCCCAGAGCGAGGAATACTGGGGAAATGTTAACCCGGTAGGCCCGCGCGGGGTGTACGACGAAGCCAAACGGTACCTGGAGTCCATTACCATGGCCTACCACAATTTCCATGGCCTGGAAACCCGCATTGTCCGCATTTTCAATACCTATGGTCCCCGCATGCGGCTGAACGACGGCCGCGCCCTGCCGGCCTTCATCGGCCAGGCCCTGCGGGGGGAAGATCTGACTGTATTCGGAGACGGGTCCCAGACACGCAGTTTCTGCTATGTGGATGATCTGGTGGACGGCATTTACCGGCTGTTGCTCAGCGACTATGTCCTGCCGGTAAACATTGGAAACCCCGATGAGATCTCCCTGCTGGAATTTGCCCGCGAGGTGCTGGACCTGACAGGAAACCGGGTCGGTATTGTGTTTAAGCCCCTGCCGGAAGATGATCCCCGGCAGCGAAGGCCGGATATCACCAAGGCGAAACGGCTGCTGGGGTGGGAGCCCCGGACGTCCCGCCGGGAAGGCCTGCAGAAGACCTATGCCTATTTCAGTTCCCTGGGCCGGGAAGAATGGGAAGCGCGGCCCAAGGATTTTGCCAAGCCATAAAACCATTGATCATTAAACAACCTATAATCTCTATGTATCAGCAACTGGTCGATAAAAAGGAAAAGCTGGCGGTCATCGGGCTGGGCTATGTGGGGCTTCCGATCGCCCTGGAATTTGCGCGGCGGATCCCCGTCATCGGGTTTGACATCAATGCCAGGCGCATCGAACTGATGAAGCAGGGCATCGATCCCAGCAACGAACTGGAAAAGGAAGCTTTTGAAGGCTGCGATATTGAGTTCACCAATTCCCTGGATGTGCTGCGCCAGGCCAGGTTCTTCATCGTAGCCGTCCCCACCCCGGTTGATGAATACAACGTGCCGGACCTCACCCCGGTCCAGAAAGCCTCTGAAACCATTGGCAAGGTCATCAAGCCGGGCGACTACGTGGTATTTGAGTCCACGGTGTATCCCGGTTGTACGGAGGAGGACTGCCTGCCCGTGATTGAACGGATCTCGGGCCTGAAAGGTGGTGTCGATTTCAAGATCGGGTATTCACCCGAGCGCATCAACCCGGGGGATAAGACCCACACCCTGGCCAAAATCGTGAAGGTCGTCTCGGGATGTGACGCCGAAGCACTTGACAATGTCGCCCGGGTGTACGAGCTGGTCGTGCAGGCCGGCGTGCACCGTGCGTCCTCCATTAAAGTGGCCGAAGCAGCCAAGATCATCGAGAATACCCAGCGTGACCTGAATATTGCCCTGATGAACGAGCTGTCCCTTATTTTTGACCGGATGAACATCAATACCTTCGAGGTGCTGGAAGCGGCCGGAACCAAATGGAATTTCCTGAAGTTCCAGCCCGGCCTGGTCGGGGGGCACTGCATCGGCGTGGATCCCTACTACCTCACCTACAAGGCGCAGAAACTGGGATATAACCCGCAGGTCATCCTGGCCGGCCGCAGTATCAACGACAACATGGCCGGCCACATCGCCCGCAAAGTGCTGATGCACCTGATCCGGCATGTGGGTGATGTCCGCCTGGCCAGGATCCTGGTAAAGGGGGCCACCTTCAAGGAGAACGTGAGCGATATCCGCAATTCCAAGGTGGCTGACATCGTGCGGGAACTGAACGAGTTTTGCCTGCATGTGGACGTGGAGGATCCCTTTGCCGATTCCGCGGAACTGGAACACGAATACGGTTTCTCCCTCGTGTCCCAGCCGGGCAGCAGTTATGATGCCATCATCGTGGCCGTACCGCATGAACCCTACCTGAAACTGGACGATGCGTATTTCAGTTCGGTAACCAAGCCCAATGCCCTGATCGTTGACATAAAAGGCATATTCCGAAGCAAGATTGTTAATCGCAGTTACTGGAGTCTCTGACATGAAGTTTTATCCTGCCAACATCCCCGGCCTGATCGTTTTGGAACCCCGCGTGCTTGAAGATGAGCGCGGCTATTTCTTTGAATCCTTTAATGAACGGAACTTTGCCGAGGCAGGCATTCCTAACCGGTTCGTACAGGACAACCAGTCGTGTTCCCATTACGGCGTGATCCGCGGATTGCATTACCAGCTGGCCCCCTACGGGCAGGCCAAACTGGTGCGCGTGCTGGAAGGTACCATCCTGGACGTAGCCGTGGATATACGCCAGGGCTCTCCCTGGTACGGACAGTCCTTTGCCCTGGAAATGTCTGCCGAAAACAAAAAGCAGTTATTCATCCCCTCCGGGTTTGCCCATGGTTTTTCGGTGCTGAGCAACCGGGCGGTGATCCTGTATAAATGCGACGCGTTTTATAACCGCGAAAGCGAGGCCGGCATCCGCTTCGATGATCCTGCCCTGCAGATTGACTGGAAAATTCCGGCCGGCCGCGCCATCGTATCGGAGAAGGACAGCCGTCTTCCCGTCCTGGCTGCCTGCCGGAACAATTTTGTTTACCCACGCGCATGATGGCCAATGCTACCATACTGGTGACCGGTTCCGGGGGCCAGCTGGGCCAGGAGTTCCGGCACCTGGCCTCCGTTCGGACGGATCGCTCGTTTGTCTTTGTATCCCGGGACGAACTGGATATTGCCGATGCCGGAGCCGTCGGCGGACTGTTCCGCAAACACCAGCCTTCCTGCTGCATTAATTGTGCCGCCTATACGGCGGTCGACCGGGCCGAGCAGGAACCGGAGGAAGCCTTTCGCGTGAACGCCACGGCGGTGGACCTGCTGGCGCAGGCCTGCCGGTCGACCGGCGCCCGGTTTATTCATTTTTCCACCGATTATGTTTTTGATGGCCAGGGCCGGGAACCCTACCGGGAGGAGGATCCCACCCATCCCCTGGGTGTGTACGGGGCCTCGAAACTACAGGGCGAACAGCGGGCCCTTGCCGCCTGCCCGGACAGCCTGGTGATCCGGACATCCTGGGTGTACTCCCCTTACGGCCGAAATTTTGTGAAGACTATGCTCAGGCTGCAACGGGAACGTTCCGAGATCGGGGTAGTCCATGACCAGCTGGGTTCTCCTACTTACGCAGCCGATCTGGCCGAAGCCACCCTGTCCATCCTGGAGGCTCCCGCCTGGCACCCCGGCCTGTTCCATTATTGTAACGAAGGTGTGATCAGCTGGTTTGACCTGGCTGTGGCCATCGGCGAGCTCGCCCATACCGGCTGCCGGGTGCGCCCCATTGAAACCCGTGACTATCCCACACCGGCCAGGCGCCCTGCGTATTCGGCCCTGGATACCAGCCGTATCCGCCAGGTGTTCGGGATCCGGCCACCGGCCTGGCGCGCCAGCCTCGCCAGATGCCTTCGCCGGTTGGAACCGGCCTTGTGAACAAAAAGTGTTTAGTATTTATCTTCCTCATTTTCATTTTATTACATCTGATCCTGCCTGGACTTCCGGCATTTATTTTGACCGGATTATTTTTTATTCCCGCGTTCTGAACTACATTTGTCTATAACTCTAGTAGACTTTTAAAATCCCGCCTTTTTCCATCGACACCGCAGAGGGCTTCTGCGGGTTA
>DASZRL010000055.1:0-10314 GCA_035549175.1 Chitinophagaceae bacterium | reverse complement strand
AGTTATCGGTCACGGGTACCACGGAACTGAGATACTTGCGGACCAGGTCGGGATGCTCACGGATCGCCTCGCTCATGGAACAAAAAATGATACCCAGTTCGGCCAGTTGCTCCTTGAAGGTAGTGGCAATGGATACGCTGTCGATCACCGCATCCACGGCCACGCCGGAGAGCCGCTTTTGTTCGTCCAGGGAAATGCCCAATTTTTCAAAGGTCCGGCGAAGTTCAGGGTCAATTTCGTCGAGGCTCTTGGGCTTCACTTTCTGTTTGGGTGCGGCATAATAAATGATATCCTGAAAATCAATGGGAGGAATTTTCAGGTTTGCCCAATGGGGTTCCTCCATCTTGACCCAGTGCCGGTAAGCCTTGAGCCGCCATTCCAGCATCCACTCGGGTTCATTTTTTTTGCCGGAAATGAAGCGGATTGTATCCTCGTTGAGTCCGCGGGGAGCCATTTCCGCCTCGATATCCGTTACGAAGCCATATTTGTAATCACTCAGCACCGTTTTTTCTATGGCGCTCAGCTCCTCATCCAGTTTGTCTTTTATCGGTTCAGCCGTATCTGTTTTCATGCCGCAAAGATACGGAACCGTTTATACTAAAAAGTATAAATAGCGGTTTTATTCCGCATTTTTTACCATCCAACGGGGAGTAAACGAGGGGGGCAAGAGTAGATATAATCACCCATAAGTGAAAGAAAACATGTCACTTATGGGTGATTTCTTAAACAGGAATATCCGAGCCGGCGGGAGGTCATACCGGCCATCCGGCCACTTACGCTTTGGCGAATTCACTGCGGATCACATTCAATGCTCCACCCGCCTTGAACCACTCAATCTGCTGCTCATTATAGGTGTGGTTCACCGGAAACTGGTCGGTGGTGCCGTCCGCATGGCGGAGGATTACCGTCAACGGTTTGCCCGGGGCAAAGCTGGTCAGGCCCAGGATGTCCAGCCAATCATCTTCCCGGATTTTATCATAATCTTCCCGGTTGGCAAAAGTAAGCGCCAGCATACCCTGCTTTTTCAGATTGGTCTCATGAATCCGGGCAAAACTGCGGACCAGGATGGCTCGGACACCCAGGTGGCGGGGTTCCATGGCGGCATGCTCCCGGCTTGAGCCTTCCCCGTAATTCTCATCGCCTACGACCACGGTGCCGATGCCTGCCGCTTTATAAGCGCGTTGGACCTTGGGGACGCTGTCATAGGCACCAGTCAGCTGATTTTTTACGTTATCGGTCTTTTCATTGAAATAATTCACGGCCCCGATCAGCATATTATTGCTGATATTATCCAGGTGGCCCCGGTACCGCAGCCACGGGCCGGCCATACTGATATGGTCGGTCGTGCATTTTCCCTTGGCCTTGATCAGCAGTCGCAGGCCGACCAGGTCGGTACCTTCCCAGGCCGGGAAAGGTTCCAGCAACTGCAGGCGCTGGCTGTCAGGGCTTACCATGACCTGTACGGAGCTGCCGTCCTGGGCAGGGGCCTGGTAACCCGGATCCTTAACGTCGAAACCCTTGGGAGGTAGTTCAAACCCGGTAGGTTCGCTGAGCTGTACCTCCTCTCCTTTTTCATTCTTCAGTTTATCTTTCAGGGGATTGAAGGCAATGGAACCCGCCATGGCCAGGGCTGTAACGATTTCCGGGCTGGCCACAAAGGCGTGGGTGGATGCCAGGCCGTCATTACGCTTGGCAAAGTTGCGGTTAAAGGAGGTGATGATGGTATTCTTACGGTTCGGGTCGTCGATATGACGTGCCCATTGACCAATGCAGGGACCGCAGGCATTGGCCAATACCACTCCACCCGCATCCTCAAATTGTTTGATGAAACCGTCCCGCTCGATGGTATAACGAACCTGTTCGCTACCCGGCGTGATGGTAAATTCGGATTGGGTCCGTATGCCCTTCTTCACGGCATCCCGTACAATAGATGCGCTCCGGCTGATATCTTCATACGACGAGTTGGTACAACTGCCGATGAGGGCCACCTCCAGTTTTTCCGGCCACCCGTTTTTGCGGACGGCTTCTGCCATCTGGGAGATCGGCGTGGCCAGATCCGGCGTAAAGGGGCCGTTTATATAGGGCTCCAGGGTAGAGAGGTCCAGTTCGAGTACCTGGTCATAATATTTGGCAGGATCCGCATACACCTCAGGATCCGGGCGAAGATGGTCGCGTATCTGGTCAGCCAGGCTGGCCACTTCCTCCCGCCCGGTAGCTTTCAGGTAAGCGCTCATCCGGTCATCATAGGCAAAGAGGGAACAGGTAGCTCCAATCTCTGCACCCATATTGCATATGGTACCTTTACCCGTGGCGCTCAGGCTGTCCGCCCCGGGGCCGAAATATTCCACAATGGCACCGGTCCCGCCTTTAACGGTCAGCTGTCCGGCCACCCACAGGATGATGTCCTTGGCAGAGGTCCATCCGCTCATTTTCCCGGTCAGCTTCACCCCGATCACCTTGGGCATTTTTAATTCCCAGGGTAACCCGGCCATAACATCCACTGCGTCCGCACCACCCACCCCGATGGCCACCATGCCCAGCCCACCGGCATTCGGGGTATGACTGTCCGTTCCGATCATCATGCCCCCGGGAAATGCATAATTCTCCAGCACCACCTGGTGGATGATCCCGGCACCCGGTTTCCAGAAACCAATACCGTACTTATTGGATATCGAAGCGAGAAAATCGTATACTTCCTTGTTGGTATCCAAGGCCGTAGCGAGGTCCTGTTTGGCACCGACCTTGGCCTGGATCAGGTGATCGCAATGCACCGTGGAGGGCACAGCCACCCGGTCACGACCACAGGTCATAAACTGCAGCAGGGCCATTTGCGCGGTGGCATCCTGCATCGCCACCCGGTCGGGCGCAAAATCCACATAATCCTTGCCGCGGGCATAGGCTGCGGAGGGCAGCGAACCATAAAGGTGGCTGTAAAGGATTTTTTCCGAAAGCGTAAGGGGCCTGCCTGCCAGTTCGCGTGCAGCGGCCACCCTACCCGGCATGGCTGCGTACACTTTCTTAATTAAATCGAGATCGAATACCATGGGATGAATTTGAGTAGTTTGCAAATCCGCTCATGTACCAACGGAGGGCCTGCAGCAGCAAAGAGCGTGACGGGGAAACCCGCCTAAGGCTTTGCCTGTCAGCACATTTCCGGATCGGCACATTTGGAAGGTGCGAATTTACTTAATTCAAACCCTTCAAAAAAATCCGATTCGGCGTGCCCCGATCGCCGGCCATCGAAAACCCCTTGGGAGGCGGGTCGATTTTTTCTAATTTTGACCCATGAACCGGTTCAAGGATTACATCGAGTGGAATGCCTTTGGCGTGTGTTCCGCTATCGGAGAACGGATCGGCATCGCTACCAGCCGAATCCGGATGTGGTTTATCTATATCTCCTTTCTCACAATGGGCTCTCCCATTATTCTGTACATGGTTCTCGCATTCTGGATGAACATGAAAAAGTACATGCTGAATGCACGCCGCAATCCCCTGAAATACCTCTGACCCAAACCCAAATCCGGCCGAAACCGGGCCGTCGCGGCAGGCCATATGCATGCTGCCGGGCTCTCCGGGTAAACCCAATTACGCCCCGGCGGGGGGGCCAGTATGATTTCGCTGCAATACGATCTGACGACCTACCGTAAATTCCAGGAGGATCTGGCGGCCTTCCTGGGTGCGGCGGTCACGGAAGGCATCCTGACGCTGCCTCCTTCGGCCGGGGAAGGCACTATCCGGCTGCTGGAGCTGCCCGATGGTACGGAAGTCCTTATTTCCCGCTTCCGCCTGAATCATCCCATCCTGCTGGAACGCCGCCGGGACGATATGGAGTTTTACACGTTCTGCAGCGAAGAAATTACCGATGTCCAGGATTTCAGCATGTCGATCGGTACGGACCGTTTCCGAACAACTGATCAGCTGACGGCCATGTACCTGACCAGTTTCCTTTTTGATGTGGGGTATTTACTGCCAGGGGGCAGTCAGGTCCGCAGCATCCGGGTGCTGCTGACCCCCGAATGGATGCGCCGCTACTGGGACCTGGACCAGCAGCAGCAGGTGTTGCAGCAATACCTGGAAATGAAAACAGCCGGTGTACTGTACAAAAAAGTGGATGCCGAGACCCGCCAGATCATGGAAGAAATCCTCGGCCAGCCATCCCGGACTGGTTCCCCGCTGTTATTCTACCAGTCCCGGATCCTGCGGCTTATCGAGAAGTTCTTTCACTGGATGAACGAATCCTTCTCGCAGCAGACCCGGCCGCACCTGGACATCTCCCGCGAGGATATTGAGCGGATGCGCCGCACGGAATCGGTGCTCATTGCCGATCTCGCCGCGCCGCCAACCATCCGGGAACTAGCCCGGCAGGCCGCCATCAGCGAGTCCAAGCTCAAGAGACTTTTCCGGATCGTCTACGGCGCGCCTCCCTATGAATATTTCCAGCGGCACCGGATGGAAAAGGCCCGGGTCATGCTGCTGACCGGAAAGTATACCATCAAAGATGTGGGATATGCACTGGGTTACGCGAACCTGAGCAACTTTACAATGGCTTTCAAGAAAGTATATGGTCACCTGCCCAGTGACCTCCTGGAATGAATGGCGGTCAGATAAGGTCCCGGATGGTTTCGACTACCCGGTCCACTTCCTCCCGGGTATTGTACTTGCTGAAGGAAAACCGCACGGTAACCTGGTTGGGATTGTTGTTGATTGCCCGGATCACGTGGGAACCCACATCCGCTCCGCTGCTGCAGGCACTTCCGCCCGAAACACAGATATGCTGGATATCCAGGTTGAACAGGATCATCTCGGATTTTTCCGTCTTGGGAAAGGCTGCGCTCAGTACGGTATACAGGCAGCGGTCACCCTGATCGCCATGGAAACGGACGCCGGGTATGCGGCGGGTGAGCTGTTCCTTCATGTAGGCTTTCAGGTCGCTGATATAGGAACTTTCCTGCTCAAAATGCGCCATGGCCCTTTCCAGGGCCGTGGCGAAGCCAATGATACCGTAAAGGTTCTCAGTGCCTGCACGCAGGTTACGCTCCTGGCCCCCCCCAAAAAGCAGGGGCGTTATGTGGCAATTATCGTTTACATAAAGCATCCCCACGCCCTTTGGTCCGTGAAACTTATGGCCCGAAGCAGATATAAAATGAACGGGCGTGTTCCGCAGGTCGATGGGATAATGCCCGACCGTCTGGACACAATCGGAATGAAATATCGCGTGATGCTGTTTGCAGAGATTACCCACCGCCTCGAGGTCCAGCAGGTTTCCGATTTCATTATTGGCATGCATGAGCGTGACCAGGCACCGGCCTGGCTGCCGGCCGAGCTGTGCGGCCAGGTCCGCAAGGTCCACATGCCCGTCAGGCAGGAGGCTGACCATGCTGCTGGTCACCTCGCCACGGCGCGTATAATGTTCCACCGTATGT
Organism: Chitinophagaceae bacterium; assembly: GCA_035549175.1. GTDB lineage: Bacteria > Bacteroidota > Bacteroidia > Chitinophagales > Chitinophagaceae > DASTSN01. The sequence continues at coordinate 4,891 of DASZRL010000055.1, read as the reverse complement.
AATACGGCATGATGCTCAATGGGAGAGGTAATGATATGGCGGCAACCCAGGTCCCGGATGGCAGCCAGGATCGCCGTGTTGTTGCTTTCGGTGCCCCCGCTGGTAAAAAAGATCTCGCCGGGATGGGCATTTAGCAGGCGGGCTACCTTCTTGCGGGAGGTTTCAAGAGCCAATCGGCTTTCCCGGCCATAGGAATAAATGGAGGAAGGATTGCCGAAATGCGTCGTCATATAAGGCAACATGCTGTCCAGCACCTCCTTATCCAGGGGTGTGGTAGCCGCGTTATCAAAATAAATCCTGTTCATAGCTTGGCGAAGGGTAATCCGCAGTGCAAATATACACAGATCCCCGCTGCCGGCCGACCTGCCTACATGAACTCGCGGATGTCCTGCATCAGGCGCATCGCGATATGATTGGCCTTGGATTCATAATCGCTTTCCGCATAGATGCGGACAATGGGTTCGGTGTTGGACGTACGCAGGTGAACCCAGTCGTTGTCGAACTCGATCTTCAGGCCGTCCTCGGTATTGATGGGCTGATTCTTGTATTTCTTTTTGATCTTTTCAAAGATAGCCTGCACATCAAAGCCGTTCTGCAGTTCAATCTTGTTCTTGGAAATAAAGTAGTCGGGGTATAATCCGCGCAGGGATTTGATGCCCTTGCGGTACCGGGCCAGATGGCTCAGGAACAAGGCGATGCCGATCAGTGCATCACGGCCGTAATGAAAATCGGGAACGATAATGCCGCCATTACCTTCCCCGCCGATCACGGCCTGGACTTCCTTCATCCGGCGTACCACATTGACTTCGCCCACCGAAGAAGGATAGTAAGATCCCCCGTGGCGCAGCGTCAGCTCCTTGAGTGCCTTGGTGCTGCTCATGTTGCTGACCGTGTTCCCCGGACGAAGACCCAAAACATAATCCGCCACTGCTACCAGGGTATACTCCTCCCCGAACATGCTGCCGTCCTCGCAAACAAAACAAAGCCTGTCCACGTCCGGGTCGACAGCAATACCGAGGTGTGCCTGTTGCTTCACCACCTCATTACTCAATCCGGTAAGGTGCTCCGGCAAAGGCTCCGGGTTGTGAGCAAAACGACCATTTACCTCCTGGTTCAGTACCGTCACCTCTTCCACTCCCAGCGCATGCAGCAGGGCCGGGACGAAGATGGCCCCGGTGGAGTTAATGGCATCCACCACAATGCGGAACCGGGCGGCTGCGATAGCCGACGTATCCACGAGCGGATAATTCAGAATGGCCTCGATATGACGCTGCAGGTAGGAATCGTCGGTTCGTAGAATGCCTAGCCGGTCTACTGCCGCGAAACCGAAGGACTCCTCGCCGGCCCGTTCCAGTATTTCTGCTCCCGCTTCGGCGGAAAGAAACTCTCCGTCCTCATTGAGAAGTTTAAGGGCATTCCATTCCTTGGGATTGTGGCTGGCTGTCAGAATGATACCTCCATCAGCCTTTTCACCCGGGACAGCCAGTTCCACGGTGGGCGTGGTGGACAGCCCGAGGTCGACCACATCAATGCCCTGGGCAATCAGGGTATTCACCACCAGGCCCCGCACCATTTCCCCGCTGATCCGTCCATCGCGGCCCAGGACGATTTTCGCATTGCGGGTCTTATCGGCACGGCGTTCCTGGACCAGGGAGCCAAAGGCTGCCGCAAATCGCACAATGTCAACTGGAGAAAGGGTGTCCCCGGGTCTTCCTCCGATCGTACCCCGGATGCCGGATATGCTCTTGATCAATGCCACAGTCAAATGGTTTACATTCAACGGCAAAAATACGGATTGACGGGTGATTTTCCGGTGGCGGGCCCTGAAAAGGAGCCCAAATCAACCTGCCGGCTGATCCGGGTCCTAACCTGGGGAAAAAGCAAATCATGTGCAAAAAACAACAGGATTCACGCCCGGTCGCGGGGCAGGATCCCGTATGGTTTTTAGCTACGTTTTAATACCAGTACGATGCAAAGGAAGGGTTGCCTGTTCGGGCGGTCGATTACCCAGGCTTCCTACGCCAGGGTTCAGCCGCGTGCCCCAAGTGGCCTGCAGGAGGTACGGGGTAAATTGCAGAATTTCCCCTGCAGAATGACCCGGCCCCAGCCTGACCCTACCGGTGCATTCCAGAGAGGAAACGCGTCAATTCCGGCGGCCTGAGGGCTAAGGCCCTCCGCTAGTCTTTTTTGTTGTTCATCAGCATCCAGCGGGCCGTTTCATAAAAGGCTGTCGTAAAGATGGATAAGCGGTGTTTGATGGAATCCTCCCGGTTTCGGTCCAGGTTCAGGGGATGGCCGTCCAAAGCATACAGGCGCTCATCCGGAAAATTGATATTGCGTTCAAAATAAAACGAGTCGGTTACCATGCCTATGCGGCCCTCATCATGGTGAATCGTGAAGGCATAATCATTTTTCTTGGCGGGACTGAGCAGGTCCCTGCCCAGGGTGGTATTTACATACGGCTGGTGGAGCATGCCGGCCAGGGTGGGCAGCACATCTATCTGGGAAACCACCTCCCCGTGCCGGGAAGGATTTAGCAGGTAAGGCGCGTAAAACAACAGCGGAACATGTTCGTCGGTCAGGCGCTGGTCGGTCCATACCGGAGGGTAGACCGCTTCCGCATTGCCTGAAACCCCGTGGTCACCTACAAATACGAACAGGGTATTGTGGAAATACGGCTGCTGGCGTGCCGCTTCGATAAAACGGGCAAAACAATAATCGGAATAACGGAAAGAATTGAATTCATTGAGCGATTCAAAGCCGTACCGGCGGAGGGTGTCCCCGGGAACCTCCCGGCGCACAAAGTCGGAATCCTGCGAGGGAATCATGAACGGCCGGTGGTTGTCAGCCGTCTGAATGATGGCAAAAAAGGGCTTCTTCTGCCGGCTGAAGACCTGGTTGGCTTCGAGGAACAGGTTTTTGTCGCTAATTCCCCAGACGTTGACTTCAGGGGCACGGAAACTATTTTCGGTAAACATCTGCAGGCCATCGATATTTCGCAGCAGGCCGCTGAAATTGTTGAAATCCGGGTCTCCACCCAAAAAGTACATCTTGGAATATCCTTCAAAATGATTAATAATCATGTGCTGCTCCAGGGCCAGTGGATTGCGGGTCGAAAATTTGGACAGTTGTACGTCCGGGATACCGGTCAGGGTGGCAAAAAGGCCTCGGGCCGTGGAAAAATGAGGGGCAAAGCAGCGGGTGAAAAAGATGCCTTCCCGGCTGAGCGAGTCAAAAAAGGGTGTCGTGTTCAGCGGATTACCGCTCATGCTGCTTTTATACATGCTGAAGGATTCACACAGGACCAGCACAATATTGGGGCGGCTCTCAATGGCGTTGCCACCCGGAAAGTATTCCCGCCGATAGGAGAAGTCACGGCCTCCCTCAAGGCCCATCCATTCGGCCATAACGGGAAAAGATTCCCGGGCTTTCCGCTCATTGAATTCGGGGCTCCGGAAACGCAGGGTGGTAAAGAAATTTTGCAGCGGGTTCAGGGCCAGGTAGGATTTAAAACTGTCCCGAAAAACGAAGGCATTATTCCGCTTCAGCGGCGGCCAGCCCAGGTTGCCATAAATCAGGACACCCAAAATCAGGGCTGCGATGATGAACCATTTCCGCCGGTAGGGGATTCCCAGCCCATCTGTCCGGGCGATTACACTCCAGTGGCTGCGGCGGTACATGCTGCGAAAGAACAGGACAGCCACCACCAGGCCCAGCAGCATCCAGAATAAAGGATACGTCTGCCAGAGCATGGCCAGGGAGGTGTGTGCGTCCTCCACAAAATTCAGGGCACTGGCCCCCAGGCGCGTTTTGTTGTAGGAAAAACATCCGAAATCAGCTGCGAAAAAGAAAAAGATGATGAAAGTAATGCCAGCCAGGTACCAGGTCCACCACTTTTTGTTCCGCGCCGAATAAAACGGCGACAATTCCGGGACCAGACTGACCAGGACGATCGGCAGCAGGGCCAGGGCGATCCAGCGCAGGTCGTAGCGCAGTCCCAGCCAGAAGGAAGGGATCAAGTCCGTAAAGGACAGGTTGGGCGGAACAAAGGCAAAATAGGTGGCCAGCCGGAACAGGGTGAAAATCAACAGAAAGATAACCAGCAGGTTAACCACCCAGAGCAGCGTTTTCGGTATTTTCAGTCGAATGAGCATGGTGGAGGCGCCGGGCCTGTCCCCCGCAGCCGGGAGTACATACAGGGAAATTAACGGGTTTTCCGCAATCCGCGAACCTTATTTTTCAAACGGTAAGGACCCGAACCTGTATTTTTGCACCCGGTGCGGCAGCCGATCATTTACCTATGAACACATGAACTCAATCATCAACTGGGACCAATGGTTCTTTATTAAGATCAACAGTCAGTGGACCAACGGGGTCCTTGACCAGGTTATGCCCTTCCTGCGGTATCCGCTCAACTGGGCTCCCCTGTATCTTTTCCTGCTGGTATTCATGACCCTTAATTTCCGCAGACAGGGCTGGTGGTGGTCTCTTTTTTTCGTGTGCACCGTGGCCCTGACCGACATGGTCAGCAACCGGGCTTTCAAGCACGTGTTTGAGCGGCTCCGGCCCTGCAACGATCCCTCCTTCGCCTGGCACGTACGCCTGCTGCTGCACGAGTGTTCCGGCGGGTTCAGTTTTACCTCCAACCACGCTGCCAACCACTTTGGTATGGCGACCTTCCTGTATTTCACGCTGCGCCATACCCTGGGCCGCTGGGCCCTGATCGCCTTCCTCTGGGCCGGCCTGATCTCCTATGCACAGGTTTATGTCGGCGTGCACTACCCCCTGGACATACTGGCCGGCGCACTGATTGGCGTCATACTGGGCTTGTTCACTGGCATGCTTTTTAATAAGCGGTTCGGAATTGTTACCTTCGGTGTACAACCCACTG
>DASZRL010000054.1:0-9714 GCA_035549175.1 Chitinophagaceae bacterium | reverse complement strand
CCTTGTGGGTGCCGTGGGGATCGGCCAGGTCGCCCGCGCAGTAAACCTGGTGGGGTTTGATCTTCCGGAGCAGGTCCATGGTGATCTGGACATCGGCTTCGCCCATCGGGTTCTTTTCAATGGTTCCCGTTTCGTAGAAGGGCAGGTTCAGGAAGTGGATATTCTCGTCCTTGATACCTACGTACCGGCAGGTGGCCTTAGCCTCACAGCGACGGATCAGGCCCTTGATGGCCCTGATTTCGGGCGTGTCTACCTGGTTTTTCTTCTTCTGGGCCAGGAATTTCTGCGCATCCGCCAGGATCTTTCCGGATTTGCTGGTATCAATACCGGCAATCTGTTCGAACCCGACCGCGAAATCCAGGAAGCGGGTTACGAACTCGTCAGTTACGGCGATATTCCCGGAAGTCTGGTACCCGACGTGCACGTCATGGCCCTGGTCATGCAGCCGCTGGAATGTGCCTCCCATGCTGATGATGTCATCATCGGGGTGGGGGGAAAAGATAATCACGCGCTTCGGATAGGGAAGGGAACGCTCGGGGTGGTTCGGGATGACCGCGTTGGGTTTACCGCCGGGCCAGCCGGTGATGGAATCCCGGAGCATATAGAAAACCTGGAGGTTGATCTCGTAGGCATCCCCTTTTTCGACCAGCAGGTCGCTCAGGCCGAATTCATTGTAATCATTGTTGGTGAGTGAGAGTACCGGTTTATCCAGCCGGAGGGCCATATTTACCACGGCCTTCTTGATCATTTTACTGGTCCATTCACATTCGCCGGTCAGCCACGGGGATTTGTTGCGGGTCAGTTCGGCGGCGGCAGCTTCGTCCACGATGAAGGTGCAGTCATTATGCTGCTGCAGCAGGCTGGCAGGCACCTGCTCGGTTACATGGCCTTCCACTGCTTTCTGCACGATCGGCGCCTTTCCGGGCCCCCAGGCCAGCAGGATGATCTTGCGGGCTTTCAGGATCGTGCTAAGCCCCATGGTTATGGCCATGCGCGGCACCTCGGAAATATTGGCAAACTCGTAGGAGTTGGCCAGGCGGGTGGAGTTATCCAGGGAAATCAGCCTGGTGCGGGAAAAAATGCTGGAGCCGGGTTCGTTGAACCCGATATGGCCATTGTTACCGATGCCCAGCACCTGCAGGTCAATGCCGCCCGCCTCCTCAATTTTGCGCTCGTAATCCAGGCAGTGGGCCTTAACGGCTTCCTTGGGCAATTCCCCGTTGGGAATATGGACATTGGCAGGGTCGATGTCTATCTGGTTAAACAGCAGCCTGTGCATGTAACTGTTGTAGCTCTGCAGGGCGTCATTGTCGATGGGGTAGTATTCATCCAGGTTGAAACTGATGACATTGCGGAAACTCAATCCTTCCTCCCGGTGCATGCGGACCAGCTCCGCATACAGGGTTTTGGGTGTGGAACCCGTAGCAAGTCCCAGGACGCATTTTTCCTTCCTGGCCTGCTTGTCACGGATCAGGGCGGCAATTTCCCTGGCTACGGCAACCGATCCTTCCTGGAGGTCCGGGAAGATGCGACAGGGAATCTTTTCAAAGGAATCAACCATGCTCATGATAAAAGGGGTTTCATGTTAACGGAGGCACGAAATTAACGGCTAATCTTCAGAATGACGCGGCTCACCGGCGCTTTTTTCAGCTCGGAAATGGCTGTGTAAGTAACACACGATAGCTGAAGCCAAAACAAACGTTTGCAAAGGCTCGCCCCTTTTCCGGCAGCCGGTCCGCTTCGCGGTTTTGCGGCCGCTTCTTTATTGCTCGGTAGGCTTGCCGATGGAAGACCGCGGGTCCAGCAACGCCTTGCTGTAACTGGCCTTCCATAATTCATAGCGTTTGAACTGCACCGGCATCCGCCGCTGGAAGTCGTTCCAGTCCTTGCGCTCCCTGGGGGTCCAGAGAACCTCGCTCAGGGCTGACAGCCTCGGAAAGATCATGTATTCCACCTTGGAAGGATACTTCATGTACTCGGTCCAGACATTGGCCTGGGCGCCCATAATGTATCCGGTTTCCTCCGCGCTCAGTTCGGCGGGCAAGGGTTCATAGTTGTACACCTTGTCCAGGGGCAAATAGCCGCCGATTACCACGGAGTCCTCATTCTTGGTCTGGGCATAGTCAAAGTACACATAGGTGGTCGGGGTCATGATGACGTGATGGTGCTGCCTGGCCGCCTCGATGCCGCCTTTTTCACCCCGCCAGCTCATCACCGTGGCATTGGGAGCCAGGCCACCTTCCAGGATTTCATCCCACCCGATGATGCTCCGTCCCTTGCTGTTGAGGTATTTTTCCATCCGCTGGATGAAATACCGCTGCAGTTCATGCTCATCCTTCAGTCCGTTTTCCCGGATGCGCTGCTGGCAAAGGGGGCAACGCTTCCAGTTACTCTTGGGGCATTCATCGCCGCCGATATGGATGTACTTGGAAGGGAAGAGGGCCATGACTTCGTCCATTACATCCTGCATGAACTGGAAGGTGGTCTCCTTGCCAGCACAAAAAACATCACTGAACACCCCCCAGGTTTGCTGCACCTGTTTTCCGGTGCTGTCCCCGGACCAGGTACATTTTTTAGGAAAATACCGGATGGTCGGCTCCTCCGGGAAGCAGCTCAGGTAGGGATAGGCTGCGATCGCGGCGCTGCCATGGCCGGGCATTTCGATTTCGGGGATGATGGTGATATAACGCTCGGCGGCATACCGCACTACGTCCCGGATTTCGTCCTGGGTGTAAAATCCGCCATCGCGGGTGTTGTCATTGCCCGTACCGGGGAAATGACCAATGATGGTCCCGTTCCGCCAGGCACCTACGCTGGTCAGGCGGGGGTATTTTTTGATTTCGATACGCCAGCCCTGGTCTTCGGTAAGGTGCCACTGGAAATAATTCATCTTATGCAGGGCGATGTAGTCAATATATTTTTTGACAAAGGAGACGGGCATGAAATGCCTTCCCACATCCAGGTGGAGTCCGCGGTAGGCAAAGCGCGGGTAATCCAGGATGGATACATAGGGGATGGCCAGCTTGCGGGGATCCGGGTTGGGGTCCGCCCCGGGTACCGGGAGCAACTGGATCAGGGTCTGGATGCCGTAGAAAACGCCCGTTTCATTGTCGCCGGCGATCTGGATGCCCTGACCGTTTACCGTCATCCGGTAGGCCCCTGCCACGGGTTTGTCCAGGCGCTCATAATTGAGGACGATCACGTTTTTCCCCCTGGCGGCGCGGGTAGTCTTAAGGCGGAAATGATAACATTCCTGCAGGTAATCATTGAAAAAGTTCACCGAATTGTCCAGCCCGCTTCCTTCCAGAACCAGCTGGGTGGCCGGTGTAATGGTGAAATGGGCTGCAATCTTCGGCTGCCGGATCTCCACGGGCTGGGGAATGATACTGATCTGGGAAAACCCCTGGGCTGCGACGGCCAGTGCCAGGATGGTAGCGGGCATTTTCATGACTGATCAAGTTTTAGACGTACAAGGTAAGTTGACTTCAGGAGGGATTCGGCTTGAAAAATAGCGTATTCTTCTCATTTATTGCATTACGGGAAGGATAATCCGGGAAGGAAATTCCGCCTCGTGATAGATCCGGATCCGGACCGCCTTGAAGTCGGTTTCCCTGGCCCCGGGGATCCGCAGGTACTGCTGGGGGTTACGGTCCACCAGGGGGAACCAGCTGCTCTGGATCTGTACGACCAGCCGGTGCCCTTTTTCGAACCGGTGCGCGATCTCGTTGAGATCGAAGCTGACCGAATCCACCTGGTTGGGCACGAAGGCCGCGGGCTGTTCATAACTGTGACGAAATTTTCCCCGGAATACTTCCGCACGGACCAGGCGTTGCACACCCACCCCGGTACCTGAGGGGTCGGAGGGATATTCATCGATAATCTTCACGATAAAATCGGCGTCCGTGCCACTGGTGGAGACGAATAAACTGGCCCGAAGCCGTCCTGTTACCGTAATAGCCTGGGTGAGGGGAGAGGACCGGTAGGTCACCACGTCAGGGCGGCGGGAGGCAAAACGCTGGTCCTCGATCATATACTGGTTATTTCGGTCCCCGTAGGCGCCTGCCGTATAGGGAACGGGATGGGCGGGATCACTCAGGTAGCTGTCGGAGCCCCCGTTGGCGGCGGGAGGCTGCGTGGAGAGGCCCTGGCCGGTTTGCAGGTAAAATGCGGTAGGGACTGCATTGCGGGGTGGCCAGGTGGCGTAATGCCGCCACTGGTTGGAGCCGGTTTCAAAAACAGTGGCTTCCGTACTGTCCTCGGAGCCTTTATCCTTAAGATAAAAATTGAAAAAGCGGGTTTCCAGGGAGTCCTGGAAGTAGCGGTTGACGTCGGAACCGAAACCATAGCCCCCGAACCCCGTCCAGCTCGGTGCCGACCAGCCGCCATGCGTCCAGGGGCCCATCACCAGCCGGTTGCGGTTCACCGGGTTTTGCTGTTCGATGGCCTCATAGGTCCGCAGGGCGCCGAACAGGTCCTCGGCATCATACCAGCCTCCTACGACCAGCACGGCGGGACGGATATCGCGCAGGTGGGGGCGGATGTTGCGTGCCTGCCAGAAGCCATCATAGGTATCGTGCGCCACTACCTGGCGCCAGATCATCGTACTGTCGCGGAAATACCGGCTGGTATTAGCCCGGCCGAGGGGCCCCAGGTTCAGGAAGAATGAGTAGGCATCCGGATGGGGTACCTTGAAAACAGGCTGGTAATCCTGGCCGGAAGCGGTGCGCGGGCCATCGAAATAATTGTAAAAGTCGAAATTGTCCAGCAGGAAAAAGGCGCCGTTATGGTTGCAGTCGTCGCCGATGAACTCGTCGGTTACCGGGGCCTGCGGCGATACTGCCTTGAGGGCGGGGTGGGCCTCGGGCAGCGAGGCCGAGGCATAAAAGCCAGGATAGGATATGCCGTAGATGCCCGCCCTTCCGTTATTGTGCGTATTTTTCAGCAGCCAGTCAATCGTGTCGTAGGTATCACTGCTCTCATCCACCTGGCTAACGGACTGCTTATGGTCGATGGCCGGGGTCATCTCCTGGAACCGTCCTTCGCTTTTATAGCGTCCCCGGACATCCTGGTAAACGAAGATGTATTTTTCCCGCATCAGGGCCGGGTTCGGTCCCAGCCGCCCCGGATAATTGTTCTCCCCGTAGGGGCTGCAGGAATAGGGGGTTCGCTGCATCAGGATGGGATAGGCGACCGACCGGTCCCTGGGTTCATAAATGGCGGTGAAAAGGCGTACCCCATCCCGCATGGTTATATACACTTCCCGCTTGGTATAATTTTCCCGGATATAATCCGGGTCGGTTGGCCGGGTCTGGTTACAGGCGACCATCGGGATCAGCAGGATGACCAGCCAGCCTGCCCGCTTGCTGCTTTTATTGATGCGCTTATACATGCCTATTCATTTTTGAGTACGGGGAGGATGAGCCGGCTGCTGCCCGTGGCGTTGTGGTAGATACGGATGGCTGCCTTTTTAAAGTCCTTTTCCGAACAGTGGTAAATGTCAACGAACTGCTGGGGATTTCTGTCCACCAGGGGAAACCAGGTACTCTGGATCTGTACCATCAGCCGGTGGCCTTTGCGGAAGCAGTGGGCGATGGAAGGCAGCGAAAATTTCACTTCCTCCATTTTTCCGGGGGTGAAAGCCTCCGGGTGGGTATAGCTTTTGCGGTAACGGCCACGGAATACCTCGGCCCGCACCAGCATCTGGTAACCGCCCATCGGGTAGATCTTATCAGGGTCCTTTTCCGCATAGATGTCCACGTCATTATACCCGAAATTATCAGGGAATACGTCAATGATCTTCACGACAAAATCCGCATCGGTGGTGGACAGGCTGGCGAGAAGATCGGCGGTGACGGAACCGGTCACGGTAAGGTCTTCCTGCAGGGTATCGGTCTGGAAAACGGCAACATCCGGCCGTCTTGCGGCAAAGCGCTGGTCATCGGTCATGTATTCCCGGGTCCGGTTAAAATGGACCTCCTCGCTATAGGGTACAGGCCGGGCAGGGTCACTGGTGTACTCTGTAAAACCGCCTGTGGAGGCGGGCCTGGACCAGCCCAGTCCGCCACCTTGCTGCAGGTATAGGCTCTGATCCTGTTTTTGCGCCGGGGGCCACTGGGAAAAAGACTTCCAGGTGTTGGCCCCGGTAATGAACACGGTCGCTTCCGGGATCGAGCTGATATCGCCCTCTCCCTTCAGGAAATAATTGAAAAACGGGATTTCCAGGTGCTCCTGGAACCAGGCACTGGTATTGTCGCCGAACCGGATATTGCCCAGGTGGGTGCCATCGTGGCTGGCCCATTGGCCGTGGTACCAGGGGCCCTCCACCAGTTTGTTGAAGGCCTTGCCGGGATTGTTGATCTCTGCCGCCTGGTAGGCGTTCCAGGCCCCCCAGCAATCTTCGGCATCAAACAGTCCCCCGACCCAAAGCATGGCCGGCTGCAGGTGACGGGTGGCATTGCGCGCATCGCGCGCCTGCCACCAGGCGTCGTAATTGGGGTGGGCGTACAGGTCCTTCCAGAACGGTATGCTGTCGCCGAGCAGGCCGGCCAGGTTTTTCAGGCTGCCGGTCTCCAGGTAGAACTTGTAATTATCGTGGGTATAATAGGTAAAGCCGCTGGGACCGATGGTGGTAGGATGGGGCCGGGGCTTGCCGAAGGAGGAATAGAACGCAAAGGCGTCCATCTGGAAGAACGCACCATTGTGATGGAAATCGTCTCCGATAAACCAGTTGGTGACCGGGGCCTGCGGACTAACGGCCTTGAGAGCCGGATGGTTGCTGGCAGCCGCCATTGTGGAGTAAAAGCCCGGATAGGAAATGCCGAATACCCCCACATTCCCATTATTATTCTCAATATTCTTGACCAGCCAGTCGATGGTATCGTAGGTGTCGGAGGATTCGTCGATATCCTGGCTGGACTTCTTGGCCGGGTTAAAGGGCCGTACCTCCACAAAGGTTCCCTCACTCATCCAGCGCCCGCGCACGTCCTGGGTCACCATGATATAGCCTTCCCTGAAATAGGCCTTGCGGTAACTGTTCCAGTAATCCTTCCAGGCATCGGGTCCGTAGGGGGCGCAGGAGTAAGGTGTCCGGGTAAGCAGGATCGGGTGCTTCTGGGTGGCATCCCTGGGAATGTACAGGGAGGTGAACAACCGGACCCCGTCGCGCATGGGGATGTAGACTTCCTTTTTGTAATAGTGTTCGCGGATCCAGGCGCTGTCCTGGGATTGGCAAACGACCTGCAGGGTCAGGATGAAAAAACCAAGGAGGAGAACCTTCTTCATAACACGGGAAGTTTTGGTCGCCGAATTTAGAACATCCTTCCCGAATGCCCCTAATTTGTTGCGGGAATCCTCCTTTCGCCAGTCCGGGGTATCCGGCCTGGCTGGGCGGCTTACCCTACCTGGTTTTCAAAGCGCAGGAATTCCGTTTTAGTCTCTTTGAACCGGATCCGGTAGGCAAAAAAATCGTCCCGGAGTCCGGCATATTGTTCGGGCGTGGGAATGAAGGCGTCCTCCGTGGCATTCTTGCGCGATTCCGCGGCCAGGTTCATTTTTTCTATATGCATACGATGACGCAAATCATCGATGGCCTGGCGGCATTCACTGAATTTTTTTTCAAAGCCGGAAACGGCCTCTTGCTGATTCTGTCCTTTTGAGCCGGCTATTTCGGTCAGTCGGTCGTTAAAGATCCGCAGCAGGTTGATGTCATAATTGAGTTCGGCGATCCAGAGGCGGTATTCCAGATGTAAACTTTTGATAGATACCCTTTTATCCATAGGAGTCTTTGTTCCCCAAAATACGCAATTTTTGGTTACGGCAAGGGCGGTTTGAAAGCTTCTCCGGTCAGGGGGTGGCGGGAGCCCGTACCAGGGAATCCAGCAGGAGGGTTAGCTTGCGTGCCCCCCGTTCATTGAGGTGGTCGGCATCATAAAAGTCCGATGCCGTGAAGGAAGGGTCGGCCAAGTAATCGCGGAAGGTTACCCTGTCATGGGTCTGTACCAGGTGGGTCACGGTGTTCAATACGGTATCCAGCTGGGCCTGATTCAGGTGGTCCCGGTAGGATACGTAGGCGGGCGGCATGAACAGGATAACCCGGACATGGCGCTGGCCGCATTCGTCGAGCAGTTCCTGCAGGGCCTGCCGCAACAGGGGCAGATCCCGGAAATCTTTTGCCGTGTGCCGCCTGGCCGCCGTTATACCGTCGGATTCCAGATCTATTTTTATGGAGGAGGAGTAGTTGGTCCCAAACCCGGTCTCATCCGACGTGATTTCGGGTTTTCCCTGGAGGTAGTAGGAGGAGAGCCGCAGCAAATTGATGTCCAGCTTATTGGCCAGCATTTCGGAATAATTGCTCAGATCCGCCCGGTCGGGTTTAATCCCGTAATAAAGCGCATAGTTTTTTATGCGCCAGGATTCCTCGCTGTTTTCCAAATTCAGGGTAAAGGAGGCATAGGAAACAGGAAGCAGCAGATAGTGGAGCTGGCTGAACCGGTCGCGGTATTTGTCAAACAACTTCAGGTCAAGATTAACAGATTGAGAAATATGACTGGCATTGTAGGAAGGCAGGGAGAGATATCTCGGGTTGATGCCGTAATAGGCGTGTGAGTTGCCCAGGCAAAGAACCTGAATCTGGGAAGCATGTGCATCCAGGTAGGCTTTTTTCAATTTGTAGTCATTGGGGATGGCGCGAAGCAGATACTCCGAGATCGCCCCCAGCAGCAGTACCGGGGAAAGAAAAAACAGGAGTTGTCGCAGGAAACGCTTCATGACTAAAATTGAAAATAAATAAATACCTGCTTAGACCCGGCAAACCAGAATATGGCAAAGAACAGTGCGTAATAAAAGGTCCACCTGGCTGCCCTTGGCCAGGTTCCTCCTACCCGGGCGATGGCGTAAGGTTGTTCCCGGCCCAGCCATTCCGTTACCAGGAATAGTACCAGCAATACAAACAGCGACAAGGGCTTTATTTCCGGGACGGTAAACAAGGACCGGGAAAAGATCCGTTTCAGGTAGAACAGGGCGTCCCGCACACTGTCGGCCCGGAAAAAGATCCAGGCAAGGACCGTCAGGGTGAAGGTCACCAGCATGGACAGGAATTCGCCGGGGGTGGGCCAGATTCTTCCCCGGGCCACGATGTCCAGGTTACTCCGGTTCTTTTTGGCAAGCAGCAGAGGCAGGAAATACAGCGCGTTGAGTCCTCCCCAGACGATGAATGTCCAGTTGGCACCATGCCAGAATCCGCTGACCAAAAAGATGATGAAGGTGTTGCGTACCGTTTTCCACCGGGTGCCCCGGCTCCCGCCCAGGGGATAATACAGGTAATCCCGGAACCAGGAGGAAAGTGAGATATGCCACCGCCGCCAGAATTCAGCAATATCCCGGGAGAAATAGGGGTAGGCAAAATTGCGCAGCAGCTCGAAGCCGAACAGGCGGGCCGTACCCAGCGCAATGTCTGAATACCCGGAAAAATCCCCGTATATCTGAAAGGCAAACAGGGCGGCACCCACTACCAGCGTACTGCCATGGTAATCGCCCGGATGGGTGAAAATCAGGTTGGCGTATTGGGCACAATTATCTGCGATTACCACTTTTTTGACCAGCCCCCACAGGATTTGTTTCAGTCCGTCGATCGCGGATCCGTATGAAAAGCGCCTGGGTGACTGAACCTGGGGCAGCAGGTGGGTAGCCCGTTCGATGGGACCGGCCACCAGCAGG
>DASZRL010000053.1:0-29528 GCA_035549175.1 Chitinophagaceae bacterium | reverse complement strand
CCTGGGAGAATCCGCCTCCGTGCAGGGGGAGAAGATCGATGCCATGATCTATATCACCCTGGCCATTACAGGTATCGTATTCTTTATCACGCAGATCTGCCTGTTCTGGTTCGCGTTCAAGTATCAGGAATCCGACAAGCGAAAAGCATACTATTATCCCCATAATAACAAACTGGAAGTCATCTGGACCGTCATTCCGGCGATTGCCCTGACCGTGCTGGTCGGTTTCGGCCTGTTCTACTGGTTCAAAATCACCGGCGAGGCCCCCAAGAATGCCATGGTCGTGGAAGTAACGGGAAAACAGTTTGGCTGGGAGTTCCGCTACCCGGGCAGGGACGGTATCCTGGGCAAGAAATATTATAAGGAAATCGATGACTCCAAGGGGAACCCCCTCGGGCAGCTTTGGGACGACCCGGCCAACCAGGATGATATCTATGTGGGCCAGGAAATGCACCTGGTCGTGGGCAAACCCGTAAAGCTGGTTATCGGATCCAAAGATGTCGTGCATGACGTGGGTCTGTCCCAGTTCCGCATGAAAATGGACGCCGTACCCGGCACACCGACCACCATGTGGTTTACTCCGAAGTTCACCACCAAGGAAATGCGGGAAAAGACCGGCGACCCGGACTTTGTATATGAGATCAGCTGCGACCAGATGTGTGGCAAGGGCCACTACAGCATGCGCGGAGTGATCGTGGTGGAAACCCAGGCCGAATTTGACCGCTGGCTGGCTTCCAAGAAGCCCCAGTACCTGGTGGCCAAGGAAATGAACCAGGCCCAGCCGGCTGGAGGCGTGGATTCCACCAAGGCGACGGCAGCCCTGCTTCCGGCGCCCACAATGAAATGACCCGATTTTAATGATATACCAACCAACAGGTTATCGCATTAAAAACAAGAGATTATGAGTAACGATGCAACATTGAATGTACATCCGGAGGTGGTGACGACCCATGAAGTACATCATGATGAGCTGCATGGCCATCACCACAAGGAAACCTTCATTACCAAGTACATTTTCAGCCAGGATCACAAAATGATCTCCAAGCAATTCCTTATTACGGGGATGGCCTGGGCGATCATCGGCGGGTTGTTCTCCGTGCTGTTCCGGCTTCAGCTGGGCTTTCCGGGTGTCAGCTTTCCTATCCTGGAGACTGTATTCGGCCACTGGGCCAAGGGCGGCCAGATCCAGCCGGAGTTTTACTACGCGCTGATCACCATGCACGGTACGATCCTGGTATTTTTCGTGCTGACCGGTGGTTTGAGTGGTACGTTTGCGAACCTGCTGATTCCCCTGCAGATCGGAGCCCGCGACATGGCCTCGCCCTTCCTGAACATGCTTTCCTACTGGTTCTTCTTCCTGGCAAGCATTGTCATGACGTCTTCGCTGTTCATCGCGACAGGGCCGGCCAGCGGCGGTTGGACGTCCTATCCCCCGCTGAGTGCCCTGGGAGAAGCTTCCATCGGCTCCAAACTGGGTATGGACCTGTGGATCATCAGTATGGCCCTGTTTGTCGTGTCATCCCTGCTGGGAGGCCTCAACTATATTTCCACGATCCTGAATATGCGGACCAAGGGTATGACTATGACGCGTATGCCGCTGACCATGTGGGCCCTGCTGTTCACTGCCATCCTGGGCGTACTGTCCTTCCCTGTGCTGCTCTCCGGCTTCATCCTGCTGCTGTTTGACCGCCACGCCGGAACCAGCTTTTACCTGAGCGATATCGTAGTCAACGGCCATGTGCTGTCCAACGAGGGCGGCAGCGCCATCCTGTACCAGCACCTGTTCTGGTTCCTGGGCCACCCGGAAGTATATATTATCATCCTGCCGGCCATGGGACTGGTGTCGGAAGTACTGTCTGTCAACAGCCGCAAGCCGATCTTTGGTTATATGGCGATGATCGGTTCGCTGTTTGCTATCTGTATCCTGGCCTTCCTGGTCTGGGCGCATCACATGTTTGTCACCGGACTGAACCCCTTCCTGGGCGCATTCTTCGTTTTACTTACCCTGCTGATTGCCGTGCCCTCGGCCATCAAGGTGTTCAACTGGCTTACTACGATCTGGCGCGGAAATATCCGGTTTACTCCGGCTACCCTGTTCGCCATCGGTTTCGTAAGCCTGTTTATCTCCGGAGGATTGACTGGTATCTGGCTGGGTAACTCCACGATTGATATACACCTGCACGATACGTACTTTGTCATTGCCCACTTTCATATCGTAATGGGTGTGGCTGCCTTCTTCGGGATGTTCGCCGGTATTTATCACTGGTTTCCCAAAATGTTCGGACGCCACATGAACAATACCCTTGGGTATATCCATTTCTGGGTAACCATTGTCGGCGCTTACCTCATCTTCTGGCCCATGCACTATGAAGGGATGGCCGGGATGCCGCGCCGCTACCTGGACCTGACCCCCTGGCATAACTTCAACAAATTCCAGAGCCTGAACGAAATGATCTCGATCGTATCGATCATCGTGTTCGCCGTGCAACTGATGTTCGTTTTCAATTACGTGTATTCCATGTTCAAGGGCCGCAAGCTGACGACTACCAATCCCTGGGGTGCGACCACGCTGGAATGGACCACGCCGATCAACCCAGGCCATGGCAACTGGGAAGGTGAGATCCCCGAGGTACACCGCTGGGCCTATGATTACGGCAAGGATGGCCGTGATTTTATTCCCCAGACCGAACCGATCGGGGCCAACGAGAGTAAAGATCATTAGACCCGGCGGGTTTGTTCCGCCCTGCGTGGGGGAACCGGTCCGGATAGCTTAGTTCTTCTATATGTAAAGCGAATGGTTTACGGAGAAATTTACCATGAAAAGTTATTGGCAGCTCATTAAACCTTCGCTCAGTATCATGGTGGTGTTCAGCAGCGTAATCAGTTACCTGCTGGCGCCCAGGGTCGTCGAGTACGACTGGCGCATGATATGCTGGCTCTTTGCAGGTGGGTTACTGGTGGCAGGAAGTGCCAACGCGATCAACCAGGTCGTGGAAAAGGATACGGATGCCCTGATGAAGCGCACCGCCAAACGGCCGGTAGCTTCCGGGAGGATTTCAGTGCAACAGGGATGGGCCTTTTCCATCCTGACCGGAGCTCTCGGGGTGTTTATCCTGGGCTATTTCTTCAACTGGTTGAGCGCTTCCCTGGCAGCCTTCAGCCTTTTTCTGTACGCGTTCATTTACACGCCGCTGAAAAAGGTGAGTGCCATCGCTGTCCTCGTAGGTGCCGTGCCGGGCGCGCTTCCCTGCCTGATCGGCTGGGCGGCTGGCGATGACCGCCTCAGCCTGGGCGGCTGGGTCCTGTTCGGGCTCCAGTTCCTGTGGCAGTTTCCCCATTTCTGGGCTATTGCCTGGGTGGCGCACCGGGATTATACGGTGGCAGGGTTTAAACTCCTGCCCAGTGAAAGGGGGCCAACCAAGTACACAGCGATCCAGACGATCATTTATTCGCTGTTGCTCATTCCGGTGGGGGTGATTCCCTACTTTATTTCGATGAGCGGGGTGGTGAGCCTGGCCATTGTTTTACTGGCAAACCTGTTCATGGTCTGGCGCTGTGTCAATCTCTACCGGCAGATGTCCGTGCAGGCGGCCCGCCAGGTAATGTTCGGAAGTTATATCTATCTGCCTGTAGTGCTGCTGTCGCTGCTAGCAGATAAAATTTGAAATAAAAACGTGAGATGGAGATTGTGAGCACACAACAAACCAAGAAGATTCACCCCCACAAGTTCACCTTGTGGGTAGCCATTGGCAGTATCGTGATGATGTTTGCCGGACTGACCAGTGCCTATATTGTCAAAAGTAATCAGGCGGCCTGGCAGTCGGTGAGCGCCCCGCGTGTGTTCTGGTACTCCACCGCGACAATCCTGCTGAGCAGCCTAACCATGCTGATGGCCGTACGCGCCTTCAAGCAGCGGGAGATGGCTCGCTACCGCAACCTGATTGCCCTGACCACCCTGCTGGGAATCCTGTTTGTGGTACTGCAGTACGTCGGATTCCGCCAGCTCTGGAACAGCGGTATCAGTTTCCGGGGGAGCGGAGGCGGCCAGTTTCTGTATGTGATTGCCGGGCTGCATGCTGTGCACGTGATCGGAGGTGTCATTGCCCTGGCGGTGATGCTGACCCGTGCTTTCGCGGGTGCGGTGAAAAGTTACAGTGTCACTCCGGTGGAGGTGGCAGCTACCTATTGGCATTTCGTGGACCTGCTGTGGGTCTACCTTTTCATATTTTTCATGTGGATCGGATAAAAACCGGCCGAATCAAAACCTTAAAACAAAAACATGTCTACGACAGCTGCAACGCAAACGAAATGGTGGAACGGGGGAAGGAGCCCGTTCAACGTGGAGTATGGCAAACTGATGATGTGGTATTTTCTGATGAGTGACGCGTTTACCTTTGGCGCTTTCCTGATCTCTTACGGCACCGTACGTTTTTCGAGCAACTCCTGGCCAGACCCCAACCACGTGTTCAACGCCTTTCCCGGCGCGGGCACGGCGAACCTGCCGCTGGCTTTCGTGAGTCTGATGACTTTTATCCTGATCATCAGCTCCGTCACCATGGTGCTGGCCGTACATGCCGGCCACAACGGGGATAAGCGGGGGGTAGCCAAATGGCTGATCTGGACGATTATCGGGGGACTGGCCTTCCTGAGCTGCCAGGCCTGGGAGTGGACGCACCTGCACCACGAAGGCGCCTGGTGGGGCCGCAACCCCTTCCCCAATGCCGATGGAACGATCGCATCCACCAATTTTACCAATTTCTTCTTCACGATCACAGGTTTCCACGGATTTCACGTATTCTCAGGCGTTGTGATTAACTGCATCATGCTGACCATGAACCTGAAGGGCGTGTTCGAGCGCAGGGGGCATTACCTGATGATCGAAAAGGCCGGGCTGTACTGGCACTTTGTGGACCTGGTCTGGGTCTTTGTATTCCTTTGTTTCTACCTGATCTGATTGATAAATTGAATAAACGCATTAACTGATATGGAAACTCAACTCGTTTCACCTGAAATCACCTTTCACCAGCATCACGATGATGTGGAATTCAAAAGACGGGTGCGCAAGACCACGATCCTGCTTTCCATCATAACCCTGATTGAGCTGGCTATCGGCCTGACGATCTATACCATCCACAAAGGTGGCCATCCCAACGCCACCCTGGTGCTGATGTTCAAAGGCATGGTTTGCATCCTGACGCTGGCCAAGGCCTACTATATCGTCTCGGTGTTCATGCACCTGGGTGATGAAATCCGCAACATGATCATGACCGTTGTCGTGCCCCTGCTGCTGTTCGTCTGGTTTATTGCCGCCTTCCTCATCGACGGCAATTCATACAAAAACCTGCGCAACCGCTACCACCAGGAGCATGTGGAAAAAGCGCCGGTGAAAGCCGCTGAGGAATCCCACGGGAAGGACTAGCGGGACCACCAGACTGACTGCTTACAGGTTAGATATTGTAAACAACCGGCCGTCCCGCCTCCAGGCGGGACGGTTGATTTAAAAACGTACTGTAACCGTGAACAAGAAGGCTTTAACCGGGCTGCTCATAGCCCTGATCCTGCCCCTGGTCAGTTATTTTGTACTCAAATTTTATACGGATGAGGCCGTATTGGTGCCTCCCCATTACCTGGCCGACTCGGTAATCACCCGGACGATCAACGGCAAGACCCGGAGTGACACGGTCTGGCACCGCCTCCCGGATTTCCGGCTCACCAACCAGCTGGGTCAGACCGTGTCCTGGAATGAGATCGGCAACCGGGTCGTAGTGGCAGATTTCTTCTACACCCACTGTCCCACAATCTGCCCGACGCTGACGCGCAATATGGCCACGCTGCAGCAGACCATCCACAGCGCTGAAAAGGTAGGAAATCGGGAGCCCGACTTCATCCAGTTTCTATCCTTCAGCATCGACCCGGAACGGGACTCGGTAGCCCGGTTGAAGCAGTGGGCTGACCGCTTCCAGGTGAACCCGGAAAACTGGTGGCTGCTTACCGGTGACAGGAAGACCATCTATGACCTGGCAATCAACGATATGAAGATCGGGATCGCCGACGGGGCCGGCGTAGACTCCAATTTCATTCATACCGATCACTTCGTCCTGATCGACCGCAACCGCAATGTGCGGGGATATTACCATGGCCTGGACACAGCCTCGCTGGCCCGGCTATCCAACGATATCGTTTTCCTTTCCCTGGAGAAGGACCGGCATGAAAAAAGTTTTCTTGCCGGCCAACTGGAACTCATCGCCATTGTTATGCTGCTGACCCTGGTCGCTGTCGGCATATTCCTGCTGGTATTCCGCAGGAAGGCGGCCAAAAATACCTAAACCCATGCTGCAGGCAGTCTGGAAAAAGAATAACCGCAAAGCCAATCTCCTGATCTTTACCTTTTCAGGGATCGTTTTCGCAGCCGTGGTACTGCTCTCGCGTATCAGGCTGCATGTTGACCTGGGTTTTGATGTGCACCTGTTTGCCCTGGCCAATGCCCTGATTAACAGCTGCGTGGCCCTGCTGCTGCTGGCTGCCCTGGCCGCCGTACTCACCCGGCGCTACCGGCTGCACCGCGGGCTGATGCTGACAGCCATGGGATTGTCCATCCTGTTCCTGGTCAGTTATATCTGCCATCACCTGTTTGCGGGGGAAACCCGTTTCGGGGATCTTAATCATGACGGGATCCTGAGCGAGGCCGAGAAGAGTCTGGCAGGAAGCAGGCGGATCCTGTATTATATCCTGCTGGGAACCCATATCCCCCTGGCCGGAATCATTCTTCCCTTCATCCTGTTCACTGCCTACCGGGCCCTGATCGGCGAATTTCCCCGCCACCGGAAGCTGGCCCGCATCACCTGGCCCATCTGGTTCTATGTGGCCGTTTCCGGCGTGCTGGTCTATTGGTTGATCGCCCCCTATTACAGCTGAGAATCAAGGCATCAGCTGGGTTGCTGTACCGGTAATTCCCACTGACGGAACTCACGGGGCGGCCTGACCCTACTCATGCCCGGCCGCTTTTGCCGTAGCAAACTTTGCAGCCGGCCCGACCCCCGGGTTGCGGCCCCGGCTCAACGAGCCCGGTAAGGCATGGCGCTCCCTAAAACCATACCCGTAACTGCCGCGGGTCGGCCCCTTCGGACCGACCCGGCACCTGCGTCTGTGAAAACGCAATGCTTTCACTGCGGGACGTCCTGTGACCATTCCATCGGGGCGGATGGCCGCTACTTCTGCTGCGACGGCTGCCGGTTCGTTTACCAGCTGCTCCAGGAAAACGGGCTCTGCAATTATTACGATCTGACGCAGACGCCGGGCATCCGAGTTATGGGCCGCTTTGCCTCGGAAAAATTTGCGTACCTCGATCATCCCGAAATCCAGCAGCAGCTGATCCGCTTTACCGACGGACGCCAGACCCAGGTCAGCTTTTACTTGCCGCAGATGCACTGCGCGTCCTGTATCTGGCTGCTGGAAAATCTCCGTAGCCTGCAACCGGGAATCCTGCATTCCACCACCCACTTCCAGCGCAAGGAACTGTTTGTTGTCTTTGATCCGGGGCAGACCACGCTGCGCAAAGTTGTCGAACTGCTGGCCTTCGTGGGATATGAGCCCTATATCAGCCTGGATAATGCCGGCGCCCGCCGGGAACGGAAGGTCAACCGCCGCCAGCTCATCCGCATCGGCGTAGCTGGTTTCTGTTTCAGCAATATCATGATGCTCAGTTTCCCGGAATACTTTTCGTCCGGGTCCATGGACCTGCCATACCTGCGTCACCTGTTCAGCTACCTGAACCTCGCGCTGGCCCTGCCTGTCTTTTTCTACAGCGCGGCCGGGTTTTTTGAGTCCGCCTGGAAAGGACTGCGCCAGCGCTGGCTGAATATCGATGCGCCGATCGCGCTGGCCATCCTGGTCACCTTCACGCGCAGCGTATATGAAATTCTTTCCGGAGCAGGCCCGGGGTACCTGGATTCGATGAGCGGCATCGTCCTTTTCATGCTGGCAGGCCGCTGGTTTCAGGACAAGACCTATGATTCCTTCTCTTTTGACCGGGACTACAAAGCCTATTTTCCCCTTGGCGTGACCGTGATCACCTCCGCAGGCGAACAGGTCGCTACGATCAACTCCCTGGCCAAGGGGGACCAGGTGCTGGTCCGCAGCCGGGAAATGGTGCCGGCCGACGGTATCCTGCAGAGCCCGGAAGCCCGGGTTGATTACAGTTTTGTTTCCGGGGAAAATACGCCCGTGATCAGGCGCCGCGGGGAATTGATCTATGCGGGGGCCAACCTGCTATCCGGGGCAGTCACTCTGGAAGTGGTGCGGCCTGTCTCCCAGAGTTATATCACCCAGCTCTGGAATCAGGCGGATCCGCGCGGGGACCGCAAGAACACTGAAAAATCATTTATCCATCCCTGGAGCCGGTACTTCACCCTGGTGTTGCTGGGTATCGCCCTGCTGGCCGCCCTGTATTGGTGGGTGGCTGATCCCACTCAGATCCTGCCGGCCGTCACCTCGTCCCTGATCGTAGCCTGCCCCTGCTCCCTGCTGTTGTCAGCCACCTTCACCTACGGCAATATGCTGCGTCAGTTCGGGCGCGGCCACCTGTATCTCAAAAATGCCTCCGTCATTGAGTCCCTTTCCCGCGTCAATACCATCGTATTTGATAAGACCGGCACCCTGACACATGCCACCCAGGCGGATATATCCTTCGAAGGCCGCCCCCTAGAGCCCGGAGAGGCCCGGGCGATCGCAGCCCTGGCCGCCCAGTCGGTACACCCGATGAGCCGCCTGCTCAGGGACTGGCTCCTGGCGCAGCATGGAACCGGCAACTACAGCGTGTCGGATTTCACAGAATACCCCGGACACGGCACGGAGGCGCGTATCGACGGCCGGTTCATCCGGCTGGGTTCCCGGGCCTTTGTGACGGGGGGAGATTCGGGGCCGCAGGGATCCGGCACTGGGCAGGTCCTGGTCTCGTTGGATGGGGCGCTTCGCGGAGCATTCCGGGTAGGAAACCGCTACCGGGACGGCGTGCCCGAGATGGCAGCCGGGCTGCTGGCCGGCGGCTACCGACTGCACGTACTGTCGGGAGATCATGATGCGGAGCAGGACCGGCTGAGGAAGATGTTCGGGCCCCAGACCATACTCCGGTTCAACCAGTCGCCGCACGACAAGCGGGCCTATATCGAGCGCCTGCGGGACGATGATCCTTCGGCCGTTGTCCTGATGCTGGGAGACGGGCTCAATGATGCCGGCGCACTGCTGTGCAGCGATGCCGGCATCGCGGTGAGTGAACACGTCAGCCAGTTCACCCCGGCCAGCGACGCCATCCTGGACAGCGACAGCCTGACGGCAGTGGACCGGTTCCTGGCTTATGCCAGGTCAGGCAAACGGGTGGTGACACAGAGTTTCGTGTTGTCCATCCTATACAACCTCGTCGGGCTGAGTTTTGCCGTCCGGGCCGCGCTTTCGCCCCTGGTCGCCGCGATCCTGATGCCGGTTAGTTCGGTATCCATCGTCCTTTTCGTGACGGCGGCCACCTCCCTGGCGGCCCGGCGCAGGAACGTACCCCGCCGTGATGATGCTCATACCACCCTTTGATCCTTATCATAAGGTACCGGCCAAAGGCCGGATACTTTTGACAGACGAATAAAATGCAAGCAGGAATCCACGTATGAGCGTACTGGTCATTCTGATTTCAGTGAGTATCCTGGTGGCCGGGGGCTTCTTGGTCGCCTTCCTCTGGTCTGTGCGCAAGGGCCAGTTTGATGACGACTATACCCCTTCGGTACGCATGTTGTTTGATGACACACCTCCGCCGGCTTCGCGGGCCACGGATTCCCTTTCCGAAGCCGACAAACCCTCCCCCGTAAAAACAAAACACTCATAATTCATGCAACTGGAGAAGTTTCATTACGACAACCGGATCGTACGCAATTTCGCCTACGCCACCGTGCTGTGGGGCGTGGTGGGGATGCTGGTCGGTCTCTGGGTGGCGATGGACCTGGTGTTTCCCAGGACCTTTAACGTCCAGCCCTGGTTCAACTTCGGCCGCCTCCGGCCGCTGCACACCAATGCGGTGATCTTCGCCTTTGTGGGCAATGGGATCTTCATGGGATATTATTATTCCCTGCAGCGCCTGCTCAAGACGCGGATGGCCAGCGATGTGCTGAGCCGTATCCATTTCTGGGGCTGGCAGCTGATCATCGTCGCGGCCGCCATCACCCTGCCGCTGGGCATCACCACGTCCAAAGAATATGCCGAACTGGAATGGCCCATTGATATCGCCATCACGGTGATCTGGGTAATCTTTGGCTGGAATATGTTCGCTACCATTCTGCGACGCCGGGAACGTCACCTGTATGTGGCCATCTGGTTTTATATTGCCACCTTCGTGACGGTAGCGGTGTTGCACATCGTAAACTCCTTCGAACTGCCGGTTACCTTCCTGAAAAGTTATTCCTGGTATGCCGGGGTGCAGGATGCCCTGGTCCAGTGGTGGTACGGCCATAACGCGGTAGCCTTTTTCCTGACCACCCCTTACCTGGGCCTGATGTATTATTACCTGCCCAAGGCCGCGAACCGTCCCGTATTTTCCTATAAACTGTCCATCATCCACTTCTGGGCGCTGATCTTCATTTACATCTGGGCGGGGCCTCACCACCTGCTGTATTCGGCGCTGCCCAACTGGGCCCAGTCGCTGGGGATCGTTTTTTCCTTCACCCTGATCTTCCCCAGCTGGGGCGGTATGATTAACGGGCTGCTGACCCTTCGGGGAGCCTGGGACCGCGTCCGTGAGGACGTGATCCTGAAATTCCTGGTGGTTGCAGTGACCGCATACGGTATGGCCACCTTCGAAGGACCCATGCTCTCCCTGAAGACGATCAATGCCATCAGCCACTTTACAGACTGGACCATAGCTCACGTTCACGTGGGCGGGCTTGGCTGGAATGGCATGCTCACCTTCGGGATCCTGTACTGGCTCATTCCCCGGATTTTTGGTACACAACTGTACTCCCGCAAGCTGGCCAATACCCACTTCTGGGTAGCGACCCTGGGTATTCTTTTTTATGCGATTCCCATGTATTGGGCAGGGTTCACCCAGGCTTCTATGTGGAAACAGTTTACAGAAAGCGGGCAGTTGAAATACACGTTCCTGGAGACCGTCACCTACCTGCGGCCCTTCTATGCGATGCGGTCATTCGGGGGTGCCCTCTACCTGACCGGCGCCCTGTTGATGGTTTATAACCTCTATCGTACCGTCCGCCAGGGCAGGCTGATCGCCAATGAGGAGGCCCAGGCTCCGGCTCTGGAGAAAGCCTATACCCGGCATACGGGCGAACACTGGCACCGTTGGCTGGAACGCAAGCCGGTTCCCTTCCTGCTGGCCACCCTGGTGGTTATCCTGATCGGCGGTATCATTGAGATGGTACCCACCTTCCTGGTCAAGTCCAACATACCCACCATCGCCAGCGTTAAGCCGTATTCGCCCCTGGAACTCCAGGGCCGCGATATCTATGTGCGCGAGGGTTGTTACACGTGCCACTCCCAGATGATCCGCCCCTTCCGCTCGGAAACAGAGCGTTACGGGGAGTACTCCAAGGCGGGCGAGTTCGTCTATGACCATCCCTTCCAGTGGGGTTCGAAGCGGACCGGACCGGATCTGGCACGCGAAGGTGCCGGCAACAACCGCAAGACCAATACCTGGCACTTCAACCACCTCGACGATCCGCAGGCCATCTCCACCGGGTCGATCATGCCCAGCTATTCATTCCTGATTGATCATGTCCTGGACACATCCACGACTCGGGCCAAGATACGGGCCATGCGGACTCTGGGTGTCCCCTATGGTCCGGGGTATGAGGACCAGGCTAACCGCGACCTCGTCAACCAGGCCAACCAGATCGCGGCCAGCCTGCACAAGGACAGCATACCGGTACCTGCCAACCGGGAGATTATCGCGGTGATCGCCTACCTGCAGCGACTGGGTACTGATATCGGCAAAAGCAACCTGGCTGAGGTCACAAATAAATAACCATGCTGAAGTTTATCAAACAACATGCGGAATCCATTACCGGGGTAGGTATCTACCCGGTCATCTCCCTGGTGATCTTCTTCCTGTTTTTCGTGGGATTGCTCTATTATGTCCGGAAAATGGATAAGGATAAAGCTGATGCGATAAGCCGGATGCCACTACAGGACAACCCGGAAAGGGAGGAAACCGACCATACAGACGGAAACCACTTAAAACACGCGTAACCATGAGAAAAAGTTCTGTCATAGTATTTGTATTTACCTGTCTGGCCCTGTTACTGGGATCCCTTCAGCCTTCCCTGGCCCAGGGAACGGCCGACACGACCGCCACCGCTAACCAGGCGTCCGGAGGTAACTCCTGGCTGTTCTGGGGCCTGGCAATCGGGTTCATCGCTCTGCTGCTGGGGATGATGGCAGCCCTGTCCATGATGGATGGCCTGGGCGCGGAGGAAGCCGAGCACAAGCCTCGCACCTTGCGCCAGTGGTGGTCCGACCTGGACAAGCGGATCTTCACGCGGGCCGTGCCCGTGCAGCGGGAGGCCGATGTGATGCTGGATCATGATTATGACGGCATCCGGGAATTGGATAACGCGCTTCCGCCCTGGTGGAAGTATGGATTTTATATTACCCTGGTAATCGCCGTGTTTTACCTGCTTCGGTTCCATGTCTGGAAGACCGGCCCCACCCCCGAACAGGAATATAACCGAGAGATGGCAGTGGCGGCCAAAAGGATGGAGGAATACCGCAAGAAAGCCAATGACCTGGTGGACGAGAAGACAGTCACCATGGCCGATCAGGCAGGCATCACCGCGGGCAAGCAACTGTTTCAGCAGAATTGCACGCCCTGCCACGGCGGGGCTGGTGAAGGAGGCATTGGCCCCAACCTGACGGACAACTACTGGCTGCATGGAGGACGGATCAACGATGTGTTCAAGACCATCAAATACGGGTGGCCTGACAAAGGGATGCAGTCCTGGGAGAAGATGTTTTCGCCCTCCCAGATTCGTAACCTGGCAAGCTATGTCAAATCCCTGGCCGGAACGAATCCGTCCAACCCCAAGGCGCCCCAGGGCGACCTGTACCAGGAGAGGCCGGCCAGCGACAGCACCAGTGGTAAACATACTGCCGGTGACAGCCTGCATGCGGGAAAATAAACGGATAATTCCCTGGAAAACGAAGAACATGGATCAACCGGATAATAGCCTGACAGACCGGCACCGCGGACAGCCCGATCAGACGTTCCGTGATTCGGTGGCTACCATCACCAAGGAAGGCCGCCGTAACTGGATTTTGCCGGTAAAACCCAAAGGAAGGCTCTTCCGCTGGCGTACTGTGGCGTCCCTGGTTTACCTGGCCGTTTTCTTTACGCTGCCTTTCATCAAGGTGGACGGCCAGCCCATTTTCCTGTTTAACGTGATCCAGCGGAAGTTCATCCTGTTCGGGCAGATCTTCTGGCCCCAGGACTTCTTCATCTTCGCCATCGGCCTGCTTACCTTCATGGTATTCATTATCCTGTTCACCGTCGTGTTCGGCCGGGTATGGTGCGGCTGGGCCTGTCCCCAGACCGTGTTCATGGAAATGGTGTTTCGAAAAATTGAATACTGGCTAGACGGTGATGCAGCCGCCCAGCGACGGCTGCGCCACATGCCTTGGACCGCCTACAAAATCCGCAAGCGGCTGACCAAAATGGCGGTATTCTTCCTGATATCCTTTCTGATAGCCAATTTCTTCCTTGCTTACCTGATCGGAATGGACCAGGTGCTGGCCATGGTCCGGGAGGGCATCGGAGCTAACCGGGGAACCTTTATTTCGCTGCTTGGGTTTACCTCTGTCTTCTTCTTTGTATTCTACTGGTTCCGCGAACAGGTCTGCATCGTAGTCTGCCCCTACGGGCGGCTGCAGGGGGTACTGCTGGATCGCAAGTCCATTGTCGTGGCCTATGACTATGTACGGGGCGAACCCCGGACCAAGCTGCGGAAGGGCGCACAGACCCAGGAAAAGCAGGGGGATTGCATCGATTGCCTGGCCTGCGTGCGGGTATGCCCGACGGGCATCGATATCCGCAACGGTACCCAGTTGGAGTGCGTCAACTGCACGGCCTGCATCGATGCCTGCGATGACATCATGCGTAAGGTCAACCGACCGACCGGACTGATCCGGCTGGCCTCTGAAGAGACTATCGCCCACAGCCGCAGGACCCGATTCAACTGGCGACTGGCCGGGTATTCGGTGGTGCTCATCCTGCTGTTGGGCGTCCTGGCCTTCCTGCTGGCCAGCCGTACCGATGTGGATGCCCGGATCATGCGCACCACCGGGCAGTTGTTCCAGTCGATGCCGGATGGAACGGTAACCAACCTGTATACGATCAAGCTGGCCAACAAGACGCGCCGAGACATCCCGATGTCCCTTCGCGTGGAAAACCTTCCCGCAGAGATCACCCTGGTGAGTCGCGGGCTGACGGTGCCTGCGGAGTCCTACTTCCAGGCGCCCTTCCTGGTTAGGATCCACCGGGACCAGATCTCGCGCCGAAAGACACCCCTGGTGCTGGCTGTTTATGAGGGAAACAAAAAGATTCAGACGGTCACCACCACGTTCTGGGGGCCGGGATATTAAATCATTTGTATATGAAAATCAACTGGGGTCATAAAATCGCTGCCGTATACATCCTGTTTGTGGCTGGGACGCTGTTCCTGGCTTACAAGGCCAGCCATGAGGAGTTTGATCTGGTGACCAAGGATTATTATGGGGCGGAGCTCAAGTACCAGCAGGTCATAGACCAGAAGGCCCGGGTCGCGGCCCTCTCCGGGCCTGTGCAGGTGGAGCAGCACGGTCAGCAGTTGCAGATCCGGTTTCCCCGTGATTTTGCAGGCCAGGCCATCAAAGGAGAGGTTTACCTGTATTGTCCTGCCGATGAGCGGAAGGATTTCCGGCAGCCTTTTTCCACCACAGACCTGACCTGCCAAGCGGAAGCTCCCGGCGGAACACGCGGCCTGTATGACCTGAAGCTCTCCTGGGAGGCAAACGGAAAAACCTATTACCAGGAACAGAAAATCGTTTTTTAAACCAGCTGCCAGACTGCCATGCCCCACCCGCGCTATACTCCGCTAGCTACCTACCCGGCGATTGCCGGGCTGGTTCTTTGCTGGCTGCTCTATTGGCTGGAAGGTCACCCGGGCCTGGGTGCCAGCACCACGCCCCTGCCGCTGCTGCTGCTTGCCACCCTGGGCTGGCTGCTGGGCTGGATATCCCGGCTGGGAAGCGGTACCCTGCTGTTTTTTGCCGGGACAGCCCTGGTGATCTATCCGTTCCTGGCGGGATGGTTCTATGGCCAGGCTGCGGGCGGCGCCCTGATGGCGTTTGCCGGATTGGTCCGGCTGCTTGCCTGGTGGAAGCAAAACGGGAAGAAGAGAAACCAGCCTATGGCTGACCGCTATACATGAGCACTCCAGAAATCATCAGTACGGCCTTGCTCCTGGGCGCCGCCGGCAGCCTGCACTGCGCAGGCATGTGCGGTCCGCTGGCCTTTGCCCTCCCGGTGGCGCACGACAACCCTTACAGCCGGCTGGCCGGAGGTTCCCTGTATAATTTCGGGCGCGTGCTCTCCTATACGGTCCTTGGCGTACTGGTCGGGTTCGCCGGCCAATGGTTGCTGGCACCGGCCTGGCAGCAGTATGTATCAGTGGCCATGGGTTCGGTGATCCTGCTTTACCTGCTTGTTCCCAAATCGGTGCGCGTGCACCGGTTCGGAGCCGGCCGGATGGCAAGGCTTATGCGGACCCTGCAGGCCCGTCTGGGCCGGCTTTTCAGGACCCGGAAATTATCGGGCCTGTTCCTGATCGGGATACTCAATGGCCTGCTGCCCTGCGGGCTGGTTTACCTGGCACTGAGCTCCTCGCTGCTGGCCGGTTCGGCCTGGCGGGGCGGGCTTTTTATGTCCTTTTTCGGGCTGGGCACGTATCCGCTGATGCTGGTGGCGGTGTTTGGTGCGAGTTTCCTGAACCAGCAGGTACGTCTTCGCCTGTCGCGGGCCGTTCCTGTCTTTTTGTTTCTGATGGGAGTACTGCTGGTGCTGCGGGGTCTGGGACTTGGCATTCCCTTCCTGAGTCCCGTGTTGACGGCACCGGGTGCCGATGCCGTAAGTTGCCACTGATTACCGGCAAGGCAGGGTATCCCTCGCGGTGTACCTTTCTAGGTCAGAGCCCCAGTTCCTGTACCGGATCCCAGAATACTTTTTTGAAATCCTGCACCTGGTCGTTGTGTACCCGGATACCCTCCTTTCTGAGCAGGGCCTCCATGCGGGTGGGTGACCCGAAATGCTGTTTGCCGCTGAGCATGCCCAACCGGTTGACCACGCGGTGGGCTGGTACGGGCGGCCGCACGTGGCCGGCGCCATGCATGGCCCAGCCGACCAGGCGGGCCGAAAGCCGGGTACCCAGGCAGGCGGCGATGGCACCGTACGAGGTGACACGGCCCCGTGGAATCTGGCGGACCACTTCATAGACCTGCTCAAAGAACGTGTCGTCCCGCCTACCGGACGGTTTGACGGGCCGGGGCGTAGCTTTTGACTTGGCTTTTCGGGGAGCAGGCATGGCAGCAAATTAACGGTGGATGGATCAGGGAGCGGTGGAGCGATGGTTCGAATCCTGTGCGCGTTCGCTGAGCAGGGCGGATTTCCGGGGCTCCGGTACATTCTCGTACTGGTAGGGACAATGCCGGCAGCCCATGCCGCAGCAGTAGCCCCGGTCCTGATGGTACTTTTCAGTGAAGACCAGGAATCCTTCCGGCGTCAGGTAATAATCAATGCCCTCCTTCAGTTCCGGTTTCATCGCGCTTGAGTTGTTCCTTGAGTTCGAGATCCCGCTCAGTTCCGGCCAGATGGGCCGGCAGGGAAAAGCAAAGATAGTGAACCCGGTTGCTCCCAGCGATATCCAGGGATTCGTAATGGGTCCGGATCTGCAGGTCCGGCGGGAGGCCGGGCTGAGCATAAAGGTCGTTATAGTCCGTATGCAGCGTGCAGGCGTACAGGTCGATCACCCGCCGGGTAAAGCCATACAGCACCGGGCTGTCTGTCTTCAGGTGGATTTTCCCCCCGGTTATCAGGAATTGCTGGTAGAGGCGAAGGAATTTGGGATGGGTAAGCCGCTTGCGGGCCTTGGCGACACGGAGCTGCGGATCAGGAAAGGTGATCCAGATTTCGTGTACTTCTCCCGGTGAAAAATACTGGGTTATCTGGTCAATCTGGGTGCGCAGGAAGGCCACGTTGTCCAGTTTTTTTTCCAGGGCGCGGCGCGCGCCCACCCAGATGCGGTTGCCTTTGAGATCCACCCCGATGAAATTGCGGCCGGGGTACAGCTCGCCCAGCCCAACCGCATATTCTCCCTTGCCGCAGGCCAGTTCCAGGGTGATGGGGTGGTCATTGCCGAAATGTTCCTTCCAGCGGCCCGGCATGCCGGGGGGATGCTCCAGCACGTTGGGGAAGGACTTCAGCTGTTCGAAACGGATTAATTTCTTGTGGCCCATGCGGGGGCAAAAGTACGGCAATGCCGGGCCAACTTAGTCTTTGGTAAGTGTGAAATTGTATTTTCTCTGAACCTTGCGCGGCTGGCCGTTGCTTCCCAGGACGGGCATCATCCGGGGGGCTGCCAGGTCCAGGCGTTCCTTGAGCTGGTCTTTCAGAAAACCGCTTTCCGGGGAAGGCACGACGTCATGGATGGTGACCTGTCCGTCGGTCCCGATTTCGTAATCGACGAATATGTAATAAGTGCCTTTTCGGATCTTTTTCGATGGCAGGACATCCGTTTTTACTCCGCTGATCACTGAATCCATGTACTCTTTCCAGAGCCGGTTATTGTCCTTTACTTCGGCAGGCTTCTGAGTGGGTTCTCCCGGTGCAGTCACGTCACCTCCTGTCGGATTGGCCTGGGCCGGGTGGGCTACGCCGCCTGCAGAATCTGCCGGAATCGGTTTTCCGGCCTGCGCCTGGACGGGAGCCGGCTTGCGGGTGGTGGTATCGATCTTGGAACGCAGGTCGTCGGTTTTGCGGACCACGGTGCCGGAATCGTTTTTCAGTTTGCCGCCATAGAGCAGGTCCTTGAGGGACTGGGCCTGCCCCGGCAGGGCGCCGGCTGCCACCAACAGTACCAGCCAAATAGACTTTTTCATAACACCTCGGTTTAGGCCGGGCTATAACCGCCCGGCTACGTAGTGCAAGTTAGGGGCCAGGGCCTTTCAGAAAACCTGACTCAGGTGAATTTAAGGGAACTTTTCCGGGGCCGGCGGGACACCAGGTGGCGGTTTTGTTAGCCATTTTTAACGTGCCAGGGCCCCCTTTCTTGCTATTCTTGCCCTTCCGGAGAACAAGGGGCCGGCGAAACACCGGACGATTAACCGCCTAAGTTCCCCGAAGGCGTACCTCAAACCCAAATTCTGAAAATCATATTACACGTTATGGCAACACTTACCTACAAGCTGGTGACCAGCAACGCCCAGTACAAGGCCTATTGCAGCAGGCTGGAGGAGCTCCGGGGACCGGGGCGCCGGGACCGGAAGACCCGGGAGGAACGGGCCCTGCTTACCCTGCTCACCGAGACCTGGAAAATCAGACAGGCCTCCCGCAGGGGGCAGGACCCGGTCCGCCTCATTACTTCCCTGATGGCGGAACGCGGAATCAAGGCCAAGGATATCGCCGCCGGCCTCCACCTCAGCAAGGGATACGTGTCGGATATCCTGCATTACAAAAAGGGCCTTTCCAAAACTGTCATTCGGAAGCTAGCAGAATTCTTCCAGGTTTCGCAGGAACTGCTCAATCGCCCCTATCCGCTGCGGGCGGCCCCTTCCCCGGCAAGGACCCGGACCGGGTCAAAGCTACGGTCCGGCCGAAGGCCCCGGCGCCTGGTTTAGGCCGGTTACCTGTCAGCCTCCCGGCGTCGGGGGAGGAAACAGGGCTCGCCCTGTTTTGGCCTGCGGGATACCCGTGCCTCAAAGGGTATAGGTAACGGTAGCCCGGACTTCCCGGGGTGCGATCGGCGTGATGCTGTAATTGTCGTGTACCAGGTAATTCAGGGAATTGAATACATTGGAAAGTTTGACTTGCAGAGAGACTTTCCGATAGGTATACCCAGCCGATAGGTCAACTGTGGTAAAACCGGTCAGGGCGACCATTCGGCTTCCCAGGACCGACTGGCCCACCGTGTTGTTGTATCCGCCAAACCGGGCCCCGGTATAAAAAACGGAGGCACCAAGCTTGAGGCCCTTCAGCCTTTTCCGGGCATACGTGTAAAATGCGGTTGCGTTTGCGGTATGGCCGGGTGCGTTTACCAGCCGTTCTCCTTCGATATTCGAACCCTTGGCACCGGAAGTATGGGTAAACCGGATGTAATTGTAACTATAGCCGGAGATGAAATAGCAGTTTTTGGATAGCATGCCGTTCAGACCGATTTCGAAGCCATCGCTGGTGGTTTGCCCGCTGAGCGTTTTGATATTGCCATTGGTGTTGGGCGTTACCCCATCAGCCAGGTAGGCGGCCTGCTGAGCAAGGTTGCTGTTGACGATCCGGTAAATACTGAGGTTGGTGGACAGCTTTCCGTTCAGTAAGTTATTTTTGGCTCCTATTTCATACTGGTGGATGATGGAAGCCGGCAGGGGGTTACCGTACACGTCCACCCCGGTGTTGGCTGTAAAATTATTGGCGTAGGAGGCATACAGAGAAATACGGGCGGTCGGCTGATACACGATTCCTGCCTTGGGGGAAAACACCAGGTACCTGGTGGTGGGAGCGGCACCCCGGGTGGTTATCGCAGGCCGGGTGACCGTCGCCAGGCTGTCAATCGTGGTCTGGACCGTGGCCTGGTAGCTGTACCGCAGGCCCGCGAACAGCTTCACCTGTTCCGTAATGGTTACTAGGTCCTGTACAAACACCCCGGCCCGGTTGGACGGAGCCCGGGTTACCGCCGTTTTCTGTGCCGGCGGGATATCCGTCCGTTGCACGTAACGCGTGGGATCCAGCAGGTTAATAGTGTCGTAGGTCTTTAAAAGCGAACCATCCGAGTTATATAGCGTAAACGCATCCGTATAGGTAATAATGCTGGTAAAATCTGCACCTGTCACAACCTGATGCTGCATGTGAAGTGCCGGGAATTTTCCTTCCACCGTGACCTGTGAAGCATAGGCTACTTCCAGGCCATGGGCCCTGGAAAGGGGGCGGGCAATGACCCCGGTTTTGCTGGCCGTGTTCAGGTTGCCCACGCCATAGGCGTCTACGTCGGTGCTCTGGTATGAGGTGGAGGCCCGTAGCGTGAATTTACTGCTGAAGACCTGTTTGAATTCTGCCGATGCCGAACCCTGTTCTACCCGGTTATATGCCCAGCCTGTATTCTGAAACCTGGAACGGGGAATTACACGGGTCAATACCCTGCCGCTGTCCAGTAAACCGACCCCGGGATCCGGGGTTATCTGCGCACGCAGGTAATCTCCCTGGATAAGGAGCGTGGAGTTTTTCCCGATTTTGAACATCACGGAAGGATTGAGGTAGTGCCTAATCACCTTCACCCGCTCCCGGTAACTCCGGTCATTTTCATAGGTGCCGACAACCCGGAATGCCAGGTTCCGCGTAATCGGTCCGTACACATCTACCACCGGCTTGTACTGGCGGTAGCTTCCGGCATTCAGGGAAACGGTTCCTCCGAAATGGTATTGCGGTTTTTTGGTTATCATATTCACAATGAGGCCTGCCGAGGAACTGCCGTATAGAAATGCCGTGCTGCCCTTGATTATTTCCACGCTTTCCAGGGTCGCGGCCTCAGGCATGCCGGCAATATTGGCCGGCAGGCCATTTTTAAAAATGCTGCCACCTCCGGCACCTCCTGTCACCCCGATGATATACCCCCTGGCGCCGTAGGATTCATTGACCCCATAGCGGGTTTGTATCAGGGATACGCCCGGGACATTCTTCACCACCTCGCCGAGCCGGATGGCCTGCTGGTCCGAGATGACTTTATTGGGAACCACCCCGGTGCTCTGCGGAAAGTCCCGGTCGGGGATGCTTATTTTACCAATGGATAATCTTTTCTGGCTGGCTTCGATAACTACCTCGGCAAGCTGCCTGGCATCTTCCAGCAGCACCAGGGTGATAAGGGTAGTTTCCCCGTTTTTTACCTCGACGGTCTTTTGCTGGGGTTTCAATCCAATCATCGTGACTTCCAGCGTATAGACACCATCCTTCAGGTTCCGGATGGCGAAGCTCCCCAGGTCATCCGTAATGGTGGTTTTCCCGTTTTCCCGGATTGAAATCGTTACATAGGCGGCCGGCTGGCCATCAGTAGTTTTGACCTGGCCCGCGATACCCCCCTGAAACGCGAGCCAGGGGCTGTTAAATTCAGTCAGGTTAAGGACCCTTTCCCTTTGCGATAGCGCATCCAGGCTGATCAGCATCAGGGAGATCACGGTAACTATTTTCATCGTTCCAGTTTTTGCGGCAAAGAGAAAAAATTTAACTGCTGGCCAAGTGCCGGATCGGGAAACCCGGTTACGCGAACGGGAAAATTTTCCTGAAGTGGATGAATGACCCGCGGGTAGTCACCGGATGGAGCCATTTATAACGGCCCGCCGTAC
The DNA here is from genome assembly GCA_035549175.1 of Chitinophagaceae bacterium. Taxonomy (GTDB): domain Bacteria; phylum Bacteroidota; class Bacteroidia; order Chitinophagales; family Chitinophagaceae; genus DASTSN01. The sequence goes on along the minus strand of DASZRL010000053.1, from coordinate 7,907 downwards.
TATATTGGCCCCCTTGTCCTATACAAGAAACTGTCAAAGTATCAGGGTAAGGCCATTGGCTGGCATCCATGTGATGCCACGGTTGGGCGGAAAGCCAGCAAGGCCGCCCAGATACCAGCCAAAACCAGGTTCATCAGTGCCGAGCCCTTGATCGGACCCCTGGACCTGAGCGGCATACCGGAGGTGATCCGCCGGTTCCACTGGTGTATTATTGGCGGAGAAAGTGGGAACGACAACGGAAAGTACCGCTACCTGCCCTGTGAACTGGAATGGATCACCCGGATCACCCGGGACCTGGAAAACACCGGAGTAAAAGTGTTTGTGAAGCAAACGGGTACCTGGCTGGCACGGCGATTAAATCTCGCTGACCGCCATGGCGGGAAGATCGACGAGTGACCCCAGGCTATCCAGCTGCGGGAATTTTCAGCTACTCAGGTAAACTGAACCTCTGTACCGGGTCTCCGTGGGGGTACTAGGGAGGCTGCTGGGACCTTTTAATGGGGTTCCAGTAGCCTCTCAACTATCCCCCTGTACGGGGTTGTCGATTAGATCTTGTACAGGGGCTACTGATCCTCTTCCCCGCAAGGAAGCCATCGGGGATCTACGCGTACTAGGGGGAAAAGGGGTATCTGAACTACACCAGTACCCCAAAGATTTTTTGAGGGCTCGCTTACTAATATAGCTGTTGCTGGCAGTTGTCTAAAAGGGCCTCATTTCAACCCAAGTTAAATTAGTATTACCAGGGGGAGTTATTTAAAAATTCCTTGTTAGGCTGAAAAACATCGGAGGTAGACCTTTTTGACTACTCAAGAATGTAAACGCATGTGCATCTATTGTAATGTTTATATCACTATCCGCTAATTGTAAAACAACCCTGATTGGACTCCTTTTGACCTGTATGTATAATCGATCAATGAGTAACCAGCCTACAAAAACACCGTAAGGTAACCAGTAATATTACCTAAGAGTATACCCTTACATACGATTCACACTGATAAATTTCTTTTGTTACTTCCAGTGTTTTTTAGTAAGATTCACAGTAACCAATAACAACTGCTACCCGTTACAACGGGCAGTCATGCTTATGCGAATTCGGCTTGCCATTTTGTTGGGATTTCTATGTCTCACGCTATATGGGTCTTCCCAGGAAATCCGTGATTCGACTGCCTATATCCATCTTCCCAATTCGTATATAAGAAAAGAATCCAGGAAAATGGCGCGGGCTCAAAAGGCGCTTGTACGCAAATCTCAACGGCTTCTTGATAAATACGAAAAAAGAGAGCGGGCTATTCTTCAACAACTTGGGCACCTGGATTCCATGCGATTAACTGGCCAGCTGAACCTATCAGCCGGTATCTATAATACCTGGAAACAAAAGCTGAAAATGCCTTTGTCAACACCACCTTCCAGGATGGTGGGCGAGTATTTACCCTTGATGGACTCCATTAAAGGCTCCTTTTCCTTCCTTCAGGGGAAAGAAATGGGCATAAAAGGAATTGACCGAATGGAACTCCAGGATGCCAGGACCGCTATGGACCAACTCCAGGCACGATTCCAGCAGGTGGATGAATTGAAGTCATTTATTCGCGATAGAAGGAACCAGATGGCCAGCATAATTGGTCAGTATAGTGAGTTGTCCGGCAGCCTTACCAGACAGCTGACATCCCTTAATAAATAAATTTATTATTATTCCTCCCAGGTGAATGCATACCGGGAGATGTTCCGCGATCCTGATAAAATGGAGCGTAAAGCCCTGGAACTTCTGAACCGTCTGCCCGCGTTTCAATCCTTTATGAAGGAACATTCTGAACTGGCGGGGTTATTTAATGTCCCGGAGGACTACGCGGCTTCTGGCGGAATCCAGGGCCTGCAAACCCGGGCCCTGGTACAGCAGCAGGTGATGAATAGGGTTGGCGGATCCAATCCCATGCAGGTTTTCAGCCAGCAGATTGGTGCTGCCCAGGGTCAGCTGGCTCAATTCAAGCAGAAACTTACGGCCCTGGGGAGCGGAAGCGGCGATATAGACATGCCCCAATTTAAACCCCAAACCCAGCGCAGCAAGCCTTTCCTGAAACGATTGGAGCTGGGCATGAACCTGCAAAGCACCCGTTCGACGCCATGGTTTCCCTCCACTACCGATGTGGGCGTATCGGTAGGATATAGATTGAGCGATCAAAGTATGCTGGGTGTAGGCGGCAGCCTTAAAATAGGCTGGGGGCAGGATATAAGGCATGTAGCCATTACGGGGCAGGGTGTAGGACTTCGCTCATTCCTGGATGTCAAATTAAAGGGGAGTTTCTATGCATCGGGAGGGTTTGAATATAATTACCAGAAACCTTTTAAACCGGTTCAGCAACTGCCCCATTTTGACAACTGGCAACAAAGTGGATTATTGGGTGTAAGTAAAGTAGTAAGCATTCGTAGTAAGGTGTTTAAAAAAACCAAACTGCAACTACTTTGGGATTTCTTGAGCTATGAGCAGGTGCCTCGGACCCAGCCGATCAAATTCCGGGTAGGATATACTTTTTAACCGATCAGGACAAAATCAGCAAACATGAAGTTTCTCACAGGCAGATCATGGAAGGCCTTTTTGGCACTTGTTTCATTCCTTGGTCTTGTCGTATTTACCGGTGCCCAGACCTCACCCTATGTGCCCAAGATGGTACCTCCCTCACCCAATGCCTCTTCCATGATGAAATTTTCCGATATGCCTGTAAGTCAGTACACGGGTACAGCGGATGTAACGGTACCCATATATACGATCCAAGCCAACGGCCTCAGTGTCCCGGTAAGCTTATCTTACCATACGGGAGGCATTCGGCTCAAGGAAGAGTCAGGTTGGGTAGGGCTAGGATGGGCTCTCAATGCCGGAGGATGCATTTCCCGGTCAATTATGGATAAGGATGATTTTGATGGCACGGGCTACTTTACTTCCAGTATTCCCGAAATAAAAAGCGATTTGATTGGTCATCCCAATTATGGGGTAACCTTGACTCCCTACGCCTACGATTTTTTCTGCAATTACCTGGTATATACAACGGCTGGAAACCTGGATTTTTCACAGGCTTTTATAAATTCTTCACCCTACGCGGATCTGGAGCCCGACGTTTATTCCTATAATTTTCTGGGCAAGAGCGGGAAATTCATTATCAGCCGGGATAAAAAAGTCATTCTTCAGAAACAGGACAATCTCAAGATAACTTTTGACAACCAGGGGCTTTCCTTTTATATTGTAGACGACCAAGGGAACCGCTATTTGTTCAATGATCGTGAACTTGTCCAGAACAATAATGGGCTACCGAGTTCAGGAAGCACAAGTTCCTGGTATCTATCCCAGGTAATTACGCAGTTAAACGATACCATCCGGTTCAATTATACTTCGGACAATTCCTGGACGAATCTTGATGGGGATATCAATCAATCCTACCGAAACGGTTGTGCTAACAATGAAGGGTTAACCTCCAGTCAAAATCCTACCACGTCGTATTGGAACATAACGCTATCCAGCATTGATTATGCAACCGGCCAGGTGCAATTTTCTTTTGACAATAGCCGGGTGGACCTTACCAATGGAAAAAAACTCAATGGCATTACGATCTATTCCAAGGTGGGGGCTACCTTAAATTATTTCAAGGAAGAGCAGCTTTTCTATTCATACTTTAACAACGGCTATGCCGGTACAGACAAAGAGTTCAAGCGACTTCGCCTCGATAGTGTAAAGGAGGTGTCCGCAGCAAATGCTCTGCCGGCATACGCCTTTTCTTATTTTGACCCGCTGAGCGGAAGTGTCCCCAATACCGGGAAACATTCCTTCAGTGTGGACCATTGGGGTTTTTTCAATGGTGGGGCTAATTCCATGCTGGTGCCTTCTTTCGCGGGTGTCACTAAGCTTTACAGCGGGCAGTATTTGAATTTGGCAGGTGCCAATCGGGAGCCAGATTCGTCGTATATGAAAATATTTTCCTTATATCAGGTCAAGTATCCCACCGGAGGAAGCACCGTATTCCAGTATGAGCCTAATTTTTATGATGAGAAAAATTCCATAAACGGGCAACCGGATTTTCCTCAAACCAATCTGATTGATACTTCGGTAACCATTGTGATGAACACAAGGGGTCAGACTTCCGGGACTATTGATATGAGTAATATTTTTCCTATCGGCTTAGCCGGGAACGCCTCCTACACCGTTACGTTCCGCACTACTTCCAATAATGGGTGCAGTGTTTATCGTAATACTACCGGAAAAATATACTTTACCCTGGATGGAACAACCACGGACATCAATAACAGTAACCTGACCTGTGACCCTAATACGCCAACCTGCCTCAGTCCCACCCTGTATCTGAATATTTTTTCTGCCAATAGCCATCCCGCATGGACGGCCTATATTGATAATTCCATTGGGAGTGATTTTGTCGAGATCAGGGTTACGGTTCATTGGCAGGAACTGCGCTCCCTGCATTATAATAATCCCACTATTATGGGCAGCGGCCTGCGGATTAAGAGCATTGCCGATTATTCCGCCTCAGGAACTTTAGTAAAGAAGCGGATCTGGGATTATACCTACCAGGAGGATCGGGATAATAACGGCGTCCCCGAAACCTATAGCACAGGAAGGCTTATGGCTTATCCTTCCTATGTTCGTTATGAGCCAATGATTATTACTGATGGATCCGGGAATAAGCAAACTTGTACCAGCCTCACGCGGTTTAGCGGCTCGAATACCACTCTCAGCAGTGTGATTGCCGGAAATATCGTGGGCTATGACCAGGTAACCGAATCGATCGTGGATTATTCGTCAGGAGCTGATTTGGGGAAAACCGTGTATAGATTCTTTAATACTTCAGACACCCTTTATAGTTATGCCGGTTACCGCCTGCCAGGGGTTTTAAAAATGGGGAATAACCTGAACGGCAGCCTGCTTTCCAAGACTGTGTACGCCCGTAAGAATTCGACCTATTATAGGGTCTCCGCAACCACGTATGGCTATCATACGACTAACCGGATTGTTTATTACAGCATGAAGTATAATTACTTACCGCCGATTGGGAGTGCAGGCGCCTATTCTTCCTATTGTGGAGGTTATTCCGTAACGTTTGAATTCTTATCATCTATATATCCATCAATAAAGTCGGAAAAGGTTCTGACTGATTCAGTGACGCAGGTAAGTTTCGACCAGAATGATACCAGCAAGTCCCTATCAATGACAACTTACAGTTATTACGATAATCCTATCCATTTTCAGCTGACAAGGTCCTCGCGACTGGACAGCCGCGGCAATCGCCATGTAACGCTTTTACGGTACCCGCAGGATTATTTGGGAACCGGCCAGGGCTGGACAGGTAATACTGTAATGGATTCGTTAATCAGCCGCAATATGGTGGCAACGGTAATCGAAAAGCGCGATAGTCTTTATTATAATGGACCTGGCGGGGGCTATATTGAAGGAGCGCAACTCAGCCTGTATCAACAGTTGGGCCAAAATGCGTTGGGACTTGGTTCCCAATATAAGCTGGACATGACGACCCCAATTTCGGATTTTCAACCCTTTTCTTTCACAAACAATACGATAAGCAAGGATAGCCGGTACCGGCAAATGATCAGTTATGATTCCTACACCAACCATGGAAATCTGGCTCAATTTACCGGGGTGGACCAGGCCCCTGTTTCATTTATCTGGGATTATAACTATACCTACCCCATTGCCCAGGTAAATAATAGCACAGTAGGCATGATCGCATATACATCTTTTGAGGCTGACGGGATAGGTAATTGGACTATCCTGGATACCAGCAGGGTAACAGAAGGCTTGACCGGCAAGCGCTCCTTTTTCTTAAATACGGGCAACAACATAAGTTTTAATACCTCCTCCTCAGGTGTGGATTTGATCGTGTCCTATTGGTCCAGGAGCGGACAGGTGACAATCTCAGGGGCAACCCTGGTTAGTGCCGGCACCGGGTTGAGCAAGAATGGTTGGACCTATTACGAGCATCGGATAAGGACGGCAGGATCTAGCATTGTGCTGACTGGTTCCGGGATTCTGCTCGATGAACTAAGGCTCTATCCCACGAATGCGAAAATGACTACGTACACCTATGATCCCTTTGTGGGTATGACCTCGCAATGCAGCGCCCAGAATCTGGTATTCTATTACAATTATGATTTATTCGGTCGGTTGCAATTCATCCGGGATTTTGATGGAAATATCATCAAGTCCTTTGAATACAACTATAAACAATAAAACGGTTTTTCAAAAATGCGCTTGAACACCCTGTTTGTCCTGATTTTTTCTGCCGTGTTGGTTGTGGCTCCTTCCATTGGGGCATATTCCCAGATATCTGTGGTTGGGGCTGATTGTGCACTGGGGGGAGGCACCACCGGGTATTTATACAGTGCCACGGGCAATATCGATAGTGGAGAGGTGCTTACCTGGAAAGTAAGTGGCGGCATCGTGGCGGGTTCGCCATCCCTTTCTGCCACTTCCATCAATGCTGCCGGGACGCAGATCCGGGTGGTCTGGAGCAGGCAGGTGTCCAAGGGATCGGTTTCTGTGACAAGCCAGCACCTGGGCACCTATACACTGAATGTGACCGTAGGTTCATTGAACAATACGCTGCCGAGTTTGACCTCCCAACCCTCCAAGGGCGGCATGGTGACGCTGGGAACGGGCACCCTGGTGTCGGCTTCCTGCCAGGTACTATTTGATTGTTGGTGGGAGGTCGGTCCCACGCAGAACGGTCCGTTTGAGCCGTTAGATGGCCAAAAGGGAACCTCGCTGTACCTGGCTAATTGCACCCAGACCCAGTACTACCGGCGCGTCATATCCTACAATAGCGACGTAATGTATTCCAACCCGATACTGGTTGATCCACAATAAGAAACCGGAAAGCATGAAAAGGGCCTACACCTATCGAGTCATTTTAGTTCTTGCCTTCGGCATGCTGGCCGCCAACTGGTGTGCTGCCCAGACCTTTTCCATAAGTGGATCCACCTGTGTGGTTGCAGGAGGAACCCTAGGGTACGTGTATACACTATCCGGTTCCTATCAAAGTACTGATAACCTTACCTGGACGGTTACAGGAGGCACGATCACGCCAAGCGGAGGAACCTCCAAGTCCGGCACGGTGGCGCAGATCGGTATCCAGCTCAAAGTAATCTGGGATGTAGGCACCTCCACGTCCGGGACGATCCAGTGCTATGACAGCAGGCTGGGGACCAAGTCATTATCAGTCACCAAGATTACCATTGCCACTACGGCCACTCCCTCAAGCCAGTCGGTCGGGTATGGCACCAGTGCAACCATTACCGGGGGAGGTCCCAATAGTTCGGCCTGCTCGCCGGCCTATTCCTTCCGCTGGGAGAGTGGCCCGACCAGCAGTGGGCCGTTTAATTCCCTGGGTGTAACGAGCCAAAACCTGACTGTCAGCCCGGTTCAGCAGAGCGCCTATTACCGAAGGGGCACTTCCTTCAACGGGGAAACGGTATATACACCCGTGGTATCGATAAGCGTCCCTCCGCTCAACCCCGGGAGCATTTCGGCCTCGGTAACGAGTATTGCCTACAATACCCAGCCCAGCATTACCCAGACTGCGGGTTCCGGCGGCAGTTGCAGCAGCCTTACCTATGAATGGCAGCAGTCGGTGGAAGGAAGCCCCTGGCGGGCGATCGGCGCCTCGGCAGCCTATCCCAGCGGGGCTCCGGCGGTCATCGGGACTACTCGTATCAGGCGAAAGGTCACTTGTGGCAACCAGGTCTTGTTTACCAACGAACTGGTATTCACCACCACCTACACCTCGGCTAATAAGGAGACCTCCCAGAACTATATCCGAACCAATGATATCTGGATGCCCGGGATCAATAGTTTTGCCCAGGCCGACCAGCTGAGCATTGGAAACAAGCAGCAAACC
>DASZRL010000052.1:0-52627 GCA_035549175.1 Chitinophagaceae bacterium | reverse complement strand
CGGAAAGGGTAAGTTTTTCTACCAGGGACTTCATAGTTGCACTATCTTACGCAGCTGGCGTCCGCTAATTTCTTATTTTTAGTAAAATAGTTTAGGATTTTGAAAATTTAGGAGAAGGGGAAATTGGGTGGTTCCGATAATTTCGGAACGGCTTAACCCCTCAGCCACGCTGCCATATGCTATTATTAGGAATCGACCTGGGAACCTCCTCGATCAAAGTCGCCGTGGTGGATGCCGCTAGTCAGGCATGCCTCGCTTCGGTCCAGTATCCCGATGCGGAAACGCCGGTTACAGTGCGCAAGCCCGGCTGGGCCGAACAGGCCCCCGCCGCCTGGTGGGACCATGTCTGCCAGGCGATCCTGCGGGCCCATGCGACCGGCACCTATAACCCCCGGGATATCGGGGCCATCGGCATCGCCTACCAGATGCACGGCCTCGTCCTGGTGGACAGGGACCAGCAGGTCCTTCGGGATGCGATTATCTGGTGCGACAGCCGCGCCGTGGAGATCGGTGAACGCGCCTTCCGGGCCATCGGCCCGGAGAAGTGCCTGAGCCATCTGCTCAACTCGCCCGGCAACTTTACGGCGGCCAAACTGGCCTGGGTCCGTGAACACGAGCCTTCCGTATACAGCCGGACCAGCCGTGTGCTCCTGCCCGGGGATTTCCTGGCCATGAAACTGACCGGGGAGATGACTACCAGTATTTCCGCGCTATCCGAAGGCATATTCTGGGACTTCCGGGCGAATCGGATTTCCCGGGAGTTGCTGAATTATTTTGGGTTCGACGAAAGCCTGATTCCGCCGGTGAGGCCGGTATTTTCGGAGCATGGCCGGCTGGCTGCACCCGTGGCGGCGGCGCTGTCCCTGGCGCCGGGCATCCCCGTAACTTATAAGGCAGGCGACCAGCCTAATAACGCTTTATCGCTGGGCGTGCTGGAACCCGGTCAGGTGGCAGCCACGGCGGGTACCTCCGGAGTCGTCTACGCGGTAAGTGATCAGCTCACGTCTGATCCACGATCCCGCATTAATTCCTTTGCCCATGTCAACCACAGCGAAGAGGCCACCCGGCTGGGAGTATTGCTGTGCATCAACGGAACAGGGATCCTGAACCGCTGGATGCGTGACCTGCTGGCCCCCGGGGAATCCTACGATGCCATCAACCGGCAGGCGGCCGGGCGGCCCCCGGGTGCCCGCGGGCTGCGGATACTTCCCTTTGGTAACGGGGCGGAACGCATGCTGGAGAACCGACTGGCCGGGGCATCGGTCCTCCATGCCGACTTCAACCAGCATACGCGGGGCGACCTGCTGCGGGCCGCTCAGGAAGGAATCGCATTTGCCTTTCGCTACGGCCTGGATATCCTGCGGGAAAACGGGATGCATCCCCGGCTGATCCGGGCTGGAAAGGCCAACCTGTTCCTGAGTCCGCTGTTCCGCGAAGTATTCACCCAGGTTACCGGCTGCCAGCTGGAGCTTTACAATACCGACGGAGCCGTCGGGGCGGCCCGCGGAGCCGGTCTGGGCATTGGGTATTACCGACAGTTTCACGAGGCTTTTGCCGGCATGGAAAAGTTACTGGAAGAATCGCCCCGTGAAGCGTTGCAGCGGGAGTATGAGCCGGTTTACCAGTCCTGGCTTGAGGATCTGCACCATCAGCTTGCCCGTTCATGACTTTCACGCAGGTACCATACGGCCAATGGGAAAAGCGCTGGCACCCGCTGCGACGCGAATGGGTGGTTTATGCCGCCCACCGCAACAGCCGGCCCTGGACTTTTGCGCCCCGCGACACGTCCCGTAGCGCGCCGGCTTATGATCCCGGGTGCCACCTGTGCCCGGGCAACCAGCGGATCAGCGGAATCAGGAATCCGCATTACCAGGGCGTTTACGTGTTTGAAAATGATCACCCGGTGGTGGGGCTGGAGTCCCCCCTGATCCCCGAATGGGACCAGGTCCTTCACGGCGGCCTGTATCGCCGAGACCGGGCGGCCGGCATAGCGAAGGTGGTCTGTTTTGATTCCCGCCATGACGTGACACTGAATGATCTGCCGGTGGAATCCGTGGCCGGCGTCTTTCAGGCCCTGCGGGAGGAAATGCGCTTTTTTGCATCCCATCCCGCCATCCGTTCTGTGCTGATTTTTGAAAACAAGGGGGAACTGGTCGGAGTGTCCAACCCGCATCCCCATTGCCAGATATACGCCACCGATTTTGTATTCAACCTGGTGGCAAAGGAACTGGGTGCGGTCGGGGAGTACCGGAAAGAAAAAGAGCGGAATCTTTTTGCCGACATCCTGGAAGCGGAGCAGACCGACGAGATCCGGGTGGTGGCGGAGAACCGGGGCGCTCTTGCCTTTCTGCCTTTTTTTGCCAGGTTTGCCTACGAAACCTACATCTTTCCCAAAAACAGGCATGCCACCCTGGCCACCATGACCGATGAAGAATTAGTTGACCTGGCAGCGGTGTTTCAGACCGTGACCAGGAAGTTTGACCGGAATTTTAAAAGCAGCGTTCCCTATATCCTGGCGCTGGCTCAGGCGCCGGTGGATGGAGGCGATTACCGTGACTACCACCTGCACCTGATCATCTGCCCCCCGCTTCGGCAGCCCGGTATTCTGAAATACCTGGCTGGCCCGGAAACCGGGGCCGATACGTTCATGGCCGATACCATGCCTGAAGAAAAAGCCGCTGAACTAAGAGCCATCCTATTATGACTACCTTGTTCAATCCCGGCCAACCGATCTGGTCCGCGTCTGCCCCTGGTAGGATGGACGTGATGGGGGGTATTGCGGATTATTCAGGATCCCTGCTGCTGCAGATGCCGGTGGCCGAGCAAACCCGGGTACGCATCCAGTTGCGCCGTGACGGTCAGTTTATTTTGCATACGCAGGCTGGCAGGGAGCCCCGGCTGCACTACCAGATCGGGGTTGACCGGCTCCGTGGCCTGGATGAACGCCAGGCGGGAGAACGCATTCGGGAACAGCCCGGGGGTGATTGGGCTTCTTATGTGATCGGCTGTTTTGTGGTCCTGTCCCTGGAAGGGAAACTGTCCTTAACGGGAGCCACCGTGGCAATCCGGTCCGCCGTACCCTGGGGCAAAGGGGTATCCTCCTCGGCGGCCGTAGAAGTCGCGGTGCTGGCAGCCCTCAACAAGGGTATGGGGTTGCAATTGGGCAACACGGAACTGCCCCTGCTGGCGCAGCGCGTGGAAAACCGTGTGGTGGGTGCCCCCTGCGGGCTGATGGACCAGTTAAGTTCCTACCTGGGCCAAAAAGGCAGGCTGCTGCCCCTGGTGTGCCAGCCGCACCGGGTGCTGGAGCCGGTGCCCCTGGCGGCGCGTATCGGGTTCTGCGGAATTGACAGCGGGGTGCGCCATGCCGTAAGCGGCGCGTCCTACCAACAAGTCCGGACCGCGGCCTTCCTGGCCTACGGGCTGATCGCCCGGGCGGAAGGCGTGTCCGACGGGGAACTCCGCCTGGCGTCACGAACGGGAGACTGGACGAGACTCCCTTATGGGGGATATTTGAGCAATATCCCGGTTTCGGTCTTTGAGCGAAAGTACAGTTCCCTGATTCCCGATTCCCTGACGGGACGGGCGTGCAGGGACCAGGGGCTGGTCTGTATCGACCCGGTCAGCCGGATCGAACCGGATACGAACTACCGCCTGCTGGCCTGCAGCCGCCATCCGGTCCAGGAAAATTTCCGGGTTCAGCAGTTTTTGCAGGGCCTGCAACAACTGCGCCGGAAGCCGGATACCGCGGCCTCGCTGGTTCTGCTGGGAGAACTCATGCTGCAAAGCCATGCAGGCTACAGTTCGGTGGGGCTGGGAAATTATTATACGGACCTGCTGGTGGACCGGGTCATGTCGAGGGGGCCGGCTGCGGGGCTTTTTGGTGCCCGGGTCAGCGGCGGGGGCAGCGGCGGTACGGTGTGCATCCTGTACCAGGGCAGGGACGGGAAGGCCACAGCCCGGGAAATTCACCGGGAATTTGAAATAGAAACCGGAAAAAAGACCTGTTTTTTTTCCGGCAGCAGCCAGGGAGCTTATTTTTTAAACGCATAAACAATCCGTTATGAGCATTACACTGGGTAACAAGGAATTCTTTCCCGGCATCGGGAAAATCGGGTACGAGGGACCGCAGAGCGATAATCCCCTCGCCTATAAATGGTACGATGAAAACCGGGTGGTGGCCGGGAAGACCATGAAGGAACACCTTCGGTTTGCTGTATGTTACTGGCATACCTTCTGCAATACGGGCTCCGATCCGTTCGGGCCCGGTACCAAGCATTTTCCCTGGGACCTGGCTTCCGATCCCATCCAGCGCGCCAAGGACAAAATGGATGCCGCCTTTGAATTCATCACCAAACTGAATGTACCCTATTATTGTTTCCACGACGTCGACCTGGTGGAGGAGGGGCCCTCCCTGGCCACCTATGAAAGCCGGCTGCAGGCCCTGGTGGATTATGCGCAGCAGAAACAGCAGGCCAGCGGGGTCAAGCTGCTGTGGGGAACGGCTAATGTATTCTCCCATCCCCGGTACATGAACGGCGCCGGAACCAATCCTGATTTTTCCGTTGTCGCCCATGCAGGCACCCAGATCAAAAATGCCCTGGACGCTACCATCGCGCTGCACGGGGAGAACTATGTGTTCTGGGGTGGCCGGGAAGGATATATGACCCTGCTGAACACCGACATGAAGCGGGAGCAGGATCACCTGGCCCGCCTGCTTACCATGGCCAGGGATTATGCACGCAAACAGGGTTTCCAGGGCGTCTTTTTCATCGAGCCCAAGCCCTGCGAACCCACCAAACACCAGTACGATTATGACTGTGCCACGGTCATTGGTTTTCTGCGCCATTACGGCCTGGACAAGGACTTCAAGCTGAATGTGGAGGTGAATCATGCCACCCTGGCCGGCCACACCTTCCAGCACGAACTCCAGGTGGCTGCCGACGCGGGGATGCTGGGCAGCATGGATGCCAACCGGGGCGATTACCAGAACGGATGGGATACGGACCAGTTCCCTATGAACCTGAACGAACTGACGGAGAGCCTGCTGATCATCCTGGAAGCCGGCGGTTTTGCCGGCGGCGGCATCAATTTTGACGCCAAGACCCGCCGCAATTCCACGGACCTGGAGGATATCTTCTATGCCCATATCGGCGGCATGGATGCCTTCGCCAGGGCGCTGGTCATCGCCGACAATATTCTGCAAAAATCCCCCTACCGGTCCTTCCGCAAGGAGCGCTATGCTTCCTTTGATGCCGGCAAGGGCAGAGATTTCGAAGCGGGAAAACTTTCCCTGGAGGATTTGCGTGACTATGCGATAGCCCACGGCGAGCCCAGGCAGACCAGCGGCCGCCAGGAATGGCTGGAAAATATCGTTAACCAGTATATCTGAATCATCCGGGCACTCACCAAAACCAACTGACATGAAATTCCTGACACCCATCGACTGGGTCATCGTGGCCGCCTACCTGGCGGTCATTGCCGCCATTTCCATCTGGTCCATCCGTCGGCGCAAGGATTCGCCCAGCGATTATTTTCTGGCCAACCGCAACCTCGGCTGGTTCGTAATCGGCGCCTCCATCCTGGCCTCCAACGTAGGATCCGAGCATATCGTAGGCTTGGCTGGTACCGCGGCCCATTCCGGGGTGGTCATGGGTCATTACGAAATGCATTCCTGGGTGGTCCTCACCCTGGGCTGGCTGTTTGTACCGTTCTACATGCGGAGCCGGGTCTATACGATGCCGGAATTCCTGGAAAGGCGTTACGATGCCCGGTCCCGGCAATTGCTCAGCGTGATCCAGCTGTTGAGTTATGTCATTGCCAAGGCGGCCGTGACCATCTATGCCGGGGCGCTCGTCTTCAAGTCGTTTCTGCCGGACATCAACTTCTGGACCGGGGCCTTTATCCTGGTGGCCATAACGGGTGTCTACACGATCCTGGGAGGGCTGCATGCCGTTATGTATACCGAAGCCATCCAGGCATTTGTGCTGCTGGGTGGTTCCCTGGCCCTGACCCTGGTCGGGCTGGATCATGTCGGGGGCTGGCATGGCCTCATCGCCGCGGTGCCCAAGGCCAAATTAAGCATGTTTCCGCCCCTGTCGGATCCGGATTTTCCCTGGGCCGGCATCCTGTTTGCGGCTCCCATTGTGGGGATCTGGTACTGGTGTACCGACCAGCATATTGTCCAGCGATGCCTGGCGGCCCGGGATGAAAAGCAGGCTAGACGGGGCACCATATTCGCCGCCTATCTCAAACTGCTGCCCTTTTTCATTTTCATGATCCCCGGCCTGATCGCCTTCTCGCTGGCCCAGCAGGGTAAGCTGGACCTTCCCAACACTGACCAGGCCTTCCCCACACTGGTGAAAGCCCTGTTACCCCAGGGCCTGCGGGGACTACTGGCCGGTGGCCTGCTGGCGGCGCTGATGAGTTCGCTGGCGTCCGTCTATAATGCCTGTTCCACCCTGTTCACCATGGATATTTACCAGAAGTGGAACCCCGGGGCCAGCAACCGCCAGCTGGTGCGCGTGGGCAGGGTGGCCACCCTGGTTGTCGTGGCGCTGGGCATGGTCTGGATCCCGGTCATGGAGCGCATCTCCGGCGTATTATACCAATACCTGCAAAGCGTTCAGTCTTACCTGGCACCCCCGATTGCCGCCGTGTTCCTGTTGGGCGTCTTTTCCAGGCGGATCAACGGCAAAGGCGCCTATGCGGCACTGGTTACCGGATTTGCCATCGGGGTCCTGCGCATCATCCTGGAACTGCTGCAACACCATCTGACGGGCTGGCTTCACGCCTTTGCAACCGTCAACTTCCTGTATTTCTGCATCCTGCTCTTTGTCTATTCCATCGTGATCATGGTCGTGGTGAGCCTCGCGAGCGAACGTCCGGCTTCCGAGCAACTGAGCGGGCTGACCTTTGCAACCACCGTGACGGAGGACCGGCGGGCCAGCCGGGCGAGCTGGACGGCCGGGGACGTGGTGTTATCCCTCATCGTGGTGCTGATTATTTTGTCCGTGTTCCTGTATTTCTCGCCGCTGGGCGTGGCCGGTTAGCGGCAGGTTGACGGGTAAATCCTGTCGAGGGCCTCTTTGACCTGCAGGTTGGCCTCAGCCTTGCCTTCGCTCAACAGGGACTTGACAAAGACGATGTAGGCGTACCCGTGGCAGTAGTCCACTACGGGCCAGCTCCCGAACAGGCCGGGGCTGGCCAGGGCGGTGGGTTTTCCCGCAGGGTCCTTTTCCAGAACCCAGCTGCCCAGGGCGTAATCATATCCTTCAGCCACTTTGGGGGCATAGCGCTTGATTACCGGGGGGGCGGTTTGCAGCTGCATCATTTCATCGACCGCTTTTTCACTCAGGATCCGCTTGCCCTGGAAAGTACCCCGGTTGAGCAGCATGCCGAGAAAGCGGATATAATCATCGGCGGTTGACTGGGCGCCGCCCGAGGGATTGACCGGGCCTCCGTCCGTACTGCTGAAGCTGGTACGGCGCATGCCCAATGGGACAAACAGCTTCTGGCGGATCAGCACATCGAAACGCCGTTTGCTGATGATTTCCAGGATCCGGCCTGCGATGTTGAGACCCACTTCCCCGTACCAGAAATCCGTGCCCGGGTTGGCCCGGATTTCCCGGGCGGCAAAGGAATTGACCTCCTCCTCCAGGCTGGTAAACTTGCGGCGCTGCATCCATTTCTTCAGGAAACCCCCTTCATCCTCAATGCCGGTCATATGGGACAGGCAGTTGCGGATCGTGATATAATTCTTGCCGTATTTGGCAAATTCCGGTAGCCACCGGGTAATCTTATCGTCCAGGGAAAGCTGCCCCTCATCCACAAATTGCATGACCAGGGCCGCTGTGAGCCATTTGCTGCAGCTGGCTATGGGTTTGACCGTCTTGCTGTTGAAGTCACCCAGTTCCTTTTTGTACGCCAGGGTATCTCCCCGCCAAACCAGCATGACCACATTATTTCCCAGGTCCCGGCGGTTCTGTTCAAGAACCTGGTCCAGGGAGGAAAGGGGGTTCTGGCACCAGCCAGGCTGCAATAATAACAGAAAAAATGCTAACAGGCTGCATTTCAGGCAGTTTGCGACCAATTTGGCTGACATTGTTTCGCCTCGGGAGGCGGTTCTCGCGGATAGAACGGTTTTTGCTGCTTCCATAGAAAATTATTTGATCCTACCGGGCCCGCGTGGGCCCGAATGAAATTAATCACCAAAAAACGAAATCCCCGGTCGGGGTAATGTTTATGAACTTAGGAAATTTTACCATAAAGGCCGCCGAGGCGGTGCAGCAGGCCCAACAATTAGCGTTTAATTCACAAAGTCCCGCGATTGAAACGGAGCATTTGCTGAAGGCCCTGCTGGAACAGGAGGATTCCCCCGTGGAATACCTGCTGAAGAAAAACAATGTCACCCTGAACCTCGTGGACAGCAAGCTGGACGAACTGATCGGTAAACTGCCCAAAACCTCAGGGGAACCTGCCCAGCAGATCAGCCGGGAGGCTAACAATGTGGTCCTTCGGGCAGGTGCGGCACTCAAGCAGTTCAATGACGAGTTCGTCACCCCCGAGCACCTGCTGATGGCCCTGGTGCAGGGCAATGACAGCGTGGCCAAGCTGCTGAAAAATGCCGGCCTCACCGAAAAAGGCCTGGTGGCGGCGATCCGGGAACTCCGCAAAGGGGAGACGATTACCTCGCAGACTCAATCCCAGGAATATAATGCCCTAAACAAATATGCCAAGAACCTCAACGAACTGGCACGCCTGGGCAAACTGGACCCGGTAATCGGCCGTGATGAGGAGATACGCAGGACCCTGCATATCCTGTCGCGCCGTACCAAGAACAACCCGATCCTGGTCGGCGAACCCGGGGTGGGTAAAACAGCCATTGCCGAAGGAATTGCCCACCGGATCGTGAACGGGGATGTGCCCGATAACCTGAAAAGCAAAATCATTTACGCCCTGGACATGGGGCAGCTGATCGCCGGCGCCAAATACAAAGGCGAGTTTGAGGAGCGGCTGAAGGCGGTGGTGAAGGAAGTTTCCGGCAGCGAGGGAGAAATTATCCTGTTTATTGACGAGATCCATACCCTGGTGGGTGCCGGAGGCGGGGAAGGAGCCATGGATGCAGCCAACATCCTGAAGCCGGCCCTCGCCCGCGGGGAATTGCGCGCCATCGGTGCCACTACGCTCAATGAATACCAGAAATTTTTCGAAAAGGACAAGGCACTGGAACGCCGCTTCCAGAAGGTGATGATCGACGAGCCGAGCGTGGAGGACGCGATATCCATCCTGCGTGGTCTGAAGGATCGTTATGAAACCCACCACCACGTGCGGATCAAGGATGAAGCCATTATCGCGGCCGTGGAATTGTCCAGCCGGTACATTACCGACCGGTTCCTGCCGGACAAGGCCATCGACCTGGTGGATGAAAGTGCCGCCAAGCTCAGGCTGGAAATGAACAGCATGCCGGAAGAACTCGATACCCTGGAGCGGCAGATCCGCCAGCTGGAAATCGAGCGGGAAGCGATCAAGCGGGAAAATGACGAGGTCAAATTAAAACAGCTCAACACCGATATTGCGAACCTGGCCGTGGAACGGGACACCCTGAAAGCCAAGTGGAAGCAGGAGAAGGAACTGGTCGACCGCGTCCAGAATGCCAAAGCAGAGATCGAAAACCTCAAGCAGCAGGCCGAGCGTGCCGAGCGCGAAGGAGATTATGGCAAGGTAGCTGAAATCCGGTACGGCAAGATCAAGGAACAGGAGCAGCTTATAAACGGGCTGACCCGCCAGATCGAGGAAAGCGGCGAGAAGCGGCTTCTCAAGGAAGAGGTGGATGCGGAAGACATCGCGGAGGCGGTCGCCAAGGCCACGGGTATACCCGTCACCAAAATGATGCAGAGCGACAAGGAAAAACTGCTTCACCTGGAGGAGCACCTGCACGAGCGGGTGGTGGGACAGGATGAGGCCATTACCGCCGTGGCGGACGCAATCCGCCGGAGCCGGGCGGGACTCAGTGATCCCCGCAAACCGATCGGATCCTTCATATTCCTGGGAACCACCGGAGTCGGAAAGACCGAACTGGCCAAGGCCCTGGCGGAATACCTGTTTGATGACGAAAGCATGATGACCCGCATCGACATGAGTGAATACCAGGAAAAACATACCGTGTCCCGCCTGGTGGGAGCGCCTCCCGGCTATGTGGGTTACGAGGAGGGTGGCCAGCTGACGGAGGCCGTTCGCCGGAAACCCTACAGCGTGGTGCTGCTGGATGAAATTGAAAAGGCACACCCGGATGTCTGGAACGTATTGCTGCAGGTGCTGGATGACGGGCGACTTACCGACAACAAGGGACGGGTCGTCAATTTCAAGAACACCATCATTATCATGACCAGCAATATCGGAAGCCACCTGATCATGGATGCCTTTGAAAACGTGGGGGAAAAGGAGCTGCCGGAGGCCGCGGCAAAAGCCAAACTCGAGGTGATGAACCTCCTGCGCCAGACGATCCGGCCGGAATTCCTGAACCGGGTGGACGAAATCATCATGTTCCAGCCGCTGATGAAACGGGAGATCATGGGTGTGGTGAAAATCCAGCTTGAGAACCTGAAGAAGCTGGTGGCCCAGAGCGGCATTCAGCTGGAATTCAGTGAATATGCCCTGGAATACCTGGCTGACCAGGGTTTTGATCCGCAATTCGGTGCCCGTCCCCTGAAGCGACTGATTCAGAAAGAAATGGTCAATGAACTGTCCAAGCGCATCCTGGCAGGGGATATCGACCGGACCAAACCGGTTCTGGTGGATGTCTTCGACAATACCGTGGTCTTCCGAAATGAAGCGCCCGGTACCGGATCGGTTTCCTTGGAGCAGAAAAAAGCAGCCTCCTAACCCGCATGGCAACCCCTTCTCCCTTCACAGGGGAAGTAACGGACGTGTACCTGGCCCCGGATCCTCCGGGGCTATTTTTTTCCCGGGGTATTCGCGGGACCAGCCGGCCGTTACAGATGCTTCAATGCCTGAGCAGCAGGAGTACCCGGTCATAGGAAAGGGCGTAATGAGCCAGGGTAACTGCCCCAAAAGCCAGCGCCCAGCGCGGATAGCCCGCTTCCCGGAGGCCCCAGGTGGCAGCTGCAAATAATACCAGCTCGAGGGCCAGCCGAAGGATCCCCGGGGTGGCCACCAGGCCTTTTCCATGGTCAGCAGGTGTTCGGAATATACCCCAGGCGGCAGCGGCCAGCAGGGGGACGGCGATGACTCCCAGATACCGTAACCAGCCCTGCTGGGTCTTCCAGGCCCAGGCTCCCAGGCTATAGAGGATCACCAGTTCCAGCAGGAAGCGAAGCGCAAGATTGAGCGGGTGGTTGCTCATGGCGAAAAAATTTGGGGGGAAGATACCAAATGGTCCTGAGCCTCGCGGGCTGCCCGGGCCGGGAACCCAATTTGAAGTACCTTTCCGGTAAACGAAGGTTATGAATCCCCGTATTCGGAAGCTGGCTGCCATCCTGCTGATCCTGATTGGCCTGGTTATGATAGCACTCGGGCTGCGGGCACACCTGCTTCCTCCTCCCCTGACCGGACTGGGTTTCCTGGTTATTGCCGGTGCGTTTCTTGCCAGGTAGGGGCCCGGGATCCAACCCGGTACGGGGAATGGATGCCGGCCTGCCGGGCAGGCCTGGTTGCTTCCGGGGTTTACCCGGTGGTTGGGAAATTTGAAATTTTCATGCTATCTTTGCATCTCTTAGTGTTTTGCACGCTACCTTTTGGTGTAGATAATTACTTCTCCGATCGTGTTGTGATCGCTTAACGTAAGGCGGGTAAAGTATCAAGTTGGATTGATAGCCTTACCAATTATTATTAATCTTATAATTTTTATTGTGTCTTTTAACGATTTACAGCTCATTGAGCCGATTCTGAAAGCTTTGCAGGACGAGGGATATACGCAACCTACCCCGATCCAGGAAAAATCGATTCCATCTATTCTGCAGCGTAAAGACCTGCTGGGTTGCGCCCAGACAGGCACCGGCAAGACAGCCGCTTTTACCATTCCCATCCTGCAGCTGATGCAGGCCGAAAAGACCCAGGGACCCACCCCTATCCGGACCCTGGTCCTTACGCCTACCCGCGAGCTGGCCATACAGATAGGGGAAAGCATCCAGGCCTATGGCCGTTACCTTCCTCTGCGGCATACTGTGATTTTCGGGGGTGTTTCCCAGCAGGCGCAGGTCCAGGCTATCCGGCGCGGCGTGGATATCCTGGTAGCTACGCCCGGGCGGCTGATTGACCTGGTGCGCCAGCGCCATATCTCCCTCTCCGGGATACAATTTTTTGTACTGGATGAAGCGGACCGGATGCTGGATATGGGCTTTGTGCAGGATGTACGCCGCATTATTGCCTGGTTGCCGCAGCAAAAACAGACCCTGTTTTTCTCCGCTACCATGCCGGGGGAAATCCGTCAGCTTGCCAATATCCTGCTGCATGATCCGGTCAAGGTGGAAGTGACCCCGCCGTCCTCGACGGTTGACCTGATCGAACAGTCCGTCTACTACGTGGAAAAGCAACATAAACTGTCCCTCCTGGTGGATCTGTTGCGGAAGCATCCGGCCGAAACCGTGCTGATCTTCACCCAGATGAAATATGCGGCTGACAGGCTGGCCAAAAACCTGAACAAGGCGGGCATACCGGCCGAAGCGATTCATGGGAACAAGGCCCAGCATGCCAGGCAGCGGGCACTGACCAATTTCAAAAGTAAAAAGACCCGAATTCTGGTGGCAACGGATATTGCTGCCCGGGGTATCGATATTGACGAGCTGGCTCTGGTCATCAATTATGAGCTGCCCAACGTGCCTGAAACCTACGTGCACCGGATCGGACGTACGGGGCGGGCCGGGGCCAGCGGTACAGCGATCTCCTTCTGTGACTGGTCAGAAAAAATCTTCCTGAGCGATATCCAGAAACTGATCAAAAAAACGATCCCGGTCGTCCAGGGACATCCGTTTGATGTGCCCGGCATGCACAGTATGCCGGCCGCTGCCAAACCGGTTTCTTCCTCGCCGGCATCGGGAGGACGACGCAGCCCCGGAATGGGTAAACGGTACGGTCGCACGTTTTCCCAAAGGGCCTGATTTCCGGACCCGGGTCCGGGAGGAGAGTCCCTATAACCTAATTGCCTGGTAGCAGCGCGGCAGGTGCCGCGGTCTTACCAGGCAATTTTAGTATCTGAATACGCTGACATCTATGCAGACCGGCAGCCGTTACCGGGTTCGCCAGGCCGTTAGGCCGTTCCCGCCTGAACCGGCTCATTTACCTCGGCGACCGGGCTTTCCTGGGAGGGAGGTGTGGTGTTGCGAATGGTCAGCTGGAAGTTGCCGTTCATCGCAAATTCCAGGTTGTGGTTCCGGACAAGCACCCGGGTAGGTTCTTCTTCCTGAAGGACCTGGGCCAGCTCCCTGGCTACCGGGGAATGCTTGGCGAGGGTGTCAAGCCGGCCTTTGTTGAGCCGAAGCGTGCTGAAATTGAATTTGGCTTTCTTGCCGCCGGCCGCACGTTCAAAATCAGTGTGGTTCATGGATAATACCTGTTCTCCATGGACAGAGCGCTTGATCAGGATCGAGATGACGGGAAGATACTTTTTCCAGACGTGACCGAATTGCATGATACGATATTTTATGTTGCATAATGTGGTTGGAACCGTAAGCCCTTTCATTTATCAGACAGCCTGGTAAAGGAAAGTCCGCTGAACACCCGGGTCAGGCCGAGGTCCTGGGTTTTTTGCCAGTCCTTGAGATGGGACAGCTGGACGACACGCCAGAAGTTTTTTGCCTTCAGCTCGTCATAATCCCGGGCCCGGACGAATAATCCCTCGACGGGATTTCGTCCCCGTATAAAAATCCGCACCGGTTTTTCCGCGCGTTGCCGGGTTGTCAGGAAATCTTCTATTCTTTCTGTAGTCATAATGCGTTCTTTCATGGTCAGCGAACAGGTCTACGGATCCGGGTTCACCGGGCCGGTGGCAGTCAGAGGATGGAAGGTCAGGATCCGGACGGGGGCGGAAGTTGCCGATGTAAAAGAAAAACTAGCGGATCGAGAATCTAATCTATTCGCTTACAAAAGCCGTATCCGTTTCCTTTCTTTTAAAGATAGGGAAAAAAAATCATTCAGCCAGCGGGAGTTTTGAAATACCCTTAGGAACAGTACTCCGGTAAGAACACGGATAATCAACCCGTTGTCAGCAGGTCCCGGCTTTCCGCAAGGGCCTGTTAAATTCTACACTTGTTAATAAAATTATATCCGGCAAACCGTTTTTTTCTGATATTTTTAAACAATGCAAGATCACCAAAGCCTGCTTCACACCTTATTCGACATTGTCAAACATGATCCCCAGCCGGAGAATTATGCCTGCCGGCCCCGGGAACTGATCCTGCGCCGGCTGCAGGACTGGTCCGTCATACATGAAGAACTCCGCCAACTTGAACTCCAGGGGCTGGTAAGTACCGAACAGCAGGATACCCTGATCATCCGTATGACACCTGCCGGCTTTGCCCGGATGCAGGAGCCGGATAGCCTGATCGGGCAGGGTGCCCCTTCCCCGGAACTGCCAGGCTGATCCGGTCACCGGACCCTGTGTTGGCCCGTCCGGGTCACCGACACATGCCAATTATTTACCCGTGATGATCCTAGGGCAGGTCGTACCCGGACCACCCCGGCTAGTCCGCCGGCAGGTTGGGCAAATTACCGTCATCCTGCTTGTCCTTTTTGAATTCCAGTTTTCCAAACTTCCAGGTAAAATTCAGGCCGAATGAACGGAAGGGGATCCTTCTCAGGCTGGTTAGGGAAAAATTCGGACCGAATACAGAGGTCCGCTGGCGAACGTACTCTCCGAAAGGATTGGTCGTGGTGAGTGCCAGACTTCCCTTTCTATTCCAGAATTGCTTGCGGAGCGCAAAACTGTAATACATAAAGGATGGATACTTTCCCTGTACCTCATTGCGTGGGGAATTGAAGTTGCCGAAGAATTCTCCTGCCAGAGTCTTATTGAATTGGTAATCAGCATTCAGGTTGATCCGGTAGTTGAAACTGTGGGCGTCATAGCCGGGATCCAGCGCATTCGTGATATGCCGGTGGAAGAAAAATAAATTACTTCGGACACTAAGCTGCGAAGTCAGATGGGCTTCCCCGAACAAACTTACGCCGACATTCTTTTCCAGGCCGACATTTTCCCGTGTGCTCACCGAAACATTCGTATACGTGGAATCGCCTACCTGGAGCGTGGGATAATACACGATATAGGGCTGAATATCATGATTGTTTGCCCGGTAAAAAAGTGTGGCGATCAGGGACGTCTTACTGCTGAGGTCCACCTGGTACCCCAGTTCATAGCGATTGCCGATTTCCGGCTTTAAATATGGATTTCCGGCGCTGATATTCTTTGGGTCAGCCGTATTAATGAAGGGATTCAAATCTCCGTAATCGGGTCGCTCAATCCTTCGGGAATAACTTAAACGCAGATGTTGCTTGTCGCCAACTTTCCTGGAGAGGAATACGGATGGCACCAGGGTATTATAGCCCGGTGTAGGGACCTGCGCCTGCGCGTTGGAATAAAAGGAATGGATATCGGTATGTTCCAGGCGCGATCCGATTTTGGCATCGAACCAATGACCTACCGGGAATCCCAGTTCGGCGTACACTGCGTAAACACGCTGGTGGTAATTCAGGAAGTTTGACAGCGTGGGATTGAAGGTGAGCTCCTTTGACGCAGGATCCAGGCTGAGTACATCCGCGTTACTGTTGATGTCCAGCAGAACCAGTTTTCCTCCGGTACCGAGGACCACTTTTTTGGTAAACGGATACGTATAATTAATTTCAAGATCAGTCTCCCTTTCTGTGCCGGGATTGCGGTTGCTGATGCCGTAGAAGAGGGAATCCTTCGGTTCCAGCCATTGGGAGTTTTCATTGGAGGAGGTCCTCCTGTCGGAACTGGTGGTCAGGGAAATTTCAAGTTCCTCATCCTCTTTCCGGAACGTCCTTTTGTAATTGAGGCTGGCATCGACATTATTGGACCGGAAGTGGTTGTCTGTCGCACTCCGGGATAAAATCTGGGAAAGCAGGGCGCCGGTTTGCGAGAAGGAGGATTGACTTTGGTTAAGTAGGCCACTACCCGAAAAGCCGAACTGATTGTAGGATACGGAACCGGAAAAATTATTTCTTTCCCGGTACGTCCAGTCAAAACCCAATCCGGTTTGTACACTTTGTCTGCGAACCCGGCTCTGACCGTCCTGGTAGAAATCGGCAGAAGATTTATCCAGGGTGTCCAGGGACAGGCGGTCCGAACTGTAGGGAGTCGTGGCCACCGGCCTGAGGTTACCGCTTATATAGGCATTCAACCCCAGCTTGCCCTTTCGCGCATTCAGGTTGAAGGATCCGTTATTCATCCTGGTGCCGCCCGCGAGAGAAAGATTTCCATTCAGACCCTGAGCGTTATTCTTTTTCAAGACGATATTAATAATCCCTCCCAGGCCTTGTGCGTCATATCGGGCTCCGGGATTCGTTATGACCTCGATCCGCTGAATCTGATTCGCCGGTATGGCCTGAAGCACATCGGCGATATTGCTGCCGAACAAGGAGGAGGGTTTGCCATTGATAAGAAAACGGATACCGGACGTGCCCGCAAGTTCCACATTGCCATCCACATCCACGGATACCATAGGTACTTTTCGCAGGACATCGGTGGCTACCCCGGATTGCGCCGTGAGATCCTTTTCAGCATTGTAGACCATTTTGTCAATGCGGTTTTCTACGAGTTTCCCCTGGGCCACCACAGTGACATTCTGCAGGACCTGTTGCTTGGCGGTCAGCCTGATCTCACCCAGGTGGATTTCCATATGTTTGCGGTCGACCCGGATCCCGGGAATGGTTAGCGGCCGATATCCAATACACTCTACCAGAAGGCGAAAGGTCCCTTCTGGAAGCCCAGTGATGGTGAAATCGCCGGCCTGGCCGGTAGCAGCGCCGTTTATCGGCTTTTTACCATCCGGGGAATAAATGGTAATGGTTGCATAATCCAGTGGTGATCCAGACACCGAATCAGTAACCCGTCCGGATATTATTGCCTTTCCCGGGTTGCCAGACTGGCCAAAAAGGGTTAATCCGAAAAAAATCATCCATCCCAGAAGCAGAATCTTTTTCAACGTTGATATAATTTATGGGGTACAAATCTATTACCGGATTCTGACTAAAATCTGAAGTTTACGGTAGCTGCCTTCTTGCCGATATGTGACTTGTTAGCAGACCATCGGCCGGATTCCTGGATGCCCTTTTGTGGTTCAGAATTACTTCAGAATCCGATTCTACCTTCCGTGCTAATAAAAACATTGCAATATGAAAAGAATGACAGTACTGAGCCTGATCATGGGGTTGTTTATAACCATACAGGCGTGTGCGCAGAAATCCATCCAGGTGCCGGCGGTGGTCAAATCGGCGCTGGCTCAAAAATTTCCTGCCGCCAAGGGAATTAATTGGGAAAAGGAAAAAGGTAATTTCGAAGCGAACTGGGGCGGAAAGTCAGGAGAAGACAATTCAGCTATGTTTTCGCCATCAGGCGAGTTTCTCGAACTGGTAAAGGCCATCCCGGTAAAACAATTACCTGCTCCTGCCATTGCCTATGTCAAAGCGAATTACAAGGGAGCCACGATAACCGAAGCCGGTTTAGTTACCGATGCAGCGGGAAAAGTGACCTATGAAGCGGAAGTGCATCGCAAAGACATCATTTTTGATGAGAAGGGGAATTTCCTTCGGGCAGAAGATTAGGAAGTTTCCGTGATACGCTGGTAAAACCTAAGGGAAGCGGCACGTGCCTGGAGGAATAACCTGCTTTCTTTGGGTCCCTGGCCATGCGTTGCCAAACAAAAAAGGGGAGATCAGTCCGGCTGATCTCCCCTTTTTCTTCGTATCGCTGTCATTTGGTGGCGGGGGGTATCCAGGCCGGAACCACATTTTTGACGGGCCGGATGGAGTGCAGGTAGCTGTAAATAGCCTTGATATCCACATCCGTCAGGTGCCGGAAGTTGGCCCAGGGCATGGGCGGAAGCAGGGGACGATTATTGTCTAACCCCTTGAACTTTCCCTCGCGGAGGGCCTTTTTGAACTGCTCTTCAGTCCAGACGCCGATGCCGGTGGAATCCGGGGTCAGGTTGGCGGCGAATGATACGCCCCAGGGCCCGTAACTGGCCGTCAAGTCGCTGTTGAACATGACCCAGCCGTTCTGGATGGATGCGGGGTCCGTTTTGGGAAGCGGGCGCCCGGCCTGGTAGCCGGACAAACGCCGGTCGGCAATGACTTCCGGGCCTTGCGGGCCCATTTGCTTGGGCGAGTGACAATCATCGCATCCCATAACCTGTACCAGGTATTCTCCCCGCTTTACCAGGCTGTCTTTGCTGATTTCTGCCTGCGGTGCCGGTTGGGGGGTCGGGGTCGTGCAGGATGCCAGTATGGCTGTCAGGACAGCCATCGCCCCGGTGAATAGGCCCAGGGTCAATAAAGTTAATTTTTTCATGTTGGAAAAAGGTTTACATGTTACTAGGGCATGAAGGTAGCCCGCCGGGACCGCCTCTTGCCGGGCAACCGGGATCAACTGGCATAAGCGCTGCCTGAATTGTTTCATCCCGGAACTGGGCTGTCGGCCGCCCGGCCTGCCGGCGTTGCTTACAGGTTGTAGGTCAGATTGGTGGACAGGCTGTAGTAAAAGCGGGGAAGGGGTACCACCGGCCGGACATCATAAAGGGAGTTGTATTTGACACCCAGGGAAAAATGGCGGGAGATATGTACGTTATACGTAAAGGAGCCTGCGACGCGCGGCTCGAAAAAGGCGGAAAAGCGGGCCTGGTAATACAGGATCAGGGAAATGTCGCTGGTAGCCGAGAGTTTTCCTTCCCATTTGAGGTAATTGTTGGATTTCAGCAGGCTGGTCGTGCGGTCGCTGGGGTTGGCCGGGATTTTGGCTGAATCCACGGCCGCGTAGTCCCAACGTTCATTTTCATACATCAGCCCGGTGGCAAAGGTGAGTTCCCAGCGGCGACGGTGCCAGAAATTGTACCGCAGGTTGGCCCCGCCCACCAGCCGGTGCACCATGCCGCGGTTTTCATCCCACTGGTACTGCAGGTAGGATTCCGGGTGTAGCTGGTCCTTGTAATCATGGCGCCAGCGAAGGTGGACATACCCGGTATTCAGGTAGCTTTTGTCGCCGTTGCTGGTAATGCGGTTGCTGGCAGAAAATATGAATAGTTCATGGGCGTGTTGGAGGGCCAGGTCAGCGTAATTGGTTGCATCTAACAGGGTTGTTTTCTGTTTGTCGACCTCCAGCCCGACGGAGAAAGACGCGTTCCAGACTGAATGGTGTTGATAGGCCGTGGTATCCGTTTTGTCGATATTGATGATCTGGGCGGAGGCGGTCCCCCCAAGCTTTACGAATAAGAATGTGATTACCAGCTGTTTTATGTGGCAGTATGGTCGAGTCATTCCGGTAAAAGTAGAGCTAGTTTCCGGTCCGGGGAAATCCGGCCGGCCTCCCGGCGCATATAAAATGTAGGTTAAATGCCCTCACGGCCCGCCGGCCGGCCGGAATCCTGCCTACCTTTCTGAAAATTTTATGTTATGGATACGACTACCAACAGCCTGAACTGGTTTGAAATCCCGGCCAGTGACCTGGCCAGGGCCCGCCATTTCTACCAGGTGATTTTCAGCATGCACATGGAGGAAGGTGAGATGGGGGGCGTCAGGATGGCCTTTTTTCCCTACGCACCCGGGAGCGGAAAGGCTTCAGGAGCCCTTTGCCAGAGTGAATACCACCGGCCAGGCATGGATGGCGTCCTGGTGTACCTGAATGGCAACCCGGATCTCAGTTCGGTCCTGGAAAAAGTGGAACCCATGGGAGGCAGGATCCTGATGGCGAAGACTCAGATCAACCCGGAGGTGGGTTACATGGCCATGTTCGTGGATACGGAAGGAAACCGTATCGCCCTGCATTCCATGGCCTGAGCCCGGGTTATATGCGAATGGTGTGGGCGAGGAAGATCGGTAAAAAAAACGCACCGGTCTACTGGCCGGTGCGTTCAGGGTTCAACGGGCTGGTCGGTTACTTGATCTTGCTGACATTGGCTTCTTCCACGAACCGCACATTACGGTTCACTTCGAAGATGTCGGCCTGATTGCTTTTCCTGGACCGGACCTTGAAGAGGAGTTTATCCACTCCGATCTCTTCCATGTTCAGGCTGAATTTCTTGGTGATGTTGGCACCCTTTACCTCGTTGGAGTACAGGATATTGCCATACACGTCGGTGATGGTGATCGTGTATTCATCCTCCAGGGTATTATTCAGCTTGAGTTGGAACAGGACCTGGTTTTTTTCGCTGCCGAGGAATTTCAATTCGGTAGCGGGCTTCTCATCCCCTCCGTTTGCCAGGGCAGGAGCTGCACTGGAAAGGCTGATTACAAGCAGGGCAGCGGCCAGGATTGCGTAGTTTTTCATTGCTTTTTTCATAACATCAATTTTAAGGTTTAAAAATGGGTCTTTACTGTCTTGTACTATGGGTCGCAACCGGGGAGAGCAAACAAATCGTGAGGGGCAAGTCGTAGCTGGCTTATCGTGGTGCCAGCATCAGGCAGCGTGTGAATTGGTGATGTAAAAGTAGACCGGCAAAATGCGCCGGACAAATCAAAAAAGACAGACAGCCAACATGGCCAACTATCCTACGATGGAGCAAAACAGTTGATTGACAACCTGTTTGACCGTTTTATAGTATGATGTCCAAGCTAAATAAGCCGGTTGAGGCCCTGGTGAACCGGCTGTTAAAATTTTTAACATATGTATATCCGTTGAATATGCGTTCTTGCAGGCCCGAACAATGGGGACCTATCCCTGTTATTACTAAGCAGGCCGGAAGGATCCCGGACCCGGCAGGTAAATAAAACGAGTTTTAACACCATGTCCAGTAAAAAGGAAGTACTAGAAATTATCCAGCCAAAGGATGTCTTTGTAGGTAACCCGGATGCCAAAGTGGTACTGATGGAATACGGGGAATACGAAAGTGAAGAGTGTGCCAGAGTCAATGAGGTGGTGAAAAAGCTGCTCCAGGAGTACGAAGGCAAAATCCGGTTCAACTTCAGGCACTTCCCCCTCACACAGATTCACCAGCGCTCCCAAAAGGCCGCCGAGGCGGCTGTGGCCGCGGCCCAGGAGGGCAAATTCTGGGAAATGCATAACCTGCTGTTTTCCCATCGCCGCAACCTGGGCGTTATCAGCCTGAAGGAATATGCCCGCACGGCGGGGGTAACGGACAAACATTTTCTGACGCGTATGGTGGATTCTGCCTACGGGTGGACGGTGCGTGCCGACCTGCTGGACGGCCTGGACAAGGGGATCCGGAAGGTGCCTGTTTTCTTCATCAACGGGGAGCGGTTCACCGATGCGCCCACCTACAAAAACCTGCGTGCGGCCGTTGAGCAGGCCCTGCAGCATGCCCGTAAGAAGACCGGCAACCGGCAAAGAGCCTGAGTCGGCCAGCGGGGCGTGATTTTTTACTTCAGAATTAACTGGTCCCTGCGGGGACTATTTTTTTGTGACTATTGAAAATACGAAGGGACGGCACCTGGCCGTCCCTTCTGCATGTGTCTGCCTGTGCAGGTATGCGATTACCACCGGTTCTTGGAATAGGCCGGTTTGCTGTTTCTTTCTTCTTTGGGTTTTGCAACCGACACACGGATGGAGCGACCATCTACCATGGCGCCGTCCAGCTCGCCGATAGCCTTTTGCGCAGCTGTGTCGTCGGACATTTCAACAAAACCGAAGCCACGGCTACGATTGGTGAATTTGTCCATGATAACCTTGGCAGAATTTACTTCGCCGTACTCTTTGAAAAAATCACGCAGGTCTTCGTCCTGAACGGCGAAGCTCAAATTGGAAACGTAAATGTTCATAAACTGATTTGATAAATAAAAAATAATTGAGATGAAAGCAGATGTAATGAGAAGACTAACTAGTAGCAGATGGATGCGTAGCAGAAATTCTATCACTTACCCGATGCTAAATCACTCAACTTGACTAGGCAAAGATAAGGTATTTATCCATACCGCAGTGTTAAATCTGATAAGAAAGGCTCATCCTTTTTATCCTGCGGATAATGGATGGTCCGGGCCGCAGCCCGGACCATGGGGTTATTTCAGGCGGGGCCGCATCATCAGGGCTGCATACAGACGGCCGGACTGGTCAGCACCAGGCTGGGTAACGGCCGCGACGGGCAGGCTGTCTGCAGCGCGCTCCTGGTCAAACTGTTTGCGCAGGGAGTTTACCTGTTTCAGGTGATTCAGGAATTCTGTCTGGGTAAGGGTGGTAATACTCCCCTGTCCCTCAAAAAAGTAGTGGGTTCCGATATACCGCTTGACATGGCCGCGCGTTTCCATGGGCAGATAGGACTGCAGTTTCCAGAAGTTACGGCTGCCGGACAGGCGGATAGCCCGGTAAACCGGTGCCGGTCCCCCGTTATAGGCAGCAATGGTCAGCAACCAGTCACCGAACTGATCATACAGGTCCTTCAGGTACCGGGCAGCCGCCACGGTGCTTTTGCCGTAGAATTTGCGTTCGTCGTAGCGGGGTGTCACCCGCAGGCCCAGCAGGCGGGCCGTGGACGGCATGAGCTGCCAGGGGCCGGCCGCACCGACCGGCGAAACGGCATTCCGGTCCAGGTTGGACTCCACCACGGCCAGGTATTTGAGTTCCGCAGGGAGACCGTAAGAGGTAAGAATGGAGTCCATGAGCGTGAAGCAGCTCCGGCTTCGCTCCCGGGCCATTTCCAGGTCCTCGGAATTCTCTTTCAGAAATCCTTCAACAAATCGGACGGCATGGGAATTAAGCGGGATCCTCGGGGTTACAAAGCTGTCCCGCTTGGCTATCAGGGTGTCGCTTTCCGGGTGCCGGATATTCCTGCCTTTGGTGCCTGCAATCACAAGGAAAAAGGCCTGGCAGAAAAAACTCATCTTCCACACTTGTCTGCTCAACATCGTTTTAAGTTTACGATAAAACAATGCCGACCCTCAGGTTTGGATTCTCAGATCAAATGTTTCTGCATAGGATGATCGGGGGATAAATACAGACTGTCTTCCGGGGGCGGATGTTCAGGTTTTTCATTTATCCGGAATGCTGTATTCCTTGTATTGAATTAAAAACTGATAGTACAAAGGTACGGCTTATCCTTCGGAAATACCAGTCGCTACGCCTTGTCAGCAGTGATTTTCAGCCTAAGCTTGTGGTAATCACCACACTAATTTTTTCGTTAAAAATCCACTGCAATATTGGCAGGTTAGCACGAAAATCTACGATGAGGATCCGCCAGGGCAACATTATCACAGTGTTGTATAGTTGAAAAACAGCGAGGGGAAAGGATTACCGCAACTTGACCAGCGAAGGATCCAGCATGATGGAAAGCACGAAGATCTTTTTATTTTCTTCGAGTGCCTGCTCGGAATCAATTACGGTCTGTTCCATCAGGGGGCTGTTGGTGCAGTTCAGGCAACTCAGGAGCACACCGGTCTTCCGGAAGTTGATTTCTCCTTTGTTTTCAGGTACGATCATACCTTCAAATTCCGAAGACTTCCCGTAAAACCGGATATTTCCCCCGTTTAGGCGGGTGAGTTCATAGAGGTTCATGCCGGGTTTTAGGCCATTGGAAAGGGTCCAATCACTTTCTGTTATGGCGGGATTGCCCAGCCCGGAACTGCCGGTTGGCAGTCCGCCGCCAAACAGCAGGTAGGAAAGCCCGTAATCATCCGGTTCATCATTCCAGATAAAGATGACCTGCCGGTTGGTATTGGGAAATAAGACGGAGCATTTGCTGAACTCCTTTTCAGAAAAATAATACACGTCCTTTTTGACATTGGCCTTCCCGAAAATATACACGAGATTTTCGTGCGAGTTGAAGGCGAGCAGGTCTTCTGCGAAACGGATATCCCGGGATGCCGGTAAAAGACGCTTTTCCACGACGAATTCGAAGACATCGCTGGAATCCTGGCGATACCGGGAAACATGGACGGTGAGATCATGCCACTGGAACAACCGGTCAGCCGCAGGGGGATCCGCCGGATGACTGAATCCATGCTGCTGCAGTTGCTCCAGCAACTGCCCGTATTCCGGTCGGCTTGCCGTCCGGTAGGCAAAGGACCAGCCGCGGTCGTAGACATACAGGCAGAGGCTATGGCCCGCGCTATCCGGTACCTGGGTTTTGCGGGGTGGGTTCAGGCTATAGGAGTACACCAGGGTATCGCGGTGCGAGATGATACGGGTGGGCATATAGCCCCGCCGCGAAACGAAATCGGTGAAATGCCGGGAAGGGCCGGCAGTGACGGCCAGGAAATCGGCAACGGTCAGTGACTGGGCATGCAGTCCCTGCCAAAGGGATACCAAGCAGGCAATAAAAGCAGTCCTCTTCATACGGTTTGATCCAATGGAGGTATAGCAGGGGGTCTTTTAGCAGGAAATTGGCGGGATTTGTACCGGAAGGTACACCACGCAGTGACCGTTACACGGGAAGGCTGGCAAGATAGCTAAAATCCGCAAAACCTGCAATCTCCGGCGGGACGTGCCTCACTCTTCCCGGTCGTGCAGGCGGCTTGCCGCATCCCGGTCGCAGAAAACGGTGAAGGAAGGATGGTGCCGCAACTGGCTGACCGGGAGGTCTGTGGAAGCGGGCTCTTCCAGGCCGCGCTGCAGGATCTCCGCCTTCTTGGAACCGCTGACGACCAGGACCAGGTGCCTGGCCTCCATCAGGGTGGCCAGGCCCAGCGTGATCCCCTGGGTGAGGGTGACCGGACGGGTAAAATATTTCTGGCCCACCTGCTGCGTCTGCGGGGCGATGGCAGATACATGAGACCGCAGATCCGGGTCGGTACCAGGTTCATTGAGACCGATATGCCCGTTCATGCCTAGGCCCAGGATAGCGACGTCCAGGCCGCCGTGCCTGGCAATATAGGCTTCCATGCGGGCACATTCAGCGGCCTGATCGGGGGTGCGGCCGTCAAAAAAGCAGATCCGGTCCGGACCGATCCGCAGCGGACCGAGCAGCTGCTGATCCAGGATCTGACGGCAACTTCCCGGGTCAGCCCCGTTCATGCCGATCCATTCATCCAGTCCGGCGAAATGCCAGCCGGAAATGACCAGTTCCCCGGCGGACACTTCCCGGACCAGTTCCCGGTACAGTCCGCTGGGGGAGTCCCCGGAGGCTACGCACAGCAGGGGGCTGGGAGTGGGGGAGGCCTTCATGCACTGCGCCACATACCGGGCAGCATGCAGCGATAACTGGTCAAAATTTTCAGCAATCTGGATCTTCATAACGGGCGATTGAATGACGGAAAGGCTTTCTTTTCTTCCGGGTCCGGCCGGAACCGGGTTTTATTTCAGCATAACCCGGATGACGGCGTCGGGTTCTTCCCACGACAAGCCCTGGGTATAGATAAACAGGCCTTCGGGTACCTGCTTCCATTTCAGGGGGGCCCTGTCGGTAAATGTGGTGACCGAGGCAATCTTTTGCGATATACCCGGCAGGAAGATGAAGGGGCCGGCGGGTGGCTGCAGGATATGGACATACCACTGCTTTCCCCGGGCTGTGACATTGCCCCAGTCCTGGGGTTCCAGGATACCGCCGCGTGTGTCATAAACCGACTCGCCGTATTTGGCCAGCCATTGACCGACCCGGTGCAGGGTATCCACAAACTCGGGTTGAATATTCCCGTCGGGTTGGGGGCCTACATTCAGCAGGAAATTGGCGTTCATGCAGGCAGCCTTTACCAGGTACTGGATAATCGTCCTGACACTCTTGTAGCTGTTGTCATGAATATTAAATCCCCAGGAATTATTGATCGTCTCACAGGTTTCCAGGGGAAGGTTCTGGCTTACCCCACCACTGTTCCATCCGTGGGAGTTACTGCCGGGAAGATCCTTTTCGAACATCTGGTAATCCTCGCCGGGTTTTACGGCGGAGTGGTGGTTGTTGCCGATCAGCACATCGGGACGG
This sequence comes from Chitinophagaceae bacterium, assembly GCA_035549175.1. Classification (GTDB taxonomy): domain Bacteria; phylum Bacteroidota; class Bacteroidia; order Chitinophagales; family Chitinophagaceae; genus DASTSN01. The sequence goes on along the minus strand of DASZRL010000052.1, from coordinate 26,579 downwards.
AGCCGGTGGATCAGTCCGTATATCTCATCATAATGCCAGTCGACATCCTTACGCTCCCAGTCACCGTCAAACCAGATGCCTCCTACGACATCGCCATAGTGGGTAAGCAGTTCGGTCAGCTGAGCCTTCATGAACCGGATATAGCTGTCCCAGTCCGTGTCTTCCGGGCGGCCATTTACGATGCGCTTTCCGAAACCATAGTCCTTTCGTCCCCAGTCCAGGAGCGAATAATAAAAGTTGAGTTTCAGCCCCCCTTCGCGGCAGGCTTCGGCAAGCTCCTTCATCGGATCCCGTCCAAAGGGCGTGGCCTGAACGATGTTGTAGGGGGTGGCTTCGGTGGCAAACATGCTGAACCCGTCGTGGTGCCGGCTGGTGATGGTAATATATTTCATGCCGGCGTCTTTGGCGATCTGCACCCATTTTCGGGCGTCGAAATCATGCGGGTAGAAGGCATTTGCCAGGCGTTTGTATTTGTCGTACGGAATCTGCTGGTTATGCATGACCCATTCCCCGTCGCCCAGTATGCTGTAAATGCCCCAGTGGATGAATAGGCCGAATTTCCGGTCCTGAAAGGCCTCGCGGTTCCTGAGGTTCTCCGGCGTGGGCTGGTATCCCGGCTGGGCCTGGGCCGCGGCAAGGCCCAGCAGCAACAGGGCAAGCAGGCTTTTTTTCATGCGTGACGATTTATCCCCGGAAGATAGGAAATTCAGGAACAATTCCGGGAAAGGGGCGGCCCATTGGCATAGGCCTGCGCCGCCGGCACCCACTCAGCTCCGCTCCTGGTACCAGGCGGTTCAGCCGCGCCTGCGCTCCATCACCATGAGGGTGCCATCGCTACGGCCCAGTAAGACCCGGTCCGCCATGCCGATGAACAGGCCGTTTTCGGCTACTCCCGGAATGGCATTCAGCTCCTGGCTGATGGCTACTGCATCCCGGATCCACCCGAAATGACAATCCAGGATATAGTTACCGTGGTCGGTCAGAAAGGGCTGACCGGCGCTCCGCCGAAGCAGGACCTGGGGGCAGGCTAGCCGGCCGGTAATATGCCGCTGCGTATGGGTCCAGCCAAAGGGGATCGTCTCCACGGGCAAGGGAAATGCCCCCAGGCGTTCCACGAGCTTTCCGGCGTCAGCAATGATGAGGAGTTCCCGCGACGCAGCGGCAACAATCTTTTCGCGCAGCAGGGCGCCTCCGCCTCCCTTGATCAGCTGCATTTCCTGGTCAATTTCATCGGCGCCGTCCACCGTCAGGTCCAGCATGGCTGCCTCCTGGGGGTCGATAAGGGGAATATTGCGCAGGCGGGCCAGCTCGGCGGTACGGGATGAAGTCGGTACCGCCCTTATCGGGAATCCTTCCGCCACCCGCCGGGCAAGGGCCTCAATAAAATAGTACACGGTGGAGCCGGTACCCAATCCAATCGTCATGCCCGGACGGATATAATCCAGGGCTGATTCGCCCGCCAGCTTTTTCATTTCTTCGGTAGTCAGCATGCGTGTGATTTGGGGGTTTGGAATATAAAGTTTCAGTAAAAATCGATTGCGCCGGATTTTTATTTTCCCCGCCCCCAATCGGGACGGGAGGATGGTGGGGAAGAGGACCTGCCTGCCTCCTATCTGCGGGAATCCAGGGCGGCACCCGGCCTTTGTATTGCAGGGAGTTTCCTGCTCTACGGCCTGATATGCCCGTTTGCGTGCCGACACCGGCTCGGCTGGCTGCGTAAGGCTGGCGGGGATCCATGTATCGCCTGCCATACTGCCGTTTCCACCGTGGTTGCGGGTTATTGAGTAAGGCGGGCCTTCCGGAACCCCCGTCCCGGTTAAACCGGTTCAGGAACCTGTCCGTTTTTCCAGTAAATTGGGCCCGTTTTTACATTTTTGTCACCACTTATTAAAATTAGGAATACATGTCAGCTACCAAAGCATTTGCAGCCTACAATGAAAAGGATCCCCTGGCGCCCTATGAGTTTAACCGCCGGGAAGTCGGTCCCCGGGACGTTCAGATTGAAATACTGTATTGCGGCGTATGCCATAGCGACCTGCACCAGGTCCGTAACGAATGGGGAGGCTCCATCTATCCCATGGTACCGGGCCATGAGATCGTTGGAAAAGTGACCCGGGTGGGAAACGAGGTGAAGAATTTTAAGCCGGGTGACCTGGCGGCGGTTGGCGTGATGGTCGATTCCTGCCGCAGTTGCCGGCCTTGCGAAGCGGGGTTGGAACAATATTGTGAAAACGGGTTTACCGGCACCTATAACGCCCTGGAACGGGATGGAATCACCGTGGCGCAGGGGGGGTATTCCACGCAGATCGTAACCGATGAGCATTTTGTCCTGCATATTTCACCTGACCTGGATCTCAAGGCCGTGGCACCCCTGCTCTGCGCCGGCATCACCACCTATTCCCCGCTGCGATTTGCCGGCGTGGGCCCCGGTATGAAGGTGGGGATTGTGGGCCTTGGTGGCCTGGGTCACATGGGGGTAAAATTTGCCGTATCCTTCGGGGCAGAGGTTACGGTACTGAGCACCTCGCCCTCCAAAAAGGACGATGCCCTGCGCCTGGGTGCCCACCGTTTTCTGCTCACGACCTCGGAAGAGGAGATGAAAGCGCATGACAGTTATTTTGATGTCATCCTGAATACGATTTCCGCCAACCATGATTATGACAGGTACCTGAATCTGCTGGGTCTGAACGGTCGCATGATGGTGGTGGGGCTTCCCCCCAGGGAACCGAAGGTGAAACCTTTTGCCCTGCTGAAGAACCGCCGCAGCGTGACCGGGTCATCGATCGGAGGTATCAAGGAAACCCAGGAGATGCTGGATTACTGCGCGCAGAAAAAGATTGTTTCGGACGTGGAAGTGATTCCTATCCAGCAGATCAATGAGGCCTATGAACGCCTGCTTAAGGGAGACGTGCATTACCGCTTCGTTATTGATCTGAATTCCCTGCGTTCCTGAGGTCCCGGCAGCCTGAAAAAATAAATTATATGCCTTTCAACCGCAGGCGGTTCATCCGCCAGGCGTCAGCCGGCCTCGGCCTGCTGCCGCTCTCCGCCTTGTCTGAGAATACCGGCCGCGGGGCCGCCCCGCCCCTGCGGGTGGTATGTGTGGGCGGACATCCGGATGATCCGGAAAGCGGCTGCGGGGGAACCCTGGCCCGCTTGGCCGCGGCGGGCCACCGGGTTACCATCATCTACCTTACCCGGGGAGAGGCCGGCATACCCGGGAAAACGCATGACGAGGCAGCAGCTATACGCACCCGGGAGGCGGAGGCCGCCTGCGCCGTGCTGCAGGCCACCCCTTTTTTTGCCGGCCAGGTCGATGGCAGTACGGTGGTCGATAACCACTGGGTGGATACCCTGGAAGCCAAGCTCCGGGAACTGGAACCGGACTTGGTATTCACCCACTGGCCCGTGGATACCCACAAGGACCACCAGTGTGCGAGCCTGCTGACCATTCAGTCCTATTTCCGGATGCAGCGAAAATTCCGGTTGTATTTTTTTGAGGTGTGTACCGGTGAGCAGACAGCCATCTTTCATCCCACCGAATATGTGGACATTTCCGGAGTCCGGGAGCTCAAGCGCAAGGCGGTATACTGCCACCAGAGCCAGGATCCTCCGGGGATATATGCCTGCGGCCATGCTGCCATGGAGGAATTCCGGGGCCGTGAACTGGGTGTCAGCGCGGCGGAAGGCTTCGTTAAGATGGATGGCCTTTTTTTCCCGGGATAGTTTGTACTTTTCCCTACGCTACGCCTGACAAGACATGGTTCAGTTTACCGCCCAGATCCTACGGTTTGGTAAGCAGGGAGAGAAAACCGGATGGACCTATTTTGAAATCCCTGCCGACCTCGCCGAAACGCTTAACCCCGGGATAAAAAAATCCTACCGGGTGAAGGGGAGACTGGACCATCATGCCATCCGGGGAGTAGCCATATTACCTATGGGCGGCGGCCGTTTCATCCTTCCGCTGAATGCAGACCTGCGCAAAGCAATCGGCAAGCGCCAGGGAGCAACCCTGCAGGTCAGGCTGGAACTGGATGCCCGGCCGGTTGAACTGGCAGCCGATCTGCTGGAATGCCTGGCAGACGAACCAATCGCGCTCGAGCGGTTTTCCAAACTTCCGCTTTCGCATAAAAATTACTACAGTAAATGGGTACTGAGTGCCAAAACTGCACCTACCCGCGCACGCCGCATTGCCCGGGTGATTCAGGCCATGGTCCGGGGGCAGACCTTCAGCCAGATGATGCGTGAGGCCCGACAGGACAAGGACAATAACCGGTAGTAGGTGAGAGGATACCGGCCTCCCTCCAGGCGCGCCGGGTATCCGCAAAAGGTGTTCAGTCCCACCGGGAGCCAGGTAGGTGACCCAAGCGCATCACCGGTGCGGTGCAGCGCTTTCCCGTGTGCGGATGCGCCCCGCTTCCCGGAAAAAATAGTCTGAAAAGACGATCCTGGATGTGGAAATCCATGCTGTTTTCGAGATCAGGGCCGGTTTGGCAAAGGGAATCGTCGGGGCCGGTACCAGGGAAGAAACGTAATTACCGCCGCCTTTGCGCCATGGTGCAACGTGCATGCTGATTGGGTATGGCTCTTCGGCGGCCGATTCCGGTTTCGGAGTCCCTTACCTTACTTCCAGCACCACCACGGAGAATGGCGGCATCCTGAGCTGCAGCCTGCTTCCGTCCAGCCTGGCCTGGTCAAACCGCCGGGGCCTGATCCTGTCGGGTTCCTCGAAGGTGTTGTGATCCTGGAGGTGCTCCGCCTGCAGGATCCTGCCACTGAGGCCGGCTGCCTGGACGCCCCGGAGCTCGATCGCAATATCCTGGGATTTGGTTGCATCGATGTTGACCAGGGAAATATGAATGCGGCCTTCCTTGTCACGGGATGCGGATACCGACAGCGCCGGGAGCCGGCGGCCTGCAAGTAGGTAATCCCGTGATTTGACGGTAACGGGAATCTGGGTGGCGTCCTGGTGTACACTGTACATTTCCATCACGTGGTAGGTGGGGGTTCGGATCAGTTTTTCCCCACTGGTCAGCAGTACGGCCTGCAGCACATTCACGGTTTGCGCCAGGTTGGCCATCCGGACCCTGTCACAGTGGTTATTGAAAATATTTAGGGTAACACCTGCTATCATCGCGTCGCGCATGGTATTCTGCTGGTACAGGAAGGCGGGGTTGGTACCTGGTTCCGGGTCGTACCAGCCGCCCCACTCATCCACCACCAGGGCGACCTCTTTACGGGGATCGTACCGGTCCATGATCGCCGCATGCCTGCGTATCAGGGTGTCCATGCGAAGCGCCTGGCGCATGGTGGCAAAGTACTCGGCTTCCGTAAATTGGGTGGCGGAACTCTTTTTTCCCCAATCGATGACAGAATAATGATGCAGCCCGATACCCTGGAGCAGCCCGTGCGGAATGTCCCGCATCATCACCTCCGTCCAGTGGTAGTCGTCGTCACTGGCCCCCGAGGCCACCCGGAATAATGGGGCGTCCGGGGAGGAGGTCATGAAGGTGGCATACCGGCGATAGACATCGGCGTAGTATTCCGGCCGCATATTGCCGCCACATCCCCAGGCTTCGTTGGCAACCCCCCAGTAGCGTACCCTCCAGGGCTTGTCCCGGCCGTTCTGGCGGCGCAGGTCGCTCATGGGATTCTTACCTTCTGAGTTCATGTATTGAACCCATTCGGCCAGTTCCTGAACGGTCCCGCTTCCGACATTCCCCGAAATATAAGGCTCCGCGCCGATTTGTTCGCAGAGATCCATGAACTCATGGGTTCCGAAGCTATTATCCTCGGTGACGCCACCCCACCAGGTATTAACCATCGTCGGCCGTTTGTCGCGGGGTCCGATGCCGTCCTTCCAGTGATAGGTATCAGCGAAGCAGCCTCCCGGCCACCGGAGCACCGGTACCTTCAGCTGCCTGAGGGCGGTAATGATGTCGTTTCGGATGCCCCGGGTGGCCGGGATATTCCGGGCCGTGTCCCCAACATATATACCGCCATAAATTCCATGGCCCAGGTGTTCGGCAAAATGACCGTAGATATTCCTGCTGATAGTGGTCCGGGCTGCGGTAGCGTCCAGGATGACGGTATTCTGGCCAAGGAGGCTGGCCAGCATTCCGGTCTGAATGGACAGCAGGAGGAAAAAGCGGCGCATGGCAGTAGGTGTTGGTTGTCGCTAAAAATACGATAATACCCGAATTCGGAAACGGGCTTCCTGGTGCCGGTAATCCCCACGGATTATTTCTAAGAAAATTTTAGTATTCCTGCCTTGGCCGCCAGGTCGATTCTTTATAATTTGCCATAGAAATTTATATCCACGATCATACTAAGTGATCGGTCAAACCGTTTCAACCAATTGAACAAATCCGCGATCTTATGAGCCAAGTCGATCAGTCCGTCACCGGCACCCCCACCCAGCCCAAAAAGAAATGGTTCGTAGCGGCAGCCGTGCTGCTGGCTGTACTAGCCATCGGCTACGGGGGCGTCAAAGCCTATTCCGAGCGAAAGGCCGGAGCAGGGGACCAAGCGACCCTGGCTCCGGGGACCCAATCCGGGAAGAGCCCGGTTACCGACAGTACCACGAGCACAGACACCGCCAGTTACAACCGGAAATTGAAACTGATTTCCAACGGAGACAGTACGGGCCGGTGGCCGGTAATGCATGCAGCCTACCCGAAGGCTGGCGCCCTGCTGCCATTCAACCGGATTGTAGCCTTCTACGGGAACCTCTATTCCAAAAATATGGGCATTCTGGGTGAATTGCCGCGCCAGCAGATGCTGGACAAACTCCAGCAGGAAGTCAAGGTCTGGGAGGCGGCGGATCCCGCAACGCCCGTCATTCCGGCACTTCATTATATTGCTGTCACCGCCCAGGGCAGCCCGGGCAAAGGTGGCAAGTATCGCCTGCGTATGCCTTTCCATCAGATTGATTCTGTGTTGAGTATGGCGCGACAGATTAATGCCCTCGTCTTCCTGGACGTCCAGGTGGGACTCAGTACGCTGCAGGAGGAAATTCCCCTGCTCGATCCGTATCTGAAGCTGCCTAACGTGCACCTGGGGATCGATCCGGAATTTTCCATGAAGGGGGGGCAGGCTCCCGGCAAAGTGATCGGAACCTTTGATGCGGCGGATATCAATTATGCGGCCTCCCACCTTGCCCAGCTGGTCCGGGAAAATAACCTGCCTCCCAAAATCCTGATCGTGCACCGGTTTACCCAGGCTATGGTCACCAACTACCGGCAGATCAAAACCCTTCCGGAAACCCAGGTGGTCATGGATATGGACGGCTGGGGTATCCCTGCCAAAAAACTCACGACCTACAAGCAATTTATCTACCGGGAGCCGGTGCAATTCACGGGTTTCAAGCTTTTTTACAAAAATGACCTGCGTGACAAAAGCCGGATGCTGACTCCTCAGGAAGTACTCCGGCAGACCCCCCAACCCCTGTATATTCAGTATCAGTAGATTCCGGCTTCATTATTTGACAATTGTCAAGGAGAATTCCGGGTTCTGCCTTTTGGTCTTGCCGCAGGCACTGTATTTTTACAGGCGCCGAAGTACGCCATGCACCAGATTTTCTTTGAGAACGATTTCGAGAACCGCCCCAGTTCCTGTCCCCACTGCGATTGGCATGGTGACTCGCTCCAGCTGCAATGGGGCGAGTTCCAGGAATTGATCCAGATCACGGAACTGTTTTGCCCTGAATGCAATAGATACCTGGGCTTCATTCAGCACAATTTTTCCATCAATTCAGCGGAATAACAGCCAGACACAACCGCCGGCACTTTTTTTGCAATAATACCCTGGCAGGCAGGTATCGGGTTTTTACGATGCAAAAAAAGATTGCCTTTGTATTTAAACCTTCCTGCGCCGCTCTAGTCTGTAATCCGGCCGTGACGCAGCACTGCTTTACGCACGCTCCCATCCATCCAACCATCGAACCAGAGGATATCAATTATTTAAAAATGAAACGTGTATGAAAACTTCCTGGAAAATCTTCGGCGCGATGATGTTCGCGCTCGTGGGGTTGGCAGCCCTCCTTGCCTCCTGCTCAAAGGACCAATCCGGCAAGGTACCGGCTGGTCAGCAGAATGTGTCTTTGTATTTGTCGGATGACCCGGGCCTGTTTGACAAAGTATTGATTGATATTCAATCTGTCAGGGTGCTGGTGGATACATCCTCGGCTGATTCAACCGATCACCATCGCCATGATTGTGATTTTGATGACAACCGGGATACCAGCGTCGTTTGGGAAAACCTGTCTATCCGGCCGGGTGTCTATGACCTCCTATCCTTGCGCAATGGCACGGATACCCTGCTGGCCTCCGGCAATATCCCACAGGGCAAGATCCGGCGCATCAAGATTACCTTGGGGCCCGACAACTCCCTGGTCAAGGACAGCGTAACCTATCCGCTGCACCTGTTCCCGGGTGATTCCGTGCTTACCATTAAACTGGTCGGTAATGAATTTGATGAATACCTGGCAGGCCACATGCAGCTCTGGCTGGACTTCAACATTGGCAAATCCATTATCCGGGTCCGCGATGGCCAGTTCTACCTCAGGCCGTATATCCGGCTCTTTGTCACCAAAGCTACAGGTGCAATCGCCGGCATCGTGACGCCCTGGGATGCCTATCCGGTAATCAGTGTGTACAACGACAAGGATACCGCCTATGCTATTCCCTGGGCAGACGGACGCTTCAAGGTACGCGGCCTGGATCCGGGAACCTATACCGTATTTGTTAATGCGTCCAACGGGTACCAGGATACGACGATAACCGGTGTCACGGTAACAGCCCGTGAGGTAAATGAACTGGGCAAGATCACGCTGCATAAATAAAACAGCCGGTTCAATTAATTGCAGGGGACTCCGCAGGGAGTCCCCTGTATTTTTACCAGCTTGCCGCAATTTGCTTTCTTTGCAGGATGATCCAGCAACTCGGAGATTTTCACCATCCTTTTTTTATCGGGATCGCCGGTACAGGCATGAGTGCCCTCGCCCAGTATCTCCGGGAAGAGGGTAAGCAGGTATCCGGAAGCGACCGGTATTTTCTACCGGACGTTGCAAATGCGACACGCAGTATGCTCGAAGCTGCCGGGATCCGCTGTTTTCCCCAGAACGGGGAGGGCATTACCGGTCAAACTGACCTGGTGGTGGTGTCCACGGCGGTGGAAGATACGGTGGAGGAAGTTCAGATCGCCCGCAGGCGGGGAATTCCCATCCTGCACCGGGCTGAACTGCTGGCCCTGATCGTGGCCAGTCGCAGGACCCTTGCCATCGGGGGTACCAGCGGCAAAAGCACCACCACGGCGATGCTTTTTGAAATACTTGACCAGGCTGGCCTGGGTCCGGGGATTATCAGCGGCGCCGGGCTGGTCAGCCTGATCCGGGCGGGAAAGATCGGGAATGCCCGTCACGGTAACGGCCCCTGGCTGGTCATCGAGGCTGATGAAAGCGATGGTTCGATAGTTTCCTATCATCCCCAAATCGGCCTGTTACTGAACATTGACAAAGACCATAAGGAAATCGATGTGCTTACCGGCCTGTTTGGCCAGTTCCGGGATCATTGTCAGCATTTCGTGGTAAACCAGGCCCATCCGCTGGCCAGGCAGCTTTCCCGCGACATCCGCCAGGATTTTTCCGCGGACCCGGACTGCCCGGCCGGACTTGTGGCTACCGGATTTCGGCAGGAAGGCCTGACGATCCGCTTTGAGGTAAACGGCGTTCCCTTCCGCCTTAACCAGGTGGGGAGGCACAATATGGAAAATGCGCTGGCCGCCACGGCGGCCGCCGTGATGACCGGGTTGTCGCTGGAACAATGTGCCAGCGCCCTGGCAACTTACCAGGGCATTTACCGGCGGCACCAGGTCTGGGGCCGGAAAGAAGGGGTCTGGCTGGTGGATGATTATGCACATAATCCGGTCAAGTGTGCGGCATCCATCCGGGCCTGCCAACCGATAGCCGGCAAGGTGGTGGCCTGGTTTCAGCCGCATGGTTACGGTCCGACCAAATTCCTGCGCAAGGAATTTGTCGAAGAACTGGCCAGGGTCCTGCGGGATACCGACGAGATCTGGATGAGCGAGATCTTTTATGCCGGCGGCACGGCGCAGAAAGACATCTCTGCCGCCGACCTGGTGGCAGATCTGAGGGCCCTGGGTAAGCCCGCCTGGTTCGTGGCGGACCGCCGGGATTTCCTGCAGGCGGTGCGGACGCACCTGACCGGTGATTGCGTACTGCTGCTGATGGGTGCCCGGGATCCTTCCCTGGAAGATTTTGCCCGGGCCGTCTGGGAAGAATTGTGATCACCCAGTCCGTTTTTGGACTTACCTTGCCTTCCTGCTTCCACCGTTAACCTGATTCGTATGACATCCAACCGCAAGGCCGCCCTGGGATTTATTTTCATTACCCTGCTTACCGATGTGATCGGCTGGGGCATTATCATTCCGGTCATTCCCAGCCTGATCAAAGAACTTACACACGGCGGCAACAGCCTGGCAGCGGAGTACGGCGGTTGGCTGACCATGTCGTTCGCGATCATGCAGTTCCTGTTTGCCCCGGTTATCGGCAGCCTCAGTGACCGCTACGGCCGGCGGCCGGTGATCCTGGTGTCCCTGTTCGGCTTCGGGATCGATTACCTGTTCCTGTCCTTTGCTCCCACGATCGGCTGGCTGTTCGTCGGCCGGATCGTAGCCGGCATCACGGGAGCCAGTTTTACCACCGCGTCGGCGTATATCGCCGATATCAGCACACCGGAGAACCGGGCCAAGAATTTCGGTATGATCGGAGCGGCATTCGGGCTGGGTTTTATCATCGGGCCTGGCATCGGGGGCCTGCTCGGTCAGTTTGGCTCCCGGGTGCCCTTTATGGCAGCGGCCATCCTGTGCCTGTTGAACTGGCTCTGGGGCTATTTCGTCCTGCCGGAGTCACTGGCGCCTGAAAACAGGCGCCGGTTTGACTGGGCCCGCGCCAACCCGCTGGGTGCCTTCCGGCAGCTGGTCAAATATCCCGCTATCGGCGAACTCGCCCTGTCCCTGTTCTTTGTATACATAGCTGCGCATGCCATCCAGAGCAACTGGAGTTTTTTCACTATCGAACGGTTTCACTGGTCGCCCGGCATGATCGGTCTGTCGCTCACCGTGATCGGCCTGCTGGTCAGCGCGGTCCAGGGCGGACTGATCCGGTATATCAATCCGAAGCTGGGCAATGAGCGGTCCGTGTATATTGGTCTGCTCCTGTATACGGCAGGCATGTTCCTGTTCGCCTCCGCCACGCGGGGCTGGATGATGTTCGTTTACCTGGTTCCGTATTGCCTCGGAGGAATTTGCGGACCCGCCCTGCAGGCCATTATGTCCGGCCACGTTCCGAAAAACGAACAGGGTGAACTCCAGGGCGCCTTGACCAGCCTGATGAGTTTCACCTCCATCTTCGGCCCGCCGATGATGACGGGGCTATTTGCCTACTTTACACGCAGCACGGCGCCGGTGTATTTTCCCGGGGTATCCTTCCTGCTGGGAGGCCTGCTGCTACTGGTCAGTACCCTGCTCGCCTATCACGCCCTCAGAAAGGAAAAGCGGGTGGCGGTACGCACCTGACCCGTGGCCGGGTAATTGCCCGCCATACCGGGCAGGCTGGCTGCCCGTCATCGGGCCAGGGTATGCCGTACCAGCATATAGCTGATGATGATCAGCAACAGGATGATGAGGGCGGCTAGGTACAGCCAGGGCTGTTCCCGCAGCCGCAGTTTTTCGCGGCGCTGTTTCTTTTTCTCCAGTTTTTTCTGCAGGTCGCGGTTCAGCTGATCGACCAGGTCCGTGATTTGCTGCTGGTCGCCAAACTGCTTCAGTCCTTCCAGGGCCTCGCCGGCAAAGTCATTGTCCAGGAGTTTCTGCTCGACCTCATGCTTTTTTTCCGGGTTCAGGCGGTCCTGCAGGTAGAGCAGCAGGGTTTGCTGGTCTATGTCCGGGGACAGATGGGATAATATGTCTTTGAAGTCGTTTGCCATGGTGTCAGGGATTTGTCCTGTCCGGTTGGGTTCCCTGTAATTTTTTTTCCAGCTGGATACGGAGATTCCTTTTACCGTTCTGAATATAACTCTTTACCTGCATGAGGGTAAACCCGGTCTGTTCGCTTATTTCCTGGTAGCTCTTCCGCTGAAAGTAAAATAAAGTTACACATAGCCGTTGTTCCGGGCCCAGATTCTTCAGCGCTTCGCTCATCAGTTCCAGGGTAATCTCATTCTGAAGCCGGTCCTGGCGGTCAGCCGGCTCCTCGGGTGCCTGGGCCATCTGATCGGTAAGCAGGGCGCTGGACTTTCCCTGCCGGTCGCGCAGTTTCATCAGGCAGTAGTTTTTGGCTACCATATAGATCCAGGACTTGAAGTAGGATACCCGGTATTTCTGCAGCTCGGTAATCGCTTTGAGAAAGACCTGCTGAACTCCGTCCTTGGCTTCCTCCTCGTTCTTGAGGTATTTCATGCAAACCCCCAGCAGCAGCAGGGTGTATCGTTCCAGCAGGATACCCAGCCACTGGCTGTCATGATCCTGGTAGAATTTCTCCAGCAGTTCCTGGTCGGTTATATGGGTATACTTATCACCCTTCACGGCAGCAAGGCTTATCTGTAAGATGCCGGGCCGGTGAATTTTCACACCGGCCGGCCGGCTATTTCTCTAAAAGATAAGCCAATTTCAGGCAAGCCGGCGGGTCAGGAAAAAAGGGCGCGTATCCAGCGCAGCAGGGCCTGATCCCATCCGAGCATCCGGCAGGCCGTATAAATAAGGACAAGGGCGAAGATCCTGCGAATAGTCTCCTGGGGCAGTGCCAGGGCGATCCGGCTTCCCAGCCAGCCGCCCGCAATGAACGCGATGCTGATCAGGGCTACCACCCGCAGGTCCACATAACCCTTCTGGTAATAGTTTATCACGGCCAGGATGCCTACCGGCAGCAGTAAGACGCCCAGCGAGGTACCCTGCGCCTGGTGCTGGCTGAAGGAAAGCAGGAAGACCAGGGCCGGGACAATGACGATACCGCCACCCAGGCCTACCAGGCCACTGAGGGTGCCGGCCAACAGGCCGATAAGCAGTAGTAGTAAAACGGTTTGAAGAGTCATACGCCAAGTTTTTTTGATAAAACCGGGCCCGGGGGCCTCCCCGTTACCCCTTGATCCCCAGCAGCAGGCTTGTCATGATGATGCCTAACACGATCAGGGCGATCAGGATATAAAGGCGGTCCCTTTCACGGGCAAACCCGATGATGGAAAAAACGATCCGGGCGATCGGGGTAGCGATCAGCAGGATGACGCCGGCCTGGATGATGGCCTGCCCCTTCCCCTGCCAGATTCCGGTCCAGACTTCCGGCAGCGTATGGAAGGGCTGGTACAATCCGCGGAAGGTATGGTATTCGGGCTCCATGCCACCCCGCCGAAGCAGGTACAGAACGCCGCCGAGAAGCACAATTGCCGACGAAAGGAGGACGCCCCCCCGAAGCAGGCTGCCCAGGGAGGCTTCGATATCCTTGTCAGCCCATTTTTTTTTATTGCTTCCCATGCCTTCAGAGTTTATGAGTAGCCCCGTTGTAAATCATTTCCAGGGCCAGTGCGGTTATGACAATAGCGAACACAATCCTGATCCACCGCGTTTCGGAGCGGGTAAGTAACAGGGACCCCAGTGAAGCCCCTCCCAGCACGCCCAGCGTCACCGGGAGGCATAGGCCGGGGTCGATGTATCCCCGCTGAAAGTACACCACGGCGCTGGCAGCCGCCGTTACCCCGATCATGAAATTGCTGGTAGTGGTGGACACCTTGAAAGGGATGCGCATAATGTTATCCATGGCCAGCACCTTCAGGGCGCCGGAGCCGATCCCCAGCAGCCCGGAAAGCGTGCCGGCCAGCATCATCATCAGGAAGCCGCCCGGAACGTTGCGCACGGAATAGGGGATATCGGCGCCCGTATGATCCGGGTAGGTGCTGTTGAACCGTAAAAGGCCGGCCAGGCGGCTTCCCTGCTGGACACTGGCATGGGGAACCTTATCCCGGAGCGACAGGGCGGCAGATATAATCAAAATGCATCCGAATATGATGGCAATCAGGTGGGTAGGGGCATATACCGCCAGGAAAGCCCCCAGGATCGCACCCAGGGTGGTCGCGATCTCCAGGAACATGCCCAGCCGGATATTGGTGATGCCTTCCCGGACATAGGCCGCCGCGGCGCCCGAGGAGGTGGCAATCACGGCGACTATGGAGGCGCCGATCGCATAGCGGATATCGATTCCGAAAACCAGGGTCAGCATGGGTATAATGACCACGCCTCCCCCCAGGCCCGTCAGGGAGCCCAAAAAACCGGCCAGCAGGGAGCCCAGCAGAACTATCAATGTCAAGCTCAGGATCGTCATAGATTGGTGATAGGGTTGAAGCGGCAAGAAGCGGTCCGGGATGGCAATCAGCAGCCGGCCAGTCAGGATTCAACCTGTTTGAACTGCCGCGTGTAATTATCCATTGCGTCCGTAACGATTTTAAGGGCTTTGGCCTTGTCTCCGAATTCTTCGACTACGACCATCTTGTTCTCCAGCTTCTTGTATTCTTCAAAAAAATGACGCAGTTCTTCAAAGAAGTGCTTGGGTCATTCTTCGATATTATTGTAATGGTTGACCCCGGGGTCGTTATTGGCCACGGCTATGATCTTGTCGTCAGCGTCCCCGCTGTCGATCATCTGCATCACGCCCATGACTTTGGCCTGGACCAGGCAGAGCGCCTGCACCGGGATGGTGGTGATCACCAGGATGTCCAGCGGATCCTTGTCATCCCCGTAAGTCTGTGGAATGAAACCGTAGTTGGTTGGGTAGTAAAAGGAAGAATAGATTACCCGGTCCAGTTTGAGCAGGCCGCTGTCCTTGTCGATTTCGTACTTGGCCCGGGAACCCTGCGGGATCTCTACGATCGCATTTACAATCCGCGGTGCGCCTTCTCCGGGGGGGACGCCATGCCAGGGGTGTTTGACAGTCAACATAGCCGGCTCAGTTTTTGGGTTTATAATAGACTACTTCTACTTTTTCCAGGGTGATCAGCCCTCCCTTGCCACAGGTCTCAAAGAGTTCCTGGACCTTGGGGAGGAACTGGTCGATCCGGTCGGCCCGGTCGACGATTTCCACGACCAGGGGCAGATCCTCGGACAATTCGATAAGGCGGGCCACATGGAGCCGGCTGCTGGCACCGTAGGACATCAGGCCTTTCAGGACGGTGGCCCCCGCCAGGCCCTGCTTGCGGGCTGCCAGCACAAGCGCCTCGTAAAGGGGCTGGTGGCCTATGCGGTCACTCTCCCCCAGGAAAATGCGCAATAATTTGGATTGTCCTTCAAGTTCCATATCACCTTATTTTAACCAGGGCCACGCCCGCTATCACCGCCACCAGGCCCGCCGTCAGGCTGCCCAGGGTGTAGACAAGGAAGTACCGGATATCGCCGCTGCGCAGCAGGACCAGGTTTTCATAGGAGAAGGTCGAAAAGGTAGTGAACCCCCCGCAGAACCCCGTAGTCAGGAAAAGCCGCCAGTCGGGGGTAAAAAGGAGGCTTTTTTCAGACAGGGCATAGAATAGTCCGATGAGAAAACACCCGGACACATTCACCAGGAAAGTGCCCCAGGGGAAGGGGTGGGGGTAGAGCTGGTATACTCCTTTCTGGCAAAGGTATCGCAGCGTGCTGCCCAGTGCCCCGCCCAAACCTACCAGCAGAAGACTACGCATCATCGGTTGCTGTCTTTGGATGGTGCCATCACCGGACGTGTGGAATCCATGTCATGCTGAAACAGGTATTTCAGGTCGACCAGCCACTGGTTGTTGCGCCGCAGCACCCGCAGGGTATCGTGTTCATTCTTGTACGAGTTGGAAAAAATAATGACACTGGTCGAATCATTCACCGGGGTGACATTGTGGATATTGATGGAGGCCTCCCGGTAGTTGCGCCGCGTGTCCGGGTCCATTTTCTGGTAGCTGCGTTCGGCCAGGTCCATGTACTGGTTATTGGTCGAATCACTGTACAGGAAACTGCGTGCCTCGTTAAATTTTCCGTCCAGCGCGGCACGAATGAAATTCCGGGCGGCATCGATATCATTTTCCGATGCCTTCTCCTGCGTGTCGGGGTTCTGGCAGCCGCAGGCTGCCAGAAGCAACAGGGAAGCAACGATCCTTGCATGATGTTTCATTCCTGCAAGCTAATAAATCTTTGCCAGCTTTGGTTCAGGAGCGGTTGCCGGAGAATTTGTCCTCGCGGGGTACCTCGTCCTTGCGTTCCCGCTCATAGGCGCGCAGGATGGCCTTGACCAGGCGGTGTCTCACCACGTCATCCTCATCCAGCTCAATATGGGCGATGCCATCAATATTCTTGAGGATCCGGCTGGCCGTCTGCAGGCCGCTTTTCTGGTTGCGCGGAAGGTCTACTTGCGTCAGGTCCCCGGTTATGATGGCTTTGGCATTTGCACCGATTCGGGTCAGGAACATTTTCAGCTGGAGATCCGTTGCATTCTGGGCTTCATCCAGGATAATGAAGGCGTTGTCCAGCGTACGGCCCCGCATGTAGGCAAGCGGTGCGATTTCAATGGTCCGGGTGCTCATGTAATACCCAAGCTTGTCGGCAGGTATCATGTCGTCCAGCGCATCATACAGGGGCCGCAGGTACGGATCAATCTTTTCCTTCAGGTCGCCGGGCAGAAAACCCAGGCTTTCACCGGCTTCCACGGCCGGCCGGGTGAGAATGATCTTTTTGACCTGCTTGTTTTTGAGTGCGCGGACGGCCAGGGCAACGGCTGTATAGGTCTTTCCGGTTCCGGCCGGCCCCACGGCAAACACGATGTCATTGCGCTCGGCAACCTGGACCAGTCTTTTCTGGTTGGCGGTTCGGGCCCGGACCGTCTTGCCATTGGGACCGAAAACCAGGATGTCATTGGGGTTTCGCTCCACAAAGTGGTCGATGGCCTCCGCGTCATCCCCACCAAGGATCTGCTCGAAATAGTTCTCACTCATATGCCCGTTGCGTTCCAGGTACTGGACAATGAGTTCAATCTTTTCCTTGGCATTCTCGACCTGCTCAGGGGCACCGCTGAGTTTGAGCTGGGTTCCTCGGGAGAGGATCTTGAGCAGCGGGAATTTCTTTTTGAGGATATCAAGTTTTCCGTTGTTGACGCCGAAAAACTCAATAGGGTTTACGGTTTCGAGGTTGATGATCGTTTCTGTCAATTCACTTCAGTTTTTGATTTCACAATCCCGGTGCAGGGTACTGAGGCCAGGAAGGGCGGGCACCGGTCAGATTTCACCACAGGAGGCCCCAAGGACAACCTTTTCCAAATTAACTGATTCTACCCTGTCTTTACCAAAGTTACTTATTAACACGTGTGCATAGAAATTTAATCTTTTAAATAATTGTTTATTTCCCCGCGGGACGCAGCTGACTCGGATCCGGCGAGACCAGGGTCCGCCCGGTGCTGCGGTAGGGACAATCCGGAGCCGGTCTGGTACAACGTATCAGTCTATGTGCAGGATTATGAGGGGCCGTTTTATTTGCGGGCCGCCAGGCCACGGGTGACTGGCCAGCCGGCAGTCACCACCGGGCTATGATCTTGAAATTCAGGAGCCGGGGCGTCAGGCGGTTGGGTATCGTGTAAGTCGTGTTGGAAAAATCCTTTACCAGCTGGTAGGAAATGGTGTTGGCCCGGTCGATCAGGTTGAATACTTCCAGGGTGGCCCAGATATTCTCAAAATTGCGGAACGGACTGTGGCTGCGGCGGTTGCTTCGTTCGGCATCCAGCAACAGGGCGCTGAACCCGATATCAACCCGGATATAGGGTTCGATTACCAGGGCGTTGCGGTAACGGATGCTGCCCGGTATGTTGTAGGGGAGGTTGCTGCCATACAGGCCGTTGACGTAAACCTTGAAGTTCTTATTGGTGGAGAGGTAATCCTGGAAGAACATGCCAAACGTAATCAGGCGGTCCGTGGGCCGGCGGAACCACCCTCCCTGGACGGTGCTGCTGTCCACCGGGCGGTTGAGGGAATCCAGGGTATAGACCTGGTAGGTGTCCCCGTCCAGGTTCTCGCGCGTCCGCATAAGGCCGAGGCTGACCCAGCTTTCCGCGTCCTTCACCAGTTCCCCGAACAGACGCATTTCCACGCCGGCTGCATAGGCCTTGGCCTGGTTGTTTCCGAAGTACCGGATGCGGACATTATCGATATCATACACGTCTACGTCGGTCATGTACTTATAATACGCTTCGGTGGTCAGCCGCATGGGGCGGTCCCATCCGCGGAAGTTCAGGTCCATGCCAGCCACAGCCTGCCAGCTTTTCTGTGATCTGAGCGCCGTGTTCAACGTTCCGTCATAGCGCCGCATTTCCCGGTAAAAAGGAGGCTGGTTGTAGGAGCCCAGGGAGGCCCGCAGGACAATGTCTCGGCGACCGGCCGGCTTCCAGCTGGCACCCAGCCTGGGAGACAGGAAGAATTCCCGGTTCAGGGAATTATAATTATACCGCAGGCCGGCCTGCAGGGTAAATGCCCTTCCCGAATCCCCCAGGGCCAGGTTGTCCTGAATATATCCCGACAATTTGGTGACCTGGAGATCCTCCCGGGACCTGAGTACCCCGTTGAGTTGCAGCAGATCGGGGTTATACGGAAGGGAATATCCGGCTGAATCCTGGTATTCCCATTCATTGAGGTGATCGGTGATCAGGGTCCGGTCGATGCCGACTCCCCAGAGCCACACCTGCCTGCCCTGGTCAAAGGTTCCCCGGTTTGACAGGTTCCAGTTCACGATATCCAGCCGGTCACGGGAATAATTCTGGTTGATCCCCGCGCCCAGCGGGTTTACTATCAGACCGAAGGTGGGATTACTCTTATCGAAATCCCGTTCTCCGAAGAGATAGGCCCCGGTGATATCCTCATTTTGTTGTTCGTTGTCCTCGAAGCGGGAAGCCAGCCATTTGATTTTCAGCCGGCGGTTGACCTGGTTGGTCAGAGAAAGGCCCATCATACCGGTGCTGTAGCGGTCCTTCTCCTGGCCCTGGAATTGGATGTCGAGACCCAGGTTGGCGGAAAAGAAAGGTGAGAATACCGAGGAAGTCAGCTGGCTGGACTGGGGTTCCAGGCTGAAGCGGGTCTGGGAGAAATTACCCAGGAATTCAGCCTGCCACTTTCCATTGAGCTGGTAGGTCAGCAGGGCCTGCAGGTCGGCCGAGGCGGGCACATAATTTCCTTTCGTCTCCTGGCTGCTCAGCAAATTGCGGTTCGTGCGGCTGCGGGCCCCCACCAGGTAGGTGAACCGGCGGTTCCGGCTCAGGCCCTCGAGATGCAGACCCTGTTCCAGCAGGCCAAGGTAGGCCGAGCCGGACGAGGCCTGCGGCTTTTTGTATTGGATATCCAGGACACTGCTCATTTTATCGCCGTAGCGGGCCTGGAATCCGCCGGTGTAAAAACTGATATTCCTGACCAGTTCCGGGTTGATGAAGCTGAGCCCTTCCTGCTGGGCATTGCTGACCAGATAGGGCCGGAACACTTCAAAGTCATTTACGTAAATGAGGTTCTCATCAAAATTTCCGCCGCGTACCGAATACTGGGAGGTCAGTTCGTTATTGGATCCCACAAAAACCTTGATCAGGCTCTCTACCCCGGTGACCGGGCTGGGCAGGTTAAGGATGTTCTTGGGATTGATGTGGATCAGGCCGGCTTCCCGGCGGTCCCGCTGATCGGTTACCACGACTTCGGAAAGGACCCGTGAGGAGGGTTCCAGGCGCAGGGTGATCGTTTCCTGTTCTCCGGAACTGAGCAGGAAATTCTGCTGCCGGGTGCTGTAGCCCGTATGCGAAAAGACCAGCGCAAATGCCCGGTCGGCCGGTACACGGATGCGGAACTGCCCGGAATCCCCGGTGCTTGTTCCGCTCTGGCGCCCAAGTATGATGACCGATACGCCCGCCAGCGGTTGTTCATTTTCGTCCAGGACCCGCCCGGTGACAACGGCCGATTTTTTTTGGGAAAAGGCAAGACAGCAAAGTAACAGGCTGATCAGGCAAAGAAAGTACCGGGGCATCCGTTTTTTCATAAGAAAGAATCGGAAGTAAGATACAAATAGTTTTGGCAAACCGGGCATGCCCGGCCCGGCTCAGAGGCGCTTCAGCGCGGCGATGGTGGCTGCAGGATCCGGGGATTTGAATACCGTATTGCCGGCCACCAGCACGTCCGCTCCGGCGGCGAGGATATCCGGAGCATTTTCCAGGGTCACCCCGCCATCTACCTCGATTTTGACCGGCAGGTTCCAGGCATCGATCATCCGGCGAAGTTCCTGGATCTTGG
This sequence comes from Chitinophagaceae bacterium, assembly GCA_035549175.1. Classification (GTDB taxonomy): domain Bacteria; phylum Bacteroidota; class Bacteroidia; order Chitinophagales; family Chitinophagaceae; genus DASTSN01. Next base: position 6,255 of record DASZRL010000052.1, on the reverse strand, counting down.
CGAGGGAATGCTGGATAAATTGCTGGGCTCCGAACCCGGGGTTCACACTCATCAGACAAACCAGGTCCAGTTCATGCAGGATGTCGCCGAGCAGGGAAACCGGCGTGTGGGGATTAATGGCCACGCCGGCGCGCATGCCGAGGGATTTGATCTGCTGGATATTCCGGTGCAGGTGCGGGCAGGCTTCTATGTGCACGGAAACCTGGTCGGCTCCTGCTTTGCGGAACGCTTCGACATATTTTTCCGGTTCCAGGATCATCAGGTGGACATCGCAGCATTTTTTCGTGGTCCGGCGTATGAACTCTACGATCATGGGTCCGAAGGATATATTGGGAACAAACCGGCCATCCATGATGTCCAGATGAAACCAATCCGCCTCACTTCGGTCCAGGAGCTGGCAATCGGATTCCAGGCGGAGAAAGTTGGCGGACAGCAGGGATGGGGCGATCAGGGCCATGGTAGTGCATTTCGTTGGGCGCAAGATAGGAAGTAAATCCCGTTCGGCGGGAAGCCGGGTGTTCACTTCAGCCGGGCCGCGGCATCCCGGGCCTCCACCAGGGTCTTGTCAAACCCGTAGGCGCGCAGGTAATTGGCTTTGGCCTGGTCCGGTTGACCCAGCACCTCCTGGCATTTGCCCATCCAGTAATAGGCGTCGGCGTAGGCGGGAGATATGGTGGCGGCCAGCTGGAAGACCTTGAGTGCTTCCGCTGTACGTTTCATGCGGTAAAGCAGGGCCCCCTTATCCAGGTAGGCATCCAGGAAATTATAGTCGTGGCTTATCGCCTGAGTAAAGTAGTCCAGGGCCTTTGCCTGATCGCCGGTGTTGGCATAATACACGCCCTGGAAGTAATAAGGCTCGGCGTGATTTCCCAGGGAGTCCATGCGAATCAGCGAATCACAGAGGCTCAGGGTCCGGGGGTTTTTGCTCTGGGCCAGCTTAAAGGCCAGCTCGTAGTTGAGTTCCACATCAAAAGGAGCCAGCTCATAGGCTTTTTCCAGGGCGTGCACCGATCCGGCGGTATCCTTGCGGGAATCCAGCAGATCGGACTTCATCATCAGGGCATCCACCTGGTTGGGATACCGTGCCAGGATGCTGTCGCAAACCGTAACGGCCTGGTCGGTCCGCCGGAGCCCGGCATAGGCGCGGGCCAGGTCCAACTGCAGAAAGAGGCTGCCGGGTAGCCGGGTAAGCGCCTGCCGGATAAACTGTACCGCGGAATCCGGGCTTTGCTCAAGCAGGATCTGGCTGATCCGGGCCCCGGATTCCTCCGAAGGACGGAGTGCCCAGGCCTTCTGAAAATCTGCCAGGGCAGGCAGCGTCTGGCGATTATTTTTGAGCAGGATGCCCCGCCGAATATATAGTGCGGGATCCTGCGGGTCCCGGCGGATACTGTCGGTCAGGGATCCATAGGGTGATTGGGAAAGCAGATCCCCGTAGGCCGACGGCTCGCCCGTTCCGTTGCCGCAGGCGGCCAGCCAAAAGGATCCGGCCGTATACAGGACGATCCGTATTTTTGACATTCGCTTCATGCCTCAAAACTAACCGTTTTTACCGGTCAGCCATCGGCAGCAGCGGACCAAGTCTGATTTTTAACAACCCGGAGCCCCCGGGGTGCCTGGCGCCCCGGAAAGCACAACCGGAAAACCAATTGGATGCTATGCGAGCATGGAATATTTTGCTGTGGATCCCGCTGGCCGTAATGGTACGCCCGGCTATTCCCAATCCGTCAGCAGGCGATGTCGGTCGCAGGGTTACGTCCCGGGATACCATCTGGTATCCGGAAGAGCGCCACCTGCGCAATGTTCGCCAACTCACATTCGGCGGTGATAATGCCGAAGCCTACTGGAGTTATGACGGTAAATACCTGATATTCCAGCGCACCAATCCGCGGGAAGGGCTGTTCTGCGACCAGATCTTTATCGGGAAAGTGCCGGAAAAGCCGGACGAGCCGTTCACTTACCACATGGTCAGCACGGGAAAGGGTCGCACCACTTGCGGGTTTTTTATGCGCGACGGGCGGCACATCCTCTACGCGTCCACCCACCTGGCCTCCGACAGTTGCCCCCCCTTGCCGGACCGGAGCCGCTACGGCAATAAATACATCTGGCCGTTGTACGACTCCTATGACATATTCATGGCTGACCTCCAGGGCCATATTGTACGCCGGCTGACCCGGTCGAAGGGATATGATGCCGAAGCGACGCTTTCCCCGGATGGTCGCAAAATGATCTATACCAGTGACAAGGACGGGGACATCGAGCTGTACATCATGGATCTGCATACCGGGAAGGAAAAGCGTATCACGCACACCCTCGGCTATGACGGGGGCGCCTGGTTCAGCCCTGACGGAAAGAAAATTATCTGGCGGGCATCCCGCCCCCGAACAGCCGATGAAATCGCCGAGTACAAGGCCCTGCTGGCCGACCACCTGGTCGCTCCCACCAGTATGGAACTGTTTGAGGCCGATGCGGACGGCAGTAACCAGCACCAGATCACCCATTTCGGGCAGGCGAACTGGGCTCCTTCCTTTTTCCCGGACAGCAAGCGCATCATTTTTGCTTCCAACCAGGAGTATAAGCGGGGATTTCCCTTCAACCTGTATGCCATACAGGAGGATGGCAGCGGGCTGGAGAAGATTACGCACGAGAAGATTTTCGACGCTTTTCCCATGTTTTCGCCGGACGGCAAGCGAATCGTTTTTTGCAGCAACCGGAATAATGGGGGGACCCACGATACCAACATCTTCATCGCCGACTGGGTGGATTAGGGCGGAGATGACCGATCCCGGAAAATGCCGGACCTATGTCCCTGGATGATAGGGGAATGTCCGGAGGGTGGGGGAACCTGGCTTTTTTTGGCTTGTTTTTTGAAAACTGCGTAGGAACTTTGCTACCGAACAGCCAGACCGGCGAAACAAAGAGGCTCCGAACCCGTTGGTAAACCCCTGATCAGTAGGATGAAAATCAGTTATTTACTCGTCATCGTCCCCACCCTATTTCTCCTTTCCTGCCAGAGGGAAGCTAACGTATTTCAAAATGCGCAACCCGCGTATCGCCACGATCTGCACGTGGGCGCGTCCTGCCGGGACCTGGTAAGTGATGCCTTTTACACTTCCCTAACCATTGAGTTGCAATATATCGGCAACTACCTCCCGGACCAGCATGCCTTGGACAGCCTGCAGACGATGTTGAACTGCTATATCAATAAACCAGGGGGTATTTCCCTGGTCACCCGCCAGATCCAGCCCTCCGATGACCTGTTTTCCCTGGCCGGCATCAAAGGCATCGAGGACCGAAACCGGACGGTCTTCACCCAGGGCAACAACCTGGCCCTGTATGTTTTATGCCTGGACGGTTTTTACGCAGAAGACAGCCTGGTACTGGGGGCAGCCTACCGGAACACCTCCGTAGTTCTTTTCGGCAAGAGCATCCGCCTGGATGCCGGCTATAACCAGGCCGTTACGCGACTGCTGGAAACGGTGGTCCTGGAGCATGAGTTCGGGCACCTGATGGGACTGGTCGATGAAGGGGCCCCACTGATGACCAGCCATAAGGATCCTGGTCATGGCAACCATTGCAGCAACCCGGATTGCCTGATGTATTATGAAGCCAATGACGGAGCCTATCTATCCCAGGCCGGAACCCAGATTGCCGCAATCCCGGTCCTCGACTCTGCCTGCCACGCAGACCTGCGGGCAATCGGCGGTAAATAAGATTGCCGGAAATTCAATACATTTAAGTTGTGACAATATCCCATAATCGGCCTTTGTATCTGGGTTGGTTGACAGGCCGCCTCCGCGGCGCTGCCCTCGTGCTTGTCTTCCTCGCCGGTCTGGCGGCCTGCCAGCAGGATACCAGCGGATTTGTCAACCCTAGCGGCAGCTACCGCCATGACCTTCCCGTTGGTGCCTCGGCAAGGGATTTACTGGCCGATACCTTTTTCCAGTCCCTTCACATCGAAGTACAGTATATGCCGGGTGCCGGGCTTCAGCCCGCCACGTTGACACACCTGGAAACCATGCTTGCCAAATACCTGCATAAGCCAGGTGGCTTCACGGTGACGGCCAGTCAGATACTTCCTTCCGACCCCCTGTTCACCCTGGAAGGCCTGAAAGGTATCGAGGACCGGAACCGCACCGCCTTCACCCAGGGCACCAGCCTGGCGGTCTATGTCCTGGTAACCAACGGGTATTATACGGACGACAGCCTGATCATGGCCACGGCCCTGCGCAATACCTCCGTGGTCCTGTTCGGGCATTGCATCAGTGACCATGCTTCCAGCAATGGGGAGAAAATGATCCTGGAATCCACGGCCCTGGAGCATGTGTTCGGCCACCTGATGGGCCTGGTGGACCAGGGAGCCCCTATGCAACACAATCACAAGGATCCGGCATTTGGCTATCACTGCAACAACAGCCAGTGCCTGATGTATTTCGGAGCAACGGATGGAAATTATGTGGGACAGACCTGGGCCTACGATAATGTGGTGCCGGTCCTGGACTCAAACTGCGTAGCCGATATCCGCGCCATCGGGGGGAAATAATTTCTGTTTCTGCCCGGCAGGATTTAGATTTGCCTCAAACTACCACGATATGTATACGGCCGTGTTACACCTGCATAGCATCCTTCGCTGGGTCATCCTGTTATTGCTGTTTATCATTGTCTGGCGCAGCGTAACGGCAGGCAGCCGGCCTTTCAATAGCACGGACCGCAAATTGGGCCTCTTTGCCATGATCGCCTGCGACATCACCTTGCTGGTTGGCCTTTACCAGTGGGCACTGGGTGACACCTGGGGCCTGGTGAGCATCCGCAACCGGGGATTTGCCGAGGTTATGAAGGATCCCGTCGCCCGTTTTTTTGCGGTTGAACATATGGCAGGTATGATCGTTGCCATCCTGCTGGTCCATCTTGGCAAGTCCTATGCGAAGAAGAACCTGCCGGATTCTGTCAAACACCGCAGGACGCTGGTATTCTTCGGGCTGGCTTTGCTGATCATCCTGGTTTCCATACCCTGGCCGTTCCGCATGGTAGGTGCGGGCAGGGGCTGGTATTAAACCGGGGTTGACGGTTTCTCAGAAACTCTTGGTCGTAACGATCTCCTCCACGGCCTGGGTAAATTGCAGCATCTCATCGACGGTACCCATACTGACCCGGCACCAGACTCCGCCAAAATGTTCCCGGCGCTGCACCAGGATATTCCGTTGTTTCAGCATGGAGGTCAGGTCGCCCTGCAGCTTATCAATGCGGAACAGGATGAAATTGGTGGACGAGGGAATATACTCCAGCTTAAGCCGGTCGAATGCCGTATAGCACATATTGCGCATCACCAGGCATTTCTGCCGGCAGTCGTCCACGAAAGACTGGTCAAGGAGGGAGGCGGCCGCCGCCGCTGCGGATACCGTACTGATGTTGGCATGGGGCCAGGGCTGTAGGGCGCCAAGTTTGCGGATGGTTTCAGGGTGGCTGACGGCATAACCCACGCGGGCCCCCGCCAGGCCGTAGATTTTGGAAAAGGTTTTGGCCACCAGGATACGCGGGTTGGTGGCGGCCAGGCCCGCGAGGGATTCAAGGCCTGCGTATTCCGTGTAGGCTTCATCGATGAACACCAGGCTGTCCTTGCTCATTTCCTGGGCAAAGCTTTTGATGACCTCCGGGTGCAGGAAGGTCCCTGTAGGATTATTGGGATTGCAGAGATAAATGAAGGAAGGTCTTTTCTGGTCATGGGCAGCCGCCATCTTGTCCAGGTCCAGCATTCGGGAAGCATTCAGGGGGATCCGGGAGATCGAATACCCCAGGGCCCCGGCCTGGGGTTCCCAGACATTGTAGCTTGGGTCTGCGGTTACCAGTTGCCTGTTGTTCTGGGAAGCCAGCAGCAGACCCAGCCCGATGATCTCCGAGGCCCCGGCACCCAGCAGGATGTGATCGGGCGATACGCCGTGGTGGTCAGCAATGCGTTTGACCAGGGGGGTAATCAGGTCATCCGGGTACCGGTTCGATTGCAGGTAGTTCACCAAAATGGCCCGTCTGGCCGAGGGGGAGGGCCCGTACGCATTCTCGTTACTGTTCAGCAGGAGGGTATCGCCAGCAGGATCCGGATTCATTACCTCACCCGGTGCCGCCATGCCGGTACGGGTAAGCCCCAGGGCGGCAAGCAGCAGCGCGCTTTGTTTAAGCCAGGTTCTTCGGTCGGTTTGCATGCGATAAAATTATAAAAGTTGGCCTGCTTGGCGTAGACAGGCAAAACGCCCATCCGGT